>NZ_JBYIPF010000005.1:0-247825 GCF_057706945.1 Microbacterium sp. bgisy203 | reverse complement strand
ACCTCGGTCCACCTGCCCCGCAGGAGAAAGTGAGAGAGAGATGGCGAACGAACGACAGGCCAGAATGGCCGACCGCATCCGGGTGCTCGTCGCGGAGCGGCTCGAAAAGGGCCTGCGCGACCCGCGACTCGGCTTCGTCACGATCACGGACGTCCGGGTGACCGGCGACCTGCAGCATGCCTCGGTGTTCTACACCGTCTACGGCTCCGACGAGGAGCGCGCCGACACCGCCGCGGCTCTGAAGGCCGCGACGGGCATGATCCGCAGTGACGTCGGCAAGCAGCTGGGCGTCCGGCTCACTCCGTCGCTGGAGTTCATCCCCGACGCGCTCCCCGAGACGGCCGGCCACATCGCCGACCTCCTCCGTGAAGCGCAGGAGAGGGATGCCGCCGTCGCCGGCCTCGCGGCCGGCGCCGCGTACGCCGGCGACGCCGACCCCTACATCAAGCCCCGCGAGGACGACGACGAGGCCTGAGCCCCGCACACGCCTCCGGTGATCGAGTGCCGCCGGTCGCGCAGCAGCGGCGTATCGAGCTCGCGCGCGTCATTCGTCGGCGCACATCGTCGCCTGAAGCGGAAGTGTCGGCGCACATCGTCGGCATCCCCGCCGATGGCGACGATGCGCGCCGACGATCCGCCCCGCGAAGGGGGTGTGGCTCCGGCACCCCACGCCCGGCATCCCCCTACCGGCTTCCCTCGGGCGGGGGATCCGCCACCGTTGCGCCGCTCGTAGCCTGACGGCATGGCGCACACTCATTCCGTCCCGCTCTTCTCCGCTGCACCCGCTCGCGTTCCCTGGCGTGCTGTCGCGGTCTTCGCGATCACCGCCGTCGTCCTCGCCTGGCTCGTCGCGCTGCCGCTGTGGCTCGGGGGCCGGGGCCTCGCCGACCCCCTGCTCCCGATCGTCGCCGCCGCGATGATGTTCACCCCCGCACTCGCCACGATTCCCGCGCTTCTCGTGGACCGGCAGGGCGGCGGTCTGCGTGGCGCGCGTGCCGTCCTCCGCCGACTCGGGATGTGGCCGCTCCGGCCCATCGGTCGGACGATCGGGTGGACGGCCGCGATGATCTTCGCGATGCCGCTCCTCGTCGCCCTCTCCCTCGTCATCGCCGGGGCGCTGGGCTTCGCGCAGTTCGACCTCGTCGGATTCTCGGGCTTCGTCGCCATGCTCGAGCGGACGCTCCCGGCGGGTGCGACGCTGCCGCCCGCCGGACTGATCGTGGCTCTGCAGGTCGCGGCGATCCCGGTCGCCGCCCTCATCAACATCCCCTTCGCCTTCGGTGAGGAGGTCGGCTGGCGCGGCTGGCTTCTGCCCGCTCTTCGTCCACTCGGTGTCTGGCCGGCGCTCGTGCTGAGTGGCGCGTTCTGGGGCTTCTGGCACGCCCCGCTCATCCTGCTCGGGTACAACTTCGGCGAACCGAACGTCCTCGGCGTCGTGATGATGATCGTCGGGTCGGCGCTCATCGGGGTGATCCTGGGGTGGACGCGCCTGCGCACCGGATCGGTGTGGCCCGCCGTCCTCGGACACGGGGCCTTCAACGCCTCCGCCGGCATGGGCGCGCTCGTCGTCGCGGCCGACTCGTCTCCTCTCGCGACGCTCGCCGGCCCGATCGGCGTGTCGATGTGGATCGCCTGCCTCCTCGTGATCGCCGTGATGGCGCTGTGCGGAGCGTTCCGCTCATCGCAGCTCGACGGTCGACTCGCCGACGATCCGGCGCAGCCGGCCGCGTCCGCGCAGCCCGCGGCGTCAGCGCGGCAGACGCAATGAACCCTCGACCGCCTCGATCAGCCCGTCGGCGATCAAGGAGTCGATGGCCCGGTCGCGTTGCGCGGCATCCGGCCAGTCGGGCACCACGGCATCCTGCGCCACCGCGTGAGACGCGCTCTCGCGCAGCACCCGCAGGATCGCCCCGCGCGCCTGACGGTCGCTTCCCTCATAACGCGCCTGGCGACGCCGCTCGTCGCCGGTGTCGGGGTATCCCGCCGCGCGCCACCTACACGTATACGCGATGGGGCATGCGTCGCAGCGCGGCGCGCGGGCGGTACAGACGACGGCGCCGAGCTCCATGATCGCGGCGTTGAGCACCGCGGCATCCCTGTCGTCGCCGGGCAGCAGCGCGTCCATGTCGGCGAGGTCGCGCTTGGCCGGCGGGCCGGGCTGCGCGCGCCCTGCGACCGCGCGGGCGATGACGCGGCGCGTGTTCGTGTCGACCACGGGATGCCGGTCGCCGTAGGCGAACACCGCGACCGCGCGCGCCGTGTAGTCACCGATCCCGGTGAGGGCGAGGAGCGCCTCGACGTCGCGGGGCACGACGCCGTCGTGCCGGTCGCGGATCTCCACGGCGGCGCGATGGAGCCACAGCGCGCGGCGCGGGTAGCCGAGGTTCGCCCACTGCCGCACCGCCTCGGCGGGCGCGTCGGCGGCGAGATCGGTCGGCGTCGGCCAGCGTTCGAGCCACGCCTCGAGGTGCGGGATGACGCGGGCGACCGGCGTCTGCTGCAGCATGAACTCGCTGACGAGCACGCCCCACGCCCCGAACCCCGGCGCCCGCCACGGCAGGACGCGCGCGTTGTCGCGGTACCACGCGATGAGCGGGGTCGCGAGATCGGGCATCCGCCCAGCCTACGGCGGCGGCGCCGCGCGACCCCCGACCAAGGCGACCCTGGACGTGACTCAGGCAGAATCGCGTCACGGAGCCTCGGAGACACCTGCGAGGGCGGAATTGCCTGAGTTGTGTCCACGTAGGCTGGGGGAGTGCCCGAGTCCTCCGCCGCCCCGAACGGCATCCTGCTCGTCGACAAGCCCGGAGGCGTCACGAGCCACGACGTCGTCGCCCGCGCGCGCCGCGCGCTGAACACCCGCAAGATCGGCCACGCCGGCACCCTCGACCCGATGGCGACCGGCCTCCTCATCCTCGGGGTGGGGCCGGCGACGCGCCTGCTCACCTTCATCGTCGGGCTCGACAAGACCTACGAGGCGACGATCCGCCTCGGGGTGTCCACCGACTCCGACGACGCCGACGGCGACGTGACCGGCCGAGCGGATGCCGCAGCCCTCGCCGCCGTGACGGACGCGCGTATCGCGGACGGCGTCGCCGCCCTCACCGGCGAGATCGAACAGATCCCCAGCACCGTCTCGGCGATCAAGGTCGACGGCCGCCGCGCCTACGACCTCGCCCGCGCGGGCGAGGAGGTCCGGCTGAAGGCCCGCGCCGTCACCGTCAGCCGCTTCGACATCGTCGCCCGCCGCCCGGCGCCGGGCGAGACGGCCCCCGACGGCGCGATCGATCTCGACGTCGTCGTCGACTGCTCGAGCGGCACCTACATCCGGGCCCTCGCCCGCGACCTCGGCGCCGCCCTGGGCGTGGGCGGCCACCTCACGGCCCTCCGCCGCACCCGCATCGGCCCGTTCGAGGTGGCGGATGCCGTCACCGAGATCACGCCGGATGCCCCGCTCGCACGCCCCGCCGAGGTCGCCGCCGCCGTCCTCGGTGCCTTTTCGGTGACGGCCGACGAGGCGCGCGACCTCCGCCACGGGAAGCGCCTGGCGGGCGCCGCAGCGCGTCTCGCGACCCCGACAGCCGCCGCGATCGATCCCGACGGCGCGCTCGTCGGAATCGTCGAGCGCCGCGGCGACGACGTCAAGAGCGCGATGAACATGTCCGAGGGCGCCTCGTGATCCTCTGGTTCACGATCGTGGAGATCGTCGTCGCGGTGATCGTGGGGGTCACCGCGATCGTCGCGGGCCTCGCGGGGAGGCGCCCCGGCGACGTGACCGTCGGCGGCATGGCGCTCATCCTGCTGCTCCTGCTCGCGCAGGTCGTCATCGCGATCGTGTCGCCCCTCGCGGGCAACCCGCCCCTCGGCAGCGCCCTGGAGTACTGGGTGTACCTCGTCTCCGCGGTGCTCATCCCGCCCGCGGTCGTCTTCTGGGCGCTCATCGAGCGCAGCCGCTGGAGCACCGTCATCATGGGGATCGGCGCCCTGGCTGTTGCGATCATGGTGTGGCGCATGCAGGTCATCTGGACGACCCCGGCGCTCTGACGACGGCATCCCTCACCCGCGCGAGCCGGGCCTGGCCGCGCGCCACCCGAACTATCATGGACAGGTCATGTCGCCCGCGTCCCGCCCTCGAATGACCGGCATCGGCCGGGTCCTCGTCGTCGTCTACGCGATCATGGCACTCGCCGCGACCGGGCGGTCGCTCGTGCAGATCGTCGAGGACTTCGACAACGCTCCTCTCGCGTATTCGCTGTCGGCAGCATCCGCGCTGGTCTACATCCTCGCGACGATCGCGCTAATCCTCTCGCAGAGCGCCACCTGGTACGTCATCGCGTGGATCGCGATCGTGTTCGAACTCGTCGGCGTCCTCGTCGTGGGGACCCTCAGCCTCACGCATCCGGAGCTCTTCTCCCACGACGCGACGGTGTGGTCGGGGTTCGGCTATGGCTACTTCTGGGTGCCGCTCGTCCTCCCGTTCGTGGGTCTCTGGTGGCTCGTCACCCACAGGCACGGCGCGCCCGAGCGCGAGCCCGAGCCGGTCGTCGAAGGGTCGAGCTGGTGATCGTCTTCCGCGCGCCGGGCGACGTGCCCGCAGGCTTCGGACCGTCGGTCGTCGTGATCGGCAAGTTCGACGGTGTCCATTCCGGTCACCGGGCGGTCATCGACCGTGCCCGCGTGACGGCTGCGGAGGACGGCGCCCGCGTCGTGGCGGTGACGTTCGACCGGAACCCGCTGAGCCTGCTGCGTCCCGAACTCTGCCCCGATCCGCTCTCGAGCGTCGATCAGAAGCTGTCACTGCTGGCGGATGCCGGAGTCGACGCGACCCTCGTTCTCCGCTTCGACGAGAGCCTCGCCGGCCTCGAGCCCCGCGCGTTCGTCGAGCACGTGCTCGTCGACGCCCTGGGGGTGGTGACGGTGATGGTCGGGGACGACTTCCGCTTCGGACACCGCGGCGCCGGCGACCCGGCGCTGCTCGCCGAGCTCGGCGCGGAATACGGCTTCGAGGTCGACGTCGTCGGCGACGTCGAAGGCGGGGGACGCCGCGTGTCGTCGACGTGGATCCGCGACGTGCTGTCGGTCGGCGACGTCGAAGACGCGGCGAGCCTGCTCGGACGCCCGCACACGGTGCAGGGCGAAGTGGTCCACGGTCTCAAGCGCGGGCGCGAACTGGGCTTCCCGACGGCGAACCTGTCGCCGGATGCCGAGGGGTTCATCCCCGCCGACGGCGTGTACGCGGGGTGGCTCCTCGACCTCGGACCGATCGACCCGGCGTCGGGCCGCACGGCATCCGACGCGCCCGTCACGCGCTACCCGGCGGCGATCTCGGTGGGCACGAACCCCACGTTCGACGATGTCGACGCGCGTCAGGTCGAGGCGTACGTGCTCGACGAGACGGCCCTCGACCTCTACGGCCACCGGGTGCAGGTGCAGTTCACGCACCGGATCCGCGGCATGGTCGCATTCGAGGGGATCGACACGCTCATC
This sequence comes from Microbacterium sp. bgisy203, assembly GCF_057706945.1. Classification (NCBI taxonomy): domain Bacteria; kingdom Bacillati; phylum Actinomycetota; class Actinomycetes; order Micrococcales; family Microbacteriaceae; genus Microbacterium; species Microbacterium sp. bgisy203. The sequence goes on along the minus strand of NZ_JBYIPF010000005.1, from coordinate 242,338 downwards.
GCGCAGATGGCCGATGACGTCGCCCGTGTGCGGGTCGCGCTCCGCGGCTGATCCCGCCCCGAGCGCGACGCGGGCTGCCCGGGCTCCGTGCGACGCGGGGCTCAGTACGAGCCGGAGTCGACCGCGCCCGTCGCCTGCTCACCGGCGTCGACGCGGCGCGCCTCGCCGAGGATGACCGCGCTGCCGCTCGTGCCGAGGCGGGTGGCTCCGGCATCCAGCATCGCGAGCGCGTCGGCATAGCTGCGGACGCCGCCGGATGCCTTGACCTGCACCTGGGGGCTGACGTTCGCGCGCATGAGTTCGACGTGGGGGACGGTCGCCCCGCCGCCCGCGAAACCCGTCGAGGTCTTGACGAAGTCCGCGCCGCCCTGCTCGGTGAGGCGGCTTCCGCGCGCGATCTGCTCGTCGTCGAGGAGTGCCGTCTCGAGGATCACCTTGGTGATGTGTCCGGATGCCGCATCCACGACGGCGGCGATGTCGGCGACGACCTCGGCGTCGAATCCGGAGCGCAGCCACCCGATGTTGATGACCATGTCGAACTCGGTCGCCCCGTCGGCGAGGGCCTGGCGCACTTCGGCGACCTTCGCGGCGGTCGAGGTGGTGCCGTGCGGGAAGCCGATGACGGTGCCGACCGCGACGCCGGTGCCGTCCAAGCGAGAGACCGCGTGCGGGATGTCGCTCGGGCGCACGCACACGCTGAACACCTTCCACTCGGCGGCGATGTCGAGCTCGGCGTCGACGTCGGCGCGGGTGAGCTCGGGCTTGAGGATCGCGTGGTCGATGGTGGCGGCGAGGTCTCGCTCGGTGATCGTGGCCATGGTTCCAGGGTACGCCGCGGAATACCCCAGGGGGGTATCCTGTTATCGTCGGGGAGTCATGGACGAACGAGGAGACACGATGACCGAGCAGACCTACACCATCGAGGGCATGACCTGCGCGCACTGCGCCGGAGCCGTCAGCCGCGAGGTGCGGAAGATCGACGGCGTGAACGACGTGCGCGTCGATGTCGCCGCGGGCGTCCTGACCGTCGACGCCGCCGCCGCGCTGTCGGACGCCGATGTCGCCGCGGCGGTCGACGAAGCCGGGTACACGCTCGTCGGCGCGCGCTGAATCCGCCCGAGCACCACGACGCGATGAGCACGACAGCACCATGAGCACCACAGCGCCCGCCGCTCCCGCGGAGTCGTCGCGCGCGCACGCCGTCCTCGACATCGAGGGGATGACCTGCGCGAGCTGCGTCGCCCGCGTCGAGAAGCGGCTTCAGAAGCTCGACGGCGTCACGGCGTCCGTCAACCTCGCGACCGAGTCGGCACGCGTCGACTATCCCGAAGCCCTTGCCCCCGAGGCGCTCCTCTCGGCGGTGCGCGAAGCGGGATACGAGGCGTCCGTCCGTCGGATGCCTCAGCCTGCGGCATCCCCCCGGCACGACGGCGTCGCTGACGCCCGCGCGGGCCAGGAGCCCGGGGGCGCCGCGGACGGGGGCGCCGCGGGCCAGGACGCCGCCGGCCAGGATGCCGCGGGCCACGCGCACGAGGTCGAGGACCGTGCCGGTGCGACCACCCTGCGCACGCGCCTGATCGTCAGCGCGATCCTCGCGGCGCCCGTCGTCGCGCTCGGCATGGTCCCGGCGCTGCAGTTCCCCGGATGGCAGTGGGTGTCGCTCATCCTGACCGCGCCCGTCGTGCTGTGGGGCGGGTGGCCCTTCCACCGGGCGACCTTCGCGAACCTCCGCCACGGCGGCATGACGATGGACACGCTCATCACGCTCGGCACGGGCGCGGCGTTCGGTTGGAGCCTGTGGGCGCTCATCTTCGGCACCGCCGGGCGGATCGGGATGACGCACGACTCGGCCCTGTTCGGACCCGTGCACGACCCGTCGTCGCTGGTGTATTTCGAGGTCGCCGCCGCCGTCACGGTCTTCCTCTTGCTCGGTCGGTTCATCGAGCAGCGCTCCAAGCGGCGCGCGGGCGCGGCGCTCCGCTCGCTCATGGAGCTCGCGGCGAAGGACGTCGAGCTCGAGGACGGCACGCGGGTCGACGCGGCGACCCTCCGCGTGGGCGATCGGTTCCTGGTCCGCCCGGGGGAGAAGGTCGCCACCGACGGCGTCGTCGTCGCGGGCCAGGCCTCGCTCGACGAGAGCATGATCACCGGCGAGTCGGTGCCCGTCGAGGCATCCCTCGGCAGCGCCGTCACCGGCGGCACCCTCGCCGCCGACGGTCGTCTCGTGGTGGCCGCGACCTCGGTCGGCGAGGATACGCGCCTCGCGCACCTCGCGCGCCTCGTCGAAGACGCGCAGGCCGGCAAGAGCCGCGTGCAGCGCCTCGCCGACCGCATCTCGTCGGTGTTCGTCCCCGTCGTGATCGGCCTCGCGGTGCTCACCCTGCTCGTCTGGATGATCGTCGGGGGCTTCTCCGGCACGTCGATCGCCGCGGGCTTCACGGCCGCGGTCGCCGTCCTCATCATCGCGTGCCCGTGCGCGCTCGGTCTCGCCACCCCCATCGCGATCCTCGTGGGGACGGGGCGCGGCGCGCAGCTCGGTGTGCTGATCACGGGGCCCGAGGCCCTCGAATCCGCCGAGCGCATCGACACCGTCGTCCTCGACAAGACGGGCACCGTCACCTCGGGCGCGATGGCGGTGTCGTCCGTCACCCCGGTCGCGGGAGCGGATGCCGACGACATCGCCCGCCTCGTCGGGTCGCTCGAGCACGCATCCGAGCACCCGATCGCGCAGGCCCTCACCGCGCTCTCGACGACGCATCTGCCCGTCGAGGACTTCGCCGGGCTCGCGGGCCGCGGCGTCACCGGGACGGTCGACGGGCACGCGGTGTTTGCCGGGCGGCCGGCGTTCGCCGCGGAGATCGTCGAGGCGCCGGCGGCCGAGGCTGCGTCCCTGCCGGACGACGCGCTCGCCGCGATCGCGGATGCCGAGTCTGCCGGGGCGACCGCCGTCGTCGCCGGGTGGGACGGTGAGGTCCAGGCGGTCATCGCCGTCGCCGACGACGTGCGCCCCGACAGCGCTGAGACGGTCGCGGAGCTGCGCCGCCTCGGCCTCGACGTCGTACTGCTGACGGGCGACAACGAGGGCGCCGCCCGGGCCGCCGCGCGCGCGGCAGGCATCCCCACCGTGATCGCGGGCGTCCTCCCGGAGGGGAAGGTCGCGGAGATCGAGCGGCTGCAGGCATCCGGTCACCGTGTCGCGATGGTCGGTGACGGCGTGAACGACGCGGCCGCGCTTGCGACCGCCGACCTCGGTCTCGCGATGGGCGGCGGCACGGATGCCGCGATGCACGCGAGCGACATCGCTCTCGCGGGCCACGGACTCGCGCCCGTCGTCACGGCGATCTCTCTCAGTCGGCGCACGATGCGCGTCATCCGCGGAAACCTGTTCTGGGCATTCGCGTACAACGTCGCAGCTCTCCCGCTGGCCGCGCTCGGCCTGCTGAACCCGATGATCGCCGGCGCCGCGATGGCGTTCTCGAGCGTCTTCGTGGTGCTCAACAGCCTGCGCCTGCGCTCCGCGCGCTGACTACCGCCCGCCGTCCGGCTCGCGAATCACCGCCCGATGCGCGAATCACCGCCGCTTGAACGCGAATCGCACGGTGATTCGCGAAACCAGCGGTGATTCGCGAGCCTGGGGCGAGGCGGGGCGCGCGGCGGCGCGGCGCAGCGCGGGGAGGCGACAGCGCGGGGAGGCGCGGGGCGCTAGAATGGATGCCGGGGACATCGCGCCTCCCGTCGCCGCAGCTCGCAGAAGCGAGTGCCCGCAGCCGGGGGAGCAGTCCTCGTGTTCGCCTCCGCGGCCCCGGCCGCGGGCACTGCCCGGCCGTTGATCCACGGTCGGCACCTCGCCGGTTCGCACCGGCACGTCAGCTCAGGAGGAGCATGCCGCCTACGGCATCCACAGCCCCCGCCCGTCGGCGGAAGGGCTCTTCGGCACGTCGCGACGACGACGCGCCCCTCATCCCGATCCTCGCGCGCAAGGTGCGCGAGGTCGAGGCGAAGTCCCAGCGCGGAAAGCTGGGCCCCACGAACCGCGTCAAGTTCCAGGTCATCGCCTTCCTCGTCCGCGAGGAGCGCGCCCGCGTCAAGGCCGACGAGACCATTCCGACCGCCGCGCGCGCCGAGCTGCTGAAGCGTCTCGACGGCGTCGCGACGATCCTCGCCAAGACCGCCGCCCGCGACACGTCGCTGATCCAGCTGCTCGAGGTCGACCAGGCCACCTCGCCGGTCGCGAAGCGCATGCGCCGCGACTGGCTGCTCGAGTCGGGGGCCGAGCTTCCCGACGACGAGCTCATCATCACCGATGCGGCCCCGGCCGCGCAGAGCTGGGGTCAGGCGCCCGTCGTCCCGGCCGCGCTCGCCGAGCGCCAGGTGACCCCGCCGCAGATCGAGGCGCGCCGCGAGTCGAACCCGTTCCTCGCGCCCGACCTGACGCTCCGCGCGCCGGTGTCCACCGCGCGCCGCCGGCTCGACGGCTGGGAGCTCATGGGGCCGCTCTACAAGGCGTTCGAGACGGGCGCCGGCGGTGCCTCGGCATCCATGGACCTGCCGCCCGTCCCCGAGTTCGACCGCCTCTCGCCCAAGGGCCTCGAGATCATGCCGCATCAGTCGCGGTTCCTCGAGTCGGTGCGCGAGGGCCACCGCGCGTTCCTCCTCGCCGATGAGCCCGGCCTCGGCAAGACCGCGCAATCGGTGCTCGCCGCATCCGTCGCGGATGCCTATCCGCTGCTCGCCGTCGTTCCGAACGTCGTCAAGATGAACTGGGCGCGCGAGGTCGAGCGGTGGACGCCGCAGCGCCGCGCGACCGTCATCCACGGCGACGGCGACCAGGTCGACGCGTTCGCGGACGTCTTCATCGTCAACTACGAGGTGCTCGACCGGCATCTGTCGTGGCTGTCGTCGCTGGGCCTGAAGGGCATGGTCGTCGACGAAGCCCACTTCATCAAGAATCTCGGCTCGCAGCGGTCGCAGAACGTCCTCGCGCTCGGCTCGCGCATCCGCGAGCAGGTGCGGAACCCGCTCATGCTCGCCCTGACCGGCACGCCGCTCATCAACGACGTCGAGGACTTCGACGCGATCTGGCGGTTCCTCGGGTGGACGAACGGCGAGAAGCCCGGCCCCGAGCTCATGGAGAAGCTCGACGCGACCGGCTTCACCCCCGCCGACAAAGCGTTCTACCCCGAGGCGCGCGATGCCGTCATCTCGATGGGCATCGTCCGGCGGAAGAAGAAGGACGTCGCCGCCGACCTCCCCGACAAGCTCATCGCCGACCTCCCCGTCGAGCTCGACGACGAGTACGGCCGCTCGATCCGCGCCGCCGAGCGCGAACTCGGCGAGCGGCTCGCCGCGAAGTACCGTCGCATCATCGAGGCGCGCGGCGACAAGGTCGTCTACGGCGAGGCCGACGACGACATCGTGCGCCTGGTCGCCCACGGCGAGCTCGAGGAGTCGAAGGCCCAGGGAACCGGCGCCGACAACGTCTTCACGATGGTCCGGAAGATCGGTCAGGCGAAGGCGGTGCTCGCCGCCGACTACGCCGCGCAGCTGCAGCGCTCGGTCGGCAAGGTCGTGTTCTTCGCGAAGCACATCGATGTCATGGATGCCGCGGAGGCCCACTTCGCCGCCGCGGGCCTGCGGACCGTCTCGATCCGCGGCGACCAGACCACGCCCGCCCGCCAGCAGGCGATCGACGCGTTCAACGCCGACCCCGACGTCGCGATCGCGGTGTGCTCGCTGACCGCAGCCGGAGTCGGCCTCAACATGCAGGCAGCCTCCAACGTCGTCCTCGCGGAGCTGTCGTGGACCGCCGCCGAGCAGACCCAGGCGATCGACCGCGTGCACCGCATCGGCCAGGACGAGCCGGTCACGGCGTGGCGCATCATCGCCGCGCACACGATCGACACGAAGATCGCGGAGCTCATCGACTCGAAGCAGTCGCTCGCCGCGCGCGCCCTCGACGGCCAGCAGGTCGACCCGACCTCGAGCGACTCGGTGCAGATGTCGGCGCTCATGCACCTGCTCCGGCAGGCGCTCGGCGCGGCCTGACCGCCCCCGGCGCGCCGCCCGCCCGCGGTGCGCCGGGTCCGCGAGGACTTATCGACGGCGGGGCCGGTGGCAGCCACGAGGCATCCGGCGATAGTGTCGTTCCAGGCAGCGACGCCCTCCGAGCACCCGAGTCAAAGGATCTCCACATGAAGATCGGCATCCTCACCAGCGGCGGCGACTGCCCCGGTCTGAACGCGGTCATCCGCGGCACCGTCCTGAAGGGGACGACAACGTACAACACGGAGTTCGTCGGCATCCGCGACGGGTGGCGCGGCGTCGTGGACGGCGACTTCTTCCCGCTCACCCGCCACGAGGTGAAGGGCCTGTCCAAGGTCGGCGGCACGATCCTCGGCACGTCGCGGACGAACCCTTACGAGGGCCCCCGTGGGGGCGCCGAGAACATCAAGGCGACCCTGTACGGGCACCACATCGACGGCATCATCGCGATCGGCGGTGAGGGCACTCTCGCTGCGGCCAACCGTCTGTACAACGACGGCATCAACGTCATGGGGGTGCCGAAGACGATCGACAACGACCTACGCGCCACCGACTACTCGTTCGGCTTCGACACGGCCGTCAACATCGCCACCGAGGCGATGGACCGCCTGCGCACGACCGGCGACTCCCACCAGCGCTGCATGGTCGCCGAGGTCATGGGCCGCCACGTCGGCTGGATCGCCCTGCACTCGGGCATCGCCGCCGGCGCACACGTCATCTGCATCCCCGAAGTGCCGATGTCGATCCAAGAGATCTGCGAGCAGGTGCAGCGCGCCCATGACCGCGGACGCGCGCCGCTCGTCGTCGTGTCGGAGGGCTTCACCCTCACCGGTATGGACGAGGCCTACAGCGACAAGGGACTGGATGCCTTCAACCGCCCGCGCCTGGGCGGCATCGGCGAGATCCTCGCCCCCGAGATCGAGCGCATCACGGGCATCGAGACGCGGGCGACCGTTCTCGGTCACATCCAGCGCGGCGGGTCGCCGTCGGGCTTCGACCGGGTGCTCGCGACGCGCTTGGGGCTGCACGCCGCCGACGCGGTCGTCGACGGCGCGTGGGGTCAGATGGTCTCGATGAAGGGCACCGACATCGTGCGGGTCCCCTTCGAAGAGGCGCTGGGCGAGCTCAACACCGTCCCGCTCTACCGCTACGAAGAGGCCGCGGCGCTCTTCGGCTGAGCGCCGCGGCGCGTCGGCTGCAGGCATCCTGGTCCCCGGCATCCTCGTCCCAGGCATCCTGGTTTCAGGCATCCTGCGCGTCACCGCGCGCCACAGGCATTCTGCGCCTGCGCGCGCGTCACCGACGGAGGAGATGTCACCGGGACAGGACGAGGGAGCGGTCCCGGGTCCTGTCCTCGTGATTTCTCCTCCCTTGGTGAGGTTCCATCGGTCTGTCCACAGGCGGCCGGATGCCGAATCGCTCCACAGATCCGGGAAGCCCGCGCTCGCGCGAGAGGTCGGATGACGATGCTGGGGGCATGAGAGGCGACCTGATCCCCTGGATGGCGGCGCGCGGCGGTGTCGCGCACTCGTCGGCGCTGCGCGCCGCGGGGTTCACGACCCACGGCATCCGTCACGCCATCGCCCACGGCGCTGCGCGATGGGTGCGTCGGTCCTGGTTGGCGATCGACGGAGCAGACCCCGCGCTGGTCTCCGCGGCCGCGCGGGGCGGGCGTCTCACCTGCCTCAGTGCGTCGCTTCGGGCAGGCCTGTGGACGCCGGATCACGGCGACATCCACCTCGCGGTGAAGCCCTCGTCGTCACGCGTCGAGACGACCGGCACGCGCGTGCATTGGGCGGTGGCGCCCGTGCCCGTGCCCGCGACCGAGCTCGTCGATACGGTGATCAACGCGCTCTTCCACGTCGCCGGTTGCGTCCCTCTCGTCGATGCGCTCTGCGTCTGGGAGTCTGCGATCCGCACGGGAGCCGTCGCGGCCGGGATGCTCCCCGGCATCGCGTGGCGTGGGCGCGCCAGAGAGCTCGCGGAGATGGCATCCCATCTCTCCGATTCCGGGCTCGAGACGCGGTTCATCGCGCTCGTGACACCTCTCGGTGTCCCTGTGCGCCAGCAGGTGTGGATCGACGGCCACCCCGTCGACGCTCTGCTCGGTGAGCGTCTCGTCGTCCAACTGGATGGGTTCGCGCACCATCAGGCATCCGACCGGCGTCGCGACCTGCGTGCGGACGCGACTCACCCTCCTCGGGTACACGGTGCTCCGCTTCGACCTCGTGCAGCTGCTGCACCATCCGGACGAAGTCCTCGCGACCGTCGCGCTGGCCCTGGCGCAGCAGCGCCACCTCGCGTTGCGGTGATGGGGGTCGATGCGGTGATCACGTAGGCAGGAGATATCGCGAAGGGAGGGTGAGAGACAGCTCACGCGTCCTGCGTTCGTGAGATGTCCTGTGTCGGTGAGGGGATGCCGCGCCGCCCGCCCGCTCGGGGGACTCAGCCCTCGGCGAGCCCCAGCACGTCGAGCAGCCACGCGAGCTCGAACGCCCGCTGGTGCCACGAGTTGTAGCGTCCCGAGACGCCGCCGTGGCCGGCGACCATCTCGCACTTCAGCAGCGCATCCGCCCCTGCCGCCTGCAGGCGCGCGACCCACTTGGCCGGCTCGACGTAGTAGACCCGGGTGTCGTTGAGGGACGTCGTCGCGAGGATCCGCGGGTACCGGATGCCGGGACGCACGTTCTCGTACGGCGTGTACGACTTCATGTACGCGTAGACGTCGGCGTCGTGCAGAGGGTCGCCCCACTCGTCCCACTCGATGACCGTGAGCGGCAGCGACGGGTCGAGGATCGTCGTCAGCGCGTCGACGAACGGCACGTCGGCGAGGATGCCGGCGAACAGCTCGGGCGCCAGGTTCGCGACGGCGCCCATCAGCAGCCCGCCCGCCGAGCCGCCTTCGGCGACGAGCAGCGACGGCGAGGTCACGCCGGTGTCCACCAGGTGCCGGGCGACCGAGACGAAGTCGGTGAAGGTGTTGCGCTTGCGGGCGAGCTTGCCGTCCTCGTACCACTGCCGGCCCATCTCGCCGCCGCCGCGCACGTGCGCGATCGCGAAGACGACGCCGCGGTCGAGCATCGACAGGCGTGCGACCGAGAAGCCCGGCTCGATCGAGTGCTCGTACGATCCGTAGCCGTACAGGTGCACGGGGCGGGGGTCTCCCGCGCCCGGCTCGCCGAACGAGCGCTTCCAGACCAGCGAGACGGGAACGCGCGTGCCGTCTTCGGCGGTCGCCCACTCGCGCCGCTGACCGTAGTCGTCGGCGGAGTAGCCGCCGAGCACCGGCTGTCGCTTGCGCAGGAGGAACTCGCCCGTGTCGACGACGAAGTCGTAGACGGTGCCGGGGGTCACGAACGAGCCGTAGCCCAGGCGGATGACGGGCGGCGCCCACTCCGGGTTGCCTCCCGACCCCGCGGCGTAGAGATCTTCGTCGAAGTCGAGTTCGCGGACCTCACCCGAGGCGTAGTCGAGGATGCCGAGACGCGCGAGCCCCTCGCGGCGATACGACACCACGCCCCAGTCGCGGAACGCGGAGACATCCAGCAGCCGGCGCCCGGGGACGTGCGGCAGCACCACGTCGCGAGGCCCTTGGGGATCGTCGGCCGACACCCGGACGAGCTCGAAGTCGAGCGCCCCGTCGTTGTGGAGCACGTAGAGCACGTCCTCGCCGTCCACGATCGCGTGCGTCGCGGAGTACTCGACGCCCTCGCGGCGCGGCCAGATCACACGGGGTTCGGCGCGCAGGTCGGATGCCGGGACGAGGAACTCCTCGCTCGTGATCGACGATCCCACCTCGATGACCAGGTACCTCTCGCTGCGCGTGAAACCGGCGCCGACCCAGTACCGCTCGTCGGGCTCGTGGTGCAGGCGCACGTCGGCGGAGGCATCCGTGCCCACCTCGTGCAGCCACACGGTATCGGGGCGCCACGCGTCATCGACCGTCGTGTAGACGACGTGCCGGCCGTCGGGGGAGAAGCACGCGCCGGCGGAGGTGTTCTCGACGACGTCGGGAAGGTTCTCCCCGGTCGCGAGATCGCGGATGCGGAGGGTGTAGCGCTCGTCTCCCTCGACGTCGACGCCGTAGAGCAGGCGGGTGCCGTCGGTCGAGACGTCGAAGCTCCCGAGCGAGAAGAACTCGTGGCCCTCGGCCTCGAGGTTGCCGTCGAGCACCACGACTTCGCCCGGTACGGACTCGCCGGGGGTCAGCTGCGGCGGCGTCCAGTCGTCCGCGGAGGCGAGCGGCGCGCGGCAGTGGATGCCGTACTGCTTGCCCTCGACGGTGCGCCCGTAGTACCACCAGTCGCCCTGCCGGGTGGGGACGGACAGGTCGGTCTCGAGGGTGCGGGAGCGGATCTCGTCGAAGATCGTCTGCCGCAGCGGCGCGAGGTGAGCGGTGCGTTCGGCGGTGTACGCGTTCTCGGCTTCGAGGTACGCGATGACGTCCGGGTCCTCCTTGGCGCGCAGCCACTCGTAGTCGTCCACGACGTCGTCGCCGTGGTGGGAGCGGGAGGTGGGCCTGACAGCGGCGACGGGGACGCCGAGAGGTTCGCGAGTCACCCTTCCACGGTAGTCGACACGCCCGGAGCGGCGGTCTGCGGTCGGGTCCGGGTTTCGTCCGGTTGGGCCTGTTCTCGCGCCGTGAGGAATGTGCGAGGATTTCTGTGGTCCGGTTGCCGGAACATGAAACCGCGGTGAACTCTTCGTTCGCACTGCCGATGTCATCGGCGCACTCCCTTTGAAATCCGACGGAAAGCGAACTGTGGAAACCGCTGCCCTCATCGTCGTCCTGGTGATCGCGCTCGCGCTGTTCTTCGACTTCACCAACGGCTTCCACGACACCGCGAACGCGATGGCGACGCCCATCGCCACGGGCGCGCTGAAGCCGAAGGTCGCCGTCGCGCTCGCCGCGAGCCTCAACCTCGTCGGCGCGTTCCTGTCGACGGAGGTGTCGAAGACCATCTCGCACGGCATCATCCGCGAAGACCAGATCACTCCCTTGGCGTTCCTGCCGATAATCTTCGCCGGCCTCATCGGTGCGATCACCTGGAACATGCTCACGTGGCTGCTGGGTCTTCCCTCCAGCTCGTCGCACGCCCTCTTCGGCGGCCTGATCGGAGCAACGCTCGTGGGCGCGAGCGCCAGCGCGATCGACTTCGGCATGGTGCTGAGCAAGGTCGTCCTGCCGGCCCTCATCGCCCCCTTCGCCGCCGGGGTCATCGCGTTCCTCGCGACGCGCCTCGCGTACGCGCTGACGCGCCGATACGACAACAAGCCCGACGGGCGCGACGGCTTCCGCTGGGGTCAGATCTTCACGTCGTCGCTCGTCGCCCTCGCCCACGGCACGAACGACGCGCAGAAGACGATGGGAGTCATCACGCTCGCGCTCATCATGGTCGGGTGGCAGAGCTCCGACCAGGCCGACCCGCACCTGTGGGTCATCATCGCGTGCGCCCTCGCGATCGCGCTCGGCACGTATATGGGCGGATGGCGCATCATCCGCACCCTCGGCAAGGGACTCACCGACGTCAAGCCGGCGCAGGGCTTCTCGGCCGAGACCTCGACCGCCGCGACGATCCTCGCCTCCAGCGCCCTCGGCTTCGCGCTCTCGACGACGCAGGTCGCCTCGGGCTCGGTCATCGGCTCGGGTCTCGGCCGCCGCGGATCGACCGTGCGCTGGCGCACGGTCGGTCGGATCGCGATCGGCTGGGTGCTGACCCTTCCGGCATCCGCCGCCGTGGGCGCGCTCGCGGCGCTGTTCGTCGTGTTCTTCGGCGGGTGGGGCATCCTCATCGACGCCGTGCTCGCCGTGATCGTCATCGTCGGCATCTTCGCGTACTCGCGTCGCGACCAGGTCGACTCCTCCAACGCGATGAGCGAGGTCGCCGACTCCGGTCTCGCCGTCAAGGTGAAGCGCAACCCGCCGCCCACGCGCCGTCAGCGGGCGATCCAGCGCGAGCAGGCGCGTCTGAAGGCGGAAGCCGAGGCGCACGAGAAAGCCGAGCGGAAGAAGAAGGCCAAGGCGGATGCCAAGAAGGCCGCGGACGATCGCCGTGCGGCCGAACGCGCCTCGACCGGTGCCGGCGTGAACAAGGCCACGCGGAACAAGAAGGGCCCGCAGCGATGAACATCACGATCGACTGGCTCGCCTTCGTGGAGGTGTTCGTCGCCGCGCTCACCGGCGCCATTCTGGTGGTCGGCTTCTATGCACTCGGACTGCGCCTGCTCGTCCGCGCGGGGCGGGCACCGGTGGTCGCTCCGGCGGAGTTCACCGACGCCATCACGGTGATCACCGAGAAGGAGGCGCGCAAGGCCGCGAAGGCCGCCGAGAAGGCGGCGCGCAAGAGCCCGCTCACGCAGGGGCAGAAGAACCTGGCGCTCGCCGGGGCCTACGCGTCGTTCGCGATGTGTGCGCTCGCCGTGCTCGGCGGCATCCTCATGCTCGTCCTCAAGTGACGCCGGCTGCGCTCTGCGGTGCGCGCGGCGGAGGATGGCCGCGGTGGTACCTGTCCGGCTGGGGCGCAGAGGTGGATGCCTCCTGTGGGAGCGGGCGGCGCCCTGGGACGACGTGGCCCAGCTGCGGCCCTCGTTAGGCTGACGGCATGGAGCCCGTGCAGTTCGGTCAGCATCCGCCCGCGCGGCGGGTGATCGTCCACGTCAGCGACACGCACCTGCTCGCCGGCAACCGACCGCTCGGCGGGCGCTACGACACCGCGGCGAACCTCGCGGCGACGCTCGCCTCGGTCGAGCGCGCGGGCGTCCGCCCCGACGCGATCGTGTTCACGGGAGACCTCACCGACCTCGGCGAGCCCGAGGCCTATGCCGCCCTCCGCGCCGCTGTCGAACCCGTCGCGGCGCGCCTCGGCGCCCCCGTCGTGTGGGTCGCGGGGAACCACGACGAGCGCCCGGCGCTCCGGGCGGGGCTGCTCGACGGCGCGCCGACCTCCGAGCCCGTCACCGGCGTCTGGGACCTCGGCGGCCTCCGGCTCATCGCCCTCGACTCCTCGGTCCCCGGGTGGCATCACGGCGATCTCGACACAGGGCAGCTCGCGTGGCTGCGCGGCATCCTCGCTGAGCCCGCCCCGCTCGGGACGATCCTCGCCCTCCACCACCCGCCGATCCCGAGCCACATCCCGTTCTTCGACATCCTCGAACTCCGCTCGCAGCCCGCCCTCGCCGCGGCGATCGCCGGCACGGACGTGCGCGCGATACTCGCCGGGCACCTGCACTACTCGACGTCGGGAACGTTCGCCGGCGTACCCGTGAGCGTCGCCGCGGCGACGTGCTACACGATGAACCTGCAGCGGCCGCCGGAGGAGGTCAACGGCATGGATGCCGGGCAGTCCTTCCACCTCGTGCACGTCTACGACGACACGATCACCCACGCCGTCGTTCCCGTGGGGGACGCCGAGACCGCCGACACCTTCACGGCGGAATGGGTCACCGCGATGGCGGCGCTCAGCCCCCAGGAGCGTCTCGAGGCGTTCTCGCGCAAGCGCTGAGGCGCCGCCGCCGGCATCCACCGCTGCGGCGGTCGGCGCGGCGATCTTGTACGTCGTGTACATCTGGCGCGGACGGGGCCGCGGGTAGGCTCGGACCCACCCCGACTGAACCCCGAGTTGACACACCCAAAAGGACGAGCACTCATGGCACAGGACGCAACGACGCGCACCGAAACCGATTCCCTGGGATCCCTCGAGATCCCCGCCGACGCGTACTGGGGCATCCACACTGCCCGCGCGCTGGAGAACTTTCCGATCTCGATGCGGCCGATCTCCGTCTATCGCGACCTCGTCATCGCGCTCGCGATGGTCAAGCAGGCCTCGGCGCGGGCGAACCGCGACATCGGCGTGCTCGACGCGGAGCGTGCCGATCTCATCGACCGCGCCTCGCAGCGCGTGATCGAGGGCGAGTTCCACGACCAGTTCGTCGTCGGTGTCGTCCAGGGCGGCGCCGGAACCTCGACCAACATGAACGCCAACGAGGTCATCACCAACATCGCCCTGGAGCTGGCCGGCCGCGAGAAGGGCGACTACGCGTTCCTCTCGCCGATCGACCACACGAACCGCTCGCAGTCGACCAACGACGTGTACCCGACAGCGGTGAAGATCGGACTCAGCCTCGACCTGGTGACGCTGCTCGACGAGCTCGACCTGCTGAGGCAGTCGTTCATGACGAAGGCCGTGGAGTTCCACGACATTCTCAAGATCGGGCGCACACAGCTGCAGGATGCCGTGCCGATGACCCTCGGGCAGGAGTTCCACGGGTTCGCGACGACGCTCGGCTACGACCACCAGCGCCTCACCGAAAACCGTCACCTCCTCTTCGAGATCAACATGGGCGCGACGGCGATCGGCACCGGCATCACGACCCACCCCGGCTACGCGCCGGCGGTCCTCCGGCATCTGCGCGACATCACCGGCCTCGACCTCGTCACCGCCGATGACCTCGTCGAGGCGACGAGCGACACGGGGTCGTTCATGTCGTTCTCGTCGACGCTCAAGCGCAACGCGATGAAGCTCTCGAAGATCTGCAACGACTTGCGCCTGCTGTCGTCGGGCCCGCAGGCGGGTCTCGGCGAGATCAATCTCCCGGCGCGCCAGGCCGGGTCATCCATCATGCCGGGCAAGGTCAACCCCGTGATCCCCGAGGTCGTGAATCAAGTCGCGTTCTCGGTCGCGGGTGCCGATCTGACCGTGACGATGGCGAGCGAGGCGGGGCAGCTGCAGCTCAACGCCTTCGAGCCGATCATCGCGCACTCGATCTTCCAGTCGATCACGTGGATGCGCCGCGCGATGCGGACGCTGCGCGTCAACTGCGTCGACGGGATCACCGCCAACCGTGAGCGCCTCGGCGCGATGGTCGGAGCCTCCGTCGGCGTCGTCACCGCGCTCACCCCCTTCATCGGCTATGCGGCGGCGGCGGCGCTCGCGAAGACGGCGCTCCTCACGCACCGGAACGTCGGCGACCTCGTCGTCGAGGCCGGCCTCATGACCCGCGCAGAGGTCGACAAGCAGCTCTCTCCGGCACGTCTGTCGGGCCTGGAGGCCGTCACGCAGGCGATCCCCGTCGTCCGGCCCGCCGAGAACGTCGTCGAGGGCTGAGGCGGCGCGGCCTCTGGCCTTCGGGGGCACAGGCCCGCTAGCGTCGGGGGAGCCGGAACCGCCGGCGCCATCACGCCTCCCTCCGACACCACCTCAGGAGACCGACATGTCCGATCCCCAGAACCCCGATTCCACCCCCGCCGCGCAGCCGACGCCTCCCGCCGCCCCCGCGCAGCCGGCCTACGGCGAGTACGCCCAGACCCCGCCGCCCGCGCAGCAGCAGGCATCCGCCCCCGCGTACTCGGCGCCCGCGTACTCCGCTGCGCCCGCGTACACGGACGGCTCGGGGTCCGGCTCCAGCTACCCCGGCAAGACGCTCGGCATCGTCGCGTTCATCGTGTCGTTCTTCTTCAACATCGTCGGGCTGATCCTCGGCATCGTCGCCTTCGTCCAGTCGAAGAAGGCCGGCCGGACCAACGGATGGGCCATCGCCGCCATCGTCATCGGCGCGATCTCCGTGATCATCACCGTGATCCTGTTCTTCGCCGTCATCGTCCCCTCGTTGAACGCCGCGACCACGTGCCTCAACGACCCGAACGCCACCGTGACGGTCTGGGGAGTGAACATCCCCTGCCAGCAGATTCTGGAGCAGTCCGGCCGCTGAGCCCGTCTGCGCCCTGAGCCCTTCTGCACCCTGGGCCCGTCTGCGCCCTGAGCCCTTCTGCACCCTGGGCCCGTCTGCGCCCTGAGCCGCTACGGTTCGTGCGAGCCGCTACGTGTCGGCCCGCACGGATCGTGGCGGCTCGCACATTACGTAGCGGCTCGCGGGAAGGGGTGGGGCAGGATGGGGATCAGCCGATGATGCGGCAGTGGGTCGTGAGCTCGCCGATCCCGTCGACGCCGACGGTCACGGTCGAGCGGTCGCGCAGGAAGATCTGCGGGTCGCGCGAGTAGCCGGCGCCCCCGGGGCTGCCCGTGGAGATCAACGTCCCCGGCAGCAGCGTCGCGGAGCGCGAGAGGTGCGACACGAGGGTCGCCACGGACCGGATCATCTGGCCCGTCGAGGCATCCTGCACCGTCTGTCCGTCGACGACGGCCCAGATGTGGAGGTCCTGCGGGTCGGGGATCTCGTCTGCCGTCACGATGAAGGGGCCGTTCGGGGTGAACCCGTCGAACGACTTGCACCGCGACCACTGCGCTTCGGAGAACTGGATGTCGCGCGCCGTGATGTCGTTGACCACCGTGTACCCCCACACGTGCGCCAGGGCGTCATCGGGCGAGACGTCTTTCGCCGGGCGCCCGATGACGACGCCGAGCTCCGCCTCGTAGTCGACCGACTCACTGAGCGCGCGCCGCCAGGTCGTCGTCTCGTCGTGCGCCGACAGGGAGTTCGGCCACAGCACGAACACGGTCGGCGCCGTGTCGGCCTTCAGGCCCAGCTCGCTCGAGTGCGCGGCGTAATTGAGGCCGATGGCGAGCACCACGGGAGGGGTCGGCACGGCGGGCCCGTACGTCACGCTCTCGAGCGGGATGCCTGTGCCCCGCGCATCGGGATCGAGCGCGGCCGCGCGCACCCGGTCGAGGAGGTCGTCGCCGCCCTCGATCAGCTCCTGGAGCAGGTGCGGGGCGCCGGGGAACATCGCGCGTGTGGGGAATGCGCGGCTCTCCGCGATGACCGCCAGCTCGAGACCGTCGGTTCCGGGCGTGCGGACGTGGGCGAAGCGCATTCGACCAGGCTAACGTGCCCCGCGCGCACCCGGAGCCGGGCCTCGCACGCGCTGCCTCTAGGCTGAACGCCATGAGCCACCTGCCCCCGCTGGCCCAGCCCGCTCCGGGTGCCGCCGCGCCTATCGCCCCCGCGACCGTCTCGCCCGCTCCGATCGGCGTCCCTCCTGCGCCAGCCGCGCGGCGAGAGCGCGGGCGCTCCGCGCCGATCTGGCTGTTCGCGATCCTCGTCGTGCTGCTGATCGCGCTCGTGGCCTACATCCTCACGTTCCTCGGCGTCGTCGCGTCGGTCGTCGGCATGGTGCTCGCGCTGATCCCGCTCGCGGGCGTGCTGGTGGCGGTGCGCCTCGTTGACCGCTGGGAGCCGGAGCCGGCCCGGCTCGTCGTCTTCGCCGTTGCTTGGGGCGCGATCGCGGCGGTGGCGATCGCGCTCGGCGTCGACATCCTCCTCGAGTTCCTCGTGCCCGCCGGCGCGAACGACGCCGCGCGCGACGCGTTCTCGTCGGTCGTGCAGGCGCCGCTTGTCGAAGAGTTCGCGAAGGGCCTCGGCGTCTTTCTCGTGTTCGTCTTCGCGCGGCGCGCGTTCGACGGCCCGGTCGACGGCGTCGTCTACGGCGCGCTCGTCGGAGCGGGCTTCGCGTTCACAGAGAACATCCTCTATTTCGCGACGAGTCTCATCGAGGGCGGACCCGCCGAGACGGCGTTCACGTTCTTCCTCCGCGGCATCCTCTCGCCGTTCGCGCACGTCATGTTCACCGCCGTCACCGGATACGCGATCGGGCTCGCTGCCCGCCGCGGCGCCACCGTCGGCCAGGCGGCCGGTGCCGGCGTGCTCGGGGCGCTGGGCGGAGCACTTCTGCACGCCCTCTGGAACGGGTCGGCCGTCTTCGCCGATTTCTTCCATCTCTACGTGGTCCTGCAGATCCCCCTCTTCATCGGGTTCGTCGTGAGCATCGTGGCGCTGCGCCGGGAAGAGGCGCGGCTGACCCGCGCGCGCCTCGGCGAGTACGCCGCGGCGGGATGGTTCACCCCGCTCGAGGTCGATCTCCTCGCGACGCCCGCGGGACGCCGGCGCGCCCTCGCGTGGGCGCGCACCCTTCCCGGTGATCGCACGCGCGAGATGCGCGTCTTCATCCGTGAGGCGACCTCCCTCGCCGCCGCCCGTCAGCGCACCTGGACGGGCCGCGATCCCGAATCGGTGCGCGATGAGCACACGGCGCTTGCGCGGACGACCTCGGCGCGCGCCGCGCTCCTGCGCCCCTGACCTCGGCACACCCTTGACACCCGGCCGCAGGCCCCGCAACAATGGTTCCAAGTCAAGTTCAGCGCTCGGGAGACACGCAGGCATCGCCGCGGCACCGGGCGCTGAACTTCGTCCGGGGCAGCATGCGCGTTCGGTCCGCCGGTGAGCGCACGATCTGGTCGCGTGCCCGGCATCCGTGCTTGGATGGATGCCATGAGTGAAGAGCGCACCAAGCCCGAGTTCGACGCCCCCGAGGGCCCCGCCCCCACCGAGCTCGTCATCCGCGACATCATCGTCGGAGACGGCGACGAGGCCAAGCCCGGCGACACCGTCACCGTCCACTACGCCGGTGTCGAGTACGACTCCGGCGAGGAGTTCGACTCCTCGTGGGGCCGCGGCGAGTCGATCCAGTTCCCGCTGCGCGGCCTGATCCAGGGCTGGCAGGACGGCATCCCCGGCATGAAGGTTGGCGGTCGTCGCGAGCTGATCATCCCGCCGCAGCTGGCCTACGGCCCGGCGGGTGGTCACTTCCTCGGCGGCAAGACCCTGATCTTCATCATCGATCTGCTCGCGGTCGGCTGAGCGTTCACGAGTTTTTTGTATTCTCAGGAATAGATAGTCTGCAGAGGCGTTACACCGCGCAGACCATTTCCCCTTTCCCTGAAGGAAGAGACATGACCGACTCCACCACGACCGTCGACGTTCCCGGTTACAAGGCGGGCACCTGGGTGCTCGACCCCTCGCACAGCGAGGTGACGTTCAGTCTGCGCCACATGATGATCTCGAAGGTGCGCGGCGAGTTCGGCCTCAAGAGCGCCACGATCGAGGCCCCCGAGAACCCGCTCGAGGCGAAGGTGACCGCCTCCGTCGACGCCGCGTCGATCGACACGAACGACGAGAACCGCGACAACCACCTCCGCTCGGCCGACTTCTTCGACGTCGCGACCTACCCGACCATCGACTTCGTATCGACGGGTGTGCGCTACGAGAAGGGCGACTTCCTCGTCGACGGCGACCTCACGATGCACGGCGTCACCAAGCCCGTCACGTTCGAGCTCGAGTTCGGCGGCTTCGGCACCGACCCGTACGGCAACTACAAGGCGGGCGCGACGGCCACCACCGTGATCAACCGCGAGGACTTCGGCCTCACCTGGAACGCGGCGCTCGAGACCGGCGGCGTGCTCGTCGGCAAGGACGTCACGATCACGCTCGACCTGCAGGGCTCGGTCCAGGCCTGACGCCTGAATGACCCCTCGAGGAGGGCGCGGATACTACGGCATCCGCGCCCTTCGTCGTTCCGCCCGTGGGGCATGCCGGGTCAGGGCTGCGGCTCAGCGATGCGGGTCAGGGCTGCGGGTCGAGGGCGTCGTAGTGGCGGAACCGCGGTGACCGCGCCGCGAGCCAGCCCACGAGCCCGACGATCACGAACCCGCCCAGCAGCGGCGGGAACCAGAGCGTCGTGAGCGTCGCGAGGGTGCCGGCGTAGAGCGCGCCGACGCGCGGGCCGCCGGCGACCACCACGATGAAGATCCCCTGCAGGCGTCCGCGCATCGCGTCGGGCACCGCGGCCTGCAGCATCGTCGAGCGGTAGATCGCGCTGACGTTGTCCGCGGCGCCGGCGGCGGCGAGCGCGAGGCACGCGGCAGCGATCATCGCGATGTTGGCGTGCTCGGCATCCACCCGCTCGGGCGCGCCGACACCGACGGCGGCGAGGACGAGCGCGAGGGCGAACACCGCGATCATCACGCCGTACAGCTGCACCGACCGCGCGATCCCGCGCCCGTGCCACCGGTACGCGCCGACCCGGCCCGAGAAGAGGCTCGACACGAACGCGCCCGCGGCGATGGATGCCGTGAGGGCCCCCGCCGTGAGCGCCCCGCCGCCGAGGAGCACGGCGCCGATCGCGGGGAAGAGGGCGAGCGGCTGACCGAACGTCATCGCGATGATGTCCATGATGAACTGCAGGCGGATGTTCGACGCACGCTTCAAGAACGCGAGTCCGTCGCGGAGCGACTCGAGGCCCGGGCGCACCGTCTCGCCCTCGGGCTTCATCGACGGGAGCGTCCAGAGCCCGAGGAAGAGGCTCAGCATGAGGATGACGTCGATCGTGTAGGTCCACGCGTAGTCGGTCGTCGCGACGAGGACGCCGGCGAGCGCGGGGCCGGCCATCACCATGATCCCGACGGTGATGCCCTGGAGTGCCGCCGCGGACGGCAGGAGCTCGCGGGGGAGCAGGCGCGGCACCATCGCCGAGCGCGTCGCCTGGACGACGGAGTTCGCGGCGGAGTTCACGATGCTGAGGACGTACAGGGACCAGACCGACTCGAGATGCCCCCACGCGAGGATCGCGAGCAGGAGCGTCGAGGCGAAGGTCACGGTGGCGGCGATCAGGGCGACTTTGCGGCGGTCGAAGGCATCCGCCAGCATGCCGCCGTAGATGCCGGCGAGGACCATCGGCACGAGGCCCGCGACGGCGATCATCGCGACGGCGAACGTCGAGTCGGTGAGGTCGTACATGTGCAGCATGACGGCCATGATCGTCAGCTGCCCGCCGAGGCCCGAGAGCGTCGATCCGATCCACAGGCGCGCGAAGGCGGGGCTCGCCCGGAAGGGGGAGAGGTCGATCAGGTGGCCGCCGCGGCTCATGCGTCCGCCCCGTCGATCTCCACGCGCTTGATGCGACTCGTGTGGCCGCGGAGGATCGTGACGTCCCGCGGCGGGACGTCGAAGTGTTCGGCGAGAGCGCGCACCACACCGTCGTTGGCGGCGCCGTCGATGGCGCGCTCGCGCACGTGGACGACGAAGCCCTCGGCAACCTGCTCGACGAGCGGACCCTTGCGACTGCCGGGCTTGACGCGGATCGTGTACTGCACCCGTCGAGCCTACGAGTTCCGCGCAGGCCGTCGGCGCTGGTAGACTCTTCAGGTTGCCGTTGGATCGGCCGCGGATAAAGAGAGCCCACGCATCAGGCGACGGGCGCCGCGCAACAAAGAGGAAGGGGATCACCTATGGCACTGGAAGCAGACGTCAAGAAGGCGATCATCGAAGAGTACGCGACGCACCCCGGTGACACCGGATCCCCCGAGGTGCAGGTCGCGATGCTGACGCAGCGCATCAAGGACCTCACCGAGCACCTCAAGGAGCACAAGCACGACCACCACTCGCGTCGTGGCCTGTTCCTCCTGGTCGGTCAGCGTCGTCGCCTCCTGGGGTACCTCCAGGACATCGACATCAACCGCTACCGTTCGCTCATCGAGCGTCTGGGCCTGCGCCGCTGAGCATCAGCGTCTAGCGTTCAATCGCGCGAAACATTCTTGAGAAGACCCTCCCACGGTGTGGGAGGGTCTTCGTCATTCCCCGGCGTCGTGCGTCCCGGGTCTCAGGCGCGGGCGGCCACGAGGTCGGCGTGCCAGCGCTCGGCGACGTCGGGGTGGGCGCGCAGGCGCGACTTCAGCGCGTTCTCACCGTAGAGCGCGTGGATCGGGTTCGACGGGTCCTGCGTGACGCCCCGGGCCTGCGCCGCGAGCTCGGCGGGCAGGTCGATGAGCGGCAGCTTCGCGTCGAGCGCCGGGTTGAAGAAGTACGGCACCGAGATGCGGTCGTCGGGGTAGCGCGGTGAGACGACGCGGTGATCAGTCGCGACGAGGTAGCCGCCGGTCGCGTACTCGAGCATCTCGCCGATGTTCACGACGAACGCCCCGGACACCGGCGGTGCGTCGACCCACTCGCCGTCGCGGCGCACCTGCAGGCCGCCCTTGCCCGGCTCCGCCCAGAGGAGCGTCAGCACTCCCGAGTCCTTGTGCGCGCCGACGCCCTGCTGCGGCTCGGGTTCGCGAGAGCCGGGGTAGCGGACGACCTTCAGCAGCGTCGCGGGCTCTCCGAAGTGCTCGTCGAAGTAGGTCTCGGGGGCGCCGAGTGCGAGCGCCCACGCGCGCAGGAGCTTCCGAGCGACCCCGGCGAGATGCTCCTGCCACTCGTCGACGACCTCGCGCAGCTCGGGCTGCGCCGCCGGCCACAGGTTCGGGCCGATGAGGCGCGAGAAGTCGGGCGCCTCGGCATCCGTCACGACGTCGCGCTCGGGACCGATGTCGATCTGCTCGCGCCAGTCGACCTCGCCCTGCGTGCGCTCGCCGCCGACGCGCGTGTAGCCGCGGAACTGCGGGCTGTTCACGTTCTCGATCGCGAGCTTGTCGGCCTCGGGCAGCGCGAAGAAGTCGCGCGCCGCGCGGTGCAAGCGCTCTTCGAGTTCGGGTGTGACACCCGTGCCGACGAGGTAGAAGAACCCGACGTCGTGCGTCGCGGCGCGCAGCAGATCGCGGAAGGATGCCGCGGCATCCGCCCCCTGATCCAGCAGGGAGAGGTCGAGGACAGGGAGGTTCAGGTCGCGCAACGTCGAGTCGGACATGCGAAGAGGCTAAGCGGATGCCGCGGCATCCGGGCGTGTGTTGCGCTTCGTTACCGAGAGGGACGCGGCGTCCTCGACTCGGAAGGCCCCTTCGGGCTCGGAAGGGCCCTTCGGGCTCGGAAGGGCCCTTCGGACTCGGAAGGGCCCTTCGGACCCGGGAGGCCCCTTCGGGCGCCATATCCCTGTCGAGGCGCCACAGGTTTCTGGCGCCTCGCCAGGAAAGTGGCGCCCGGCGCGAGAACGGAACAGGAAAGTGGCGCCGGACCCACGCTGCGACAGGGGAGTGCTGCGACAGGAGAGGGCTGCGACAGGAGAGGGCTGCGACGGGAACGGGGAGCCCGAACGAGGGATGCCGCCTCGCTAGCGATCGCGAGGGCTGCGCGGCGCCTGCTCCTCGGGGGCGCGCGGACGCTTCGAGCCCGTCGGGTCGCTGCGGCGGCCCTCGCGCGCGGCGAGCTTCGGGTCGGCGAACAGCCACGCCGGGCGCGGCTCGACGAGCGGGCGGAACACCGTCCGCACGGGCTTGGTCGCCAGTACCAGCGCGATCACGACCGACATCACGATGACGAGCGGCAGCCAGAACCACGTCGGCTCCGCGTTGCGGAGGATGCCTGACTCGCGGAGCGGGTAGAGCACGAAGGAGTGCAGCAGGTAGACGTACATCGTGTACTGGCCGAAGTGGGTCCACCAGTACTGGCCCCGCGGCACGAGCGCGAAGAACGCGACCGACAGGACGAGCGCGATCGCCATGAGCACCACCCGGAGCGCCCCCGACCACCAGGGGCCGCCGAGGTCGGCGTAGCTCTCGTCGTAGAAGAGCCAGGCGCGCAGGTCGACTTCCCGCCACACGTCGACGTAGTACCAGGCGACGAATCCACCGACAGCGAAGAGGGCGATCGCGGCGATCCGGACGCCGAGGCGTCCGCGCCGGAGGAGATCGAGCCGTGCGACGACGTCGCGGTCGGAGAGCCACCATCCGAGGGTGAAGAAGGGCAGCAGGCCGAGCGTCCGCGAGAGTGACAGCGTCGAGTCGACGTTCGACCAGTACCCCGCGGAAATCGAGATCACCACGGTCCACAGCAGCGGCCACCGCAGGAGCGCGAGGTAGGGCAGGATCAGCCGGAAGATCGCGAGCGCCAGCAGGAACCACAGCGTCCACGAGGGCTGGGTGAGGTTCGGGTTCGCCTGCCCCTCGACGATCCACTTCGTGAGGGTCCACAACGCCTCGAAGATGATGTACGGCAGGACGATGTCGGTGATGACGCGCGCCATCTGCCGGCGACTGGGGGAGTCGGACTTCGAGAAGTATCCGGAGATGATCGCGAACGCGGGCATGTGGAACGCGTAGATCAGCAGGTACAGGCTCAGCGCGATGTCGCTGTCGTAGGTCAGCCGCTGCAGCGCGTGCCCGAGCACGACCAGGACGATGCACGCGAAGCGCGCGTTGTCCCACAGGGGAACGCGACGCTTCGGGGTGGGCGTACTCCCGGTGCGCGGGGCGGGCTGGCTCATCGCTGGCCACCCTACCGGCGCGGTCGTCCTCGACACGTATCGAAACGGATGCCTGCTGCCTCCTGATCGGCGAAGGGCACACCTTCTCCATCGATCACCGGGGGGTCATCGTCATGTTCCATTCCACTCGCGTGCGGCCTGGGGTGCCGCTCGCCGTTGCAGCCGTCGCCGCTGCTCTCGTCCTCGCGCCCGTCGCCGCCTTCGCGGACGACGGCACGCCGCCGGAGGCGCCGCCCGCGGCCACGTCCGAACCGGCACCTGCGCCCGATCCGGCGCCCGCCCCGGATCCAGCGCCTGCGGCCGATCCGGCACCGGCGCCAGACCCGGCGCCCGCGCCTGAACCCGCACCCGCACCCGATCCGGCACCTGCGCCCGCGCCTGAACCTGCGCCCGCGCCTGAACCCGCGCCCGCGCCCGCGCCCGCGCCTGAACCCGCGCCCGCCGCCGAGCCGGCTCCGCCGGCCGTGGTCGTCGTCGACGCCGACGAGACGACCGCCAAAGACGTCCTCGCGGAGAGCCCCGAGGAGCCGACGGTCACGCTCTTCGCGGCGGAGGATGCCGAGGTCGCGCCCGCCGCCACTCCCGCGCCCGGCGACCCGTGCTTCCCGGCGGTGTGCATCGACAACGGCACCATCCTGCTCGCGGTGAACCCCACGGGCGAACTCAACACACCCAATGGCGACGGGTCGGCCGCGGGACCCGGAGATGCCGGACTTGAGTACCTGCCGACCGGCAACGATTCGACATCGCCCGGGTGCCTCTGCGAAGGCTGGGGCGTCGGGGACCCCGCGACCGGGGTCTGGGGCGGCGCCAATGTCGCCGACTACGGGTCGGGCGGCTACAACCTGACTCTCCAGTCGTTCACGCACACGGCATCCACCGCGACGTCCGTCGTGACGATCGCCGACGGCGAGGGCGCTCCCGTCTTCCGGGTCACGCACGAGTATGTGCCGGCGCCCGAGACGCCGAACCTCTACCAGGTGAACGTCACGATCGAGAACCTGTCGGGGGAGACGATCGCGACCGTCCAGTACCGGCGCGTCATGGACTGGGACGTCGAGCCGACCGCCTTCGACGAGTACGTGACGATCGATCGCGGCACCGCGAGCGCGATCACCTACACGAGCGACGATGGGTTCGCGTCGTCCAACCCGCTCTCGGGGCCCTCATCGATCCTCTTCGAGGGGAACGCCGTCGACTCCGGCCCGGACGACCACGGAGCGCTGTTCGACTTCTCGTTCGGCTCACTCGCGCCCGGAGGGAAGCTGTCGTTCATCATCTACTACGGCGGCGCCGCGGATGAGGCGACCGCGACCGCAGCGCTGGCGGCCGTGGGTGCGGAGGCGTACTCGTTCGGGCAGAGCTCAAGAGACCCGGCGACGGGGACACCGAACACGTTCATCTTCGCGTTCGGCAAGGTCGGCGGGGCGCCGATCTTCCCGCTCCCCGTCTCCGAACCGGTGCCCGTCGACCCGGCGCCCGCCGCTCCTGCCCCCGCGGCGCCTGTGGCCGCTCCCGCAGCCGTGGTCGCTGCGGCGCCTCTGGTGCCCGCTTCGGCCCGGCTCGCCGTGACCGGCGGGTCGTCCGACTCGACGGGCATGGCACTGGGCGGGGCGCTGCTGGCCCTCCTCCTCGGAGGCGGGGCGGTGATCGCCGCCCGCGCCCGCCGCGCGAGCTGAGCGCGCCGCGCCGCATCGCGGAGCCATGTGAGAGGGGTGGATGCCGAGGCATCCGCCCCTCTTCCGTGCGCCCGGTAGGAGCGCTCGGCGCGCGTTCAACCGCGTCGGGAATACTGGGGACCGCATCGCGTTCTATCGACTACATTCATTTGAATAGATCGAGACGCCGAGGCATCCGGAGAGCAGGAGACACATCGTGAGCGACATCCGTACGACCCCCGCGGTGACCGACGGCGCGACCGGACAGGCCACCCAGATGCAGTTCGGCATCATGACGGTCAGCGACATCACGCAGGACCCGACGACCGGCCACACCCCCAGCGAGGCCGAGCGCATCCGCGCGTCGGTCGAGATCGCGAAGCACGCCGAAGAAGTCGGGCTCGACGTCTTCGCCGTCGGCGAGCACCACAACCCGCCGTTCTGGTCGTCCTCGCCCACGACGACCCTCGCCTACATCGCCGCGCAGACCGAGCGCATCATCCTCTCGACCTCGACGACGCTCATCACGACGAACGACCCCGTGAAGATCGCCGAGGACTACGCCATGCTGCAGCACCTCTCGGGCGGCCGGATGGACCTCATGATGGGCCGCGGCAACACGGGCCCCGTCTACCCCTGGTTCGGCAAGGACATCCGTCAGGGGCTGCCGCTCGCGATCGAGAACTACGCCCTGCTGCACAAGCTGTGGCGTGAGGACGTCGTGGACTGGGAAGGCAAGTTCCGCACGCCCCTCCAGGGCTTCACGTCGACCCCGCGGCCCCTCGACGGCGTCGCGCCGTTCGTCTGGCACGGCTCGATCCGCACCCCCGAGATCGCCGAGCAGGCCGCGTACTACGGCGACGGCTTCTTCGCGAACAACATCTTCTGGCCCGCCGAGCACTACCAGCGCCTCATCGCGCTGTACCGTCAGCGCTGGGAGCACTACGGACACGGCACGCCCGAGACGGCGATCGTGGGCCTGGGCGGCCAGGCGTTCATGGCGAAGAACTCGCAGGATGCCGTGAACCAGTTCCGCCCCTACTTCGACAACGCCCCGGTCTACGGCCACGGCCCGTCGATGGAGGACTTCACCGAGATGACGCCGCTGACCGTCGGCTCGCCGCAGCAGGTCATCGACCGGTACGCCGGCATGCGCGACCTGTTCGGCGACTACCAGCGTCAGCTGTTCCTCATGGACCACGCGGGACTCCCGCTGAAGACTGTGCTCGAGCAGCTCGACTTCCTCGGCGGCGAGGTCGTGCCCGTCCTCCGGAAGGAGCTCGCGCAGAACCGCCCCGCGAACGTCCCCGACGCCCCGACCCACGCCGCGCGTGTTCACGAGGTCTACGGCGACGGCCCGGCGCGTCAGGCGACCCCGCGCGCCAACCGCGGCGACAACCTGTCGGGTCCCTCGCCCTACCAGGATTCGCCCGCTCCAGCCGGCGCCGCGTTCGGCGTGAGCCGCTGAGCGGCGGCATGCGAGAACCCAGAAAGAAGAAGTGACATGACGAACACCGCTCCGCGTCGCATCGCGGTCGTCTCCGCAGGTCTGTCGAACCCCTCGTCGACCCGCATGCTCGCCGATCGCCTCGCCGCCGCGACCCTGACCCAGCTCGCCGAGCGGGGCACCCCGGCATCCGTCGACACGATCGAGCTGCGCGACCTCGCGCACGACATCACGAACAACCTGCTCACTGGCTTCGCCCCGCCCGAGCTCGAGTCGGCGATCAACACCGTCGTCTCAGCCGATGCGCTCATCGTCGTGACGCCGATCTTCTCGACGAGCTACTCGGGCCTGTTCAAGTCGTTCATCGACGTGCTCGATCCCGACGCGCTCACCGGCAAGCCGGTGCTCATCGGCGCGAACGCCGGCACCGCCCGGCACTCGCTTGCGATCGACTACGCGATCCGTCCCCTGTTCGCGTACCTGCACGCCGAGGCCGTCTCGACGGGGGTGTTCGCCGCGTCGAGCGACTGGGGTTCGGCCGCCGATCAGGTCGCGCCGCTCAGCGCGCGCGTCGAGAAGGGTGCGCGCGAGCTCGCCGAGGCCGTCGTCCGCCGCGAGCCGGCGGGCAACGCCGACCCGTTCGCACCGGAGAACTACCTCGACAGCTTCCAGCGTCTCATGGGCGGCGACGCCGCCTCGGGCGGCGGGCATCTGCTCGGAGGCCTCGCGGGGGAGTAGCGGAGAGGGAGCGCCCGGTCTCCTCACACTCCATGCGGGTCGTCTGCGCGCGACAGCGCGTCGGCGGCCCGCACGAGTGCGAGGTGCGAGAGCGCCTGCGGCGTATTCCCCGCCTGGCGTCCGGCATGCGGATCGTATTCCTCCGACAGCAGCCCGACATCGTTGGCGAGAGCGCAGACGCGTTCCATGAGCGCACGCGCATCGGCGACGCGTCCCGTCGCCGCGTACTGCTCGACCAGCCAGAACGAGCACGCCAGAAACGGGTTCTCCGTGCCCGTCAGACCGTCCACGCCCGACTCGGTGCGGTAGCGGAGGACGAGGCCGTCGGGCATGAGCGTCCGTTCGATCTCCGCGACCGTCGCGAGCATGCGCGGGTCGTCGGGTGCGCAGAACCCGGCGCCGGGCAGGAGCAGGAGCGACGCGTCCACGGCATCCGTGCCGGGATGCTGCACGAAATGCCCCCGCGCCGACACCCCGTGCGCGTCGATTTCGGAGCGGACGCCGTCGCGCAGCCGCTCCCAGTGCGCGGCCGGACCGGGCAGCCCGTGCTCGCGGACGCTTCGGATGCCGCGGTCGAACGCCGTCCACACCATCGCGCGCGAGTGCGTGAACATCTGCGGCTCACCGCGGATCTCCCAGATGCCGCGATCGGGCTCGGAGAGCCTTCCCTCGGCGCGGCGGAGGAGGGCGCGCTCGAGCGGCCAGGACCAGTCCGCACCCGCGACGCCGGCCGCGCGCGCCGCGAACAGGGCGGACAGTACCTCGCCGGTGACATCGGCCTGGTACTGCGCGGCGGCACCGTTGCCGATCCGCACGGGCGCCGCGCCCGCGTAGCCGGGGAGCGACGTCAGCTCGCGCTCGGTCAGGTCGCGTCCGCCGGCGACGCCGTAGACGATCTGCAGCTGCGCCGGGTCTCCCGCGATCGCCCGCAGCAGCCAGCCGCGCCAGTGCTCGACGACGTGCTCGAAACCGTGCGAGAGCAGCACCTCGATCGTCAGCGACGCATCGCGCAGCCACACGAACCGGTAATCCCAGTTGCGCGCGCCCCCGAACTGCTCGGGCAGCGAGGTCGTCGGCGCGGCGATGATCCCGCCCGTGTCGCGGTGCGTCAGGGCGCGGAGGGTCAGCAGTGAGCGGACGACGTCGTCGCGGTGCGGATCGCCGGTGCGCACGCGCGCGGCCCACGACCTCCACCAGTGCTCGGTCGTCGCGATCGCTGCGTCGACGTCGAGCGGATGCGGCGCCGGACGATGCGACGGATGTCAGGTCAACGTCAGGTCGCGTGTGGTTCCGGCGGCGACGGCGAGCGTGCCGCGGTGGACGTGGTCGGTGGGCTCGAGCGCGCCGCCGCGCACCACCACGGCATCCGGCCGCGCGATCGCGGTGAGCTCGGGCGTCCCCTCCGTTCCGGTCTGGCGGATCCAGGGCACGGCGCGCGCGTAGTCGAATCGCAGCCGCAGCGACTGGGTGAACGCCACCTCGCCCGAGATGCCGACGACGCGACGGACGAGGTCGACGCGGTGCGTGACGTCGAGGTGGCGCGGGTCGACGACGAGGAGGTCGTGCACCTCCGCCACGCCGGTCGCGGTCTCCCATCGGGTGACGAGGGTGAGGGTGTCGCCGTCGTAGCGTCGGGTCGCGGTGGCGGCCGGGTCGGCGGGACGGAGTCGCCAGTGACCCTCGTCGGCACCGCCGAGGAGCGCCCCGAACACCGAGCCGCTGTCGAAGCGGGGAACGCACAGCCACGCGACCGATCCGTCGCGCGAGACGAGCGCGGCGGTGCGGCAGTCGCTGAGCAGCGCGTAGTCCTCGATCGGTGCGGGCACATTATTCCGATCATGCCCCCTACTAGGGTGTCCGCATGACCGATACCGCGCGGGGCGACTCGACACTCGTGATCATCGGGGCGAGCGGCGACCTCACCCACCGGCTGCTCCTGCCGGCGCTCGCCGAGCTGCTCCACTTCCAGCCCGAGCGGCGCGTCGCCGTCGTCGGCGCCGGGCGGAGCGCGATCTCCGACGCGCAGTGGCGGAAACAGGTGCGCGCCGCGTTCCGTGAGGCGGATGCCGAGGACGCGTTCGCGTCGGTGACCGCGACGCCCTACATCTCCGCCGATGCCTCGACGGGGAAGGGGCTGCGCACGATCATCCGCGAGGCGCCCGAGGGCCGGCTCGTCCTGTATTTCGCCGTGCCGCCGGCCGTCGCGGCGAAGGCGTGCGCCGAGCTCACGCCCGCCGACCTGCCGGAGGGGGCCGTCCTCGCGCTCGAGAAGCCGTTCGGCGAGGACCAGAAGAGCGCGCACGAACTCAATGAGGTGCTCGCGGCGCTCCTTCCGGAGAGTCAGATCTTCCGCGTCGATCACTTCCTCGGCCGCTCGATGGTGCTGAATCTCCTCGGCGTCCGGTTCGCGAACCGCCTGTTCGAGCCGATCTGGTCGGCCGAGCACATCGAAGAGGTGACGATCCGCTTCGACGAGACCCTCGGACTCGAGGGGCGCGCCGACTACTACGACCGGGCGGGCGCCCTGGTCGACATGATCCAGAGCCACCTGCTCCAGGTGCTCGCCGTCTTCGCGATGGAGCCGCCCGCCGCCCTCGTCGAAGAGGATGTGCGCTCCGCGACGGCCGCCGTCCTGCGTGCGACGCACGTGTGGGAGGACAATCCGGTGCGGTTCTCGCACCGCGGCCGGTACACCGCCGGAAAGGCGGGCGGGAAGGACCTCCCGGCCTACGTCGACGAGCCGGACGTCGACCCGGCGCGCGAGACCGAGACGCTCGCCCAGGTGCGGTGCGAGATCCGCACGGCGCGCTGGGAGGGCGTCCCCTTCACGCTCCGCTCCGGCAAGGCGATCGGGCGCGACTGCGCCGAGATCGAGGTGCGGCTGCGGCGGGTGCGGCACCTTCCCGTCGGTTTCACGGGCGATGACGACGGCTCCGTCCTGCGCTTCTCGCTGGGGCCCGACGTCCTCGGCGTCGAGATCTCGGTCAACGGCGGCGAAGACCCGTTCCTCCTTCGGCGCGCACGCCTGCACGCGAAGCTCGGGGTCGGGGCGCAGCGCGCGTACGCCGATGTCCTCGCGGCGGTGCTCGACGGCGACGTGACCCTGTCGGTCCGAGGCGACGCGGCCGAGCAGTCGTGGCGGATCGTCCAGCCCGTGCGCGATGCGTGGCGTCGCGGCGACGTGCCGCTCGAGGATTACCCGGCGGGGTCCGAGGGGCCGGAGGGCTGGGGCTGACAGGCGGGACGAGCCGCTGAGCTGAGGTGGCGGGACCGAGCGGCCTTCACCGCCAGCGGTACTCGGTCTCCGGGCGCCCGCCCGTGCCGTAGCGCGGCGCGCGCTCGACGCGACCCTCGTCGGCGAGGTGCTCGAGGTAGCGGCGCGCGGCGACGCGCGACATCCCCAGCGCGTCGCCGGCTTCCGATGCCGAGAGCGGGCCGCCGGTGCGCACCGCCTCCGACACGCGGGCAAGCGACGCGGCCGAGAGCCCCTTGGGGAGGTCGGCGGATGCCGCGGGGCTCCGCGCGCCGAGGAGCGCGTCGATCTCGCTCTGGGTCGCGGTGCCCGTCGTGCTGCGTGCGCGCTCGCGGTAGGCGCGATACTGCTCGAGCCGATCGGCGAAGGTCGCGAAGGTGAAAGGCTCCACGAGATACTGCGCCGCGTCGAGCGCGATGACCTGGCGCACGGTCTGCGCGTCGCGGACCGAGGTGATCGCGATGACGTCGACGTCGGCGGCGTGCGCGCGGATGTGGCGCAGCACGTCGATGCCGGTGCCGTCGGGCATCGTCATGTCCAGGAGCACGAGGTCGATGCGGTCGCGCTCGGGGGAGGTGAGGATCGCGGTGACCGCGGCGCGCGCGCCCGAGCACTCGGCCACGACCTCGAAGCCGGGCACCCGCTCGACGAACGACCGATGCAGCTGCAGCGTCAGGGCCTCGTCGTCGACGAGGAGCACGCCGATCACGACCCCTCCGTCGGGAGGATCACCCGGAAGGTGGTGGGCGATCCGGCATCCAGCGTGATCGTCCCGCCGATCTCGTCGACGACGGCGCGGACGAGCGCGAGCGCGACGCCGCGCCCTTCGGCGCCGGCGGGCTTCGTCGTGAAGCCTCGTTCGAACATCCGCGCCCGTACCTCGGGGCCGGGTCCCTCGCCCGAATCGCTCACGATGATCGAGAGCTCGCCCTCGTCGGTGCGGGCCATCGCGATCCGCACCCAGCGCGATCCGGGTCCTGAGGCCGCGGCATCCATCGCGTTGTCGATGAGGTTCCCGACGAGGGCGACGGCGTCGATCGGCGCAAGGAGCGAGCGCGGCGCGTCGGGCGCGATCTCGGCATCCCACTCGATGCCCCGCTCCATCGCCTGCGAGGCCTTGCCGAGAAGCAACGCGCCGACCGTCGGATCGCCCTCGGTGCGGGCGCTCACCTGGTCGACGAGCGCCTGCGACTGCTGCGCCGACGCAGTCAGGATGCCGATGGCGTCGTCGGTGCGCCCGAGTTCGAGCAGCGCGACCGCCGTGTGCATGCGGTTGCCGTGCTCGTGCGTCTGGGCGCGGAGCGCCTCGCCGAGCGTCCGCATCGACTCGGCCGTCGCGAGCGTGTCGCGGATCTGCCCGGCCGGGAGGTCGCCCGCCACCCGGCGCGTCGCCCGGCGCGCGAGGACGGCGCCGAGGACGCCGGCGCCGACGACGAGGGCCGCGACCGCGAGGGCGACGATGAGGCGGGGGACGAGCTGCGCCCCGACGGTCTGGACGGTGACGCCGACGGCCACCCAGCCGACCAGATCGCCCTCCGCCTGCCCTGCGGCGTCGCCGCCGACCTGCCCTGCGGCGTCGCCGCCGACCAGCACGGGGACGATCGTCCGCAGCGACGGCCCGAGCGTGCCGGTGAATTCCTCGGTGAGCGCCCGCGGGGTGGCGGGGATGGTGCCGAGATAGGTGCCGCCGATCTCGGCGGGGTCGCGGTGGGTGATGCGGATGCCGGAGGTGTCCATGATCGTGACGAAGTCGACGCGGGCCGTGGCGATGACATCCTGCGCGAGGGGCTGCAACGCGTCGGTCGCCGCGTCACGGTCGCCGGCAGCGAGGGCGGTGCGGACGGCGGGGGAGTGGGCGAGCGTCTCGGCGACGGCCTGCGTCACGCGCTCCGCCTCGGCGCGGGTCGCGCGCTGCGCTTCGAGGAGGAGCAGCCCCGCGGTGAGGGCCGCGATGAGGAGGGCGGCGACGACGAGCCACGTGAACAGGCGCGACGCGACGCTGCGTCCGCCCTTCCGCGCCATGGTGACTCCTCGCGCCCCGCCACACCCGCCGACCCCACCGGCCTTTCGGTCGTGACCAGTACGACCACAAGTCGGGCCCGCGCCCAAGCGATCCCAGTCTGGACGTGTTCCCCCAACGTCGGCGGAACACGAACGACGACCGTTCACACCTTGGAGGCAGACATGCGTATCGCACCCACAACCACCGTGAAGCTCCCCGGCGGGCTCGGGACCGGTCGTCGCCGACGCGGCGACATCCGCAACTGGGACAAGCACACGTGGCTCTATGTCTCGGTGATCGCGGCCGTCGTGCTGGGCGCCGCGGTCGGCCTCATCTGGCCCGAGTTCGCGACGACGCTGAAGCCCCTCGGTACGGCTTTCGTCAACCTCATCAAGATGATGATCGCCCCGATCATCTTCTGCACGATCGTCGTGGGCGTCGGATCGATCGCGAAGGCGGCGACGGTCGGCAAGATCGGCGGCCTCGCGCTCGGCTACTTCATGGTCATGACGACCTTCGCCCTCATCATCGGCCTCGTCGTCGGCAACATCATCCATCCCGGCACGGGCCTGGACATGACCTCGTCGCAGTACGACGTCTCCACCATCGAGGCGAAGTCGACCGAGGAGTTCGTCATGGGGATCATCCCGACGACGTTCTTCTCCGCCTTCACCGGCGAGAGCGTGCTGCAGGTGCTGTTCATCGCCCTCCTCGTCGGCTTCGCGCTGCAGAAGATGGGCGCCAAGGGTGCGCCGATCATGTCCGCCGTCAAGAACCTGCAGCAGCTCGTGTTCCGCATCCTCGGCATGATCCTGTGGCTCGCCCCGATCGGCGCGTTCGGTGCGATCGCCGCCGTCGTCGGCGCGACCGGTGCCGCCGCGATCGTCAGCCTCGGCATCCTCATGATCGCCTTCTACATCACCTGCGCGATCTTCATCTTCGGCATCCTCGGCGTGCTCCTCTACACGGTCGCCCGCGTCAACATCCTGAGCCTCATGAAGTACCTGGGCCGCGAGTACATGCTGATCGTCGGCACGTCGTCCTCAGAGTCGGCCCTTCCCCGCCTCATCGCCAAGATGGAGCACCTGGGTGTCTCGAAGCCGGTCGTCGGCATCACGGTCCCCACCGGCTACTCGTTCAACCTCGACGGCACCGCGATCTACCTGACGATGGCGTCGCTGTTCATCGCCTCGGGCATGGGCATGCCGATGTCGATCCCGGAGCAGATCGGCCTCCTCGCCTTCATGGTCATCGCCTCGAAGGGTGCCGCCGGCGTCACCGGTGCGGGACTCGCCACCCTCGCCGGCGGCCTCCAGGCCTTCCGGCCCGAGCTGGTGGGCGGCGTCGGCGTCATCGTCGGCATCGACCGGTTCATGAGCGAGGGTCGCGCGGTCACCAACTTCACCGGCAACGCGGTCGCCACCCTCCTCGTCGGCACCTGGACCAAGCAGGTCGACCGCCAGCAGGTGCGCGACGTGCTCGCCGGCCGCGACCCGTTCGACGAGGCGACCCTCTCGGGCGACGAGCACGACGACTCCGCCACAGAGGTCCCCTCGCCGGCGGCGGAGCAGGCGATCGAGCGGGAGCTGCGCCAGGACGCGCACGCCATCCGCTGAACCGCCGAACCGCCGAAGGCCCGGCATCCTCCCGAAGGGATGCCGGGCCTTCGGCCTGCCGGACGCCGCGCGCTCAGCCGCTCTTGCGGCGGAATTCGCGCTTGGTCACGGCCGAGTGGATGCCGTGGACGGCGGAGTCGCCGTCGAGGTGCGCCTCGCCGTCCCGGTGCTGCGCGTTCTTCTTGTCGAGCGCCTCCTTGAACTTTCGCTTCATCTCGTCGGATGCCGCCGCTTTCTCGGACGGGCTCTTGTCGTCGCTCATGCCCCCACCATACGCACCGTCCGCGCCCCCTGGTAGGCTGATGCAGGTTGCCGTGGATCTCTCCCCGGCAGCCGGAGCAGGCCGGCAGGAAGCTGGTCCCCTGTGGTGGGTTCCTCTTCGGTGATCGAATGCCGCGCGAAGCGCGGTGTATCGAGATCACGGCGAAGGGTGGCTTTCGACTGGTGGCCAGCGTTGACGGCGTGATGTGTCGCGTCTCTGGATCTGCCTGTTCCTGCTCCTTCGCACGATCTCGCGCGCGAAACGCGCGTGCGAGTCTAAACAAAGAAGGAGAGACCTCTTGGAAGGTCCTGAAATCACCGCCGCCGAAGCCGTCCTCGACAACGGACGCTTCGGCACCCGCACGATCCGGTTCGAGACCGGACGCCTCGCCCAGCAGGCGCAGGGCGCCGTCGCCGCCTACCTCGACGACGAGACCATGATCCTGTCGGCCACCAGCGCCGGCAAGCACCCGCGCGAAGGGTTCGACTTCTTCCCGCTGACCGTCGACGTCGAAGAGCGCGCGTACGCCGCGGGCAAGATCCCCGGCTCGTTCTTCCGCCGCGAGGGCCGCCCCTCCACCGAGGCGATCCTCGTCTGCCGCCTCATCGACCGCCCGCTGCGCCCGTCCTTCGTCGACGGCCTCCGCAACGAGGTCCAGATCGTCGTGACCGTCCTGTCCATCGCCCCCGGCGAGTACTACGACGCGCTCGCGATCAACGCGGCATCCCTGTCCACCCAGATCTCGGGGCTGCCGTTCTCGGGCCCGATCGCCGGTGTGCGCCTCGCGCTCATCCCGGGCCACGGCGAGCACGCCGACCAGTGGGTCGCATTCCCGAACGCCGCCCAGGTCGACGAGGCCGTCTTCGACCTCATGGTCGCCGGCCGCGTGCTCGACGACGGCGACGTCGCGATCATGATGGTGGAGGCCGAAGCCACCGAGAACAGCTGGGACCTCATCAAGGGCGGCGCCACGAAGCCCTCCGAAGAGGTCGTCGCGCAGGGCCTCGAGGCCGCGAAGCCCTTCATCAAGGAGCTCGTGGGCGCGCAGAACGTCGTCGCGAACACCGCCGCGAAGGAGATCCAGCCGTACCCGGTCTTCCCCGCGTACAGCCAGGAGACCTACGACTTCGTCGCGGGCCGCTCCTACGACGACCTCGTCGGCGTCTACCAGATCGCCGACAAGATCGAGCGTCAGAACGCCGACGACGCCGTCAAGGACCGCGTCAAGGCCGAGCTCGTCGCCGCGACCGAGGCCGGGGAGCTTCCCGCTGCCGCACCGCTGGAGTTCTCGGCGGCGTACAAGTCGGTGACCAAGAAGATCGTCCGCGGTCGCATCCTCGCCGAGGGTGTCCGCATCGACGGTCGCGGCCTCGCCGACATCCGCCCGCTGGATGCCGAAGTGCAGGTCATCCCGCGTGTGCACGGCTCCGCGATCTTCCAGCGCGGCGAGACCCAGATCCTGGGTGTCACGACGCTCAACATGCTGAAGATGGAGCAGCAGATCGACTCGCTGTCGCCCACGACCAGCAAGCGCTACATGCACCACTACAACTTCCCGCCCTACTCGACCGGTGAGACC
This sequence comes from Microbacterium sp. bgisy203, assembly GCF_057706945.1. NCBI lineage: Bacteria > Bacillati > Actinomycetota > Actinomycetes > Micrococcales > Microbacteriaceae > Microbacterium > Microbacterium sp. bgisy203. Next base: position 205,812 of record NZ_JBYIPF010000005.1, on the reverse strand, counting down.
GGCCGCGTGGGTTCGCCGAAGCGTCGCGAGATCGGGCACGGCTTCCTCGCCGAGCGCGCGCTCGTGCCGGTGCTGCCCTCCCGCGAGGAATTCCCGTACGCGATCCGTCAGGTCTCCGAGGCCCTCGGCTCCAACGGCTCGACCTCGATGGGTTCGGTCTGCGCCTCGACCCTGTCGCTGCTGAACGCGGGTGTGCCGCTGCGCGCCCCCGTCGCCGGAATCGCGATGGGTCTCGTCTCCGACGAGGTCGACGGTCAGACCCGCTACGCGGCCCTCACCGACATCCTCGGTGCCGAGGACGCCCTCGGTGACATGGACTTCAAGGTCGCCGGCACGAAGGACTTCGTCACGGCGATCCAGCTCGACACGAAGCTCGACGGCATCCCGTCGTCGGTGCTGACCGCCGCGCTGACCCAGGCCAAGGAAGCCCGTCTCACGATCCTGAACGTGCTGAACGCCGCGATCGACGGCCCCGACGAGATGGCGCCGACCGCGCCGCGCGTGATCAGCGTGCAGATCCCGGTCGACAAGATCGGCGAGCTGATCGGCCCCAAGGGCAAGACGATCAACGCGATCCAGGATGAGACCGGCGCGCAGATCTCCATCGAGGAGGACGGCACCGTGTACATCGGCGCGACCGACGGCCCCTCGGCCGAGGCCGCGCGCGCGCAGGTCAACGCGATCGCGAACCCGACCAACCCGGAGGTCGGCGAGCAGTTCCTCGGAACCGTCGTCAAGATCGCCACGTTCGGCGCGTTCGTCTCGCTGCTTCCCGGCAAGGACGGCCTGCTGCACGTCAGCGAGGTCCGCAAGCTCGCCGGCGGCAAGCGCGTCGAGAACGTCGAGGACGTGCTCGGTGTCGGTCAGAAGATCCTCGTACGCATCACGAAGATCGACGACCGCGGCAAGCTGTCGCTCGAGCCGGTGCTCGACGAGACGCCCGAGCAGGCCGACCAGGAGAGCTCCGCGGCCGCCAGCGAGGGTCCGGGGGACGCGCCCGCCGAGGGCTGATCCCCGCGCATAGGACACGGATGCCCGCTTCCTCCCGTCTCGGAGGGGCGGGCATCCGTCTTTTTGTCCCCCATTCGGGGGACAAAATCCGCTCTCATCGGGCGTTGAGACCAAAGCGTTACGCAAAGTTCACCGGCTGGCCGCCGCAACGGCCAGGAGCGTCCGCGGCCTGCCCTACCCTCGGTACTACGCATCGGGGGATGCGTGACATCACGGACCGGACGATCCGTGAGGGGGTGTGGATATGGGTTTCTTCGGAGTAGGCGCGACCGCCTCCTCGGGGAGCGCGAATCCCTCCGCGCCCCTCACCGCCGGCACGGCACCGGTCGCCACCGTGGTCTCCGCTGTGGACACCGCGCCGGTCGCCACGCCCACCCACCCGTCTTCGCCGATCCCCGTGCAGGGGCTGCCGCTGGGCGCCGCGGTGCGGGTGCCGCTCGGTGAGACCGGGGTCACCGTCTTCCCGCTCATCCTGGGCGGCGCGGAGTTCGGCTGGCACGTGGACCTCGCCGCGGCTCACCGCATCCTCGACGCCTACCGCGATCGCGGCGGCAACGCGCTGAACACCTCCGACGGGTATTCCGCCGGTCGCAGCGAGCACATCATCGGCGAGTGGATCACGCGTCGTGGCGCGCGCGACGATGTCGTGATCGGCGTGCGCGTCGGGACGAACCCCGACCACCCGGGCCTCGGGCCCGTGAACCTCATCCGCGCCGTCGAGGCATCCCTGACGCGTCTGCAGACCGACCGCATCGACGTGCTCTACCTCGACGCCACGAGCGACGGCCAGACGACGCTCGAAGACACCCTCGCGACCGCCGAGTGGCTGGTCGAGGCGGGAAAGGTGCGGGCGCTCGGCGCGTTCGGCTACTCGGCGTCGCAGCTCGTCGAGGCGCGCATCCTCGCGTCGGCGGGGTACCCGCGCATCAGCGCCCTCGACGTCCATCACAACCTCCTGCGCCGCGAGGAGTTCGACGGCGATCTGCGTCTGGTCGCCGGCGCGCAGAACATCGCGGTCACCCCTTCGCAGGCGCTCGAGCACGGCTACCTCGCCGGAGCGCACCGCTCGCGCGCTGACATGGCCGACTCGGTGCGCGGCTCGCAGCTCGCGGCGGCGATGAACCGCCGCGGCACGCGCACTCTCCGGGCGATGGACAAGATCGGCGCTGAGCTGTCGATTCCGACGTCGGCGGTCGCGATCGCGTGGCTGCTCGCCCAGCGCACCGTCGTCGCCCCGATCGTCAACGTCTACGCCGAGTCGCACGTCGACGAACTCATGCAGGGCGTCGGCGCGAAGCTCAGCCGAGCGCAGCTGGCCGAGCTCGCCAAGGCTTCGCAGTAGCCGGGACCCGCGGCGCGCCCGGTCGAGCATGACGCCGCGAGGCGTTGCGCTTCCGCGAAGAACGCTTCCGCCCAGCACAACGCTTCCGCCAGGTACTCTGGGCCGGCCCGCGTGTCGGGAGTCTGACGTAGGGTGGATGAGACCCCCACCCCGATGGCGAGACGAGTGTTTCCGTGACGCATTATCTGTACCTCGTGCGTCACGGAGAGCACCTCGATGCTGAGCACGGCCTCGAAGACGGGCCGCTCTCACCGCGTGGTCGGCGCCAGGCCGAGCTTCTCGCGGACCGGTTGTCCGGGGTGCCGCTCGACGCCGTCTGGCACTCGCCGCTCGAGCGTGCCGCGGAGACCGCGCGGGCCGTCGCCGGTCGCCTCTCCTCGGTGACGCCCGAGCCCTCGTCGCTGCTGTTCGACTGCATCCCCTCGGGGCCCGAGCCCGACATGCCGTCGACCTACGAGGGGTTCTTCGGGTCGTACACCGAGGCCGACATCGACGCGGGCCGCGCTCAGATGGACGACGCCGTGTCGGAGTTCCTCGTCCGCAAGCCCGGCGCCCACGAACTGCTCATCACGCACAACTTCGTCATCGCCTGGTTCGTCCGCGAGGTGCTCGACGCCCCCGCGTGGCGCTGGATGACCATCAACCAGGCGCACTGCGGACTCACCGTCCTCGCGCAGCGTCCCGGTCGCCCCTGGACACTCATCGCGCACAACGACCTCGCGCACTTGCCCGTCGAACTGCGCACCGGCCTCCCCGAGAACCCGCCCGTCTGAGCCCCGGCGTCAGAGCCTCTTTCCGTACCACCGCGTCGCGTTCGAGTTGTCGTTGTACGGCTCGATCGACGTGAAGCCGCTGCGGGCGTAGAGGCCGCCAGCAGCCTCGAGCGTGTGATGCGTGTCGAGGACCAGCTCGGCGGCATCCCACTCCCGTGCCTGCGCTTCGAGCGCCTCGAGGATCGTCCGCCCCCACCCCCGCCCGCGCGTCGAGGGGTCGAGGTAGAGGTGCTTCACCTCGAAGCGGATGCCGGAGGGCCCGTCGTCGATACGGCGGATGCCGCCCATGCCGGCATCCTTCCCTTCATCGTCGACGAGGACGAGGAAGATCCCCGCGGGCGGCTCGAAGGTGGATGCCGTGGGGAACACCGGACGGTACGTCTCTCCCGAGGGAAAGGTCTCGGCACGCATCGCGAAGTAGTCGGTGAGCAGCGCCCGCGCGCGGGGATCGTCGGCAGCGAGGGGAACGAGGCGCACCATTCTTCGAGCGTAATCGTCCGAGCGCAAGCCCCGGTCCGATAGCGGCCCGAACACTAGGCTGGAGGTCATGACGACGAGATCTGCCCCGACCGGCGACGCCCCCACGAGGGTGGCGCTGGTGGGCGGCACCGGGAAGCTGGGCGGGATCATCCGCGCCGTCATCGACGAGGAGCCGGGCTTCGAGGTCACCGCGGTGCTCGGGTCGCAGAGCGATCTGTCCGAGATCGACGGCGCCGACCTCGTCGTCGACGCCTCGACGCCGAGCGTGTCGATCGACGTCGTGCGCGCCGCGATCGAGCGCGGCATCAATGTGCTGGTCGGCACCTCCGGATGGTCGACGGAGCGCATCGCGCTCGTGCGCCCGCTCGTGGCCGCGTCGGGCACCGGCATCGTCTTCATCCCGAACTTCTCGCTCGGATCCGTCATCGGGACGGCGCTCGCTGCTGCTGCGGCGCCGCACTTCCCCTCGATCGAGATCATCGAGGCGCACCGCGACACGAAGATCGATTCGCCGAGCGGCACGGCCGTGCGCACCGCCGAGCTCATCGCGAACGCCCGCGAGGGTGTCGGCCCCGTTGCGTCTCCCCACGTCGACCAGCGCGCCCGCGGCCAGCAGGTCGCGAGCGTGCCGATCCACTCGCTGCGCCGCCCCGGGGTGGTCGCCCGTCAGGAGACGATCCTCTCCGGACCGGGGGAGTCGCTGACGATCGTGCACGACACGATCGAACCGGCGCTCGCCTACGCGCCCGGCATCCGTGTGGCCCTCTCCGCGGCCCGCGACGCACGCGGCGTCGTCGTCGGACTCGACGAGCTGATCGACCTCGGGCTCCGCCCGCGCGCATCGACCGACGCCGATGCCGAGTCTCCCGTCGACGAGGGCGACGTGCCGGGCCAGGTGGCCCGCGCCACCGGCGCATGAGCGCACGCTTCGGCGTCGCCCTGATGGCGGTGCTCCTCGCGGTGTACATCGTGCTCGTCGCCCAACGCGCGTGGCTCCTGCTCGGCTCGGGTCAGCCGGTGGGCGTCGCGATGGGTGTCGCGCTGGTCGTCCTCCCGCTGATCGCCGTGTGGGCGCTCTGGCGCGAGCTCGCCTTCGGATTCGGCACACAGCGGCTCGCTCGCCGTCTCGAGGCCGAGAACGCCCTTCCCGCCGAAGAACTCGACGTGCGCCCCTCCGGCCGCGCCGACCGGGCCCAGGCCGACGCCCTCTTCCCGCTCTATCGCGCCGACGTCGAGGAGCACCCCGACGACTGGCGGGCCTGGTTCCGTCTGGGGCTCGCTTACGACGGCGCGGGCGACCGTCGCCGGGCCCGCGAGGCCATGCGTACGGCGATCGCCGTGGAGAAGCGCACGCGCCCCTGATCCTCCTCGGGGATGACCCTGATTTGCGCCTTTCGGATGACGAGGGCCTCTCTATGTCGTCGCTATGCTGGCGAAAGCTCCGGCACAGAGGCCGAGCGCGGGAGAGGGAAATGCACGCCACTCAGGTACGTGCGGCGATCGGCGCCGCTGCTCTAATGCTCGTTCTGACCGGATGCTCGAACACCGGCGACACGTCCACGAAGGCGGAGGACACGCCCCTCGGTGCCTACATGGCCTCTGTCTGGGGGAGCGACCTCTCGGAGGACGAGATGCAGGAGCGGTCCGAGCGCGACAACCGCGAGCGCGAAGAGCTGATCGCGGCGTGCATGAAGGACCAGGGCTTCGAGTACGAGCCCAACGTCGACAACGGCGGAACGTATTACAGCTCCGGCGACGAGTGGAAGCCGGACGACCGCGAGTGGGGGGCTCAGTACGGCTACGGCATGGTCAACTGGCCCGGTCGCGACGAGATGCAGAACCAGGCTCCCGACGAAGAGTACGTCGACCCGAACCAGGACTACATCGACAGTCTCTCCGAGTCGGAGCAGGCCGCGTTCTGGGAGGCGCTGCACGGCCCGCAGCCCAGTGAAGAGGAGATGAGCGAGGACGGCTCGTACGAGTACAACTGGGAGACGGCCGGCTGCTACGGCTCGGCGCAGCACGAGATGGAAGCCGACGACCCGCTGACCTCGGAGAAGCACAAGCCCGTCATGGACGCCATCAACGAGTTCTACATGGCGATGGATACCGACCCCCGGTTCGCCGAGATCGACGATGCGTGGGCCTCGTGCATGGCCGACGCCGGGTACCCCGGGTACGCGAAGCAGGCGGACGCGCAGCAGGGCTTCAGCGAGGAGCTGAACGCCTACTACGAGAACCAGACCGAGTGGGTGGAGGACGACCCCGAGTTGGCGAAGCTCGGCGAGGAGGAGATCGACCTCGCCCTCGTCGACCTCGACTGCCGCGAGAAGACCGACTACCGCGAGAAGCGTCAGGCGATCGCGACCGAGCTGGAGAGCGAGTTCATCAAGGACCACAAGGCCGAGCTCGACGCCCTGAAGGCGGATGCCGAGCAGAGCCGCTGATGGCGAGGAGTGAGGACTCCTTCGACGGGCTTCTCCAGGCGGCGGACGACAGCGCCGCACTGGCGTCGGGCGAGGACGTCGATGGTGCGGCGATCGACGAGGCGGCGGATGCCTCGGGCGCCGCGCCGGCGACCCGTGGATGGACGCGGGTCTTCCGCGCGAATCGCACGGTGTGGATCGTCGCCGCGGCGTCGGTGGTCGCCCTCGTCGCGGGCCTTCTCGTCGGTCGCTTCGTCGTCTCGCCGGCCGATGCCGCCTCGCTGACCGAGCCGCCGGAGGCCGGGCTCGTGACGGTTCCCGTCGGTTACGGCGTGCTGAGCAACGACGTTACGATCCGCGGCGAGGTGGGCTACGCAGACTCCGTCGAGGTGACGATCGATACGGCATCCCTCGGCGGGCCGGCCGTCGTCACCGGCGCCGTCCCGGAAGTCGGCGCGACCCTCGGCCCGCTGTCGGTCGCGCTCGCCGTCGCGGGACGCCCGGTGATCGTGTTGCCGGGGGAGCTCCCCGCGTACCGGTCGCTCTCGTTCGGTATGAGCGGCCCGGACGTCACTCAGTTCAAGCAGGCGATGGCCTCCGTCGGGATCGACGCGGGCGATCCGGCATCCGACGTGTTCGACGAAAGCGCCGCCGCCGCCGTCACCGCGCTGTACGCGCAGGTCGGCTACCCGGCTCCCGCGCTGCCGGAGGGCACCGAGGAGCAGGTGCGCGCCGCGCAGGACGGCGTGCGCTCTGCGCAGCAGTCGCTCGAGGCGGCGCAAGGTGAGCTCTCTCGCGCCGGAGCCGGCCCGTCCGCGGTCGAGATCCGCCAGGCCGACAACGCGATCTCCAGCGCCCAGCGCGCGCTGGATTCCGCCCAGGCGTCGCGGCCGGTCGCGCCCGAGGACACCCCCGCGGCGCTCGCCGAGTGGCAGGCGCGCGTCGGCGATGCGCAGGATGCGCTCGGCCTCGCGCAGCTGCAGCGGCAGAAGCTCGGCAGCGATGTCGACACGAGCGGTCCGCGCGCCGCCGTCACGAGCGCGCGCCAGCAGGTGACGGATGCCCAGGACGCCCTCGCCCGCGCCCAGCGGGCCGCACTCCCGACACTGCCCTCGGGCGAGGTCCTGTACCTCTCCGAGCTGCCGCGGCGCGTGGATGCCGTCAATGTGACGCGCGGTCAGGTGCTGCAGGGAGCGGCGATGGTCGTCTCCGGCGCGACGATCACCGTCAGTGGCGGTGTCGCCGTGGCCGACGCCGCCCTGCTGACGGTGGGGGACGAGGCCCAGTTCGACCTCCCCGACGGTGGCACGCACACGGCCACCATCACGGCGCTCACTCCGGGCGAGAGCGCGACCGATCGCTGGACCGTCACGCTCGAGCCCGCCCCGCTCACCTCCGAGCAGGCGATGCAGGTGCAGGGGCGGAACGTCAAGGTCTCGATCGCGGTCGGGGCGACCGGTGGCGACGTGCTCTTCGTACCGGTGGCGGCACTCACGGCCGGTCCGGGCGGTGAAGCGCGCGTCGAGGTGGTCGACGGCGACCCGCGCGACGGGGAGAAGGCGAAGACCCGTCTCGTCGTCGTCGAGACCGGGCTCGCCGCCGGCGGCGACGTCGAGATCATCCCGCAGGGGGAGATCGAGGAGGGCGCGCTCGTGGTGGTCGGCAGGTGACGCTGATCGAGCTGCGCGACCTCACCCGGTCCTTTCCCGGCCCGCCCGAGGTCCAGGCGCTGAAGGCCGTCTCCCTCGAGGTCGCCGCGGGCGACTACCTGTCGATCACGGGACCGAGCGGGTCGGGCAAGTCGACGATGCTCAACATCCTGGGGCTCCTCGACCGTCCGACGGTCGGCGAGTACCGCATCGACGGCATCGTCACCGGCGCCCTCAGTGAGGACGAGCGCGCCGCCGTCCGGGCGCAGCGCATCGGATTCGTGTTCCAGGCGTTCCACCTCATGCCGCGGCGGACGGTGCTCGAGAACGTCATGATGCCGACGCTTTACAGCGGGGTGCCGCGTGCCGAGCGCGAGCAGCGTGCGCGCGACGCCCTCTCGCGCGTGGGCCTCGGTCATCGCGTCGGATTCCTCCCGACGACGCTGTCCGGCGGCGAGCGGCAGCGCGTCGCGGTCGCCCGCGCGGTCGTGAGCAGACCCAGCATCCTCCTCGCCGACGAACCGACGGGGAACCTCGATCAGGCGATGAGCCGTGAGGTCCTGAGCCTGTTCGACGACCTTCGCGGCGACGGGCTCACGCTCATCGTCATCACCCATGATCCCGCCGTCGCGGCACATGCCGAGCGGCGCATCCGGATCATCGACGGTCGCGTGAGCGAGGAGTCATGAAGCTCCCGTTCCGCCGTAGGCGCACGAGCACCGCGCCGGTCGACGCGGTCGACGGCGTTGAGGCATCCGACACCCCCGCGCTGGTCGCACCGATCGCGCGCGCCGACCGGTTCTCGGTCGGCGACCTCCTCGTCGAGGCGACGGCGGACGTCGGAGCGCGCCCGGGACGCCTGGTGATGACGCTCGCCGGCACCGTGCTCGGGGTCGGCGCTCTCGTCGCGACCATCGGGTTCGCGCAGACCGCCGCCCACCAGATCGCCCGTCAGTTCGACGCCGCGAAGGCGACGCAGGTGCTCGTGACACCCGCGAAGGCGGAGACCGGCTCGGGAGGAACGGTCGCGACCGCGCGTCTGCCCTGGGATGCCGCGGAGCGGATGGAGCGCCTCGTCGGGGTCGAGTCGGCCGCGACGATCGTGGAGCTCTCGCTCGGCACCGATACGATCACGGCCGTTCCGGTGAACGACCCGTCCGCGGCCTCCGTCGCCTCGCCGCGCCTGTTCGCCGCGGGCCCCGAGGTGCTCGAGGTGCTGGGCGGCCGGATCGTGACGGGGCGCATGTTCGACGCCGGCCACGAGGCCAGATCGGACCGCGTGGTGGTGCTCGGTCCCCGCGCGGCGAAGCGTCTCGGGGTCAACCGTGTCGACAGCCAGCCGTCGATCTTCATCGGAGCGTCGCCGTATGCCGTTCTCGGCATCTACGACGATCTGCAGGCGCGGGGGGAACTCGCGGATGCCGTGATCATCCCCGTCCAGACGGCCCGCGGCGACCGCGGCCTTGCGGCACCGGGCGATCTGCAGGCGCGGATCCTTCCCGGCACCGGGCCGCAGGTGGGCGAGCAGGCGGCGCTCGCCCTGCAACCCAACGAGCCCGAGACTCTCGAGGTCGCCGCACCCCGCGCGTCCTCCGACCTCGGCGACAGCGTGCAGAGCGACGTGAACGTCATCTTCCTCGTCCTCGGTGGGATCGTCCTGCTGGCGGGCGCATTCGGCATCGCCAACGTGACGATGCTCAACGTGTCGGAGCGCGTGCCCGAGATCGGTCTGCGGCGCGCGCTCGGTTCGACCCGGCGCCAGATCGGTGCGCAGTTCATGATCGAGTCGGTGGTCATCGGGCTGCTCGGCGGACTCATGGGTGCGGCCGTCGCGGTCGCCGGCATCGTGACCTTCGCGGTGGTGCAACAGTGGACGCCCATCGTCGATCCGTGGGTCGCGATGGCGGGCATCGCGGTCGGCGCCCTCGTCGGTCTTGCGGCGGGCTGGATCCCGGCGCGCCGCGCATCGCGCATCGAGCCGGTTACGGCGCTCCGCGGCGGGACCTGACCCGGCCGCCCGGGTGCAGGTGCTCGGGTGCCGGTACCCGGGTGCCGGCGCTCAGGAGGCGGGAACGGCTGCCGCGACGGCCTCTTCCACCGTGGCGTGCGTGAACGCGAAGCCCGATTGCTCGAGCACCTCGGGGACGACGTCCATGTCGCTCGTGAGCAGCGCTTCGGTCGCGTCCTTCCCGAGCACGAGCTTCATGCCCCACGCGGGGGCGCGGACGAGGAACGGGCGGTTCATGCGCTGCGCGAGCGCGAATCCGAGGTCGTTCGCCGTCGCGCGGGTCGGGCCGGTGAGGTTCACGGGCCCGGAGAGGTCGGGGGAATCGATGATGTGACGGATCGCGCGCACCTCGTCGTCGAGCGAGATCCACGGCCACACCTGCGTCCCGCGGCCGATCGGCCCCGACACGCCGAGGCGGGTGAGGAGCATGAGGGGCTTCAGCACGCCGTCGCGGTGCACGACCGGCGCGGTGCGCAGAAGCGCCACGCGCGCCGTCGGACCCGCGGCACGTGCGGCCGTCTCCCACTCGCCGCAGAGATCGGCGAGGAAAGTGTCGCCGCGCCGCGACTGCTCGGTCAGTCGCTCGCCCGGAGCCGATGGATAGTAGCCCACCGCCGAGCCCGACACGAACGCCGGGGCATCCTCGCCCAGCGATCGCACGGCGGCGGCCAGAGCCTGCGTCGGGGCGATGCGCGACCAGACGAGCTCGTGCTTGTACTTCCGCGTCCACGGGAAGCGCCCTATGCTCGCGCCGTTCAGACCCACGACGGCGCGGGCTCCGGCGAGCACGTCCGGGTCGAGCCGGGCGCGCTGCGGATCCCACGAGACCTCGTCGGGCCCCGACGCCTCGCGCCGGACGAGTCGCGTCACGGGAATGTCGTCAGCACGGAGGGATGCGACGAGCGCCTCTCCGATGAGTCCCGACGAGCCCGCGACCACGACGCGGCGGCCGGTCTCAGCCAAGCGTCGCCTCGAGGGTGATCTCGATCCCCGCAAGAGCGGCGGAAACGGGGCATCCGCTCTTCGCTTCGCCGGCGAGACGCGCGAAGTCCTCCGCGGACAGGCCGGGGACCACCGCGCGCACATTGAGGTGCGAACCCGTGATGCCGGTGCCGGGGATGAAGGTGACGGACGCCGTCGTCTCGATCGTCTCGGGCGGGGTGCCGTTCTGGGCGAGCGCGTTCGAGAGCGCCATGCTGAAGCACGACGAGTGCGCGGCGGCGATGAGCTCCTCGGGTGTCGTCACCGACGTCGACCCCTCGCTGCGCGCCTTCCAGTTGACCTCGAACGGTCCCTGGTTGGAGCTCTCGAGGGCGATCTCGCCTGATCCCTCGAAGAGGCTTCCCTTCCAGCTCGTGGTCGCTTCGCTCGTGACGCTCATCGTGGTGCCTCCTGTGTCGGACGACGGTCGGGGAACAGCGGTCGATCCGGCGCGCTCCCGCTCCTTCCGATGAGCCTAGACGCCGCGCCGCGGACGGGCGAGGGGGCTTGCGCGAGGGAGTGTGAGCGGTCAGGCGGTCGCGGCGCGGCCGACGACACCGGCGCGCTGCAGCAGGAGGTACAGCTGGCAGCCCAGGCACAGGCCGAACACTGCGTTCAGGAACGCGGCGACGAACGCCAGGGCGGCGGCGATGACGAGCGCCCACGGCACGCCCGCGAGGTGGAGGATCAGGCCCACGATCGTCACGAGAAGCCCGACGCCCTGCGCGAAGCGCGGCGGGCGCGGGTCTTCGAGCTCGGTCGGCGGCGCGAGACGCGGCTGGACGAATCGTCGGTACAGGACGCTCCACGGCTGCGTCCGGGGTGAGAGCAGGCCCCAGACGAAGAGGAGCGCGATCACGAGGAGAAGGAGGAACCCGGGGTCGGCGGCGCGCTGGGCGACCGAGAGCTGGGGGAGGAGCCACGACTTCCCCGCGACGAACGCGAAGTCGCGACCCGTGAGCGGCTGGTAGGCGAACCAGCCGAAGCTCGCCACGTCGGCCTTCGCCGTCGACGATCCGATGAGCGCGAGGAGCGTCGCGGTGAGGAGTAGGACCGAGGTGATGGATGCCGCGAAGCGCGGTCCGCGCGGGTCAATGCCCCGGGGCGCGCCCGCGGGGGAGGCGGGGGTGCGGGAGGCGTCAGACACGGGCATCCTCTCCTGGGTGCCCGCCCGAGACGCGGGAGAGCTCGAGCTCGATCGCGCTGCGGCTGGGCGTTCCACCGAAGCGCGTCTGGATGACGCCGCTCTTGTCGAGGATGAGCGTCGTCGGGGTCTGCAGCACGTGGAAGTGCTTGGCGATGTCGGGGCGATGGGTGAGGTCGACGTCCAGATGGACGACGCCGTCGCGCTCGTCGGCGATGGCGCCGAGCGTGCGGTGGACGCCCGGGCATCGGCTGCACATCTCGGTGCTGAACTGCAGGAGCGTCGCGGTCTCGCCGAGCGTCTGTGCGCCCAGGCGGTGCGGGTCGACGACCTCGGTCGCGTCGATCTTCCGCGGCCGGTTCTGCTGCCAGCGGAGGAGGACGCCCGTCCCGAGAGTCGCCGCGAGGAGGGCGGCGATGAGGAGGAGGGCGTCGGAGAGGTTCACAGCCTCTGAGCCTAACGCCGCACGGGATAGACGGGATCGGTGGACGGTTCTGTGACGGGGTGGCGTAACAAAGACCGGCGGTCGTGATCGTGCGCCGCGGCGCACGGCTCGTTCGTCTCCGGCGTTCCCGGGCACCCGTGTCCCCGGCCCCGGGTAGTCTGGCCGCGTGAGCGAGGCATCCATTCCCACCCCCTATGAAGATCTGCTGGCCGAAGTGCTGGCCGACGGCGTGCACAAGGACGATCGCACCGGTACGGGAACCACGAGCGTCTTCGGGCGGCAGATCCGATTCGACCTGTCGCAGGGGTTCCCGCTCATCACCACCAAGCGCGTGCACCTGAAGTCGATCGTCTACGAGCTGCTGTGGTTCCTCCGCGGCGAGTCGAACGTCGCCTGGCTCCGGGAGAACGGGGTCACGATCTGGGACGAGTGGGCGGATGAGAGCGGCGAGCTCGGTCCCGTCTACGGCGTGCAGTGGCGGTCGTGGCCGACACCCTCCGGCGAGCACATCGACCAGATCTCCCAGGTCGTCGAGCAGATCCGCTCCAACCCCGACTCGCGACGCCTCCTCGTCTCGGCGTGGAACCCCTCCGACATCCCCGACATGGCTCTCGCGCCCTGCCACGCGATGTTCCAGTTCTACGTGGCCGACGGCAAGCTCTCGTGCCAGCTGTACCAGCGCTCGGCCGACATGTTCCTCGGCGTGCCGTTCAACATCGCCTCCTACGCCCTGCTCACGATGATGATCGCGCAGCAGACGGGCCTCGAGCCGGGCGATTTCGTCTGGACGGGCGGCGACTGCCACGTCTACGACAACCACGTCGAGCAGGTGCGCGAGCAGCTCTCGCGCGACCCGTACCCGTATCCGACGCTGCGGTTCACGCGGAAGCCCGACTCGATCTTCGACTACACCTACGACGACATCCTGCTCGAGGACTATCAGCACCACCCGTCGATCCGCGCCGCGGTCGCGGTCTGACGTGCGCCTGGGTCTCGTCTGGGCCGAGGCGCGCGGCGGCGTCATCGGGCGGGGCGGCGGGATGCCCTGGCACGTCCCCGAGGACCTCGCCCACTTCCGCGAGGTCACGACGGGCGCGCCGGTGATCATGGGGCGCCGCACGTGGGAGTCCTTTCCCGAGCGGTTCCGTCCGCTTCCCGCGCGGCGGAACATCGTCGTGACCGCGAACGATGCATGGGCGGATGCCGGGGCCGAACGCGCCGCGTCGCTCGACGACGCTCTGGCGCTCGCCGCGTCGGGCCCGGCCGGCTCCGCTCCCGCGCCCGAGGCGTGGGTCATCGGGGGAGCGCGGTTGCTCGCCGAGGCACTGCCGCTCGCCGACGTGCTGGAAGTGACCGAACTCGACCTGGAGGTCGCCGGCGGCGACACCTTCGCGCCGGAGCGACCCGGGTGGGCGGTCGCACGCATCGAGCCCGCGGACGGATGGGCCGTGTCCCGGACGGGCGTGCCCTACCGGTTCCTGACGTTGATTCGGCCCTGACGCCGGACCGGGTTCCGGCGTCCGCGGGCCAGGGCCGAGCGCCCGGTGCGCGGGGATGCGCTCAGCGGAGCCGACCGAGCGCGATCGCGGCGAGAGCCAACGCGGCGACGGTCTCTCCGTCGGTGATGCGCCCGTCGGCGATCATCGCGATCGCCTCGGCGAACGGCACCCACGCCAGTTCGTCGATCCCCTCCTCGCGCTGGGTCGGCGACGCGTCGGAGACCGCGCTCAACCCGCGTGCCAGGAAGATGTGCTCGGGCGCTTCGGCGACCCCGTTCAGGGCGGTGATCGCCCCGATCTCCGTCCAGTTCTCGGCTTTCAGACCCGTCTCCTCGTGGAGCTCGCGCTGCGCGGCGATCAGCGGCTCCTCGCCATCTGTGCCGCCCGCCGGCACCTCCCACGACGAACCCACGGTGTAGCGGTCGACGCGGACGAGCCGTACTCGCTCCTCGTCGTCGATCGCGACAATGAACACCGCGGGGTTGCGGAGCCGCACGACTCCGTAGATCCCTTCCCCGTGCGGCCCGGACACGGCGTCCTCTCGCACCTGTATCCACGGGTTCTCATAGACGATGCGCGTGTCCCGAGTCATCCAGGTCATGCCACCAGCCTAGGAGCCGCATCCGCCTCCCCATAGGCTGAGGGCATGGCTGATGATCCCGCGGCGACGACGCCCACCCGACCAAAGGCACTCATCACGGGCGCGAGCTCGGGACTCGGCGTCGAGTTCGCGCGGCAGCTCGCGGAGCGCGGGGCCGACCTCGTCCTGGTCGCGCGCGACCGCGCCGCGCTCGAGGAGGTCGCCGGCACGCTCCACGAGGCGTACGGCGCCGCGATCGAGGTGCTGCCCGCCGACCTCATCACCGACGCGGGGACGGATGCCGTGGCATCCCGCCTCGCCGACCCCGACCGGCCGGTCGAGATCCTCGTCAACAACGCGGGATTCGGGCTCGCTCTCGACTTCGCGACGAATGACATCGTCGACGAGGAGCGCCACCTCGACCTGCACGTCCGTGCGACGATGCGCCTCACGCGCGCCGCGCTCCCCCCGATGCTCGCGCGCGGGCACGGCCGCATCATCAACGTCGCCTCGGTCGCCGCCTTCATGCCGCGGGGAACGTACGGCGCCGTGAAGTCCTGGGTGGTGTCGTTCAGCCGGTGGGCGAACGCCGCGTACGGCCCGCGCGGGGTGACGGTCACGGCCGTCTGCCCCGGCTTCACGCACACGAACTTCCACGAGCGGCTCGGCCTCCCGCCGGGCGAGGAGGGCGTTCCCCCCTTCATGTGGCTCGACGCCGAGCAGGTGGTCCGCGAGGGCCTCCGCGACGCCGCCGCCGGTAAGGCGGTCTCGATCCCGTCCTGGCGCTACAAGGTGCTGATCGGCGCCGTGCGCCTCCTGCCGGCTTCCCTCGCCGCCCGCCTCGCCAAGACAGGTCGCTGACCCCGGGCCGCTCCTCGGACCCGCCGGTCTGACCCGGTGCTCACTCGACGCCCGTCGATGTGGCGGTCCGGTTGTATGGCGAACGCGCGCGAAGCCGTCACTCGCGCCCCACGCGATCCCACCAGCACCAAGCCCCATGCGACTCAGTCATCACCGCGCTCGCCGGCACGGATGCGCCGCCGCCCATCGGCTCCTCCACAGGCTGCATAATCGTCGATCCCTCCACCGATCGGGCCGTACGCCGCCCACGGCCGGCGCCGAACGGGTGGAATGCCCGTCATGCACTCAGCGCAGATCATCGAAGAGATCGACCGCCGCGGAGGAGTCGTACGCACCCGTGCGCTTCACCGGCTCGGCGCCACCACCGCCGACATCCGCCGCGTCTGTCGCCGTGGCGGGGTGCTCCGGCTGCGCGAGGGAGTGCTCGCGACCCCCACCGCGCATCGCGATGTGGTCGCTGCCGCTCGCCACGGCGGTGAAGTCGCGTGCGTCAGCGCGCTTCGCCTCATGGGCGTGTGGGTCCTCGAGACGCTGGACCTCGTGCGATCACCCTCGTCCTTGCACGTGTGGGTCGGTGCGTCGGGCCGCCGACACCCGCATGAACGCTGCGGCTGCGTCAATCACAACGACGGCGGGCGCGCCGGCTTCGGGGTCGTGCCGCTGACGCTCGCGCTCGTGCAGGTCGCTCGTTGCCAAGGAGCGGAGTGCTTCTTCGCCGCCTTCGAGTCGGCGTGGCGGATGGGGCTGCTCACACGCAGCACGCGGGCTGACGTCCGCGCCGCGCTCCCCGCCGGCATGCGCTGGCTGGTCGACATCGCGCGACCCGATGCGGACAGCGGCCTCGAGTCGATCCTGCGACTGAGGCTGCACCGCCTCGGCATCCGGCTGGAGTCACAGGTCTGGATACCGGAGATCCGAGGGCGCGTCGACTTCCTCCTCGACGGCGTGCTCATCCTCGAAACGGACGGACGCGAGAATCACGACGGCGCGTCGTTCCGTCACCGCGATCTCGTGCGCGACGCGAGGACAGCGACACTGGGCTACGACACGCTCCGCTTCGACTACGCGATGGTGCTTCACGACTGGCCCGTCGTCGAGGCCGCGATCCTCGCGCGCCGCGCAATGCTCTCGTCCCGGTCGACGCGTATGGCCGATCGGTGACGAGAGGCTCCACACGCCCCACGAGTGCGCACTCGTCCCACGGCCCATACGACTCGACCGCCACGGTCCCGCGATCTGCCGGACCGCGACCCCGGCCCCCGAACCGATAGCCTGGGAACATGACGCACACGGGCAACCCTTTCGGACAGGTCCTCGTCGCGCTCGTCACCCCGATGACGGCCGACGGCGAAGTCGATTGGCCCGCCGTCGAGAAGCACATGGACGATGTCATCACGGCGGGTGCCGACGGCATCGTCGTCACGGGCACGACGGGGGAGACCTCCACCCTCACCGACCCCGAGAAGCTGAAGCTCGTCGAGGTCGGCAAGTCCGTCGCGGCCGGCCGCGCCAAGATCATCACGGGCGGCGGCTCCAACGAGACCGCGCACGCGATCGAGCTGTACAAGGCGAGCGAGAAGGCCGGCGCCGACGGCATCATGATCGTGACGCCCTACTACAACAAGCCGACGCAGGCGGGCATCCTCACGCACTTCCGGCTCGTCGCCGACGCGACCGACCTTCCGGTGATCCTCTACGACATCCCCGGCCGCACGGGCGTCCCGATCAAGTACGAGACGATCCTGCGCCTCGCCAAGCATCCGAACATCCTCGCGGTGAAGGACGCCAAGGGCGACTTCAGCGAAGTCAGCCGGGTGCTCAACCAGACCGACCTCATGTACTTCTCGGGCGACGACGCCAACGCCCTCCCGCACATGGCGATCGGCGCGACGGGCCTCATCGGGGTGACGGCGAACATCACCGCCGCGCCGTACCGCGTGATGGTGGATGCCGTGAACCGCGGCGACCTCGCTGCCGCGACCGCCGCTCACAAGAGCCTCGAGCCACTCGTGCGCGCCGTCATGACGCACGTGCCCGGCACGGTCAGCGCGAAGTACATCCTGCACGGCCTCGGCCGCATCACGAGCCCCCGCGTCCGTCTGCCGCTCGTCGGCCCGGAGGAGTGGGAGGCCGCCGCGATCGAGGACGAGCTCTCGCTCGTGCGTGACGTCGACGGCGCCGACTTCTCCAACTTCCGCCCCGACCGCAACGCGGCCGCCGGCGGAGCGCTCCCCAAGGTGCACGGCACGACCCGCTGACACCGAGACACAACGACACAACTCGATGAACGAGGATGCCTGAGCTCAGGCATCCGACGCGTTCGAAGGAGGCATCCCATGCCCACGACCGTCCACGAACCCCCCGTCCTCGCGCCGGGCACGCTCCGCGTCGTCCCGCTGGGCGGGCTCGGCGAGATCGGTCGGAACATGACCGTGTTCGAGATCGACGGGAAGCTCCTCGTCGTCGACTGCGGCGTCCTGTTCCCCGAGGAGCATCAGCCGGGCGTCGACCTGATCCTGCCCGACTTCGAACCGATCAAGCACCGCCTCGACGACATCGTCGGCGTCGTCCTCACGCACGGTCACGAGGACCACATCGGCGCGGTGCCGTACCTCCTGCGCCTCAAGAGCGACATCCCCCTGATCGGCTCGCAGCTGACGCTCGCCCTCGTCGAGGCCAAGCTCAAGGAGCACCGCATCAAGGCCTACACCCTCACCGTCGCCGAGGGTGACGAGGAGCAGGTCGGCCCCTTCGACCTCGAGTTCGTCTCCGTGAACCACTCCATCCCCGACGCGCTCGCCGTCGCCATCCACACGGATGCCGGGACGGTGCTCGCGACCGGCGACTTCAAGATGGACCAGCTGCCCCTCGACGGACGGCTCACCGACCTCCGCGCGTTCGCGAGCCTGGGCGAGGACGGCGTCGACCTCTTCCTCGTCGACTCGACCAATGCCGACGTCCCCGGCTTCACGCCGCTCGAGCGCGAGATCGGCCCCGTGCTCGATCAGGTGATCGCGAAGGCGCCGCGGCGCGTGATCGTCGCGAGCTTCTCGAGCCACGTCCACCGCGTGCAGCAGGTGATCGACGCCGCCGCCGCGAACGGGCGCCGGGTCGCGTTCCTCGGCCGCTCGATGGTGCGGAACATGACGATCGCCGCCGACCTCGGCTACCTGCACGTCCCCGACGGCGTCCTCATCGACTACAAGAAGGCACAGGACCTGCCCGACGACGAGATCGTCTACATGTCGACCGGGTCGCAGGGCGAGCCGATGGCGGTGCTCTCGCGCATGGCGAACCTCGACCACGCGATCGAGATCGGCCCGGGCGACACCGTGATCCTGGCATCCAGCCTCATTCCCGGAAACGAGAACGCCGTCTACCGCGTGATCGACGGGTTGACGAAGCTCGGCGCGAACGTCGTCCACAAGGGCAACGCGAAGGTCCACGTGTCCGGGCACGCCGCCGCCGGTGAGCTCCTGTACTGCTACAACATCCTGCAGCCGAAGAACGTCATGCCCGTCCACGGCGAATACCGGCACCTCATCGCGAACGCGAAGCTCGCGCAGGACACCGGCATCCCCGCGGAGAACACAATCATCGCCGAGAACGGCACGGTCGTCGACCTGAAGGACGGCGTGGCGAAGGTCACGGGCCAGCTCGACCTCGGGTTCGTCTACGTCGACGGGTCGACCGTAGGCGAGATCACGGATGCCGACCTGAAGGACCGCAGGATCCTCGGGGAAGAGGGCTTCATCTCCGTCATCGTGGTGGTGGATGCCGCGACCGGCCGCATCATCACCGGCCCCGAGATCCACGCGCGCGGATTCGCCGAGGACGCCGCCGTGTTCGAGGACGTCAAGCCCAAGATCGCCGCAGCACTCACCGAGGCCGCGCAGTCGGGCGTGCGCGACACGCACGCGCTCTCGCAGGTCGTCCGCCGCACGATCGGCCGCTGGGTCAACCAGCGCCTGCGCCGGCGCCCGATGATCGTGCCGCTCGTCATCGAGGCCTGACCCGGGTCGCGGGGCTCAGAGCTCGCGTCGCAGCTCTCGCTTCGGTCGATCGAGCCATTTCGGTCCTTTCAACACACCGACGCTTCCCGCCCGTGATCGCGGCGTGATATGGGATCGGTACCATTTCGCCATGCCCGTCTCGTACTCGATCCGGCCGGCCACGCAGGCCGACGGCGCGTTCCTCGCCGACATGGTCGTCGAGGCGGCGAACTGGCGTCAGGGCGGCGCGCGTCCGCGCCACGAGGTCATGGCCGACACCGACAACAATCGCTACCTCTCGGGATGGATGCGCCCGGGGGATGCCGGGTTCGTCGCGATCGACCCGCAGGGTGCGCCCATCGGCGCCGCGTGGTATCGGATGCTGCCGCGCACCGATCCGGGGTTCGGCTACGTCGGCACCGGTGTTCCTGAGCTCATCATCGGCGTCCGCCCGATCTGGCGAGCGCACGGGGTGGGCCGTGCGCTCCTGCAACGGCTGTGCGAGCACGCCCGCGGGCAGGGGTTCGGGCGCATCAGCCTGTCGGTCGAGCGCGGGAACTACGCGCAGACGCTCTATCGCACCGAGGGTTTCGCCGTGACACAGGCGGGCCACGGTCGCGACACGATGGTCAAGCGCCTGCGTTAGGCATCCCCTCGCGCCCGTCACCTCCACGGCCGCGTCAATCCGCGGAAATGTCGGCCCCTGCGCCTACCGTGGAGTGATGGCCAGGAGCACCACGACGACCACGAGCGCCCGCGGATCCTCAGGATCCGGCAAGGGCGGGTCCTCGTCGCGCGCCCGGAAGCCCGAGCCGACCCCCAAGCGTTACGTCGACGACGTCGACAAGCCGCCCGTCATCGTCCGGATGTGGCTCGGACTCGCGCATGCGACCGGCGGCATGTTCCGTGCCTTCGGGCCCGAGGCCTTGGAGAAGGATCAGCGCCGCGACGGGTTCCCGTTCTTCCTCGTTCTCCTCGCCATCGCCGGCGCGATCGTGGAGTGGTTCCTCATCGGCACCGATGTCGGCACCACGATCAGCGCCTACACGGTGGGCGCCCTGATCGGCCGCGAGGCGTTCATCATGCCGGTGCTGCTGCTTCTTCTCGCGGGGTGGCTCTTCCGGCATCCGCCCTCCGTGCACGACAACGGACGCATCGGCATCGGCTTCGGCCTCTTCGTCCTCTCGATCGCGGGGTTCTGCCACCTCGCCGGTGGGCGTCCGCAGCCTCGCGAACTGCTTCCCGCGCTCAGCCAGGCGGGTGGACTGTTCGGCTGGATGGTGGGGGAGCCGCTGACGCTTCTCGCCGAGGTCGGCGCGTACATCGTGCTCGGATTCCTCACGATCCTCAGCGTCCTGATCCTCACGAAGACGCCGCCGAACCGCATCGGGCGTCGCCTCGGCGACCTGTACGCCTGGATGTTCGACGCCGAACGCCCCGCGCGCCCGCAGAACGACGCGGCGACGGATGCCGGGGCCACCGGCCCCACGGTCGCCTTCGACACCGCGGACGATGACACGGCGAAGGATGCCGGGACGCCGTGGTGGCGCCGCAACAAGACGGGCCGTGAGGAGGACGTCGACGGCAACCTCGGCGCCGACGACCTCACCGCACTGCTGAGTTCGAGCGGCGACGGCGGCTTCGACCAGGCGATCGCGACGCCGCAGATCCCGCCCGTCCCCCCGATGCCGCCCCTTCCCGACGCCGCGACCGAGATCATCGACCCGGCCGTCATCGCGAAGGCGAAGAAGGCCGCCCGGCGCGGTGACACCGGCATCCGCGAGGACAGCGGCGAGATCGTCCTCGACGACGGCACACTCCCCGGGATCTCCGCGCTCGGCGACGACCACGACGGCCGCCCGCCGCAGGCGCCGTACCGCCTCCCCGCCGTCACAGCCCTCGCGCAGGGCACGCCCCCGAAGGCCCGCTCCGAGGCGAACGACCGCGTCGTCGCCGCGATCACGGGCGTCTTCGAGCAGTTCTCGGTGGATGCCCGGGTGACCGGCTTCTCGCGCGGCCCGACGGTCACGCAGTACGAGATCGCGCTCGGCCCCGGCGTCAAGGTCGAGCGCATCACGGCGCTGACGAACAACATCGCGTACGCCGTCGCCTCGAACGAGGTGCGCATCCTCGCGCCCATCCCCGGCAAGAGCGCGATCGGCGTCGAGATCCCGAACACCGACCGCGAGATCGTGACGCTCGGCGACGTGCTGCGCTCGCAGGCGGCGACGAGCCAGACCCACCCGATGACGATCGGCGTCGGCAAGGACGTCGGCGGCGGCTACGTCGTCGCGAACCTCGCGAAGATGCCGCACCTGCTCGTCGCCGGCTCCACCGGCTCGGGCAAGTCGAGCTTCGTCAACTCGATGATCACCTCGCTCCTCATGCGGGCGAAGCCCTCCGAGGTGCGGATGGTCCTCATCGACCCGAAGCGCGTGGAGCTCACGAGCTATGCGGGCGTGCCGCACCTCATCACCCCCATCATCACGAACCCCAAGAAGGCCGCCGAGGCGTTGCAGTGGGTCGTGAAGGAGATGGACATGCGGTACGACGACCTCGCGTCGTTCGGGTTCCGCCACATCGACGACTTCAACAAGGCCGTCGTCGCGGGGGAGATCAATCTCCCCGTCGGCAGCGAGCGTGTGCTGAAGCCCTATCCCTATCTCCTCGTCGTCGTCGACGAGCTCGCCGACCTCATGATGGTCGCGCCGCGCGACGTCGAGGACTCGATCGTCCGCATCACCCAGCTCGCGCGCGCGTCCGGCATCCACCTGGTGCTCGCCACGCAGCGCCCGTCGGTCGACGTCGTCACGGGTCTCATCAAGGCGAATGTGCCCTCGCGGCTCGCGTTCGCCGTCACGAGCGTCACCGATTCGCGCGTCATCCTCGACCAGCCCGGCGCCGACCGGCTGATCGGCCAGGGCGACGGACTGTTCCTCCCGATGGGGGCCTCGAAGGCGCTCCGCGTGCAGGGAGCCTGGGTCGCGGAGAGCGAGATCGAGAAGGTCGTCCACCACGTCAAGAACCAGGCGCGGCCCGAGTACCGCTCCGACGTCGAGGCCGTCGCCGAGAAGAAGGAGATCGACGCCGACATCGGTGACGACCTCGAACTGCTGCTGGCCGCCGCCGAGCAGATCATCTCGACCCAGTTCGGCTCGACCTCGATGTTGCAGCGCAAGCTCCGCGTCGGGTTCGCGAAGGCGGGCCGGCTCATGGATCTGCTCGAGTCGCGCGAAATCGTCGGCCCCTCCGAGGGGTCGAAGGCCCGCGACGTGCTCGTGACGCCCGAGCAGCTCCCCGAGGTGCTCGCCCGCCTGCGCGGCGACGAGCCGCCGGCGCCCGCGGCAGCTGAGGCATCCGCCACCGAAGACCCCTACGGATCCGACGCGGTCACCGACCAGTTCGCCGGCTACGAGGTCGTCGACGGCGACGACGGCTCGGAGGATGCTTGGGGTCTCACCGGCCGCGACTGACCCCTCGCATCGCCCGGGAATGGCGCCTTCCGGCGGGTAGGCTCGGTTCGTGACGATCCCCCGCCAGCTCCCGAACGCGATCACGATCGTGCGCATCCTGTGCGCGCCGGTGTTCCTCTGGATGCTGTTGGCGGATGCCGGGAACGACGGGCCACTCCGCTGGTGGGCGGCGATCCTCTTCATCGTCGCGATCGCCACCGACGGGATCGATGGATACCTCGCACGCAAGTACGAGATCGTCACCGACCTCGGAAAGCTCCTCGACCCCATCGCCGACAAGGCGCTCACCGGCTGCGCGTTCGTCGGCCTGTCGATCCTCGGCGAGCTGCCGTGGTGGATCACGATCGTTGTGCTCATCCGCGAGGTCGGCATCACCGTGCACCGTCTCCTGGTGGCGAGCGATCACGTCGTCGCGGCCGCCTGGATGGGGAAGCTCAAGACCGTCGCGCAGGCGGTCGCGCTGTCGCTCGCGCTGCTGCCGCTGTGGGCGATCGTGGGCGACTGGATCCACGTCGTGAACACCATCGCGATGACGATCGCCGTCGTCCTCACGATCGCGAGCGGCATCGACTACGTCGTGACCGAGGTGCGCGGCGCGCGGTCGACGCGATCGGCCGACCGCGGATCGGGGGAGCGGCGATGACCACGCGCACACCCGCCGAGCGGCACTCCGACCTCCCCGAGGACCTCGAGAGCACTCAGGTGTCGGTGGGTCGCCTCAGCGAACCGGAGCGGCTCGTCGCGCGCCTGGGCGAGCTCGGCTGGACGCTGGGTGTCGCCGAGTCGCTCACCGGGGGCCTCGTCGTCGCGTCCATCGTCGCCGTGCCGGGGGCATCCGCAGCCTTGCGCGGGGGGATCGTCGCCTACGCGACCGATCTCAAGGCGGCCCTGCTCGGCGTCGACGAGACGCTGCTCTCGGCCCACGGCCCCGTGCACCCGCGGGTCGCGCGGCAGATGGCGGAGGGCGTCCGGCGCGCGGTCGGCCGCGACGGTGAACCGGCCGACGTCGGCATCGCGACGACGGGCATCGCCGGTCCCGTGTCACCCGACGGGCAACCTGTCGGAACGGTGCATATCGCCGTCTCGACGCCGCTCGGCTCGCGCGTCGAGTCGGTGCAGCTGGGCGGCGACCGGGCCGCCATCCGCGCCGAGGCGGCCGCCCTTGCGGTCCGCGTCGCGCTCGAGGCTCTCTGAGCCCGGGGTCCCCGTCGGGGTGGCGCTTCGAGGTGCCGCGTTCTGTCGGCATCCGACGCTCTGTGCGACGAAACCCGGCACCCGGATGCCGGTGGCCAGGGTGCGCGCACCGCGCCCACGGCCGCATCGGGAATAGCCTGCGTGACGAGCCTGTTACGTCTCAGTGATTCCCAACCATTCCCCAGCACCGGCGGGCTAGTGTGTCCACCACAGTGACTCACCGGTGCGGTACTGTTGTCCACCCGGGACGCGGATTCACTATCGAAGGAGGGGGCCCGAGATGATCCTGGTTCGTCAAGAGATCGGCGAAGTCCTGCGCGACTTCCGCCTGCAGAAGGGGCGCACCCTCCGTCAGGTCGCGGGACGCGCGAGCGTCGCCCTCGGCTATTTGAGCGAGGTCGAGCGCGGTCAGAAAGAGGCATCGAGCGAGATCCTCGCCTCGGTCGCCGACGCGCTCGATGTTCCCATCTCCACCATCATGCGCGAGGTCGGCGACCGCATCTCGGTGCTCGAGGGCCTGCAGGTCTTCCCCGACGTCGTCCCCGACGACCTGGCTGCGCTCGAGGGCGACATCCAGCCGCAGCTCTCGCTGCGTTGACGTGCGTCGCAGCGAGTTCACGCGGGCTGTCGACGCGGAGTTCGGGGCGCGCGCGGCATCCGTCGTCGCGGACCTGACGCTCGGCGGGGTCGGCCACCGCACGGCGGCCGAAGCCCTCGCCGACGGCGTCGACCCGCGCGACGTGTGGCTGGCGCTGTGCGTCGAGGCCGACGTGCCCGAGTCGCGCCGTCACGGTGTCGGCATGCGCGAACCACGACGCTGAGGCGGATACGACGACACCGGTTGGAAGACACGGCGTGTCGTCGTATTTTTGTTCGAGGCGGTCATAGGCTCCTCCAACAAGAGGGATCGCGGGGAAGTTATCCACCGTTGCGCGGGATTCGCCGACCGATGTCGGAGGCCCTTCGTAACGTGGTCAGCGTCACCACGACACCTCCGCCTTGTCGCAGATCCCACCCCGTCGGGGCGGGGCGCGACAGCCTACAGGCGACGGATATCCCGACGCGGCGCAGCCGCCGACGGCAGAACAAGAAGGAGCACGTCATGCCCTCACCCGCAGACCGCGAGAAGGCCCTCGAGTCGGCCCTCGCCCAGATCGACCGGCAGTTCGGAAAGGGCTCGGTGATGCGCCTCGGCAGCGACGAGCGCGCACCCGTCGCCGTCATCCCCACGGGCTCCATCGCCCTCGACGTCGCCCTCGGCGTCGGCGGCCTGCCCCGCGGGCGCATCGTCGAGATCTACGGACCGGAGTCGTCCGGTAAGACGACCCTCACGTTGCACGCGATCGCGAACGTCCAGCGCGCCGGCGGCATCGCCGCGTTCGTGGATGCCGAACACGCGCTCGACCCCGACTATGCGCAGAAGCTGGGCGTCGACATCGACCAGCTGCTCGTTTCGCAGCCCGACACGGGCGAGCAGGCGCTCGAGATCGCCGACATGCTCGTGCGCTCCGGGGCGATCGACCTCGTCGTGATCGACTCCGTCGCCGCGCTGGTGCCCAAGGCCGAGATCGAAGGCGAGATGGGTGACTCCCACGTGGGTCTCCAGGCGCGCCTCATGTCCCAGGCGCTCCGCAAGCTCACCGGTGGCCTGAACCAGACCGGCACCACGATGATCTTCATCAACCAGCTGCGCGAGAAGATCGGCGTGTTCTTCGGCTCTCCCGAGACCACCGCCGGTGGTAAGGCGCTGAAGTTCTACGCCTCGGTCCGCCTCGACATCCGTCGCATCGAGACCCTTAAGGACGGCACGGAGGCGGTCGGAAACCGCACGCGCGTGAAGGTCGTCAAGAACAAGATGGCCCCGCCGTTCAAGCAGGCCGAGTTCGACATCCTCTATGGCGTCGGCATCTCGCGCGAGGGATCGCTCATCGATTACGGCGTCGACCAGGGCATCGTGAAGAAGTCGGGCGCCTGGTACACCTACGACGGTGAGCAGCTGGGCCAGGGCAAGGAGAACGCCCGCAACTTCCTCCTGAAGAACACCGACATCGCCGCCGACATCGAGCAGAAGATCCTGCAGAAGCTCGGCATCGGGCAGCCCAAGGTCGTCGAGGGCTCCGACGCTCCCGCCGGCGACGAGCTGGCGGCCCGCCGGCCGGCCTGATGACCGGCGACTTCGGGGGCGGGGCCGAGCGCCTCGCCCCCGTGACCCCGCTGTTCGGCCCGCGTGATGCGGCGCCCGCGCGCCAGCCCGAGGCCCCGTCTGCGGAGGCGCTCGACGCGGCGTCCGGTCCCGGCGCGGAAGACGCGCAAGACCCGTCGTGGCACACGACGTGGACGGCGCCGGTCGTCGAACGCCCGAGCACGGTGCCCGGGTCGGCCGCGCCGGGCGCGCCCGGCTCGGGGTGCGCGGTCGCCGCAGGAGGCGACGACTCGCCGGTGGATGACGACACCGCTTCCGCCGGCGAGATCGCGGACTCGGGAGAGGCCGCGCTCCTGCGGAAGCTGCGGACGCGCTCGCTCTCCGAGCGCGAAGCGCGCGACGTGCTGCGTGAGCGCGAGGTCGATCGGGCATCGGCCGACGAGATCGTCGACCGGTTCGTCCGGCACGGCTACCTCGATGACGCGAAGCTCGCCGAGCAACTCGTCCACACCGCCACGGAGCGCAAGGGCCAGGGTCGGATGGTCATCGCCCAGACGCTCGCCAAGCGCGGAATCCCGCGCGATGTCGTCGACGCGGCGCTCGCGGAGCTTCCCGATGACGAGCTCGAACGGGCGCTCGAGTTCGCACGCAGCAAGGTCCGGTCGATGCGCGACCTCGACCGCGAGGTCGCGTTGCGGCGGCTGTCGGGCCAGCTCGCCCGGCGCGGGTATGGTGCGCACGCCCTCGAGGCGGCGCGCCGTGCGCTCGACGAGCGCGCCGGCGGCCGAGTGACCACCGTCCGGTTCCAGTGAGCGGCGGCGGGGCGCGCGTTCCAGGTTCCCCGTCACCTCTGCTCGTCCCTTCCGCCCGTCACTCCTGCCTCTCGCTTTTCTCCGGCACGATCTGACAGACTCGCCCTGACGGTCACGTCCCCTCATGGTGAGGACGATGCAGCCTCCCGGAAGCGCGGCAGCCAGTGGTCGTCGGGTCGGGGCGCGCGTGGCGATCGAGGTCGACGGATTGGTCAAGTCGCACCGCGCGGTGCGCGCCGTCGACGGCATCAGCTTCTCCGTCGCCGACGGCGAAATGTTCGCCTTCCTCGGCGCGAACGGAGCCGGGAAGTCCACGACCATCGGATGCCTCACCACACTGCTTCGACCCGACGCGGGCACGGTCCGGGTCGCGGGCGCGAACGTTCGCACCGAGCAGGACCGCGTGCGGCGGTCGATCGGCGTGGTCTTTCAGGCATCCCTCATGGACGACGGGCAGACGGTGCGCGAGAACCTCCGCTTGCGCGGCACGCTCTCCCGCGTGCCGGCCCGCCGGATCGGTCGGCGGATCGACGAGCTCAGTGATCTCATCGACCTCCACGGATTCCTCGACCGACCGTACGGTCGACTGTCGGGTGGTCAGCGACGCCGTGCCGACATCGCCCGCGCACTCCTGCACGAGCCCGCGATCCTGTTCCTCGACGAGCCGACCGCCGGGCTCGATCCGGCCAGCCGGGTCGCCGTGTGGTCCGCGGTCGACCGTCTCCGCGAAGACCACGGACTCACCGTCTTCGTTACGACCCACTACATGGAGGAGACCGAACGCGCCGACCACGTGTGCATCATCGCGAGCGGCCGGATCGTGGCGCGCGGGACGCCCGCCTCGCTCCGCGCCCGCTACAGCCGGAGCACCCTGACCGTCGACACCGATTCCCCCGCCGAGCTGCGCGCCCTCGTCGGCGCCGCGGAGACCGTCGCCGACGGGAACATCCTCCACATCACCGTCCCGGATGCCGCGGAGGCCTTCCGCGTCCTCGAGGCGCACCACGGGCATGTGCGCGACTTCGAGTTCCGCCACGGTCGGATGGACGACGTCTTCCTCGCCCTCACCGGCGTCGACGGTACCGGCCCCGAGGACACGACACCGGCAGCCGATACCGCCGATGCCGCCGACGACGCAGCGATGGGCGCGGAGAAGACGGAGGGCGCCGCGTGAGGATCGTCGCCGCGATCGTCGCGCGGAACCTGCGGCTGTTCTTCCGCGACCGCCTCAACGTGCTGTTCTCCCTGATGAGCGGACTGATCCTGTTCTTCCTCTACACCCTCTTCCTCGCGCGGCTCCAGGTCGACGGGCTCACCGCGTCGCTGCCCGAGGCGTCCAAGAGTGAGATCGAGGCGTTCATCGCGAGCTGGATGCTCTCGGGCATCGTTCTGCTCACGACCGTCACCGCCGGCATCGGGGCGCTCTCGACTCTCGTCGACGACCGCGCCACGGGGCGCTTCGCCGACTTCCTGGTCGCCCCGATCCGGCGCACCCACCTGGTCCTCGGGTATCTGCTGTCGTCGATCGTCGTCGCCGTCGTGATGTCGTCGATCGTGTTCGTCCTGACGGTGCTGTATCTCGGCATCCTGCACGACATCTGGATGACGCCCTACGAGATCATCCAGGCGCTCAGCGTCATGGTGCTCTGCTGCGCGGCTTTCACCTCGCTCGCGGCGTTCGGTGCATCCTTCCTCCGCACGACCGGCGCCTATTCGGCGTTCGCGACGATCGTCGGCACCGTCCTCGGGTTCGTCGCGGGCGCCTACATCCCCGTCGGGTCGCTCCCGGACGGCGTCGCCTCGACGATCAACGCGCTGCCCTTCGCGCAGGGTGCGATGCTCATGCGGCGTCCGTACACGGAACAGGCCGTCCAGGCCGTCACCGGGGGCGACGCCGACTCGATCGATTTCCTCCGCACCTTCTACGGCATCGACGTGCTCGTCGGCGATGCCCGCGTTTCGGCGGTGATTGCGATCGGCGTGCTCGTGCTCATGGCGATCGGCTTCACCGCCCTCGCCGCCGGTCGCGTGCGCTCGCTTCTGCGCTGAGCGTGCCGGTCAGCGCCCGCTCGGCACCGGTCGGCGCCCAGCCCCAGGGAGGACGAGCGCGCGGCTCGTACAATGGAGCGATCATGACTGCTCCGTCCGCCGCCCCCACTCTGATCGCGCCGTCGCCGGCCGCGACGACCGCCGACGGGCGCGCCCGCACCTACGAGGTGCGCACCTTCGGCTGCCAGATGAACGTCCACGATTCCGAGCGACTGTCGGGCTCGATGGAGTCGGCCGGCTACGTCCGCGCCGACGCGGGCGCCGAGGCCGACGTCGTCGTCATCAACACCTGCGCCGTCCGAGACAACGCCGCGGGCAAGCTCTACGGCACCCTCGGGCACCTCAAGAGCCGGAAGAATGCCCACGAGGGCATGCAGATCGCCGTCGGCGGATGCCTCGCCCAGATGGACAAGGATGCCGTGCAGCAGAAGGCGCCGTGGGTCGACGTCGTCTTCGGCACGCACAACATGGGGTCGCTCCCGAGCCTGCTCGAGCGCGCCCGCCACAACGGCGACGCGGAGCTCGAGATCCTCGAGTCGCTCGAGGTCTTCCCCTCCACCCTCCCCACCAAACGCGACTCGGTCTACAGCGGCTGGGTGTCGATCTCGGTCGGCTGCAACAACACGTGCACGTTCTGCATCGTGCCGCACCTGCGCGGCAAGGAGAAGGACCGCCGCCCCGGCGACATCCTGAACGAGATCCGCCTCCTCGTCGACGACGGCGCGATCGAGGTCACGCTCCTCGGCCAGAACGTCAACAGCTACGGCGTCGAGTTCGGCGACCGGCAGGCGTTCGGAAAGCTCCTCCGCGCCGCCGGTGAGATCCCCGGTCTCGAGCGCATCCGCTTCACGAGCCCGCACCCCGCCGCTTTCACCGACGACGTCATCGATGCGATGGCCGAGACCCCGGCGGTCATGCCGCAGCTGCACATGCCGCTGCAGTCGGGGTCGGACGCGATCCTCAAGGTGATGCGCCGGTCGTACCGGAGCACGAAGTTCCTCGGGATTCTCGACCGCGTGCGCGAGCGCATCCCGCACGCCGCGATCTCCACCGACATCATCGTCGGCTTCCCCGGTGAGACCGACGCGGACTTCGAAGACACGATGCGCGTCGTCGAGCAGGCGCGGTTCGCGAGTGCGTTCACCTTCCAGTACTCGATCCGCGAGGGCACTCCGGCGGCGACCATGCCGAACCAGGTTCCGAAGGCCGTCGTGCAGGAGCGCTACGAGCGCCTCGTCGCCCTGCAGGAGCGCATCTCGCTCGAAGAGAACCAGGCGCAGGTCGGCCGTGAGCTGGAGGTGCTCGTGTCGACGGGTGAGGGCAAGAAGGATGCCGCGACGCACCGCCTCACCGGCCGCGCCGAGGACAACCGGCTCGTCCACTTCGAACTTCCCGCGGGGAGCGAGAAGCCCCGTCCGGGCGATGTCGTCTCGGTGACCGTGACGCACGCCGCTCCCTTCCACCTTCTGGCCGATACGCCCGACGGCGCCCCGCTCCGCATCCGCCGCACGCGTGCGGGCGACGCGTGGGACCGCACGCAGGCGGAGTCCTGCGGTGTGCCCGCTCCGGCCGTATCGCTCACCGCCGACGGCCGCCGCGCCGTGGGCCTCGGCATCCCCACCCTCCGGCCCGCTCCCGGCGCGTGACGCTTCGACTCCGCGTTGCGCTCCCCGCTCAGCGCCCGGTGATGCCGAAAGCACCCGGTCGGTGAGCGACCGCAACGCGTCGATACACCCGGGCGACGCCCCGCGCCTGTGGGTGGTCGTCGGCGCGACCGGCACCGGCAAGACCGACCTGTCGCTGCGTCTCGCGGAGGCGCTCGCATCTCGCGGGCGCCCCGCCGAGATCGTCAACGCCGACGCGATGCAGCTCTACCGCGGCATGGACATCGGCACCGCGAAGCTTCCCGAGGCTGAACGCCGAGGTATCCCGCATCATCTCTTCGACGTCCTCGAGCCCACCGATGACGCCGCGGTCGCCTGGTACCAGAGCGCGGCGCGCGCGGTGATCGAGGAGATCTTCGCGCGCGGCGCCGACGCGATCCTCGTGGGCGGGTCGGGGCTCTACGTCTCGAGCGTCGTCTACGACTTCCGGTTCCCGCCGCGCGATGCGGCCGCGCGGTCGGCGCTCGAGGACGAGCTCGAGCGCGAGGGCGCCGCCGTCCTCTACGAGCGTCTGCGCGCGCGCGACCCCGAGACCGCGGCGCGCGTGGATCCCCGGAACGGACGACGGATCGTCCGCGCCCTCGAGGTGCTCGCCCAGGGCGCCGATACGCACGGCGCCGCGCTCCCCGCGGCGCCGGTGCGGTGGCACGAGCCGACGACGATCATCGGCGTGGAGGTTCCGCGTGCCGAGCTCGTCGTGCGGCTCGACGCGCGGGTGGAGGGCATGTGGGCCGCGGGCCTTCTCGACGAGGTCGCCGGCCTGCGCGCGCGGGGCTTCGAGCGCGGCACGACCGCGCCCCGTGCGATCGGTTATGCGCAGGCGCTGGCGCAGCTCGACGGCGCGCTCACCGAGGACGAGGCGATCGCCCAGACCCAGGCGCTCACCCGCCGGTACGCCCGGCGGCAGGTGTCGTGGTTCCGCCGCTACGACGGTGTGCGGTGGACGGACCCGGGCGCGGACGCTGGGACTCTGGCAGACTCACCCGGATGAGCATCGAGATCCGGAGCTTCGAGCCCTCCGACACCGAGGCGGTCGTCTCGCTCTGGCAGGAGACGGGCCTCACCCGCCCCTGGAACAACCCGTATCAGGACATCAGCCGCAAGCTCGACGTCCACTCGGAGCTCTTCCTGGTCGCGACCGACGACGGCGGCCTCGTCGGCACGGTGATGGCCGGCTACGACGGGCACCGCGGCTGGCTGTACTACCTCGCGGCATCCCCGTCCCGCCGCGGCGAGGGCATCGGGCGCCGTCTCGTGGAGCGCGCCGAGGAGCTTCTGCTCGACATGGGCTGCCCGAAGGTGCAGCTGATGGTGCGCCCCGAGAACGGCGGCGTGCACGACTTCTACACGAGGCTCGGCTACGAGCCGTTCGACTCGTGGACGACGGGCAAGCGCCTGATCTCCGACTGATCCGCGGTGCCTTCGCCCGTGCGCCGGACGGCTCGCGCGCGCCCGTAGACTGGGCCGATGGCCCGGAGCATCGCGTTCACCAAGGGGCACGGCACGGGCAACGACTTCGTGATCGTGCCCGACGCCGACGGCACGCTCGACCTCTCCGACGACCAGGTTGCGGCCCTCTGCGACCGCCGGTTCGGTGTCGGTGGTGACGGCATCCTGCGGGTCGTGCGGTCTTCCGCGATCGCCGAGGGCGATGCGACGCCCGATGCCGAGTGGTTCATGGACTACCGGAATGCCGACGGCTCCGCCGCGGAGATGTGCGGCAACGGCATCCGCGTCTACGCGAAGTACCTCGTCGAAGCCGGGCTCGCCGACATCGACGCCGCACCCCTGCGCATCGGCACGCGCGCCGGCACCAAGACTCTCACCCGGAGCGAGCCGGGTCTCGGCGCGACGCCCGGCTTCGAGGTCGACCTGGGCCTGTTCGCGATCGACGAGTCCGACATCGTCGTCCGCGCGCGGAACCTCGACGTGCCGCGCCCCGGCGTCTCGATCGACCTCGGCAACCCGCACGTCGTCGTCGCGCTGGGAGCGGATGCCGAGCTCGACGCGCTCGATCTGACGGTGCGCCCGCAGCTGCACCCCGAGCCCCGCCACGGCGCGAACATCGAGTTCGTCGTCCCCGGCGACCCGCTCGTCCGCGACGGTGTCGGCGCGATCCGCATGCGCGTCTTTGAGCGCGGCGTGGGGGAGACCCTCTCGTGCGGCACGGGCGTCGCCGCGTCGGCGCTCGCCGTGCGGCACTGGGCCGGTGCCGCCGCGCCCGACGTCTGGACGGTGGAGGTCCCCGGCGGGACCCTCGGTGTCCGCGTCGTCGAGGAACGCGACGGCTCGCACGTCCTGCTTTCGGGGCCTGCGACCCTCGTCTACTCGGGCGAGGTCGCGCTCGCCTGATCGCCGGCGCGGCGGATCAGGCGCCGAGGCTCTCGAGCAGCACTGGCGGCGGGATGAAGAACACCGACCCGGTGCAGGCGCTCGAGGCATCCAGGATGCGATCGTGCT
This sequence comes from Microbacterium sp. bgisy203, assembly GCF_057706945.1. Taxonomy (NCBI): domain Bacteria; kingdom Bacillati; phylum Actinomycetota; class Actinomycetes; order Micrococcales; family Microbacteriaceae; genus Microbacterium; species Microbacterium sp. bgisy203. The sequence goes on along the minus strand of NZ_JBYIPF010000005.1, from coordinate 172,826 downwards.
TTCCGGGCGGGTCGCCGATGAACATCCGCTCGAGCATGCGCTCGATCACCCACAGCTCGCGCGCGTAACCGATGAAGTACGTACCGAACTCGCCGTGAGCGGGCGAGCCGAAGGGCATGTTGTCACGCAGGATGTCGTGTTCCACTCCGGCGTCGTCGGTGATGGTCGACAGCGTCTTGTGCGACTTCTGGTCGGGCGCCGCGGCGTCGTCGAGCTCGACGTTGTCGAGCTTCGTGCGCCCGATGATCGCCTCCTGCGTCTCGGTCGAATGCGCCCGCCACACGCCCATGTCGTGGACGTACTTCTGCACGACGAGGTAGCTCCCGCCTTCGCCGGCCGGATCCTCCGCTCCGATGAGGGTGGATGCCGGCAGGGCGTCGCCGACCGGGTTCGCGGTGCCGTCGACGAACCCCAGCAGGTCGCGCGCATCGAAATAGCGGAAGCCGACGGTCTCGTCGGCGACCGCGACCGCTCCGCCGAAGGCGTCGAGGATCTGGCGCTCCAGTTCGAAGCACAGGTCGTGACGCTCCGCGCGGATGTGCACGAAGAGGTCGCCCGGGGTCGAGGGGGCCGTGTGCACCGCGCCGCGGACTTCACGGAAAGGGTGGAGCTCGGCGGGGCGCGGCGCGCCGGTCACGGCATCCCACACGTCCGAACCGATGCCGACCGTACACGCCAGCGCGCCCGACAGGTCGCGGACGGCGACGTTCTTCACGAGGTCGCCGACGGATGCCAGTGCGCTTCGCACCGTCGCGACCGCGTCGGGCGCGCTCGTCAGCGTGAGGGTCAGCATGATCGCGTTCGAGGTGAGCGGAGCGTCCACGCGCTGCGGCTCGATGGGGACACGGCGCTGCGCGGAATCGCTCACGATCACTCCTCGGGTGCAGACTCGGGAAAGGCGTTCACGGTGGGGACGGGGGCGGTGGGGGTCGCGCCGTGACGGCGCACTTTCAGCACGCGGAAGCCGCGCGCGGTGGCGGCGCGCGTCACGGAGTACCCGTCGTCGAAGGTCGCCGCGAGCCAGCGCTGCAGCGAATCGGAGCCGAGGTTCCGCTGCACGACGAGCCAGGCGTCGCTGCGCTCGTCGAGGCGGGGGAGCCAGCGCTCCATGAGTCCGTGGAGCTCGTTCTTGCCGACACGGATCGGAGGGTTCGAGCGGATCGAGCGGAAGACCACGTCGCCGGGAATATCGTCGGGGAGCACGGCGTTGACGTTGGGCAGGCCCCACTCCTCGGCGTTCCGACGCACGAGGTCGAGCGCCCGCTCGTTGACGTCGACCGCCCAGACGGTCGCGTGCGGCGAGGCGACCGCGAGGCTCAAGGCGATCGGGCCCCACCCCGCGCCGAGATCGAGCAGGTGGCCGCCCGGCGGAGGCGGGGGCGTGTTGGCCAGCAGCACCGCCGTCCCGCCGTCGACGTGGCCGGGGCTGAACACCCCGCCCGCGGTCGTCACCTCACCCGCGCGACCCCCCAGGGTCACCGGAATGCGGCGCAACTGCTCGGCACTGGACGGGGTGGCACTGAAGTAGTGGTCGCTCCCCATCCTGCGAGCGTAGCGGAGGCGCCACGCGCCGCACACGATGCTCCATCCGCTCTCACCGCCCGTACGTCCCCCGCCTTCTCGCCTCCGCCCCTGATCCGGTGGGAACGGCTAGACTGCAAGGCTCAGCACGAAAAGGACCGAATGACCCAGAACACCGGCACCACCCGCGGCACCGACACCGCCGACACCACCCCCACTCCGACGACCGGCGACGACGCCGTCGCCTCGGCCACGCCTATCGACCCGGTCGAGCGGGTGCTCGCGCGCGCGCAATCGCACGCCGACGTGCACGTGTTCGGTGCGCAGCAGGGGATCGGCACAGCGCAGGGGATCGGCACAGCGCAGGCGCTCCAGGACGCCGCGACGGTCGCGTACGGCGACACCGACGGCGACCAGTGGGATCGCGAGGAGCGCGCGGCGCTCCGCCGCGTCCCGGGCCTGTCCACCGAGCTCGAGGACGTCACCGAGGTCGAGTACCGGCAGCTGCGCCTCGAGAACGTCGTCCTCGTCGGCGTGTACCCGCAGGGGTCCCAGGAGGATGCCGAGAACTCCCTCCGCGAGCTCGCCGCCCTCTCCGAGACCGCCGGCGCGGTCGTGCTCGACGGCGTCCTGCAACGGCGTCCGCACCCCGACCCCGCCACCTACATCGGCCGCGGCAAGGCCGCCGAGCTGCGCGACCTCGTCGCCGCCGTCGGCGCCGACACGGTCATCGCCGACACCGAGCTGGCGCCCAGCCAGCGGCGCGCCCTGGAAGACGTCGTCAAGGTCAAGGTGATCGACCGCACCACCGTCATCCTCGACATCTTCAGCCAGCACGCGAAGTCCCGCGAGGGCAAGGCGCAGGTCGAACTCGCCCAGCTCGAGTACCTCCTTCCGCGCCTGCGCGGCTGGGGTGACTCGATGAGCCGTCAGGCCGGTGGCCAGGTCGGCGCGGGCGGAGCGGGCATGGGATCGCGCGGCCCCGGTGAGACGAAGATCGAGCTCGATCGGCGCAGGATCCGCACCAAGATGGCGCAGCTGCGTCATCAGTTGCGCGACTTCGCGCCCGCGCGCGAGGCGAAGCGGGCCGAGCGCAAGCGCAACACGATCCCCGCCGTCGCGATCGCCGGGTACACGAACGCCGGCAAGTCGAGCCTGCTCAACCGCCTGACCCGCGCCGGTGTGCTCGTCGAGAACGCGCTGTTCGCGACCCTCGACACCTCGGTGCGGCGCACAGAGACGGCTGACGGCCGCGTCTACACGCTCACCGACACGGTCGGGTTCGTCCGGAACCTCCCGCACCAGCTGGTCGAGGCGTTCCGCTCGACGCTCGAAGAGGTCGGCGAGGCCGACGTCATCGTGCACGTCGTCGACGGGTCGCATCCCGACCCCGCCGCGCAGCTGCAGACCGTGCGCGACGTGATCGGCGACGTCGGCGCGCGAGACCTGCCCGAGATCGTCGTGTTCAACAAGGCCGACCTCGTCGACGACGACATGCGCCTCGTGCTGCGCGGCCTCGCGCCGCAGGCGCTGTTCGTCTCGTCCCGCACCGGTGAGGGCATTGACGAGCTCCGCGAGCGGATCGAGGAGACCCTGCCGCTTCCGGCCGTCGAGGTGCACGCCGTCGTCCCGTACGACCGGGGCGAGCTCGTCTCGGCGGTGCACGAGCACGGCATCATCCTCAGCGAGGACCACGGCCCCGACGGCACGATCCTGCACGCGCACGTCCCCGCGATCCTCGGCGGGCGTCTGGCTCCGTTCGCGATCTGACGCGGCGCGCAGGTGCGGGCCGAGCGCCTCGGCGCCGGTGCTTCGGAGTCGCGGTTCTTCGGAGATCCTGCGTTCCTCGGAGGGTCGCGGTTCTTCGGAGATTCTGCGTTCTTCGGAGATCCTGCGTTTTTCGGAGATCCGGGGGCGAATCGGTCCGAAGTACGCGTGATCTCCGAAGGTGGGCGGGGCGATGCGCGGCGTCAGTCGAGGGCGATCGGCGGGATGCCGGGGGTGTCGAAGCCGAACACCGCGCCCAGGAACGCGAGCTCCGACTCGAGCGAGTGGACGATCGTCTCGCGGCGTCGGAAGCCGTGGCCCTCGCCTTCGTAGAGAACGTAGGCGTGCGGCACGCCGCGCGCGGCGAGGGCGTCGCGGATCGCCTCCGACTGGGCGGGCGGGACGACGGCATCCTCCGACCCCTGCAGCAGGAGCGTCGGGGTGCGGAACTCGTTCGCGCGCCCGAGCGGCGAACGCTCCCGGTACAGCGCCTCTGCCTCGGGGAGCGGGCCGATGAGCCCGTCGAGGTAGCGCGCCTCGAAGTCGTGGGTGTCTTCGGCGAGGGCGCGTGCATCGCCGACGCCGTACCGCGAGATGCCCACCGAGAAGACATCGGTGCCGACGAGCGCGCCGAGCACCGTCCAGCCGCCCGCCGATCCGCCCTCGATCGCGATGCGTGCGGGGTCGGCCAGGCCCGCGTCGATGAGCCCGCGCGCCGCGGCGGCTACGTCGTCGACGTCGACGATTCCCCACTGGCCGCGCAGCCGCTCGCGGTACGCGCGCCCGTATCCCGTCGACCCGCCGTAGTTGACGTCGAGCACGCCGATGCCGCGGCTGGTGAAGAATGCGGTCTTCGCGTCGGCGACGCCGCCGGCGTGCGCGGTCGGCCCGCCGTGGACGAACACGACGTACGGCGGGAGGGCGCCCTCTGCCGCGGCCGCGTCCGGATTCGTCGGAGGGAAGTCGAAGGCGTGCACCTCGCCGTGCGGCCCGGCGAAGGTGACCGGGCGCCCCACCGGCATCCACTCGGCATCCCCGGAACTCCCCGCGACCTGCGTGACCGCGCCGTCCGCGCCCACGAGCCAGATCCCGGTGCTGCCGACGCCCGCGCCCGAGACGAGGATGCCGTCGCCTGCGGCATCCTCGATCGACAGTCGCGCCGTCGCGGGCAGATCGACGATCGTCTCGGTGCCGTCGGCGTCGATCAGCACCAGCTCGTCCGCGCCGTGCGTACGGATCGCCGCGATGCGGCCGTCGGGGAGCAGCGCGTACCAGCGCGAGCCGAGAGCCCACAGCGGGCCGCCGGTGTCGGCGTCCGCTTCGGCGAGGGGCGACGGCTCGCCGAAGCCGTCGGGCCCTGAGACGCGGTGCCAGATGTTCCAGCGCCCCGTCGGCTCGTCGAGGTAGACGATCTCGTCGTCGCCACGCCATTCCGGCTGGAGAGCCGCGGTCGTGCCGTCGGTCATCGACGCCCACGAGGTGACGCGATCGTCTGTGAGGCGGCCGACGCGCACCTCGGTGCGGTCCCACGGCATGTGCGGGTGGTTCCACGCGACCCAGGCCAGGCGCGAGCCGTCGGGAGAGAGAGCGGGCTGGGCGACGAAGTCGCTTCCGGCGACGAGCTGCAAGACGTGCGGCGAATCGTCGACGGTGATCCGCACGATGCCGCGTCGAACCGCGGCGCCGTCGCCGTGCCACTCCCGGACGGCGAGCAGCGCGCCGTGCGAGAAGCGGAGCCCTCCGTAGCGGGTGGCGGGGTCCTCCGGGGTGAGCGGGCGAGGCTCGGCTCCGGGCGTGAGGAGCCACACGCGCTGGTCGCTCTTCTCGACGAATGCCAGTGCTCCGGCACCCGTCGCCGCCCACGCGCCGCCGCCGTACTCGTGCACGCTCGAGCGTGCGTTCCAGGGCGCGGGCAGGACGGTCTCCGTGTCGCCTGCGGCGGTGCGGCGACGGACGGTGGTGCGCCCTCCCTCGGCGGGGAGGGACTCGCCCCACCACACCTCGTCGCCGACGAACGCGGCGCCCTCGAAGCGCGGTGAGGCGGCGGATGCCCATTCGGCCGACAGCGGTGAGGGCCAGGAGCCGGGGGTGGAGACGGTGACCATGCCCTCACGGTACCCGTTGCCACGCACGCGGCGGCGGGTCGTGCGGGTCTCAGACGGCGCGGAGAACGGCGACGACCTTGCCGAGCACCGTGGCGTTGTCGCCGACGATCGGCTCGAACGCGGAGTTGCGCGGCAGCAGCCACGTGTGGCCGTCGCGCTGGCGGAACGTCTTGACGGTCGCCTCGCCGTCGAGCATCGCCGCGACGATGTCGCCGTTGTTCGCGGTCGACTGGGTGCGCACGACGACCCAGTCGCCGTCGCAGATCGCGGCGTCGATCATCGACTCGCCGCTCACCTTCAGCATGAACAGGTCGCCCTTGCCGACGAGCTGGCGGGGGAGCGGGAAGATCTCCTCCACCTGCTGATCGGCGGTGATGGGCACGCCCGCCGCGATGCGGCCCACGAGCGGCACGAGCGCGGCATCGCCGACGCTCGGCGCCTCGTCGGCGGGGTTCTCGGTCGCCGCGCCCGGCAGATCGATGAGGACCTCCATCGCGCGCGTCTTGCCCGCATCGCGCCGGAGGTAGCCGCTCAGTTCGAGCTGATTGAGCTGGTGGGTCACACTCGACAGCGACTTGAGCCCGACGGCGTCGCCGATCTCGCGCATGCTCGGCGGGTAGCCGTAGCGCGCGATCGACCGCTGGATCACCTCGAGGATCGCCAGCTGCTTCTCGCTCAGGCTCTTACGCCGACGCGTCTGCGGCTTCTCCATGGATCCTTCTCCTTCACTTCCCGTTCGTATGGCACTTGTGTGTCGTCCGCCTCGGTGCTCGTCTTCGAATGTCCGAGGTTGGTGATGGGGTCCTGTTGTCGAAACCGTATCCGGTTCCGACGGTCGGGGCCGGGAAGCGATCGCGTGTCGCGTTCGATCCGATTCCGACCGATTCATCGGTTGACAAGAACACTGTATCGAAGATAGCTTCGGAATGGAAGTTCGCTCCTGATCTCCCCGGCCGGAGATCGCGAGCGAAGATTCCGACATCCGACGCTCCAGATCCGAGTCCCACCTCGAGGAGGACCCCATGAGCACGATCGAGATCCACCCCCGCACGGCTTTCGACCCGCTGGCCACGACCCAGCCGCACCCCACCACGCGCGCGCACCCCACCACGCGCCCGCACCCCACCACGCGCCTGCGCCTCACGGTGCGTGGCCGCCGTGTCATCGCTGCAATCGCCGCCCTTCCCGCGGTCATCGCCGTGACGATCGCGATCCTGTCCGGTGGCGGAGCGCTCGCCTCCGGCGAACAGGGAGCTGCGGCGGGGACGTTCCAGTACGTCACCGTCATGCCCGGCGACACCCTGTGGTCGATCGCCGAAGAGGTCGCGCCCGCCGCCGACACGCGCGACGTCGTGGATGACATCGCTCGTCTCAACGCCCTGTCCTCCGGAGAACTCGCCGCCGGTCAGAGCCTCGCGATCCCCACCGAATACGCCGAAGCGCGCTGATCTCGACGCTCGGCGGGTGTCAGCGCGATCCTGTTCGCCGTCCCCGCACCGCTGAGCGCCCCTACGATGGATGCCGTGAGTGCCAGTCTCGACGACCTCCCTCTTCGCTCCGACCTGCGCGGCCAGATGCCCTACGGCGCACCGCAGGCTCCGCTTCCGGTCGCTCTCAACGTCAACGAGAACACGCACCCGGTGCCCGAAGAGGTCGCCGACGACATCCTCGACTCCGTCGCCCACGCCTTGCGCGAGGTCAACCGCTACCCCGACCGCGAGTTCACCGCGCTGCGCGAGGGTTTCGCGGACTATCTGGGTCACGGCCTCACCGCCGACCATATCTGGGCGGGCAACGGCTCGAACGAGGTTCTGCAACACCTGCTCCAGGCCTTCGGCGGGCCGGGGCGCACGGCGTTCGGTTTCGCGCCGACCTACTCGATGTACCCGTTGCTGACACGGGGCACCGGGGCCGAGTACGTCTCCGGGACGCGCGGGGTCGACTACACGCTCTCCGCGGAGTCCGCCGCCGAGCAGATCGCGGATGCCGCGCCCGACGTCACCTTCCTCTGCGCGCCGAACAACCCCACGGGCACACCCCTCGGCGTCGACGTCATCGAGGCGGTCTACGACGCGACCGACGGCATCGTCATCGTCGACGAGGCGTACCAGGAGTTCGCGCCGCGCGACTCGCGGTCGGCGCTCACGCTCCTTCCCGGCCGCGAGCGGCTCGTCGTCTCCCGCACCATGAGCAAGGCGTTCGCCTTCGCCGGCGCTCGCGTCGGCTACCTCGCCGCCGACCCCGCGCTCATCGACGCGCTGCGCCTCGTACGCCTGCCCTATCACCTGAGCGCCCTCACCCAGGCGGCCGCCACGGCGGCACTCCGGCACGCCCCCGAGATGCTCGCGATGGTCGACGAGATCGTCGGGCAGCGCGACCGCATCTCCGCGACGCTCGACGCGCTCGGCTACCACCCCTACGAGAGCTGGACGAACTTCGTCCTCTTCTCCGACGTCGACGACCCTGCTGCGACGTGGCAGGCGCTCTACGAGCAGGGCGTGCTCATCCGCGACATCGGGCTCCCGCGGAGCCTCCGGGTCACGGCCGGCACCGAGGCGGAATCGACCGCGTTCCTCGACGCTCTGGCGTCGCTCGGCCCCGGCGGCGCGCACGGCGTCACGGAGGAACGCGGCTGATCCGCCCTCGCTAGACTCGGCACCATGAGCACCCCCGCGCCCCGCACGGCCGAGATCCGTCGCGCGACGAGCGAGTCGACCGTCGAGCTCTCCCTCGACCTCGACGGCACCGGACAGAGCACGATCGACACGACCGTGCCGTTCTTCGACCACCTGCTGACCGCGTTCGCGAAGCACTCGCTCACCGACCTCACCGTGCGCGCGTCGGGCGACACCGACATCGACGCGCACCACACCGTCGAAGACGTCTCCATCGTCCTCGGCCAGGCGATCCGACAGGCGCTCGGCGACAAGTCGGGTATCTCGCGCTACGGCGACGCCCTCGTCCCGCTCGACGAAGCGCTCGCGCAGGCCGTCGTCGACATCAGCGGGCGGCCCTATCTCGTGCACACCGGAGAACCCGCCGGGTTCGAGTACCACCTCATCGGCGGCCACTTCACGGGTTCGCTCGTCCGACACACGTTCGAGGCGATCGCGTTCAACGCGGGGCTCACCGTCCACGTGACCGTCCTCGCGGGTCGCGACCCGCACCACATCGCCGAAGCGGAGTACAAGGCGTTCGCGCGCGCGTTCCGTCAGGCGAAGGCGCTCGACCCGCAGGTGCGCGGCATCCCCAGCACGAAGGGCGCCCTGTGACCGACGCCGGGGCGCCACGCGGCGGGGAGGTCGACGAAGGCCGACCCCTCGTCGCCGTCCTCGACTACGGCTCCGGCAACGTCCACTCCGCGGTCAAGGCCCTCGCCGCCGCCGGCGCCGACGCCCGGCTCACCTCCGACCGCGGCCTCATCACCGAGGCGGCGGGGCTCGTCGTGCCGGGGGTCGGGGCCTTCAGCGCCGTGATGTCGGCGCTCCAAGCGAGCCGCGGTGACGAGCTCATCGGGCGACGGCTCGCAGGAGGTCGTCCCGTGCTCGGCATCTGCGTCGGCATGCAGGTGCTGTTCGAGCACGGCGTCGAGCGCGGCGTCGAGACCGACGGCCTCGGCGAATGGCCGGGCGCGGTCACCGAACTCGATGCGCCCGTGCTGCCGCACATGGGCTGGAACACCGTGCGCGTCGGCGAGGGATCGGTCCTCTTCGACGGCATCGCGGACGAGCGCTTCTACTTCGTCCACTCGTACGGCGCGCAGCACTGGACGCTCGACGCGATGCCGCAGTTCCGCGCGCCGAGCGTGACGTGGTGCGACTACGGCACGCCGTTCATCGCCGCCGTCGAGAACGGTCCGCTGTCGGCGACGCAGTTCCACCCCGAGAAGAGCGGGGCGGCAGGCATCCGACTCCTCCGCAACTGGGTCTCCTCCCTCCCCGGCTCCGCGTGACCGCGTCGCCCGGGTAGTCTCTCTGTTTGTGCCCCGCCCGCTCGGGCCTGCGCGCACCCACCACCCCTTTCTGGAGCCATGAACGATTTCGCGTCGACCCCTGAACTGATCCTCCTGCCGGCCGTGGACGTCGCCGACGGCAAGGCCGTGCGTCTCACGCAGGGCGAGGCCGGCTCTGAGACGAGCTATGGCGACCCGGTCGACGCGGCGCTCGCCTGGGCGCATCAGGGCGCGCAGTGGGTCCACCTCGTCGACCTCGACGCCGCCTTCGGTCGCGGCACCAACACGGGTGTCATCCGCAAGGTGATCAAGCAGCTCAAGGGCGTGCAGGTCGAGCTCTCGGGCGGCATTCGCGACGACGCGACGCTCGAGGCGGCGCTCGAATCGGGCGCGTCGCGCATCAACCTCGGCACCGCCGCGCTCGAGAACCCCGAGTGGGCGGCGGATGTGATCAGCCGCTACGGCGAGGCGATCGCCGTCGGACTCGACGTCCGCGGCACGACCCTCGCCGCGCGCGGGTGGACCCGCGAGGGCGGTGACCTGTGGCAGGTGCTCGATCGCCTCGAGGACGCCGGCTGCAGCCGCTACGTCGTCACCGACGTCACGAAGGACGGCACCCTCAAGGGCCCGAATCTCGAGCTTCTGCGCGACGTGACTTCGCGCACCACCCGTCCTGTCGTGGCATCGGGCGGCATCTCGAGCCTCGACGACATCGCGGCGCTGCGCGAGCTCGTGCCGCTGGGCGTCGAAGGCGCGATCGTCGGCAAGGCCCTGTACGCGGGGGCGTTCACCCTCGCCGAGGCGCTGGATGTCGCCGCAGGCTGACCATCCCGCCGACTCCGCCGGCGTCCCCTGGGAGGGGCGGAGCTTCGAGCCGAACCCGCACGCCGGTGACGACGGGTCGGCCGACCCCGCCCTGCTCGCGGCGCTGACGGCCTTCCGCGCAGGGAGCGGGGATGCCGCGGCGATCGTCGACGCCTATCGTTCCGCACGCCTGCTGATCCCGCTGGTGGCCGAGGCGGGCGACGTCGGCGTCGCCCCGTCGGGGCTCGCCGTCGACAAGACGCAGGAACTGTCGATCGTCACCGTCGCCGCACCCGACGGACGCCGCGTCCTGCCGGTGTTCACGTCGGTGCAGGCGCTCGCCGCATGGGACCCGAAGGCGCGGCCCGTCCCCGCAGACGGAGTGCGAACGGCGCTGTCGGCCGCCGCCGACGACACCGACCTGATCGTCGTGGATCCGGCATCCGTCACGGAGTTCGTCCTTCGCCGCCCTGCCGTCTGGGCGATCGGCCAGGGACTTCCGTGGGAGCCGGCCTGGCGCTCACCCGAGGTCTACGCGGGGCTGCAGGAGTCGATCGGCGGAGAGCTCGGGGTCCTCGACCTCGCGGTCACCGACGGCGACCCATCGGGGCGGCTCCGCGGGCCGGAGCTCATCGTGCGCCTCCACCTCGTCGACGGACTCGATCAGGTCGAGCTCGACGCGATCCTGCAGCGCCTCGCCGCGCGCTGGGCGGCCGACGACCGCATCGCGGTGCTCGTCGACTCACTGACGGTCAAGCTTCTGCGCGGCTGATCCGTCCCGCGCGTCGCGTCGCCGGCCAGGTGACCGGGAACTCAGGTGACCGGGGACTCAGGTGACCGGGGACTCAGGTGACCGGGCCGGTCCACTTCTCGCCGGGTCCCTTGCCGATCGGATCGGGGATGACGGATGCTTCGCGGAACGCGAGCTGCACCGAGCGCAGCCCGTCGCGGAGCGACCGAGCGTGCATGTCGCTGATCTCGGGGGCGCCGGCGGTGATGAGGCCGGCGAGGGCGTTGATGAGCTTCCGCGCCTCGTCGAGGTCGGTCTGGGTCTCCGGGTCGTCGGCGAGGCCGACCTTGACGGCCGCGGCGCTCATCAGGTGGACGGCCGCCGTCGTGATGACCTCGACGGCCGGCACGTCAGCGATGTCGCGGCTGGCGGCGGCCGCCGCGCGCTCCTGCTCCTCCCAGCGGGCGAGGCGTTCGGCCTCCTGAGCATGGGCCGCGGGGTCGTGCGTGGCATCGTCGCGGGGGGCGGGGGAGGAGGAGGTCGTGTCCACGGGGGGCTTTCTGCTAGACTGGGCGCGCACCGGAGTGTTCTGCTCCGGATCGAAAGTGGATCACATCCCACCCGCGCTTGCCGCTCCAGGCTACCGGGTCCCGCACTCCGCCCCGGCATCGGGGTAGCCACGACCTGGGTTCAGGGCATGGGTCAGGGTGCAGAACTTCCCGCAGCGAACCGAGCTGCGCGGGGTGGATGAGAGGCGCTTCCGCCCGCGGCACACCCGTGCCCGGGGCATCCACCCGTACGACAGAGGAGTTCCGCATCAGCGATCCCCGCACCAACGACCGCATCCGCGTCCCCGAGGTCCGCCTCGTCGGGCCGAACGGTGAGCAGGTCGGCGTCGTCCGCATCGAGGCCGCTCTGCGCCTCGCGCAGGAAGCAGACCTCGACCTGGTCGAAGTCGCCCCCAACTCGAAGCCGCCCGTGGTCAAGATCATGGACTACGGGAAGTTCAAGTACGAAGCGGCGCAGAAGGCCAAGGAAGCACGACGCAACCAGGCCAACACGGTCCTCAAGGAAGTCCGCTTCCGCCTGAAGATCGAGGCGCACGACTACACGACCAAGCTCAAGCGCGCCGAAGGCTTCCTGCAGGCGGGCGACAAGGTCAAGGCCATGATCCTCTTCCGCGGTCGCGAGCAGTCCCGCCCCGAGCAGGGCGTGCGCCTGCTCAAGAAGTTCGCGGAGGATGTCGCCGAGTTCGGCACCGTGGAGTCCAACCCCACGATCGACGGCCGCAACATGGTCATGGTGATCGCACCGCACAAGAACAAGTCCGAGGTCAAGACCGAGCAGAACGCCCAGCGCGCTGCGAACAAGGAGGCGGCGCGCCAGGCGCGAACCGGCTCCGGTGAGACCGAGACCGCCCCTGCCGCCGAGGCCGTCGCCGAGTAAGCGGCGCCCCGGCCCCACAGACTCCCGCCGCGCGGGAACCACAACGAAGGATAGAGACATGCCGAAGCAGAAGACCCACTCGGGCGCCAAGAAGCGCTTCAAGGTCACCGGAAGCGGGAAGATCAAGAAGCAGCAGGCGAACCTCCGCCACAACTTCGAGGGCAAGCCCACCAAGCGCACCCGTCGCCTGTCGGCCGACAAGATCCTCGCCCCGGGTGACGCCAAGGTCGCCAAGAAGCTCCTCGGCATCTGACGCCGTCGCACGTTAGGAAAGACAAGAAATGGCTAGAGTCAAGCGGGCCGTCAACGCCCAGAAGAAGCGTCGCGTCATCCTCGAGCGCGCCTCCGGTTACCGGGGTCAGCGTTCGCGCCTGTACCGCAAGGCGAAGGAGCAGGTCACCCACTCACTCGTCTACGCGTACCGCGACCGTCGCAAGCGCAAGGGCGACTTCCGCCGCCTGTGGATCCAGCGCATCAACGCCGCGAGCCGCCAGAACGGCCTCACGTACAACCGGTTCATCCAGGGACTCGGCCTCGCGGGCGTGCAGGTCGACCGTCGCATGCTCGCCGAGCTCGCCGTGAACGAGCCGAAGACGTTCGCGTCGCTCGTTCAGACCGCGAAGGCGGCTCTTCCCGCCGACGTGAACGCGCCCAAGGCGTAAGTACCACGCAGCACCTCGAAGGGGCGTCCTCCACTCGGAGGGCGCCCCTTCGTCGTGAGTCGTGCTCCGCTCCCGCCCGTGCCCCCGTCTGGGCTCGCGAATCACCCGTGCCTTCCCGAATCACCGCCGAAATCACGCGAATCAGGCGGTGATTCGCGAATCAGGCGGTGATTCGCGAGAGAGAGGCGGGGCGAGGGGATGCCTCCGCTCGGCGCGGCACCCGCGCCTCCGCTCGGCGCGGCGCCCACGCCTCCCGACGAGCGGCCCTCTCGTCCCTAGGATGGGACCGTGCTCGAGAACCCCCGCTCCCCGCGCGTGCGCGCCGTCGCCAAGCTGACCAAGCGCTCGGCCCGTCAGGAGACCGGCCTGTTCCTCTTGGAGGGTCCGCAGGCCGCGCGCGAGGCGCTGGCCTACCGTCCCGACACCCTCGTCGAGATCTTCGCGACGCCGACCGCGATGGAGCGGCACCCCGGCATCCGCGACGCCGCCCGCGAGGCGGGCCTCGACGTCGAATACACGACCGAGGCCGTCCTCGACGCGATGGCCGACACCGTCACCCCGCAGGGCATCGTCGCCGTCGCCCGCCAATCGCCGACGGCACTCAAGGACGTGTTCGCGGCATCCCCCCGCCTCATCGCCATCTGCGAGGAGGTGCGCGACCCCGGCAACCTCGGCACGATCATCCGTGCCGCCGATGCGGCAGGTGCGGATGCCGTCATCCTCACCGGTCGGACGGTCGACCCTTACAACCCCAAGGTCGTCCGCGCCACGACGGGGTCGCTCTTCCACGTGCCGGTCGCCGTCGGCGCGGAGCTCGGCACGACCGTCGCGCGGGCCCACGAAGCGGGCCTGCGGGTCATCGCCGCCGACGTCGGGGGAGACGACTTCCTCGCGCGGCGCAGCCTGCTCGCCGAGCCGACCGCCTGGCTCTTCGGAAACGAGGCCCGCGGCCTCGACGAGGACGCCCTAGGCCACGCAGACCTGTCTCTGCGCCTGCCCATCTACGGGCGGGCCGAGTCGCTCAACCTCGCCACCGCGGCGAGCGTCTGCCTGTACGAGACGGCCTTCGCGCAGCGCGCGACCGCCTGAGCGGTCGATTGTTCCACCCGGGTTACGACTCGGTCAAGATCCTGTGCAGAAGTTGAGAGAGCGCCGGGTGCTCCGCCTAGGCTGACCCCATGGCGACACCCGATCCGGCTCCGCGTACCTCGAACATCTCGGTTCGCCGCGGCGATCCTCTCGTCGTGATCGACGGCGTGGAGAAGTACTACGGCGACTTCCATGCGCTCAAAGACATCGACCTCACCGTCAACCGCGGCGAGGTCGTCGTCGTCATCGGGCCGTCGGGATCGGGCAAGTCGACCCTCTGCCGCACGATCAACCGCCTCGAGACCATCTCGGAGGGCACGATCACGATCGACGGCAAGGAGCTCCCCAAGGAAGGCAAGGCGCTCGCCAACCTCCGCGCCGATGTCGGCATGGTCTTCCAGTCGTTCAACCTCTTCTCCCACCTCACGATCCTCGAGAACGTGACCCTCGGGCCCATCAAGGTGAAGAAGATGAAGAAGGCGGATGCCGAGCGCGAGGCGAAGACCCTCCTCGAGCGCGTCGGTGTGGCGCAGCAGGCGTCCAAACTCCCCGCCCAGCTCTCGGGCGGTCAGCAGCAGCGCGTCGCGATCGCCCGAGCGCTCGCGATGAAGCCCAAGGTCATGCTCTTCGACGAGCCGACGAGCGCTCTGGACCCCGAGATGATCAACGAGGTGCTCGACGTCATGGTGGGGCTCGCTCAGGACGGCATGACGATGATCGTCGTGACGCACGAGATGGGCTTCGCGCGTAAGGCCGCCGACCGCGTCGTGTTCATGGCCGACGGCCGCATCGTTGAGGAGAGCACCCCCGACGAGTTCTTCACGAATCCGCAGAGCGACCGCGCGAAGGACTTCCTCTCGAAGCTCATCACGCACTGACCGCTCCCGCACACGTCCGCGTCCTGCACCGTCGCGGCATCACAGAGAAACACACGAAACCTGGAGGATCACATGCGTAAGACCCGGATCGCCGGCGCCTTCGCCGGCATTGCCATCGCCGCCCTCGCCCTCACCGCGTGCAACAGCGGCACGCCGGGCGCCGAGACCTCGCCCTCGGGCGACGCGAGCGAGGCACCCGCGGGCAACCCGTGGACCGTCGCGACCGACGTCTCCATCGACGGCAGCCCCACCTTCGACCGGATCAAGAGCGCCGGCAAGGTCAAGATCGGGGTCAAGGAGGACCAGCCCGGTCTCGGCTACCTCGACCCGACGACGAACACGCGTACCGGCTTCGACGTCGACGTCGCCCGCTGGATCGCCGCATCGCTCGGCTACGACGAGGAAGACATCGAGTTCACGGCCATCCCGTCGGCGAACCGCGAGCAGGCGATCGTGAACGGCGACATCGACTACTACGTCGGCACCTACTCGATCACCGACAAGCGCAAGGAGCTGATCTCCTTCGCCGGCCCGTACTTCGTCACCGGCCAGGGCCTGCTCGTCGCGGCGGACAACGACACCATCACCGGTAAGGACTCGCTCACCGCCGAGGACATCGTGTGCTCGGCGACGGGATCGACCTCGATTCAGCGGATCAAGGACGAAACGCCGGCGGAGACGAAGGAGTACGACACGTACTCCGCGTGCGTCGAAGACCTGAAGAACGGACAGGTCGACGCCGTCACGACCGACGAGGCGATCCTCATCGGCTACGCCGCGCAGTCGCCCGACGAGCTGAAGGTCGTCGGCGACGTCTTCAGCGAGGAGCGCTACGGCGTCGGCATCGCGAAGGGTGACACCGCCCTGCAGGAGTTCATCAACACGATGTTCACCGACGGCGGCGACATCTGGCAGGCCATCTTCGACAAGAACCTCGGCGCCTCCGGCGTGAAGGCCACGCAGCCGGACGTCGACCCGGTCGGCTGATCCTGCAGACGGCCCTCGGGCCGTCACGGTGACCCGGGCGGCGGTATCCCCGCCGCCCGGGTTCCCTGTCCACCACCCCTTCTTCCTGCGAGGAGACCCAGCCGATGGGCGTCATCACCGATCACCTCGATCTCTGGCGTGAGGCGATCACGGGCACGCTGATCCTCTTCTTCGGCGGCGGCCTCATCGCGCTCGTCCTGGGCCTCATCGTCGGTGCGATGCGCGTGTCTCCGATTCCGATCGCCCGCGCCGTCGGTGCCGTCTATGTCAACTGGGTCCGCAACACCCCGCTGACCCTCGTGATGTTCTTCTTCGCGTTCTGCGTGCCGATCCTGCTGCGCGAGCGCATCGACCCGATCGTGCTCCCGACCATCGCGCTCGGCGTCTACACGGCGACCTATGTCGCCGAGACGCTCCGTTCGGGCATCAACACGGTGCCGATCGGGCAAGCCGAGGCCGCTCGAGCGCTCGGCCTCACGTTCTGGCAGGTCATGACGCTCGTGGTCCTGCCGCAGGCGACGCGATCGGTCATCCCGCCGATGATGAGCGTGTTCATCGCCCTGCTGAAGAACACGACCGTCGCGGCCGGATTCTCGGTCCTCAATCTCGGATCCATCCGTTCGTGGCTCAGTGAGCAGGGCGAGAACCAACTGGTCGTGCTCCTGTGGGTCATGGTCATCTTCGTCGTCCTGGTGCTGCTGCTCGCGTGGGTTCAACGCATTCTCGAGAACAAGTGGAGGGTCGCGCGATGAGCTCCGTCATGTACGACGTCCCCGGTCCCCGGGCCATCGTCCGCAACCGCATCATCGGTGTCATCACCGTCCTCCTGCTGCTCGCCGGTATCGCCTGGGTGATCTGGCGCTTCGCCGAGACCGGGCAGTTCACCGCGAAGAAGTGGGAGCTGTTCACCTACAGCTCGATCTGGGGCCTCTTCCTCGAGGCCACGCTCAACACGCTCGCCGCCTTCGCCGCGGCGGCGGTCGGCGCGCTGATCCTCGGATTCGTCCTCGCAATCGGTCGCCTCTCCGACCACGCTTTCATCCGTGTTCCCGTCGGCTGGATCGTCGAGGTGCTGCGCGCGGTTCCGGTGCTCATCTTCATGATGCTGCTGTACTACGGCCTGCCGGTCATCGGCATCCGGATGACCCCCTATTGGGCGGTGGTCATCGCTCTCATCGCCTACAACGGCTCCGTGCTCGCCGAAGTCATCCGCGCCGGCGTCGAGTCGCTGCCGCGCGGCCAGAAAGAGGCCGGGTACGCGATCGGCCTCCGGAAGTCGGGCGTCATGCGTCTCGTCCTGCTTCCGCAGGCGATCCGTGCGATGATGCCGGTCATCGTCGCCCAGCTCGTCGTCACGCTGAAGGACACGGCGCTCGGCTTCATCATCACGTACCAGGAGCTGCTGTACCTCGTGAAGCTCCTCGGTTCCAACGCGGTCTACGGTTCGCCGCTCATTCCCGCGGCGATGGTCGGGGGATCGATCTACGTCGTCCTCTGTCTCGCGCTCTCGTACGTCGCGTACCTCTTCCAGAAGCGGCTTGTCCGCCAGGAGAAGGCGCTGCGTCCGGTGGATGCCATGCACCACCCGGTCGGCGACGTCACGGACACCCAGCTCATCGGTCTGCAGGCTGCGACCGACCGGGCGACGGGCGCCGAGGGCGGCGGCTTCGCACGGCTGCCGCGCCGCGACGACTCCTGACCGCGCGGCTCCTGCCCGCCGGTCCTGATCTGAGGAGGACGACGGGCACGCCCGCGCCCCGCCGGTAGACTCGCTTCTTGTGTCCGACGCACCTCTCATCACGCAAGAAGCGGTGGATGCCGCTGTCGACGGCGCCCTCGCGGCGATCGACGCGGCCTCGTCCACGGCGGAGCTCAAGGCGGCCCGCGCGGCCCACAGCGGTGAGGCATCCGCCCTCGCCCAGCTGAACGCGCAGCTGCGGAACGTCCCGAACGACCAGAAGGCGGCGCTCGGCAAGCTCGTCGGTCAGGCGCGCGGCCGCGTGAACCAGGCGTTCACGACGCGCGAGGCGGCCCTCGTCGAAGCGGAGAGCTTCGCACGGCTCGAGGCCGAGCGGGTCGACATCACGGCGATCGCGCCGCGCGTGCGCGCGGGCGCACGGCATCCCATCTCGCTCCTGCAGGAGGAGATCGCCGACCTGTTCGTCGGCATGGGCTGGGAGATCGCGGAGGGACCCGAGCTCGAGCACGAGTGGTTCAACTTCGACGCGCTCAACTTCGACGTCGACCACCCGGCGCGCCAGATGCAGGACACGTTCTTCGTCGATCCCGTCGCGCGTCACCTCGTGATGCGGACGCACACGAGCCCCGTGCAGGTGCGGTCGATGCTCGAGCGCGGCGCTGCGCTGACCGAGGAGGGACGAGGGATCTACGTCCTGTGCCCGGGCCGCGTCTACCGCACCGACGAGTTCGACGCGACGCACCTGCCCGCCTTCACCCAGTTCGAGGGCCTCGTGATCGACAAGGGCATCACGATGGCGAACCTCAAGGGCACGCTCGACCACGCGGCGAAGGTGCTCTTCGGCGCCGAGGCGAAGACCCGCTTCCGCACGAACTTCTTCCCCTTCACCGAACCCTCCGCCGAGCTCGACCTGTGGCACCCGACCTTCAAGGGCGGGGCGCGCTGGATCGAGTGGGGCGGCTGCGGCATGGTGAACCCCAACGTCCTGCGCGCCACGGGCATCGACCCCGAGGTCTACTCCGGGTTCGCGTTCGGCATGGGCATCGAGCGGACCCTGATGTTCCGCTCGGAGGTGCAGGATATGCGCGACATGGCCGAGGGTGATGTCCGCTTCAGTGAGCAGTTCGGAATGGTGGTCTGATGCGCGTCCCTCTGTCGTGGCTGCGTGAGTACGTCGACGTCCCCGCGGATGCCGGGGTGGACGACGTCTTCGCGGCGCTCGTCTCGGTCGGCTTCGAAGAGGAGGAGGCGATCTCCTTCGAGGTGACCGGGCCCGTCGTCGTCGGGCAGGTGCTCTCCTTCGAGGCCGAGCCGCAGAAGAACGGCAAGACGATCCGCTGGTGCCAGGTCGACGTCGGCGAGGCGGAGCCGCGCGGCATCGTCTGCGGCGCGTCGAACTTCTTCGAGGGCGACAAGGTCGTCGTCGCGCTCCCGGGCGCGGTCCTCCCGGGCCCCTTCCCGATCTCGGCGCGGAAGACCTACGGGCACGTCTCCGACGGCATGATCGCCTCGGCGCGCGAGCTGGGTCTCGGCGACGAGCACTCCGGCATCCTGCGCCTGTCGGAGCTCGGCCTCGACCCGGGACCGGGCACCGACGCGATCGCGCTCCTCGGCCTCGACGACGTCGCGGTCGACGTGAACGTGACGCCCGACCGCGGCTACGCGCTGTCGATCCGCGGCATCGCGCGCGAGTACGCCCACGCGACGGGGGCCGCCTTCCGCGACCCGGCCGAGCATCTGTGGGACGACGTGCAGCCCGGCTCCGGCTTCGCGATCGCGGTCGACGACCAGAACCCCCTGCGCGGACGCGTCGGGGCGAGCGAGTTCGTCGCGCGGGTGGTGCGGGACGTCGACCCGTCGCGCCCGACCCCGGCATGGATGATCGCGCGGCTGACGCTCGCCGGCATCCGCTCGCTCGGCATCCTGATCGACATCACGAACTACGTCATGCTCGAGCTCGGAAACCCGATCCACGGGTACGACCTCGACCGGCTGCAGGGCGGCATCACGGTGCGCCGCGCCGCCGAGGGCGAGAAGATTACGACCCTCGACGGCAAGGAGCGGACGCTCTCTGCCGAAGACCTCCTCATCACCGACGAGTCCGGCCCCATCGGCCTCGCCGGCGTCATGGGCGGCGGCACAACGGAGATGACGGATGCCACGCGCAACGTGCTCATCGAGGCCGCGAACTTCGACACCGTGTCGATCGCGCGCACCGCCCGCCGGCACAAGCTGCCCTCCGAGGCGTCGCGCCGATTCGAGCGCGGCGTCGATCCGCTCATCCCGTTCGTCGCCGCGCGCCGGGTCGCGGACCTCATGGTGGAGCTCGCCGGAGGCACCCTCGACACCGAGTTCGGCGGCGCGCTCTACGGCGAGGTGTTCCTCGCATCGGTCGAGCTGCCGCGCGCCTTCGTGCCGCAGCTCATCGGCGTCGACTACACGGATGCCGAGATCACGGACGCCCTCGAGATGATCGGCTGCGAGGTGTCGGACCTCTCCGGCGATGTCAGCGGCGGGGGTGAGGGCTGGGAGGTCATCCCGCCGTCCTGGCGCCCCGACCTGACCGACAAGTGGACGCTCGCCGAAGAGGTCGCCCGCATCCACGGGCTCGATCGCATCCCCTCGATCCTGCCGACGCCGCCCTCCGGTCGCGGTCTCACGCCGCTGCAGAAGGGCCGCCGCCGCGTCGCGAACGCGCTCGCCGCGGCGGGCTACGTCGAGACGCCGTCGTTCCCGTTCGCGACCGCCGACGCTAACGACCTGCACGGGTCGGCGTCGGGCGAGCAGGCGCCGAGCATCCGGCTCGCGAACCCGCTCGACGGGCAGGCGCCGTACCTCCGCCGCTCGCTCGTGCCGGGCCTGCTGCAGGTCGCGCACCGGAACCTCTCGCGCGGCTTCACCGATCTCGCGCTCTTCGAGACCGGCCTCGTCTTCACCCCCGAGCCCGGCGTCGAGTACGGCACCGCCGAGGTGCCGCCCCTCGCCGTCCGCCCGGACGACGAGACCCTCGCCGCGCTGAACGCCGCGATCCCGCCGCAGCCCCGCCGCGTCGCGGTGCTCCTCACCGGATCGGTCACGGCGCGTCAGCCCGGGCATCCGCCCGTGCTCGCCGACCTCTCCGATGCGCTCGCGGCCGTCCAGACGATCGCGAGCGCCGCCGGCGTCCGCATCGACGTCGCCCAGGGCCAGCGCGCCGCGCTCCACCCGGGGCGCACAGGCGTGCTGACGGTGGGAGGCGTCGAGGTCGGCTACGTCGGCGAGGTGCTGCCGCAGGTGTCGGCGGACGCCGATCTGACCGGTCGCGTGTACGTCGCCGAGCTCGAACTCGACGGCATCCTCTCGCTTGCGGGCGAGCCCGACGTCGCCGCCTCGCTGTCGGGATACCCGGCCGCGACGCAGGACGTCTCGCTCGTCGTCGGCGAGGACGTCGTCGCCGGTGATGTCGCCGCAGCGCTCACCGACGGTGCGGGGGAGTTGCTGGAGTCGCTCCGCCTCGTCGACGACTATCGCGGCCAGGGTCTCGAGCCGGGCACCAAGAGCCTGACGTTCGCGCTGCGCTTCCGGGCACCCGACCGCACGCTCACGGCCGCCGAGGCGACCGAGGCGAAGCTTGCGGGCGTGGCCGTGGCGTCGGAGCGGTACGCCGCGACGATCCGCGAGTAGCGCCGGGAGCGCGGCCCGCCGGCCGCTGGCCGGGAGAATCGTCGGCGCGAATCGTCGCTTCCGCGCGGGATGACGACGATGTGAGCCGACAATTCCCCGCGTGAGCGCGATGTGCGCCGACGATCGGGCGCTCGGGCGCGAGGGCGCGATCTGCGCGACGATTGCCCACGCCGGGCGCGAGGGGATGCCTCAGCGCGAGCCCCAGTTCCACGCCGGGACGTCCATGAAGCCCTGACCGGCGACCTCGGTGCCGCCGGAGCCTCGGCGCAGCTCCACCCGCGCGGGGTCGGGGAGCGCCTCGACCAGGCCCGCCGCGTGCGAGACGACGAGCACCTGGGTGCGTGCGGCGGCGCGTTCGATGAGGCGGGCGAGGGGGCCGAGGAGCGACTCGTGCAGGCTCGCCTCCGGCTCGTTGAGGACGAGGAGGGGCCCCGGCCTCGCCGGCAGGAGCGCGGCGCACAGCAGCAGGTAGCGCAGGGTTCCGTCGGAGAGCTCTCCGGCATCCAGCGGGCGCAGGAGACCGCGCTGCCGCAGGGTCAGCCGGAAGACGCCGTCCTGAGCGGCCACGGTCGCCTGTGAACCGGGGAACGCCTCATGCACCGCCCGGTCGAGATCGGCGCCGAAGCCCGCGTCGACGATCGTCGCCCACGTCGCGGCCAGGCTCGCGCCGTCGTGCGACAGGGTCGGCGTCCGGGTGCCGACCTGCGGCCGGCGCGCGGGAGAGTCCTGATCGACCCGGAAGTGGTCGTAGAAGCGCCACCCGCCCATCATGCGACGCAGGGCCAGGAGTTCGGGTCCGGTGTCGCCGTCGGCGAGGTCGGTGATGATGCTCTCGTACGAGGCGAGTTGCTGATCGAGGGTGACCCACCCGGCGTCGCGGACGCGAGTTCGCTGGCGCAGTCGATCGATCAATAGGGTCGCCGGTTTCGCCACCGCGCCGGCGAACACCTGCTCCCGCTTGATCTCCGGGTCGCGGGAGAACAGCCCCGGTGAGGCGGAATCGGTCTGCGGGATGCCGAGATCGATCAGGTAGCCGAGTTCGTCCGACGAGAATCCCAGCTGCACGGCAATCGGCTTCTTCCGGATCGTGCCCTGGTCGCCGCCGTTCTCCGGCCCCGCCCACAGCACCGACGGCAGACCGCCCTCGCGGGCCAGCGCCCCCACGGCGCGCCCGTTGGCGGTCTGCGCCAGAAGGCGCAGCGCGCGGTACAGGTTCGATTTGCCCGATCCGTTGGGACCGGTGATGACGGTGAGGGGGCCGAGGGGGACGATCACGTCACGTAGCGACCGGTACCCCGCGACGGCGAGTGTGCGCAGCATGGGTTCAGCCTGGCATCCGCCGCGGACATCGCCGGGGCGACCCGGCCCTGTTCCGGCGGCGGGGCGCTCGGTAGGCTCGCGAAGGATGACCGAGACACCGCTTCCGCCCGCCGTCGCCCCTCCCGTTTCCACGCACGCGCAGGCGCTCCCGCCCGCCCTTGCCCTGACGGGCCTCGTCAAGCGATTCGGCGACACGCTCGCCGTCGCCGGCGTCGACCTGCTGGTGCCGCCCGGGTCGTTTTACGGCCTCGTCGGCCCCAACGGCGCCGGCAAGACGACGACGCTCTCGATGGCGACGGGGCTCCTGCGACCGGATGCCGGGACGGCGTGGGTGCACGGAGTGGACGTCTGGGCCGACCCGCCGCGCGCCAAGGCGATGATCGGGAATCTCGCCGACGGGGTGCGCCTGTTCGACCGGCTGACCGGCGAGCAGCTCCTCACGTACACGGCGATGATGTTCTCGGTGCCGCGCGAGGAGATCCCGACGCGCGTCGCCGATCTCCTCGACGTCATGGACCTGCGGGGTGCCGCGGGCGTCATCGTCGCGGACTACTCGGCGGGGATGACGAAGAAGATCGCCCTGGCGTGTGCTCTCGTCAACGCGCCGCGTCTGCTCGTCCTCGACGAGCCGTTCGAGTCCGTCGACCCGGTGTCGGCGGCCAACATCGAGGACGTCCTCCGTTCGTACACGGCATCCGGAGGCACCGTCATCGTCTCGAGCCACTCCATGGACCTCGTCCAGCGCATGTGCGACCACGTCGCGATCATCGCCGCGGGCCGCGTGCTCGCCGCCGGCACGGTCGACCAGGTGCGGGGTGCGCAGTCGCTGCAGGAGCGGTTCGTCGAACTCGTCGGCGGCCGGCACACCTCGGAGGGGCCGTCGTGGTTGCGACAGTCCTGAGGCTCCGGTACCGCATCCTCGGCAACACCCTCGCGCGGAGCCCGTGGCAGCTCGTCGGATTCTGCTTCGGCATCGTCTGGGCGCTGTCGATCCTGGGGCTCGTCGTCTCCGCGATGGTCGGCGCGGGCGCGCTCGCCGACCTCACCACGGTCCGCACGGTCGCGATCCTCGGCGGGTCCGCGCTGCTGGTCGGCTGGCTCGTCGGTCCGCTGCTCGTTGCCGGCACGGACGCCACGGTGGATGCCGTGAAGCTCGCGACCTTCCCCCTGACTCGGCGCCAGGTGATGCAGATCCTCACGATGGTGGGACTCACCGGCATCCCCGGCATCGCGACATCGGTCGCCGCGCTCGCCTCCGTCGCCCTGTGGGTGCGCTGGCCGGTCGCGGCCGTCGCCGCGGTGCCGTGCGCGGCGCTCGCCGTCGTGACGTGTGTGCTCGCCTCGCGCCTCGGCACCGCGCTGTCGGCGGGGCTCGGGGGGAACCGGCGTGGGCGTGAGATCGTCGGCACGGTGGTCCTCCTCCTCGTCGTGTTCGCGGGGCCTCTGCTGAGCGGCATCCTCGCCGTCGTGTCGGGGGCAGGGGATCTCGGCGGGCAGCTGCACCTCGCAGGAAGCGTGCTCGGGTGGACGCCGATCGGAGCGGCCTGGGCCGTGCCCGGCGACCTCGCGGCGGGAGCGTGGCTGACCGGCGCGGCGAAGTTCGTGATCGCTCTCGCGACGCCCGCGCTGCTCTGGCTCGCGTGGGGACGCGTGCTCGATCGCGCCGCGTCCTCGCCGCCGCGACGAACGGCGCGTACCGTGCGGGCCGGATCGTTGGGGCTGTTCGGGGTCATGCCGACGGGCGGCGTCGGCGCCACGTGGGCGCGGTCGCTGACGGGGTGGCTTCGCGACCCCCGCTACCTGCGGCAGCTCATCATCGCGCCGGTGTTCCCCCTGATCTTCGCGTTCACCGGTGGTGTGGACGGGTTCATGTTCATGGCCTCCGCGCTGTTCGCCGCGTTCGTCCTGTGCTTCGTCGGTTACACCGACATCTCCTACGACGGCACGGCGTTCGCCTCCGTCCTCGCGAGCCCCATCCGCGGGTGGGAGGACCGATGGGGGAGGGTGCTGGGGGCCGCGGGCGTCGGCATCCCGCTCGTCGTCGCCATCGCCGTCGTGACCCTCGCGATCGCGGGCCGCCTCGGGCTGCTGCCGGCGGTGCTCGGCGCGTCGCTCGGGCTGCTGCTCGTCGGGTACGGGGTGACGGCGGTCTCGTCGGCGCTCATCGTGACCCCCGTCGCCGCTCCCGGCGACAGCCCGTTCAAGACGGTGCCCGGGCAGACGTTCGTGAGCGGCCTGCTCGTCTTCGTCGTGATCGGGGTCAGCGCGGTCCTCGCCGCGCCCGCTCTCGTCGTCGCGGCGATCTCGCTGACCACGGGCGACGCGGCCCTCGCCTGGGTCGCGCTCGCCGTCGGCATCCTGACGGGCGTCGCGGTGGTCGTCGCTGGCGTGCTGCTGGGCGGGCGCACCCTCGAGCGGACCGGGCCGGACCTCCTCGTCCGGATCAAGGCGTTCCCCATGGGGTGAGCGGTCGCGGGGTCGCGTCGCGGCCGCAGGTTCCTGCACCGCGCACGGTGACTCCGTCGTAGGACTGGTGGGGCTGGTGTTATCTGGTGGGGCGTGGGAGTTCACTCCCGCACCACCGGGCCGACGACGGGTACCCGGCCTCGCCCGATGACGACGGGATGAGCCCGGATTTGCGCCCGCGCCCGTCCGGGCGCTATCGTCGCGGCATGCTCTCGGCCCCGATCACCGTCTTCGCGGTGTCCGGCGCGCGCCGACGCGGCATCCGTCTGGGCGACCGCCGACTCTAGGCGACCCCGCGCTCCTCGCCGTCCCGCGGCGGGTCGAGCCGTCGGAGTCGCCGTCGCCGGTCCCTGCCGCCCGCATCCCGCGTCGCGGCACCGCTTCAGACAATAAGGTTGGACAATGACCTATTCGGTCGCCGTCTCCGGCGCTTCCGGCTATGCGGGGGGCGAGATCCTGCGCGTGCTCGCCGCCCATCCCGACATCGAGATCACCACCGTCACGGCGCACTCGAACGCCGGTCAGCCCCTCGCGCTGCACCAGCCGCACCTGCGCCAGCTTGCGCACCTGACCCTCCAGGACACGACGCCCGAGGTCCTCGCCGGCCACGACATCGTCTTCCTCGCCCTGCCGCACGGCCAATCGGGGCAGTACACGGATGCCCTGGGAGATGTGCCTCTCGTCATCGACGCGGGCGCCGATCACCGCCTCACGTCGCAGGATGCCTGGGACGCGTTCTACGGCGGGGCGTTCCACGAGCCGTGGGCGTACGGCGTTCCCGAGTTGCCGGTCGCGGGTGCAGAGGGAAGCGGCACGCAGCGCGACAACCTCGTCGGTGCGCGGCGCATCGCGGCCCCCGGCTGCAACGCGTCGACGGTGTCGCTGAGTCTCGCGCCCGGCGTCGCGGCGGGGGTCATCGACCCCTCCGACATCGTGAGCGTCCTCGCCGTCGGACCGTCGGGCGCCGGCAAGAGCCTCAAGACCAACCTGCTCGCCGCCGAGATCCTCGGCTCCGCGAACCCGTATGCCGTCGGCGGCACGCACCGGCACATCCCCGAGATCCGCCAGGCGCTCGTCGCCGCGGGCGCGGCCGGGGACGTACGGATCTCCTTCACGCCCGTCATCGTGCCGATGGCCCGCGGCATCCTCGCGACCTCCTCGGCCCCGATCGCGGAGGGCGTGACGGATGCCGGGATCCGGGGTGCCTGGGAGGCCGCTTACGCCGACGAGACGTTCGTCGAGCTCCTTCCCGAGGGTCAGTTCCCGCGCACCGCCGACGTCCTCGGCGCGAACACCGCGCTCCTGGGCCTCGCGATCGACCGCGCCGCGAACCGCGTCGTCGTGGTCGCGGCGGTCGACAACCTCGTGAAGGGCACGGCGGGCGCCGCCGTCCAATCCATGAACATCGCCCTGGGTCTTCCCGAAGACCGGGGCCTCACCGTGAACGGAGTCGCCCCGTGAGCGTCACCGCACCGTCCGGCTTCGAGGCGGCGGGCGTCGCCGCGCAGCTCAAGTCCACCGGCAAGCCCGACGTCGCCGTCGTCGTCAACCGCGGCCCCCTGAAGGTCGGGGCGGCGGTGTTCACGAGCAACCGCGCGAAGGCGAACCCGATCCTCTGGTCGCAGCAGGCGATCGCCGACGGCACGGTCGAGGCGATCGTGCTCAACTCGGGCGGGGCGAACTGCTTCACGGGGTCGTTCGGGTTCCAGACGACGCACCAGACCGCCGAGAGTGCGGGGGAGCTGCTGGGGGTGAGCTCGGGCGACGTGCTCGTCTGCTCGACGGGTCTCATCGGCACGGGCGACGAGGTGTTCCGCGGCAAGGTGCTCGCCGGCACCGAGGCCGCGATCGCCGCGCTCTCCGCGGACGGCGGCGACGACGCGGCGCGCGCGATCATGACGACCGACACGGTCCCCAAGCTCAGCGTGTTCCACGGCGACGGCTGGACGATCGGCGGGATGGCCAAAGGCGCCGGCATGCTCGCGCCGGGCCTCGCCACGATGCTCGTCGTCCTCACGACCGATGCGGTTCTCACCGCCGCGGAGGCAGACGCCCACCTGCGCGCCGCGACTCGCGTGAGCTTCGACCGGCTCGACTCCGACGGCTGCATGTCGACGAACGACCAGGTGACGCTGATGGTCTCGGGGGCCTCGGGCGTGACGCCCGCCGCCGGCGCCTTCGAGGCGGCGCTCACGCAGGTCTGCGAAGACCTCGCGCGGCAGCTGCAGGCGGATGCCGAGGGAGCGAGCCACGACATCACGATCCGCGTCGTGAACGCGGCGAGCGAAGCGGATGCCGTCGAGGTCGGCCGGTCGGTCGCCCGCAACAACCTCTTCAAGGCGGCGATCTTCGGGAACGACCCGAACTGGGGCCGCGTGCTCGCCGCGATCGGCACCACCCAGGCATCCTTCGACCCCTACGCGGTCGATGTGTCCTTCAACGGCGTGCGCCTGTGCAGCGCCGGCGCTCCCGACCGTCCGCGCGAGGAGGTCGACCTGACCCCGCGCGCGACCGATGTGCTCATCGACCTCAAGGAGGGCGATGCGGCGGCGACGATCCTCACGAACGACCTGACGCACGACTACGTCCACGAGAACAGCGCGTACTCCTCATGAGCGATACGACGAGCGACACGACCGGCGACAACGTCCAGCGCACGACGCCCGAGCAGGCGGCCGAGAAGGCCGCCGTCCTGATCGAATCGCTGCCGTGGCTGCAGCGCTTCCGCGACCAGATCATCGTCATCAAGTACGGCGGCAACGCGATGGTGTCCGAGGAGTTGCAGGATGCCTTCGCGCAGGACGTCGCCTACCTCCGCTTCGTCGGGGTGAAGCCCGTCGTCGTGCACGGCGGGGGTCCGCAGATCTCCCAGATGCTCGATCGCCTGGCGATCCCGAGCGAGTTCAAGGGCGGCTACCGGGTGACCTCGACCGAGGCGATGGGAGTCGTCCGCATGGTCCTCACCGGTCAGGTCAACCCCCAGCTCGTGGCTCGCATCAACGCGTACGGCCCGCTTGCCGCGGGGCTCTCGGGCGAAGACGCGGGGCTGTTCGGCGGACGCCGGCGCGGCGTCGTCATCGACGGACTCGAGCACGACCTCGGCGCGGTCGGCGATGTCGTCGCGGTCGACCCGCGGCCGGTCCTCGACCAGCTCGCGGCCGGACGGATCCCGGTCGTCTCCTCGATCGCGCCCGACCTCGATCAGCCCGGCCATTCGCTCAATGTCAACGCCGACGCGGCCGCTGCGTCGCTCGCGATCGAGCTCGGCGCGGCGAAGCTGGTCGTTCTGACCGACGTCGCGGGCCTGTACGCCGATTGGCCGAACCGCGATTCGCTCGTCTCCCACCTCACCGCCGACGAGCTCCGCGCGATGCTGCCGAGGCTCGAATCGGGAATGATCCCGAAGATGCAGGCGTGCCTGGATGCCGTCGACGGCGGCGTCGACACGGCGGC
Source organism: Microbacterium sp. bgisy203 (assembly GCF_057706945.1). Taxonomy (NCBI): domain Bacteria; kingdom Bacillati; phylum Actinomycetota; class Actinomycetes; order Micrococcales; family Microbacteriaceae; genus Microbacterium; species Microbacterium sp. bgisy203. The sequence goes on along the minus strand of NZ_JBYIPF010000005.1, from coordinate 144,284 downwards.
GATCATCGACGGCCGCCAGCCGCACTCGGTGCTGGTGGAGATCTTCACGGAACAGGGAATCGGAACAGAGGTGGTCGCGCAGTGAGCGGGTCGGAGACGGGAATCCAGACGGCGGGGGTCCAGGCATCCTGGCAGGACGACGTGGCGCGCGACCTCGTGCGCAACTCGGGTGACCGGTACGCGCTGTTCGTCCGCGGCGAGGGCTCGTCGCTGTGGGATGCCGACGGCCGCCGCTACCTGGACTTCCTCGGCGGCATCGCGGTGACCTCCCTCGGCCACGCGCACCCCGTGTTCGTGGAGGCGATCGCCCAGCAGGCGGCGACCCTGGCGCACGTCTCGAACTACTTCGCGACCCCGCCGCAGCTCGCGCTCGCCGCGCTCCTCAAGCGCCTCGCGGGCACGGGGGAGTCGGGCCGCGTCTACTTCGGGAACTCCGGCGCCGAGGCGAACGAGGCGGCCTTCAAGCTCGCGCGCCTGCACGGCGGTTCCGACCGCCCCCGCATCCTGTCGCTCAAGAACGCGTTCCACGGACGGACGATGGGCACGCTCGCGCTCACCGGCAAGCCGCAGATGCAGGAGCCGTTCCTCCCGATGACCCCGGGGGTGGAGTCCATCGACTCGACCGTCGAAGCGCTCGAAGCGGCGATGGACGACTCGGTCGCCGCGCTCTTCGTCGAACCGATCAAGGGCGAGGCGGGTGTCGTCGAGCTTCCCGATGGGTACCTCGCCGCGGCGCGCGAGATCACGGCCCGCCACGGCGCGCTCCTCATCATCGACGAGATCCAGACCGGCGCCGGCCGGACCGGCGCATGGTTCGCGTTCCAGCACGAGGGGATCGTCCCCGACGCGATCACGGTCGCGAAGGGCATCGGCGGCGGCTTCCCGATCGGCGCGCTCGTGACCTTCGGCGCGGCGAGCGACCTCTTCTACCCCGGCACGCACGGCTCGACCTTCGGCGGCAACGCCCTCGGCACGGCGACCGCGACCGCCGTCCTCGGCGAGATCGAGCGGGCGGGCCTCGTCGAGAACGCGCGCGTGCGCGGTGACCAGGTGCGTCAGGCTGTCGCGGCGATCGGTTCGAGCCTCGTCGAGGGATGCCGGGGCCGCGGCCTTCTGATCGGCATCGCGCTCACCGCGCCCGTCGCGGGCGCCGTCGTCGCCGCCGCGCAGCAGCACGGGCTGATCATCAACGCCGCGAACGACTCTACGATCCGCATCGCGCCGGCGCTCACGATCGGCGACGTCGAGATCGACGAGTTCCAGGACCTCTTCGCGCGGGCCCTGCGCACCGTGCAGGACGCCCTGCTGCTCGATTCCCCGTCCACGCCCGACAGCCAGACGCCCGACACCTCGGAGGTGCCCGCATGACCCGCCATCTGCTCCGCGACGACGATCTGAGCCCGGCCGAACAGTCCGAGATCCTCGATCTGGCCGTGTCGCTGAAGAAGGACCGCTGGAAGCTGAAGCCCCTCGAGGGCCCTCAGACGGTCGCCGTCATCTTCGACAAGAGCTCGACGCGCACGCGGGTCTCGTTCGCCGTCGGCATCGCCGACCTCGGCGGCTCGCCTCTCGTCATCTCCACCGCGAACAGTCAGCTCGGCGGCAAGGAGACCCCCTCCGACACGGCCCGTGTGCTCGAGCGCCAGGTCGCGGCGATCGTGTGGCGCACATACGCCCAGGCGGGACTGGAGGAGATGGCGCGGGGGACGACCGTTCCCGTCGTCAACGCGCTGAGCGACGACTTCCACCCCTGCCAGCTGCTCGCCGACCTTCTGACGATCCGCGAGCACAAGGGAGAGCTGAAGGGACTCACGCTGACGTTCTTCGGTGACGGCAAGTCCAACATGGGTCACTCGTACGTCCTCGCGGGGGTCACCGCGGGCATGCACGTGCGCGTGGCCTCGCCGGCGGAGTACGCGCCGCGCGAGGACGTCATCGCCGACGCCGACCGCATCGCCGCGCAGACCGGCGGCTCGGTCACGCTGTACTCCGACCCGCACGAGGCGGCATCCGGCGCCGACGTGATCGTCACCGACACGTGGGTGTCGATGGGCAAGGAGGAGGAGAAGCTCCAGCGCTTGCGCGACCTCGGCGGGTACAAGGTCACCCAGGAGACGATGTCGCTTGCGAAGCCCGACGCCATCTTCATCCACTGCCTCCCCGCCGATCGCGGCTATGAGGTGGATGCCGAGGTCATCGACGGACCGCAGTCGGTCGTCTGGGACGAGGCCGAGAACCGCCTCCACGCGCAGAAGGCGCTTCTCGTGTGGCTGCTGCGCCAGCAGTAGCGCGGACGCCCACCGGCTACCTCTCCGGGCCCGCACGCCTGCAGGGGGTCGACCTCGCGCGCGGATTCGCGGTGCTCGGCATGCTCGCCGCGCACCTCGTGACCCTTCCGACGTGGCGGTGGGACGACCCCGCGACGTGGGGCGACATCGTGAACGGGAGGTCGTCGATCCTGTTCGCGACGCTCGCGGGCGTCTCGATCGCGCTCGTCTCCGGCGGCGCCGTGCCGCTCTCGCCCGGCCGGGCGCTGCGGCGTGTCCGGGCCTCGCTGGCCGTGCGCGCCGTGCTCCTGTGGGCCGTGGGCCTCGCGCTGATCGCGACGGGCGTGCCGGTGTACGTGATCCTGCCGGCGTACGGCGTCCTCTTCCTCCTCGCCCTGCCGCTTCTGCGCCTGCGGGCGCCCGCGCTCTGGGCTCTCGCGGCCGCGCTCGCGCTCGTCATGCCGTGGGTGCAGCCGGTGCTCGACGCGCTGCCGCTCTGGGCCGGCGACACCGGGCGTGACGTGTCGAACGCGGTCGGCTGGCATTACCCGGTGACGGTCTGGATCGCATTCGTCGTCGCCGGGCTCGCGGCGGGCCGGTCGGATCTCGCGGCCGCGCGGACGCCGCCCGTCCTCCTCGGGGCCGGCGCGTCGCTGGCGCTCATCGGCTACGGCACGGATGCCGCCGTCACCGCGTCGGGCGCCGTCCCGACCGGAGGTTACCTCTCCGAGGTGCTGGCCGGTGAGGCGCACTCGAGCGGACTGCTCGAAGTGATCGGCTCGGGCGGGTTCGCCCTGGCATCCCTCGCCGTGTGCCTCCTGCTGTGCCGGGTGCGCGCCGCCGCCGCCGTGAGCCTGCCGCTCCGCGCCGTCGGCGCGATGCCCCTCACCGCGTACGTCGGTCAGATTGTCGCCTGGGCGCTCGTGGCCGCTGCCGTGCTCGGAGACACCGGCGACCTCCTCGGCATGCGGGACCTCTCACCCTTCTGGCCGTTCGCGCTCGGCACGATCGCCTTCTGCACCGCGTGGGCGCTGCTGGTGGGCCGCGGCCCGCTCGAGTGGGTGTTCGCGCGCGTCGCCCGTCTCGCGACCCGCCGGGTCGCGTAGCGCGTCGCGCCGGGGTTTCGTCGGCGCGTATCGTCCTCACGTGGGGTTTCGTCGGCGCACCTCGTCGTCATGCGGGTGAATGACGGCGATATGCGCCGACGAAGACGGATGCCGACGATGACGGATGCCGACGATGACGGATGCCGACGAAGACGGATGCCGACGAAGACGGATGCCGCGCTCGCGCGGTCGCGGTTCGCGTGCCTGCCTCCAGGCGCGCGCGGCGGCCTCGGTAGGCTGTCGGGGTGAGCGAAACCACTCCCGGCGCACCCGAGAACCCCGACGCCGCGCACGGCACGAACGAGGGTGCCCTGTGGGGGGCGCGCTTCGCGACCGGGCCGTCGCCCGAGCTCGCCGCGCTCAGCCGGTCGACCCAGTTCGACTGGGTGCTCGCTCCCTACGACATCGCGGGCTCGCACGCGCACGCCGCCGCGCTCGCCGCCGCGGGCTACCTCACCGCCGATGAGGAAGAGCGCATGCACGCGGGCCTCGATGCGCTGCTGGCCGCATGGCAGAGCGGGGAGCTCACGGCATCCGACGCCGACGAAGACGTGCACGGTGCGCTCGAAGCCGCCCTCATCGCCGAAGTGGGTCCCGAGCTCGGTGGAAAGCTCCGTGCCGGCCGCAGCCGCAACGATCAGATCGCAACCCTCGTGCGCCTCTACCTGCTCGAGCACGCCCGCATCATCGCTCGCGACGTGCTCCGCCTCATCGACGCGATCGTGTCGCAGGCGGGCGCCCACCCCGAGGCGATCATGCCCGGGCGCACGCACCTGCAGCACGCGCAGCCCGTGCTCCTCGCCCACCACCTGCAGGCGCACGCCTGGCCGCTCGTGCGCGACCTCGAGCGCCTCCGCGACTGGTCGGCGCGCGCGTCGGTCTCGCCCTACGGCGGGGGAGCGCTCGCCGGGTCGTCGCTCGGTCTCGACCCCGCCCTCGTGGCCGCGCGCCTCGGTCTGTCGCGCCCCGCGGAGAACTCCCTCGACGGCACCGCCGCGCGCGACGTCGTGGCGGAGTTCGCGTTCATCGCCACGATGATCGGGGTCGACCTCTCGCGCTTCGCCGAGGACATCATCCTCTGGAACACCGCCGAGTTCGGCTTCGTCCGCCTCGACGACGGCTACTCGACCGGATCGAGCATCATGCCGCAGAAGAAGAATCCCGACATCGCGGAGCTCGCCCGGGGGAAGGCAGGTCGTGTCATCGGCAACCTCACGGGACTCCTCGCGACGCTCAAGGGCCTCCCGCTCGCGTACAACCGCGACCTCCAGGAGGACAAGGAGCCCGTCTTCGACTCCGTCGCCACCCTCGAGGTGCTCCTTCCGGCTTTCGCGGGGATGGTCGCGACGATGCGCTTCGACACCTCCCGCATGGCCGCGCTCGCCCCGCAGGGGTTCTCGCTCGCGACGGACGTCGCCGACTGGCTCGTGCGACGCGGCATCCCGTTCCGCGACGCGCACGAGGTCTCCGGATCGCTCGTCCGCGCGTGCGAGGAGCGGGGGATCGGGCTGGAGGATGCCGACGACGCCCTCCTCGCGAGCGTGTCGCCCGACCTCACGCCCGACGTCCGCGACGTGCTGACGATCGAGGGCTCGGTCGCGAGTCGCGCGGGCGCGGGCGGCACGGCTCCCGTGCGCGTCACCGAGCAGCGTGCGGAGTTGACGGCGCGCGCTCAGGCGGCCGCCCACGCGCTCGGGCTCTAGAGAGTCCCGCCCGCCCCACCGCCTGCGGCCGGGTCATTCGGCTCGGCCGTGAGCAGGTGCGCCGTGTCGGCGAGGATGCCGCGCTGCACCGCGACGACGGCGGCGACCGCATCGGCGTCGAGCGCTCCGCGCATGCCGTCGAGCCACGCGAGCGTCACGACGGCATCCTGTCTCTCGCCCAACGCGTCTTGCAGCGCACGCAGACGATCATGGGTGTCGTCGGCATCCGCTTCGAGCACGGGGCGTGCGAGTTCGACCGCGTAGCGGTGGCGCTTCGCGGCTTTGCGCGCGGAGTGGATCCGCTCGGCGGCGTCCGCCTCGCCGCGCGCGATCGCCCGCGCCGCGCGCCGCAATCTCCGGTCGAGGCTCGCGCCCGCCTCGTCGACCGCGGGTCGGGCGGCCGAGGCCGGGAGCATCGCCGCCGCACCGAACGGCGGAGCTGTTCGCCACCGATCGAGCTCCGCGGCGAGCGCGGCGAAGCGCGTGCTCGTCGCCGCGGTGTCGCACGCCCGCCACGCGGCGGCGCGGTCGTCGGCGAGCTCCGCGAGGGCGGAGGGATCCGTCGCGTCGAGCGCGGCGGTGACGTGCTGCTCGATGATCTGCAGATCGCGGAGGCGTCCGAGCGTCTCGCCCCACCACCGCAGTTCTGTCGCGAGGTGGTCGCGTCGCCCGCGCAGGTAGACGCGCGGGAAGGTCCGCAGCGTCGCCCGCAACCGGCGCACCGCGACCCGGGTCGGATGGACGGCCTCCTCGTCGTGGGCCGCGAGGGCTTCCGCGGCCGCGAGGATCGTGGTGCACTGGACGTTGACGTACGCCTGCGCGAGCGCGCCGAGTGTTCCAGGGGCGGAACCGTCTGCGACCGGCATGTGTCGAGTCTGGCATGGCGGAGTGGGCGACTTCAGCTATTCACTTATATTTGCCGAATATAAGTGATATACCTCTTTTGTGACGATCGCCGTGATCGCCGACATCGTCGGCTCCCGCGCCCTCGCCGACCGCACGGCGGCGCAGGCGGCGATCGACGACGCGATCCTCCGCGTCGAGCGAGACCTCCCGCTCGCAACCCGCCCGCTGATCCCGACGGTCGGCGACGAACTCCAAGGCACATACGCGACGCTCACCGACGCGATGGCGGGGCTGCTCCTCGTGCGTCTCGCGCTCCCCGACGGCGTCGACTGCCGATACGGCCTCGGGATCGGGGCGACGGCGGAGGTCCCCTCGCGCGCCGGCGCGCTCCCCGAGGGCCCCGCCTGGTGGGCGGCACGCGAGGCCATCGACACCGTCCATGCGCTCCAGTCGCGGACCGTCCCGGGCGCCCGCACGTGGGTGTCCGCGGCCGAGGGCGTCGACGAGGCATCCGTCGCCCTCTCCAACGCCTACCTGCTCGCCCGCGACGAGATCGTCAGCGGCATGAGCGCCCGAACACGCCGCCTCGCCTACGGCAGGATCCAGGGGCGCACGCAGGTCGACCTCGCGCGCGACGAGGGGATCAGCCAGTCCGCCGTCTCGCAGGCGCTCGCGTCGGCCGGCGTCGGTGCGCTCGTGGAGGGCTTCCGCCTGCTGCGCGGGGAGTGAGCCCTGCGGGGAGTGAGCTTCGCGGGGAGTGGGCCGCTCTCACACCAGCGCGAGCGGAACGATGCCGCCCACCGCGCACGCCCAGAGGAGGCTCGCGAGCGTCCCGACGATGAACCGCTCGCGGGCGGCGGGCGTCGCGAGCTCGGTGAACCGCCCGATGCCCTTCAGCGCGACGATCACGGCGATCGCGGCGGGGAAGCCGGCGACGATGCTGAGGGCCGCGGCGAGACGCTCGAGGTAGCCGATCGTCGTGCCGCCGCGGAGGATCTCCTCCTGCAGCGGAGGCGCGGGCGGCTCCGCCATGAGTTCGACGAGGATGCCACCGCGCGGTCCCTCCGGAGTGCGCCCGCCGTCGGCGGCGTTCAGCACCCAGCGCACGAGCGGATTGCCGCCGAAGGTGGCCAGCGCCACGGCGAGGAGAGCGAGCACGGCGACGGAGAGCGACGGCAGCGGCCAGGGCAGGATCGCGACCACGATGACGCAGAGCACGACGAGACCGGCGGCGATCATCAGCGGAAGACCGCGCGGGCGCCGCAGCGACACCGTCACCAGCACGAGCGCGGCGCACAGCGCGCCGAACACGAAGATCGCCACGATCGTCGTCGCGAGCAGGTCGGTGGTCACGCGCTCAGTCTGGCATGCGACTCCGACACGCGACCGGCGCGGCGCGAGGGAGGAGGCTCCGCCGCGCGCTGATAGCCTGAACGGGTGTCTGAAACCGTCTCCGTGAGCGCACCGGCCGCCGCCGTGCGCGCGCTGGCGCCGGCCAACGATCCCTCGTTCGACAACGTCTGGGACGAGATCGTCTGGCGCGGCCTGGTGCACGTGTCCACCGACCAAGAGGCGCTGAGCGCCCTCCTCGCCGGCGACCCGATCACGTACTACTGCGGCTTCGACCCCACCGCGCCCAGCCTGCATCTCGGCCACCTCGTGCAGCTTCTCCTGCTGCGCCGCCTGCAGCTGGCCGGTCATCGCCCGCTCGGTCTCGTCGGCGGGTCGACGGGTCTCATCGGCGACCCCCGCCCGACCGCTGAGCGCACCCTCAACACGCGCGAGACCGTTGCCGAGTGGGTGGAGCGCCTACGCGGCCAGGTCGAGCGGTACCTCAGCTTCGAGGGCGAGAACCCCGCGCGCATGGTCAACAACCTCGACTGGACCGCGCCGCTGTCGGCGATCGACTTCCTCCGCGACATCGGCAAGCACTACCGGGTCGGCACGATGCTGAAGAAGGATGCCGTGAGCGCGCGCCTCAACTCCGAGGCCGGCATCAGCTACACCGAGTTCAGCTACCAGATCCTGCAGGGTCTCGACTTCCTCGAGCTGTACCGGCAGTACGACTGCGTCCTGCAGACCGGCGGGTCCGACCAGTGGGGCAACCTCACGAGCGGCACCGACCTCGTCCACCGTGTCGAGGGTGCGAGCGTCCACGCGATCGGGACGCCACTGATCACCAACAGCGACGGCACCAAGTTCGGCAAGAGCGAGGGCAACGCGATCTGGATCGACGCCGAGCTCACGAGCCCGTACGCGTTCTACCAGTTCTGGCTCAACACGCTGGATGCCGATGTGATCGAGCGGCTCAAGGTTTTCACGTTCCTCTCGCGCGCCGAGATCGAGGAGTACGGGGCGCTCGTCGAGACCGAGCCGTTCCGCCGCGCCGCCCAGAAGCGGCTGGCGGAAGAGGTCGTCACCCTGGTGCACGGGGCGGCCGCGGCGCAAGCGGCCATCGCGGCATCCGATGCGCTCTTCGGCTCGGGCGACCTGCACGCGCTCGATGCGGCGACGCTCCGCAGCGCGCTCGAGGAGCTTCCGCACGCAGAGATTCCTGCGGGCACGCCGGTCACTCAGGCGCTCGTCGACACCGGACTGACGTCGAGTCTGTCCGAGGCGCGGCGCGCGATCGCGCAGGGCGGTGTCTCGCTCGACGGTGCGAAGGTCGACGATGAGGATGCCGTCGTGACCGGCTCCCTGCCGGGTGGCGTCTCGGTGCTCCGGCGCGGCAAGAAGACCCTCGCCGGACTGTTCGTCACGGCATCCTGACCTCCGACTGAGAGCCGCGCGACGACGACATGCCGTTCACACCGTCGCATGCCGTCGTCGCGCTGCCGTTCCTGCGCACGCCGCTGCTGCCGGCGGCGATCGCCGTGGGGGCGATGACGCCCGACCTGCCGCTGTTCCTGCGCGGCACCCCGCTCACGTATCAGGCGACGCATACGAACGTCGCGCTCTCCGCGGCGATCGCGCTCGTGCTCCTTGCGGCGTGGTACCTCCTCTTCCGTCCGGCGGTGCGCGAACTCGCGCCCGCGTGGCTGGCCGAGCGACTGCCGGGGGAGTGGGACACGACGGGGATCGCGGCGCTCCGGAGCGTCCGGTCCGGCGCACGGAGCGACGTATGGCGCACGCCCGTCGTCTTCGCCGTCGCCGTCGCGATCTCGCTCGTCCTCGGTGTGCTGTCGCACATCGTGTGGGATGCCTTCACGCACGAGGGTCGATGGGGCGTGCGCATGATCCCCGCGCTCGCGCAGATGTGGGGACCGCTGCCCGGGTACAAGTGGGTGCAGCACGGATCGAGCATCCTCGGCCTCGTGATGCTCGCGGTCTTCGGGGTGGTCTGGCTCTCGCGCCGGCGCCCGGCATCCGTCCGGCGCGTCCTGGCCGCCAGCGTGCGGACGGCGTGGTGGGTCTCGCTTCCGATCATCCTGATCGCGGCGTGGGTGTGGGGGCTCGTCGCGTACGGGCCGATCACCGACGCCTGGACGGTGCAGCATCTCGCTTATCGCGTGCTTCCGCCGGCGTGCGCCGTGTGGGGTGCGCTGACCCTCGCGCTGTGCGTCGTCGTCATCGCCCGGCGCCGTCTCGCCGACTGATTCGGGCGCTTTCGCCCCGTGACCGGCCGGAACCCGCCGGCACTGCGCACGCGACACGCCCGGGATGCGGGCACGATTTGCCGGAACCCCAGAACCCACGTAACTTATTACTTGTTCGCCCCACAGGGAAGAGCGAAGGGCCGGAAGGCCTCGCCCCCTCAAGCGGAGAACCACTCCATCCCAAACCTCTCGATTGAGAGAACAAGACCTCCTGGTCTAGGATGGAATCCCACTCCTCACCACGCGGTCGAAGAGTGCTGCTGGAGACGACAGAAATCAGTCACGGCGGCCGATTTGACACGCTGAGCGAGAGGGATAAGATAGAGAAGTTGCCCGGCGGGCTGGCTTGAAGCCGAAACGCCGAGCGCCGATCTAGCTTCGTGAACTGCGAGTCATCGCGTCCGACCTCGAGTCGAAAACGCCGATTTGACAAGCGAAACACGAAGTGTAAGATAGAGAAGTTGCCCTGCAAGGAAGGCCGAGAGGCCGAACGGCAGGAGCATCCGATCCTTGAGAACTCAACAGCGTGCACTTGTCAAATGCCAAATAACCTCGTGCCGGCCTAGCCGGCAGAGATTCCTTTGGATCAAAGTCGGGCACTTCGGTGTCCGCAACGGATAGTCAGCAATGACATCCCTTTGGTCAGATCAAACTCGCTGCTTCAGTCATTTTCCGGCTGATCGCAGCAACATTTCTTTACGGAGAGTTTGATCCTGGCTCAGGATGAACGCTGGCGGCGTGCTTAACACATGCAAGTCGAACGGTGAAAGCGGAGCTTGCTCTGCTGGATCAGTGGCGAACGGGTGAGTAACACGTGAGCAATCTGCCCCTGACTCTGGGATAAGCGCTGGAAACGGCGTCTAATACCGGATACGAGCTGCGAAGGCATCTTCAGCAGCTGGAAAGAACTTCGGTCAGGGATGAGCTCGCGGCCTATCAGCTTGTTGGTGAGGTAACGGCTCACCAAGGCGTCGACGGGTAGCCGGCCTGAGAGGGTGACCGGCCACACTGGGACTGAGACACGGCCCAGACTCCTACGGGAGGCAGCAGTGGGGAATATTGCACAATGGGCGCAAGCCTGATGCAGCAACGCCGCGTGAGGGACGACGGCCTTCGGGTTGTAAACCTCTTTTAGCAGGGAAGAAGCGAAAGTGACGGTACCTGCAGAAAAAGCGCCGGCTAACTACGTGCCAGCAGCCGCGGTAATACGTAGGGCGCAAGCGTTATCCGGAATTATTGGGCGTAAAGAGCTCGTAGGCGGTTTGTCGCGTCTGCTGTGAAAACCCGAGGCTCAACCTCGGGCCTGCAGTGGGTACGGGCAGACTAGAGTGCGGTAGGGGAGATTGGAATTCCTGGTGTAGCGGTGGAATGCGCAGATATCAGGAGGAACACCGATGGCGAAGGCAGATCTCTGGGCCGTAACTGACGCTGAGGAGCGAAAGGGTGGGGAGCAAACAGGCTTAGATACCCTGGTAGTCCACCCCGTAAACGTTGGGAACTAGTTGTGGGGTCCATTCCACGGATTCCGTGACGCAGCTAACGCATTAAGTTCCCCGCCTGGGGAGTACGGCCGCAAGGCTAAAACTCAAAGGAATTGACGGGGACCCGCACAAGCGGCGGAGCATGCGGATTAATTCGATGCAACGCGAAGAACCTTACCAAGGCTTGACATACACGAGAACGCTGCAGAAATGTAGAACTCTTTGGACACTCGTGAACAGGTGGTGCATGGTTGTCGTCAGCTCGTGTCGTGAGATGTTGGGTTAAGTCCCGCAACGAGCGCAACCCTCGTTCTATGTTGCCAGCACGTAATGGTGGGAACTCATGGGATACTGCCGGGGTCAACTCGGAGGAAGGTGGGGATGACGTCAAATCATCATGCCCCTTATGTCTTGGGCTTCACGCATGCTACAATGGCCGGTACAAAGGGCTGCAATACCGCAAGGTGGAGCGAATCCCAAAAAGCCGGTCCCAGTTCGGATTGAGGTCTGCAACTCGACCTCATGAAGTCGGAGTCGCTAGTAATCGCAGATCAGCAACGCTGCGGTGAATACGTTCCCGGGTCTTGTACACACCGCCCGTCAAGTCATGAAAGTCGGTAACACCTGAAGCCGGTGGCCCAACCCTTGTGGAGGGAGCCGTCGAAGGTGGGATCGGTAATTAGGACTAAGTCGTAACAAGGTAGCCGTACCGGAAGGTGCGGCTGGATCACCTCCTTTCTAAGGAGCATCTGGCACCCTCGGGTGTCCAGGCGCCGGATCGAGACGAACGTTCTCGCCGGTTAGCTCATGGGTGGAACATTTGACGAGGTGTCGAGGAGCGAACCTCGAGTCAGTACGGCCTTCGGGTCAGGAAAGCTCGAGTCGAGCAAGACGGCACATGCACGCTGTTGGGTCCTGAGGGACCGGATGCGGTTTCGACCGCGACCAACCTCAGGACCTTTTCTGATGCCGGCAGCGCCGGCGGCGGAGAAGGTACCGCCCGTACTTTGAGAACTACACAGTGGACGCGAGCATCTTCGAGATGAGCAATCATCTCGTGAAGATGATCTTAAAGATCATTAGTCAATTTCAATTGACGATTCAACTCATGTGATTTCAAGTCTTTAAGAGCAAACGGTGGATGCCTTGGCATCTGAAGCCGAAGAAGGACGTAGCAATCTGCGATAAGCCTCGGGGAGTGGATAAGCACACTTTGATCCGAGGATCTCCGAATGGGGAAACCCCGCTGGGCGGCGTGCCGACCCAGTGACTCCCGCCTGAATATATAGGGCGGGTAGAGGGAACGTGGGGAAGTGAAACATCTCAGTACCCACAGGAAGAGAAAGCAACCGCGATTCCGTTAGTAGTGGCGAGCGAAACCGGAACAGGCTAAACCGAGTACGTGTGATATCCGGCAGGAGTTGCGTATTCGGGGTTGTGGGACTTTTCAGTCATCTCTGCCGAGGTGGCGGCGTTACAAGAAGGTATAGACGAACCGCATTGAAAGGCGGGTCATAGAGGGTGCCAACCCCGTAGTCGAAATGCCTCCCTTGACGCGAAGAGTATCCCAAGTAGCACGGGGCCCGAGAAATCCCGTGTGAATCTGTCAGGACCACCTGATAAGCCTAAATACTCCCAGATGACCGATAGCGGACAAGTACCGTGAGGGAAAGGTGAAAAGTACCCCGGGAGGGGAGTGAAATAGTACCTGAAACCGTTTGCTTACAAACCGTTGGAGCAGCCCTAGCAGCTGTGACAGCGTGCCTTTTGAAGAATGAGCCTGCGAGTTAGCGATACGTGGCGAGGTTAACCCGTGTGGGGTAGCCGTAGCGAAAGCGAGTCTGAATAGGGCGATTCAGTCGCGTGTCCTAGACCCGAAGCGAAGTGATCTATCCATGGCCAGGTTGAAGCGACGGTAAGACGTCGTGGAGGACCGAACCCACTTAGGTTGAAAACTGAGGGGATGAGCTGTGGATAGGGGTGAAAGGCCAATCAAACTTCGTGATAGCTGGTTCTCTCCGAAATGCATTTAGGTGCAGCGTTGCGTGTTTCTTGCCGGAGGTAGAGCTACTGGATGGCCGATGGGCCCTACAAGGTTACTGACGTCAGCCAAACTCCGAATGCCGGTAAGTGAGAGCGCAGCAGTGAGACTGTGGGGGATAAGCTTCATAGTCGAGAGGGAAACAACCCAGACCACCAACTAAGGTCCCAAAGCGCGTGCTAAGTGGGAAAGGATGTGGAGTTGCTCTGACAACCAGGAGGTTGGCTTAGAAGCAGCCACCCTTGAAAGAGTGCGTAATAGCTCACTGGTCAAGTGATTCCGCGCCGACAATGTAACGGGGCTCAAGCACGCCACCGAAGTTGTGGCATTGACATTATTGGTAGGCCTTCGTGGTCCAGCCGTGTTGATGGGTAGGAGAGCGTCGTGTGGCCAGCGAAGCGGCGGTGTAAACCAGCCGTGGAGGCCACACGAGTGAGAATGCAGGCATGAGTAGCGAAAGACGTGTGAGAAACACGTCCTCCGAAAGACCAAGGGTTCCAGGGTCAAGCTAATCTTCCCTGGGTAAGTCGGGACCTAAGGCGAGGCCGACAGGCGTAGTCGATGGACAACGGGTTGATATTCCCGTACCGGCGAAGAACCGCCCAAGCTAATCCAGTGGTGCTAAGTGCCCGAATTCCTCTGTATCGATCCCTTCGGGGTGAGAACGTTGGAGCTAGCGCACGACCCCATGCTGGTGCGGTTAGCGTATTAACAGGTGTGACGCAGGAAGGTAGCCCAACCCGGGCGATGGTTGTCCCGGGGCAAGTGCGTAGGCCGAGAGATAGGCAAATCCGTCTCTCACATAGGCTGAGACACGATGCGGATAAAAAGTGGGTGATCCTATGCTGCCGAGAAAAGCATCGACGCGAGGTTCAAGCCGCCCGTACCCCAAACCGACTCAGGTGGTCAGGTAGAGAATACCAAGGAGATCGAGAGAATCGTGGTTAAGGAACTCGGCAAAATGCCCCCGTAACTTCGGGAGAAGGGGGGCCTTCGACGTATTAGGACTTGCTCCGAAAGCGTTTGGAGGCCGCAGAGACTAGTGGGTAGCGACTGTTTACTAAAAACACAGGTCCGTGCCAAGTCGCAAGACGATGTATACGGACTGACGCCTGCCCGGTGCTGGAAGGTTAAGAGGACCGGTTAGCCGCAAGGCGAAGCTGAGAATTTAAGCCCCAGTAAACGGCGGTGGTAACTATAACCATCCTAAGGTAGCGAAATTCCTTGTCGGGTAAGTTCCGACCTGCACGAATGGCGTAACGACTTCCCAACTGTCTCAACCGCGAACTCGGCGAAATTGCACTACGAGTAAAGATGCTCGTTACGCGCAGCAGGACGGAAAGACCCCGTGACCTTTACTACAGCTTGGTATTGGTGTTCGGTGTGGCTTGTGTAGGATAGGTGGGAGACTTTGAAGCGGTGACGCCAGTTACCGTGGAGTCATTGTTGAAATACCACTCTGGTCACTCTGGATATCTAACTTCGAACCGTAATCCGGTTCAGGGACAGTGCCTGGTGGGTAGTTTAACTGGGGCGGTTGCCTCCCAAAAAGTAACGGAGGCGCCCAAAGGTTCCCTCAACCTGGTTGGCAATCAGGTGGCGAGTGTAAGTGCACAAGGGAGCTTGACTGTGAGACTGACAGGTCGAGCAGGGACGAAAGTCGGGACTAGTGATCCGGCAGTGGCTTGTGGAAGCGCTGTCGCTCAACGGATAAAAGGTACCTCGGGGATAACAGGCTGATCTTGCCCAAGAGTCCATATCGACGGCATGGTTTGGCACCTCGATGTCGGCTCGTCGCATCCTGGGGCTGGAGTAGGTCCCAAGGGTTGGGCTGTTCGCCCATTAAAGCGGTACGCGAGCTGGGTTTAGAACGTCGTGAGACAGTTCGGTCCCTATCCGCTGCGCGCGTAGGAAATTTGAGAGGATCTGACCCTAGTACGAGAGGACCGGGTTGGACGAACCTCTGGTGTGCCAGTTGTTCTGCCAAGAGCACCGCTGGTTAGCTACGTTCGGGATGGATAACCGCTGAAAGCATCTAAGCGGGAAGCCGGCCTCAAGATGAGATTTCCATGCCTTCGGGCGAGAGGCTCCCAGCCAGACTACTGGGTTGATAGGCCGGATGTGGAAGCGCGGTAACGCGTGAAGCTGACCGGTACTAATAAGCCGATGACTTGATAACACACCGTTTTAGGTGCTTGCGTCCACTGAGTGGTTCTCGATGTACGGTCGAGAACCGCATGACAATGACTATTGTTATGCAGACTGAAACATCAATAGTGTTTCGGCGGCCATAGCGTGAGGGAAACGCCCGGTTACATTCCGAACCCGGAAGCTAAGCCTCACAGCGCCGATGGTACTGCAGGGGGGACCCTGTGGGAGAGTAGGACACCGCCGGACTTCTTTCGTGAAAAGGCCACCCAGTGTTGGGTGGCCTTTTCTCGTTTGTGCGCATGAAAGGATCCCACCATGGCTGAAGAGCAGCGACCTCGTTCGAACGACGATCGACGTCGATCGTCGGCAGGTGGGGCTTCAGTGGGCGGCGCACGCCACGGCGACAAGAAGCCGTACGCGAAGCGTGACGGTGAGAGAAAACCCTACGTGAAGCGCGACGGCGATCGTAAGCCGTACGCGAAGCGTGACGGTGAGCGGAAGCCGTACGCGGGACGCGACGGTGACCGTCGGACCTCACGCCCGCCGCAGGGGTCCGATCGTCGCGCGCAGCCCGCCGGCCCCGCACTGCCCGACGACATCACTCCGCGCGATCTCAACAATGCCGCACGCAACGAGCTGAAGACGCTGAGCAAAGAGAACGCCGAGCAGGTCGCCCGCCATCTCGCGATGGCTGCGCGTCTCATCGACGACGACCCCGCGCTCGCGCACGAGCACGCGCTCGCGGCGTCGCGGAGCGCCGGGCGCATCGCGATCGTCCGTGAGACCGTCGCCATCACCGCCTATGCGACGGGTGACTTCGCACTCGCGGTTCGCGAGCTGCGCACCTTCCGCCGGATCTCCGGTCGCGACGACCAGATCGCACTCCTCGTCGACAGCGAGCGAGGCGTCGGCCGACCCGACCGCGCCCTCGAGGTCGGCCGCGCCGTCGACCGCGCCGCCCTCCCGGTCGACGTCCGCGTCGAACTCGCGATCGCGATGTCGGGTGCGCGTCTCGATCTCGGGCAGGCCGACCGCGCCCTGCAAGAGCTCGACATCCCCGAACTCGACCCCGACCGCGCCTTCAGCTGGAGCCCGGGTCTTTTCGCGGCCCGCGCCGCCGTGCTCGAGGAACTCGGCCGCGTCGACGAGGCCGCCCAGTGGCAGCGACGCGCGGAGATCGCCGAAGACGTGCTGTCCGCCGCCGACGCCGACCTCGAAACGCTCGTCGTCGACGAGATCGAGGAGCTGCCGCTCGACGATGACGATGACAAGGACGGCGCCGACGGCGAAGCCCCGGAGCACGACCACGTCGACGACGCGGCCTCGCACGACGTCGCCCCCTCCGTCCAGGACGAGGTCGACGAGATCCTCGCCGAAGCGGGCGTCGACGAACCCGCGGCAGACGGTGCCGATGAGCGCGAGGGCGACCGCTGATGGCGCTGTTCGGACGACGCGCGGACACGCCTCCACAGTCGACACCACAGTCGGCGGCTCAGCGTCCGGCCCCGCTCGACGGCGTGGACACCGTCCTCGCTGACCTCGACGGCGTCGTCTACGCCGGCGCGCACGCCCTGCCGCACGCCGTCGAGAGTCTGAACCGCGCGGGAAAGACCCGCCGCCTCGGCTACATCACGAACAACGCCTCGCGCCGAGATGCGACCGTCGCGGAGCACCTGCGCGAACTCGGGCTCGCCGCCACCCGGCCGGAGGACGTCGTCACCAGTCCGCAGGCCGCGATGCGGCTGCTCCGCGAGCGCGTCGCGCCGGGTGCTCGGATTCTCGTCGTCGGGGGAGACGGACTCGTCTTCGAGGTCGAGAAGGCCGGATACACCGTGACCCGGAGTGCGGATGACGCCCCGGCGGCCGTCGTCCAGGGGTTCGCGCCGGATGTCGGGTGGCTGCAGCTGGCCGAGGCATCCTACGCACTCGCCCTTCCCGAGGAGGGGGGCGGCATCCCCTGGATCGCCACGAACACCGACTGGACGATCCCGCAGGCACGCGGGATCGCGCCGGGAAACGGCACGCTCGTTTCCGCCGTGCACACCGCCGTCGGCCGGCTCGCCGTCGTCGCCGGAAAGCCGGAGCGGCCGATCTTCGACGAGGCGGTCGCGCGGTTCGGCGCGCAACACGCCCTCTTCATCGGCGACCGCCTCGACACCGACATCGCCGGCGCGCAGGCGGCGGGCCTCGAGTCGGTGCTCGTCCTCACCGGCGTCGACCGTCCCAAGCACGTCCTCGCCGCGCCCTCGACCTCGCGCCCGACCTACATCGTCGGCGACCTCCGGGAACTCCACGAGCCCTACCCCGAGACCATCGTCGACGGTGACGTCACGCGGGTGGGCGCCGCGGCGGTCCGGATCGACGGGCCCGACGTGCAGATCCTCGCGGCCGGTGACCGTCCCATCGACCTCGTGCGCGCCGGCGCCGCCGCGATCTGGCGGACGGGGCGCGCGATCTACGGATTCCGCGTGCCCGAAGCGCTCTACGCAGACCCGTTCCACCGGCCCTGACCGCCCGGATCGCCCATCCGGCTCGCCCGCCCAGATCGACGCGGCCGCGTATCGTGGAGGCATGTCCCTCGAAGCCGACAGCGATGCACACGCCGCTGACTCCGCCGCACGCCGCGACGACCTGCTCTCGGCGCTCGAGGTGATCGAGCAGCAGCCGCTCGCCGAGCGGGCCGCTGCGTACGGCGCGCTGCACGACGACCTCGCACGGCGTCTCGAGTCCGGTCCCCGGGACCTCTCGGCGTGACCGACACGGAACACGCAGCGACGCCCGCGCAGCGCCTCGACGCCGCCGTCGCCGGCCGGGGACTCGCGCGCTCGCGGACGCAGGCCGCGCAGCTCATCGAAGGCGGCCTCGTGTCGGTCGACGGACTGCCCGTCGTAAAGCCCTCCGTCAAGGTCCGCGGAGACCAGGAGATCACCGTTGCGGCATCCGATCATTACGTCAGCCGCGCCGCGCACAAGCTGATCGCCGCGCTGGATGCCTTCGACGTGCGCGTCGCCGGGCGTCTCGCCCTCGACATGGGGGCGTCGACCGGGGGGTTCACGCAGGTGCTCCGTGAGCGCGGAGCGGCGCGCGTGCTCGCCGTCGACGTCGGTCACGGACAGCTCGACGCGGCGATCGCGGCCGATGCGGGTGTCACCGTCGTCGAGGGATTCAACGTCCGCTACATGACGCCCGAGGGCCTCGCGGAGGCCGCCGGCACGGGCGGCCCGGCTCAGCCGACGCTCCTCACCGGCGACCTCTCCTTCATCTCCCTCACCCACGTGCTCCCGGCGGTCGCCGCCGTCGCCGCGCCGGATGCCGATGTCGTCCTGCTCGTGAAGCCGCAGTTCGAGGTGGGGCGCACCGGCGTGCGCGAAGGACTGGTGACGGATGCCGCGGCGCGCGCCGACGCCGTCATGGGCGTCCTCTGGGCGGGGTGGGATGCGGGCCTCGGCACCCACGGCGCGATCGCCTCGCCGATCGCGGGAACCCACGGCAACCACGAATACCTCGTGCACCTGCGCCCGACCGGCGATCGATGCTCCGAGGCCGGCAATCCGACAGAATATCTGGAGACCGTGAACCGACTGGCGGGAGCCGCATGACGCCCACGACGCCCACGACGAGCGACGCGACGACCGACGCGCCGCAGAGCGAGCCGCGCGAGATCCTCGTCGTCGCGCACGCGCGCCGCGAGGACACCGTCGCCGCCGCCCGCCGCGTCATCGACGCGCTGACCGCCGCCGGCGCGCACGCCGTCCTCCCGGACGGCGACGACGAGCTGCGGGCGGAGCTCGGCGACACGAGCGATATCGCCACCTTGGGTGTCGACGTCACGGTCACCGCCCTCGATCTCGCGATCGTCCTCGGTGGCGACGGCACGATCCTCCGCGCCGCCGAGCTCGTCCGCGAAGGCACCGCACCGATCCTCGGCATCAACATGGGACACGTCGGCTTCCTCGCCGAGATCGAAGCCGACGTCATCGACGACGCCATGCGGCGGGTGATCGCCCGCGACTACGACGTCGAGGAGCGCATGACGCTCGCGGTCGACGTGCGGGATGCCGACGGGCGGATCATCTACGAGACGTGGGCCCTCAACGAGGCGACCGTCGAGAAGGCGGCTCGGGAACGCATGATGGAGGTCGTCATCGAGATCGACGGGCGTCCGCTGTCGAGCTTCGGCTGCGACGGAGTCGTCGTGTCGACGCCGACGGGGTCGACGGCGTACAACTTCTCCGCCGGGGGCCCGGTCATCTGGCCGACGGTCGAGGCGATCGCCGTGGTGCCGCTGTCGGCGCACGCCCTCTTCGCGAAGCCGCTGGTGCTCGGACCCGAGACCGCCGTCGCGATCGAGGTGCTCGCCCGGACCGACGGCCAAGGCATCCTGTGGTGCGACGGGCGCCGCTCGCACGATCTGCCTCCGGGGGCGCGCGTCGTCTCGCGCCGCTCACCGAAGCCCGTGCGTCTCGCGCGCCTGCACCCCGCCTCGTTCACCGACCGGCTGGTGCGGAAGTTCCAGCTGCCCGTCGCCGGGTGGCGGGGCGCCGCGCCGCGGACGACCGAGCAGACGGACGCGAGCCGGGGAACGCCGGGATGATCGAGCAGATCACCCTCCGCGACCTGGGCGTCATCGCGCGCGCGACCCTGCCGATCGGCGCGGGATTCACGGCGATCACGGGGGAGACCGGCGCCGGCAAGACGATGGTCGTGACGGGCCTCGGACTCCTCATGGGGGCGCGGTCGGATGCCGGCGTCGTCCGCTCCGGCGCCGACCTGGCCGCGGTCGAGGGAGTGTGGCTCGTCCCGACATCCGGCCCCGTCGCCGAACGTGTCGCGGATGCCGGGGGAGAGATCGAACCCGTCGACGACGCACACGGCGAGCTGTACCTCGCCCGCACCGTGACCGCCGAGGGGCGCAGCCGCGCGAGCGTGGGCGGGCGAAGCGCCCCCGCGGGGGTCCTCTCCGACCTGGCCGACGAGCTCGTCGTCGTGCACGGCCAGTCCGACCAGTTGCGGCTGCGGTCGGCCGCCGCGCAGCGCGATGCGCTCGACCGCTTCGGCGGTCAGCCGGTGACGAGCGCGCTCGCCGCGTACGCGGCGCTCTACGACGACGTCAAGACGCGCACCGCCGAGCTCGACGACCTCATCGAGCGTCAGGGGGAGCGGGCACGCGAGGCCGACGACCTCCGCGCCGCGCTCGCCGACCTCGAGCAGGTCGACCCGCAGCCGGGGGAGGATGCCGAGCTCGCCCAGCGCGCGGAGCGCCTGGCCAACGCCGAGGAGCTCCGCCTCGCCGCCACCCTCGCCCACGCCGCCCTGTCGGGCGACGACGACGCGCCCGACATCGTCACCCTCCTCGCCGAGGCGCGTCGCGCCCTCGAGCGCGCCGCCGGCAGCGACGCCGCGCTCGCCGCCCACGCGGCGACCGTCGAAGACCTCGGCTACCGCGCGTCGGACCTCGCGACCGAGCTGAGCGGCTACCTCGCCGACCTCGACGAATCGGGCCCGCACGAGCTCGCCGCCGTCGAGGAGCGGCGCGCTGCCGTCGGGGCCATCGTCCGGGCGCACGGGAGCCTCGAAGACGCGCTCGCCCTGCGCGAGAACGGCGCTCTCCGCCTCGCGGAGCTCGACGACGACGGCGACCGCGTCACCCGGCTCGGCGACGAGATCGCCGCCCTCCGCGCCGAGCTCGACGCCGCGGCATCCGTCCTCACCGCCGCCCGCGCCGCCGCCGCCGAGCGGCTGTCGACGGAGGTGACCGCCGAGCTTCGCGCCCTCGCTCTCCCCGACGCCCGCGTCGTCGTCGCGGTCGAACCCGGAACCGCGACGGCCGCGGGGCGCGACGACGTCACGATCCTCCTCGCCCCGCACCCGGGTGCCGAGCCGCGGCCCGTCGCGCGCAGCGCGTCGGGGGGCGAGCTCAGCCGCGTCATGCTCGCGATCGAGGTCGTCATCGCCGGGACGGGGAGCGTCCCGACGTTCGTCTTCGATGAGATCGACGCCGGCATCGGCGGGGCGGCCGCCATCGAGGTCGGCCGTCGCCTGGCCGCGCTCGCCCGCTCCAGCCAGGTGATCGTCGTGACGCACCTCGCGCAGGTCGCCGCGTTCGCGAACAACCACCTGAGCGTCGTCAAGGCCAGCGACGGCACCGTCACCGCATCCAGCGTGCGTGCACTGGGCGGCGCCGAGCGCGAAGCCGAGATGGCGCGTCTGCTGTCGGGACTGCCCGATTCGGAGGCGGCGCTCGAACACGCCCGGGAGCTCCTCAGCCTGGGATCCGAACCGGCCCAGGCCTGACCCACGATTCCGACTGATAGGATGAAAGCCCGTGACGGACACTCATTCAGACGCGGCCCACACGGCGGACACCACCACTGACGGCACCACCAAGCACATCTTCGTGACGGGCGGTGTCGTCTCCTCGTTGGGCAAGGGCCTGACCGCCGCATCGCTCGGCAATCTGCTCACCGCGCGGGGCCTGCGCGTCGTGATGCAGAAGCTCGATCCGTATCTCAACGTCGACCCCGGGACGATGAATCCGTTCCAGCACGGCGAGGTGTTCGTCACCGACGACGGCGCCGAGACCGACCTCGACATCGGTCACTACGAGCGCTTCCTCGACATCGAGCTGAGCCAGGCAGCGAACGTCACGACGGGGCAGATCTACTCGCAGGTGATCGCGAAGGAGCGGCGCGGCGAATACCTCGGCGACACCGTGCAAGTCATCCCGCACATCACCGACGAGATCAAGCGGCGCATGCGCCTGCAGGCCTCCGAGACGCCTCAGCCCGACGTCATCATCACGGAGATCGGCGGCACCGTCGGCGACATCGAGTCGCAGCCGTTCATCGAGTCGGCGCGGCAGATCCGTCACGAGCTCGGCCGGAAGAACGTCTTCTTCGTGCACGTCTCCCTCGTCCCCTACATGGGCGCGTCCGGCGAGCAGAAGACCAAGCCCACCCAGCACTCCGTCGCCGCCCTCCGCTCGATCGGCATTCAGCCCGACGCCCTCGTGCTCCGCAGCGACCGGCCCGTCACCGACGCGAACCGCCGCAAGATCGCGCTCATGTGCGACGTGGATGAGGATGCCGTCGTCAACGCCGTCGACGTGCCGTCGATCTACGACATCCCCACGATGCTCAACGAGCAGCACCTCGACGCGTACATCGTCGACGCGCTCGGCCTGTCGCAGAAGGCGGCGGACGTCGACTGGACTCGGTGGAGCGCGGTGCTGAACGCCGTCCACAACCCCAAGCACGAGGTCACGATCGGTCTCGTCGGCAAGTACATCGACCTGCCTGACGCGTACCTCTCGGTCACCGAGGCGCTCAAGGCCGGCGGCTTCGCGCAGGAGACGAAGGTGCAGATCCAGTGGATCGCCTCCGACCTCTGCGAGACCCCGGAAGGCGCGGAGAAGGCCCTCGGCGCGCTCGACGGCATCGTCGTGCCGGGCGGATTCGGCATCCGCGGCATCGAGGGCAAGCTCGGCGCGCTCCGCTTCGCGCGCGAGCAGGGCATCCCCACCCTCGGCATCTGCCTGGGCCTGCAGTGCATGGTCATCGAGTACGCGCGGCACGTCGCCGGCATCGAAGACGCCTCCTCGAGCGAGTTCGACCCCGACACCGCGCACCCGGTCATCGCAACCATGGCCGAGCAGGTCGACATCATCGCCGGCGGCGACCTGGGCGGCACGATGCGTCTCGGCCTCTACGAAGCCGACCTCGCCGAGGGGTCTCTCGCGGCCGAGGTGTACGGCGCGACGCGCGCAAGTGAGCGCCACCGCCACCGCTACGAGGTCAACAACCGCTACCGCGACCAGATCGCGGAGGCCGGCCTCGTCTTCTCGGGCCTTTCGCCCGATCGGAACCTCGTCGAGTACGTCGAGCTCCCGCGCGACGTGCACCCGTACTACATCGCGACGCAGGCCCACCCGGAGCTGCGCTCCCGGCCCACCGAGGCGAACCCGCTGTTCCGCGGCCTCATCGCCGCGTCGCTCGACCGGCACCGCGCGAGCGAGCTGTTCAAGGACGAGGTCGACGGTGAGTGACCTCGCCGACGAGCAGGCGGAGGTCGAGATCGTCGCGAGTGAGACGGTATACGCGGGCCGGGTCTGGGACGTCGTCAGCGACACGTTCCGCTACGGCGACGACGAGATCGTCCGCCAGTACGTCGACCACCCGGGGGCGGCCGCGGTCGTCGCGATCGACGACGACGAGCGTGTCCTCCTGATCCAGCAGTACCGGCATCCCATCCGCACGCGCGACTGGGAGGTGCCTGCGGGGCTCCTCGACGTCCCGGGCGAGCCGCCGATCGAGGCGGCCCGCCGCGAACTCGCCGAAGAGGCGGACCTCGCCGCCAAGGCGATCGAGCCGCTCCTCACGATCTTCACGACGCCCGGCGGCAGCGACGAAGTCATCCACCTCTTCCTCGCGCGCGGCCTCACCGCGCTGCCGGCCGCGTTCGAGCGGGAGGCGGAGGAAGCCGACATCCGCCTGGAGTGGGTGCCGCTCACCGAGGCGGTCGACGCCGTGCTGGCGGGGCGGATGCGCAACGGCATCCTCGTCTCCGGCATCCTCGCGGCGGCGGAGCGCCTGCGGCGCGGCTGACCCGCACCTGACCCATCGGCGCCCTGCCACCCTCGATCATGGACCTCGACCGCGCGATCGATGCCTACCTGCGGCACATCACGATCGAACGCGGCCTGTCGGAGCACACCGTCGCCGCCTACCGGCGCGACCTCGCGGCGTACCGCGCGTGGCTCGCGGCGCAGGGCGTCGACGACACGGACGCCGTCACACCCGCGCTCGTCTCGGCCTTCGCGGCGGAACGGGCCTCGGCGGTGCCGCCCCCGGCGGCGACCTCGCTCGCGCGGCTGCAGTCGTCGGTGCGGGGACTCCACCGCTTCCTAGTGCGCGAAGGGCGGTCGGATGCCGACCCGAGCGAGCGCCTGCGCCCGCCCAAGGCCCCGCAGCGACTTCCGAAGGCGCTGTCGATCGATCAGGTCGAGGCGCTGCTGGATGCCGCCGGCCCCGCCCCGGGAGACGCCGTCGACACCGACATCCTGCGCCTGCGCGACCGGGCCCTTCTCGAACTGCTCTACGCGACCGGCGCGCGCGTGTCGGAGATCATGCAGCTCGACGTCGACGACCTCGCGCACGGCGACGTGCTGCGCGTCCGCGGCAAGGGCGCGAAGGAGCGGATCGTCCCGGTCGGCTCGTACGCCCGTGCTGCGGTCGACGCGTACCTGGCCCGCGCCCGCCCGGAGCTCTCGCGGCGGGGGAGGGCGACGCCGCGCCTGTTCCTCGGCGCGCGCGGGGCTCCGCTCTCGCGGCAGAGCGCGTGGCTCGTCCTGCAGGATGCCGCCGAGCGCGCGGGCCTCGCCGCGCACGTGTCGCCGCACACGCTCCGGCACTCGTTCGCGACTCACCTGCTGCAGGGCGGCGCCGACGTCCGCGTCGTGCAGGAGCTCCTCGGCCACGCCTCGGTCGCGACGACGCAGATCTACACGCACGTCACCGTCGACGCCCTCCGCGACGTGTACCTCACCTCTCACCCCCGCGCCCGCTGAGCGCCCTCACCCGGCCGCGAAACCGCGCAGATGCACGCTTCCCGGCATCCTTTCGTGACAATTGCGCGGTCTCGCGGGCTGGTGAGGAGCGCGGGGCGGGGTTTTGACGGCGCGGGGATGCCGGTAGCGCCCGCGCCCGCGGCAGGATGAGCGTCATGAGCACAGACGTCGCCGCGTACCGCCCGGCGCGGGGAATGGCGATCTGGTGGATCGTCGCGGGACTCGCCGGATGGACGGTGTCGTTCCTCCTCTACCACGAGTACATCGGGCAGCTCTCGGGCGGCGACGCGCTCATCTCCTGCAACATCAGCCCCGTCGTCACGTGCGGCCCGAACCTCCTGTCTCCCGGCGGAAACCTCCTCGGCTTCAGCAACTCGATCATCGGGATGGTCCTCTTCACCGGGCCCGTGTTCGCCGGTGCCGCCGCGCTCGCCGGCCCGGAGGGCCTGCGCGCCTGGTTCTGGCGGACCTACGCCGTGTTCGTGACGGGGGCGTTCCTGCTCGTCCACTTCTTCGCCTACCGGAGCGTGTTCGAGTACTCATCGCTCTGCCCGTGGTGCATGATCATCTGGCTCGTGACGATCCCGCTCTTCTTCACGGTGCTCGGCTGGACGCTCCGTGCGGGCGTGTGGGGTGACGCGCCGCCGGCGCAGGCCGTCGGGGAGAAGATCCTCTCCTGGCTCCCGCTCATCGTCCTCGTCGACTACCTCGCCATCGCGCTCGCCGCCCAGCTCCGACTCGACGTCATCGGGAGCCTCTGACAGGAGCTGCGGTGTCGTCCGCGCGCATCGCGCGGGCACGCCGCGCCCGCCGCGTTATTCACGGCGGGCGCCCCCGCGCTCCGCTTCGGCGAGGAGGACGCTGGGGGCATGGGCCTCCTCCGCGCGCGAGCGCGCACCAGCCCGGAGGCGCCGTCGCAGGCCGATGACCGTTCCCGCGACTTCCCGGCTCTGGGCCCCGACGACGTCTACCTCGACGCCGCGTGCCAGTCGCTGCGCCCCGACGCGGTGCGCCGTGCGATGCGCGCCTACGACACCGAATACCCGGCCTGCGGGGGACGGGCCGCGTACGCGTGGGCGACCCGCGTCGAACGCGAGGTCGACGAGGTGCGTCGCCGCGCGCTCGACCGCTTCGGCCTCTCCCCGCGCCGATTCTCCTGCGCGTTCACGCTGAACACGACGTATGCGCTCAACCTGCTGCAGCAGCAGCTTCCGGTGGGGCGTTATGCGCGTGTCGTCACGACGCACACGGAGCACAACGCCGTCTTCCTCTCGACGATCACCGCCGCGCGGCGGCTCGGCGTCCCGCGCCTCGTCATCGAGCGAAGCCCCGACGGCCGCCTCGATCTGAGCGGCGTCGACCTCACGGACGCCGTCGTCGTGATCTCCGCGATGGACAACGTCACCGGCACCCCGACGCAGGGCCTTTCCGATCTCGTCGCCGCCGCGCACGCGCGGGGCGGGATCGTGCTCGTCGACGCCGCCCAGGCCGCCCCGCACGACACGGCGGCGCTGCGCGGCCTCGGCGCCGACGCGCTGTGCTTCTCGGCGCACAAGATGTCGGGGCCCGCCCTCGGTGTCGCGCTGGTTGCCCACGACCTGCTGCAGAGCCTCGACATCTCCTTCCTCGGAGGCGGTCAGGTCGCGACGGTGCGCGGCGACGCGCCCGAGCTCCTCCCCGATCTCCACACGCGGCTCGAACCGGGGCTGCAGGCATGGGGCGAGATCATCGGTTTCGGGGCCGCGCTCGACTGGCTGGGCGCGCAGGGCGCCGCGCTCCCCGAGCGGGAGCGGACGCTCGGTGCCCGGCTCTACGACGGACTCTCCCAGGTGCCGCACCTGCGGATGTTCAGCCCCGCGGCATCCACCGTCGTCTCCGCCATCCCCGAGCGCGTCGACGCCCACCGCCTCGCCGTCTTCCTCTCGCACGCCGGCGTCGCGGCGCGCAGCGGCCACTTCTGCGCGCACCACTGGCTGTCCGAGCGCGAGGGCCTGCCGCCGCTCATCCGCTTCAGCGTCGGTCCGCATTCGAGCGAGCACGACATCGACCGGGCGCTCGAGATCGTCGGGCGCATGCTGAGGGGGCTGTAGCCGTGGTCTGCGTCGTCGCCTTCGTCGTGGTGCTCGTCGCGTCGGCCGTGTCGGCGAAATACCGGCGCTACCTCGGCACGGCGTGGGGATGCTTCTCCCGCCGCGTCACCTTCCGCCCGTGCGACACCACGTTCCGCGACGACGTGAAGAGCACGATGCTCGCCCCGCTCGCCGTCCGCGCGCCCGCACTCGTCCGCCCCGCGAGCGTCGCGATCGAGGTCGTCGCGTGGTTCATGGTGCTCTCGCTCGTCGTGAGCCTGTATCTCGTGGGGCGCAGCGGCCTGAACCTGTTCGTCTACGGCACTTGCGACAAGCAGGACGCGCAGGCCTGCTCGCTCGCCGCGCAGGCGTGCGCGATCGGCGACGATCAGCCGGGATTCTGGGCCTCGATCGGTTCGGGCGATGTCATCGGCGCGTTCGGGCGGGAGTTCGCCTCGGTCGCCGACACCGTCGCGACCGTCCCCAGCCGGCTGAAGACGTGGGATGCCGCCGACTACGCCGCCCCTGACGCCACCTACATCGGCGGGTACGTGGCGGGTCGCCCCGTCGCCGTCGAGGTGCTCGACCCCGGGTGCCGCTATTGCGCGGAGCTGTTCCGCAACATGCAGGCATCCGGTTTCGACGACACCCACAACGTGACCTACCTCGCCTACCCGATCCACGCGGCCTTCGGCGACAAGTTCGCCAACTCGCAGCTGATCGCCGCGTACCTGGCCGCGGTGCGGGCGTTCGAGGCGGACCGTGGGGGATCGGCCGGGGAGACGGGCGACACCCGCATCCTCGCGGAGCTGTTCACGACCGAGCGCCCCGACGGGCAGCCGACACAGGAGTGGATGAACGCCGCGACCGCCGACGAGGCGCGGGCGCAGCTCGAGCGGTGGCTCACGGATGCCGGGTACACGCCCGACGAGGTGGCGCAGATCACCCGCACCTCGGCCTCTCCCGAGGTCGCGGCGGAGCTCGAGCGCACGCGCCGGGTCGTCGAGGACGACATCCGCACCGTCGCGATCCCGTCGCTCATCGCCGGAGGACGGCTGCACGCGGGCCTCGTGGACGTCGACACCCTGCGCGCCATGGACTGACCGCACGGCGCCTGTGCGAGAATCGATCCACGAGTCCCGGGAGGGATACGAGGAAGCAGGAGTGTCGGTGGCGGAGAAGGTGCGGACGGCGACGAAGTCCGAAGCAGGAGACGTCCCCCTGGGACCGACCGGACGCCCGTATCACGGCTTCCCGACGCCCGCTCCGCTCGAATCGCACGGCCCGGCGCGCATCATCGCCCTCTGCAACCAGAAGGGCGGCGTCGGCAAGACGACGACGACGATCAGCCTCGCCGCCTCGCTCGCCCAGTACGGGCGGAAGGTCCTCGCCGTCGACTTCGACCCGCAGGGCGCCCTGTCGGCGGGCCTCGGCATCGCGACGCACGACGTCCCGACGATCTACGACCTGCTGCTGGACACCAAGCGCGACCCGCACGAGGTGATCGTCCACACCTCGGTCGACGGGCTCGACGTCATCCCCGCGAACATCGACCTGTCCGCCGCCGAGGTGCACCTGGTCAACGAGGTCGCCCGTGAGACGATCCTCTCGCGCGTCCTCCGGAAGGTCGCCGGCGAGTACGACGTCATCCTCATCGACTGCCAGCCGTCCCTGGGCCTTCTCACCGTCAACGCGCTCACCGCGAGCCACGGGGTGCTGATCCCGCTCGAGTGCGAGTTCTTCGCCCTCCGCGGTGTGGCGCTCCTCATCGAGACGATCGACAAGGTGCGCGACCGCCTGAACCCGGCGATCGAGCTCGACGGCGTCCTCGCCACGATGTACGACCCGCGCACCCTGCACTCCCGCGAGGTGCTGGAGCGTGTCGTCGAGGCGTTCGGCGACGACGTGCTCGAGACCGTCATCGGGCGCACGGTGAAGTTCCCGGATGCCTCGGTCTCGGGCGTCCCCATCACGACGTTCGCGCCGGAGCACGCCGCCGCGCAGGCCTACCTCCGCCTCGCGCGGGAGCTGGTCGACCGTGGCGCCGTCGCCTGAGGACGACGCTCAGCCCGCCGCGTCGCCGGAGGACGGCGCTCAGCCCGACGCGTCGCCCGACGCCGCCGCGTCCGAGCCCGGCTTCCGCGTCTCCCTCGCGGGCTTCGACGGCCCGTTCGACCTGCTGCTCACCCTGCTCGGCAAGCACGAGCTCGACATCACCGAGATCTCGCTCAGCAAGGTCACCGACGAGTTCATCTCGTACCTCAAGGGCCTCGACGCCGAGGAGGAGCTCGAGCAGGCATCCGAATTCCTCGTGGTCGCCGCGACCCTGCTCGACATGAAGGTCGCGGGTCTTTTGCCGCAGGGGGAGCTCGTGGACGCCGAGTCCGTCGCTCTCCTCGAGGCGCGCGACCTGCTGTTCGCGCGCCTGCTGCAGTAC
Source organism: Microbacterium sp. bgisy203 (assembly GCF_057706945.1). Taxonomy (NCBI): domain Bacteria; kingdom Bacillati; phylum Actinomycetota; class Actinomycetes; order Micrococcales; family Microbacteriaceae; genus Microbacterium; species Microbacterium sp. bgisy203. Next base: position 115,022 of record NZ_JBYIPF010000005.1, on the reverse strand, counting down.
CGCGCGTTCAAGGAGGTCTCGGCCTGGTTCGAGCGCTCCCTGCGGCGCGAGGACCGCCGGCACGTGCGGGCCGTCCGTCTCGACGAGAAGTACCGCCGTGCCGTGCCGGAGCTCGTCTGGACGCTCTCGGCCGACGACTTCGCCGCGATCGCGCTCCTCGCCTTCACCCCGAAGGAGATCCCGCACGTCGGGCTCGACCACCTGCACGCGCCGCTCGTGTCGATCCGCGAACAGGCCGCCGTCGTCGTGACGCTCCTGCGCGAGGCCGGGACCCGGAGCTTCCGCGAACTGGTCGCGGGGGTCACGCAGCCGGGCATCGTCGTCGCGCGCTTCCTCGCGGTGCTCGAGCTCTACCGCCACGCCGCCCTCTCCTTCGAGCAGCTCGAACCGCTCGGAGAGCTCACCCTGCGCTGGACCGCGGAACGCTGGTCCGACGAGAACCTCGCCACTCTGGGAGCCGACTATGACCGATGACCCCGCCTCCGACATCGCCCGACGCCTCGAGGCGATCCTCCTGATCGTCGACGAGCCGCAGAGCCTCGTCGCGCTCGCCGCCGCCGTCGGCTCGCCGGTGCCCGCCGTGCGCCAGGCCGTCGAGGGCCTCGTCGCCGACTACGACGGCGAGACGGGCGGCCCGCGCCGCGGTTTCGAGCTGCGCGAGGTCGGGGGAGGCTGGCGTCTCTACGTCCGCGAGGAGCACGACGATCTCGTCTCGGAGTTCGTGAACGCGCAGGCCCCGAGCCGGCTGTCGCAGGCGGCGCTGGAGACCCTCGCCGTCATCGCCTACAAGCAGCCCGTCACGCGCAGCCAGGTCGCCGCGATCCGCGCCGTCAACGTCGACTCCGTCGTCCGCACGCTCCTCGCCCGCGGACTCGTCACGGAGCTCTTCTCCGACCCCGAGACCGGGGCGATCAACTACGGCACGACCGACGCCCTACTGGTCAACCTCGGCATCAACAGCCTCGACGAGCTGCCGCACATCTCGCCGCTGCTGGACGACGGCGCGGACGGCTTCGACAGCGAGGTGATCCGATGAGCGCGGCAGAGGGCACCGAGAGCACCGAGGGCGTCCGCCTGCAGAAGGCGCTCGCGAACGCGGGAGTCGCCTCGCGACGCGTGTCGGAGCAGTACATCGTCGAGGGGCGCGTGCGGGTCAACGGGCAGGTCGTGACCGAACTCGGGACGCGCATCGATCCGGCATCCGACCTCATCGACGTCGACGGCACCGCCGTCCAGCTCGATCAGACCAAGCGCTACGTCATGCTCAACAAGCCGACCGGCGTCGTCTCGTCGATGAAGGACGAGCACGGCCGCCCCGACCTCCGCCGCTTCACGAAGGAGTGGCCCGAGCGGCTGTACAACGTGGGTCGGCTCGATGCCGAGACGAGCGGGCTGCTCGTCCTCACCAACGACGGCGACCTCGCGCACGTCCTCGCCCACCCCTCCTTCGGGGTCACCAAGGTGTACATCGCGAAGGTCGAGGGGCGCGTGTCGCCGCAGACGATCGCCCGCCTCACGAAGGGGGTCGAGCTCGAGGACGGACCGATCGCCGCCGACAAGGCGCGGCTGCTGGATGCCTCGGGGGGCACGAGCCTGGTCGAGCTGACCCTCCACTCCGGCCGCAACCGCATCGTCCGGCGCATGATGGCGGAGGTCGGCCACCCGGTCGTCGAGCTCGTGCGGCGCCAGTTCGGGCCGCTGCACCTGGGCACGCTCCCAGCGGGCCGGGCGCGCGAGTTGACTACAGTGGAACGCGGCGCTCTGCTCACCGTGGCGCGCCAGGCGGCCGATGAGCCGCGCAGCGATTCTGCAGACTCTGCCGCATCAGACTGACTCCGACTGACATCCCACCTCCGAGGCGGATACCGTGACCGATTCGACCGTCGCCGACGCGCGCCCGGGAAGCAACCCCGGGAAGCACCCGGTCGCGCGCACCTCGGGGACCGTCCGCATCGTCGGTGCGGGCCTGCTCGGGTCGAGCATCGGGCACGCGCTGCGCGCCCTCGGTGTCGACGTCGTGCTGGCGGATGCCTCGCCCGCGCAGCTGCGGCTCGCGATCGACTACGGTGCCGGGCGCGCCGCCGCCGCGGGCGATGATCCGCGCCTGATCGTCGTGGCGACCCCGCCCGATGTCATCGCCGACGTCGTCGAGCGAGAGCTCCGCGACCACCCGGGTGCCGTCGTCACGGACGTCGCGAGCGTCAAGCTCGAGCCGCTGCACGAGCTCCAGTCGCGCGGCGTCGACCTCACGCACTACATCGGCTCGCACCCGCTCGCGGGCCGTGAGCGCGGGGGAGCGATCGCGGCGCGCGCCGACATCTTCGTGGGGCGCCCGTGGGTCGTGTGCCGCGACGGCGAGACCCCGGCATCCGATCTCGCGCTCGTCGAAGGACTCGCCCTCGACCTCGGGGCGACGCCGATCGAGATGACGCCCGGCGAGCACGACCGCGCCGTCGCGCTCATCTCGCACGTGCCGCAGCTGGTCGCCTCGCTCCTGGCCGCGCGCTTCGTCGACGCGCCCGACGACTCGCTCCGCCTCGCGGGGCAGGGGGTCCGCGACACGACGCGCATCGCGGCGTCGGCGCCCGAGCTGTGGGTCCAGATCCTCGGGGCGAATGCCGCACCCGTCGTCGACGTGCTCGACGCGCTCGCGGGCGACCTGCGCGGCGTCGCCGATGCGCTTCGCGCTCCCGACGCCCCCGGCTCGCGCCGGTCGGTCGCCGACACCATCCGGCGCGGGAACGACGGCGTGCAGCGGCTGCCCGGCAAGCACGGCGTCAAACGCCGCTTCGAGACGATCGTCGTCATGGTCGACGACACCCCCGGCCAGCTCGGGCGCCTGTTCGGCGACCTCGGCGAGCTCGAGGTGAACGTCGAGGACCTGCGCCTCGAGCACTCGCCCGGCGCGCAGTTCGGCCTCGCCGAGATCAGTGTCACCCCGACGGTCCTCCGCCGCGCCGTCGACGGCCTCGAGGCCCGCGGCTGGAAGATTGCGAGCGTCCCCTCATGAGCACCGACCCGTCGATCCTGTCCGCCCAGCCGCCCGTCACCGTCGCGATTGACGGGCCCGCAGGCTCCGGCAAGTCGAGCGTGTCGAAGCAGGCCGCGCGGCGCGTCGGCTACGGATACCTCGACACCGGCGCCGCCTACCGCGCGCTCGCCTGGCACGTGCTCGACCGCGGTGCCGACACGGCCGACGAGACGGCGGTGCTGGATGCCGCGGAGGAGTTCCCCTACGCGATCTCGCTCGACCCAGACGATTACTGGGTGCGCGTCGGCGACGTCGACGTGACAGGCGCGATCCGTGAGCCCCGCGTCACCGCCGCCGTCAGCGCCGTCGCGCGCATCGGTGCGGTGCGCGAGCGCGTGAACGATCTCTTCCGGGCGCTCGTCGCCGCGTCGGGTCGCCCCGGCGTCGTCGTCGAGGGTCGTGACATCACGACCGTCGTGGCCCCCGATGCGCCCGTGCGGATCCTCCTCACCGCGGCGCCCGAGGTGCGCGCCGCGCGGCGCAGCGCCGAACTCGTCACGCACGACGCGGCATCCGTCGCCGCCGCCCTGCACCGCCGCGACGCCGCCGACAGCCAGGTCGTCGACTTCCTCACCGCCGCCCCCGGCGTGACGGTCGTCGACTCGACCGATCTCGACTTCGCGCAGACCGTGGATGCCGTCCTCGACGTCATCTCCGCGGCGCGCGCCACCCCGACACCGGAGGACACCGATGGCCGCTGACGAAGAGTACGAGGGCGGCCCCGACCACCTCGAAGAGAAGCTCGCGAACCTCGACGAGGAGCTCGCCGAACAGCGCGCGGTAGCCCTGCGCGCCTCGCTCGCCGATTACGACCTCGACGAGGACGACGCCGAGCTCCTCGCCGGCTTCACCGCCGGCGGCGAGGTCGTCGAAGTGCTGCCCGCGCTCCCGGTCGTCGCGATCGTCGGGCGCCCGAACGTCGGCAAGTCGGCGCTCGTGAACCGCATCCTCGGCCGCCGCGAGGCGGTCGTCGAGGACACACCCGGCGTCACCCGCGACCGCGTCTCGTACAAGGCCGAGTGGATGGACCGCCGCTTCACGCTCGTCGACACCGGCGGGTGGGAGCCCGACGCCCGCGGCATCGACCGGTCGGTCGCCGCCCAGGCCGAAGTCGCGATCGACCTGTCCGACGTCGTGCTGTTCGTCGTCGACGCGATGGTCGGCGCCACCGCGACCGACGAGGCCGTCGTGCGGCTGCTGCGCACGACCAAGAAGCCCGTCTTCCTCGTCGCGAACAAGATCGACGACGCCCGGCAGGAGCCCGAGGCCGCGGCCCTGTGGAATTTGGGGCTCGGCGAGCCGCACCCCGTCTCCGCGATCCACGGTCGCGGCGTCGCCGACCTGCTCGACGAGGTCATGAAGGTCCTCCCCGACGTCTCCGCGGTCGCCAAGAGCGAACTCGGAGGGCCGCGCCGCGTCGCGATCCTCGGGCGCCCGAACGTCGGCAAGTCGTCGCTGCTCAACAAGGCGGCCGGCGAAGAGCGCGTCGTCGTCAACGAGCTCGCCGGCACCACCCGCGACCCGGTCGACGAGATCGTCGAGCTCGGCGGCAAGCTCTGGAGGTTCGTCGACACCGCCGGCATCCGCCGCCGCGTGCACCTGCAGCAGGGCGCCGACTTCTACGCGTCCCTGCGCACCTCAGCCGCGCTCGAGAAGGCCGAGGTCGCGGTGGTCGTGCTCGACGTGTCGCAGTCGATCAGCGTGCAGGACCTCAACATCATCGACCTCGTCCTCGAGTCGGGTCGTGCCCTCGTGCTGGCGTTCAACAAGTGGGACCGTCTGAACGACGACGACATGGAGAACGCCGATCGTCGCCGCTACCTCGAGCGGGAGATCGAGCAGGACCTCGCGCACGTCGCGTGGGCGCCGCGCGTCAACATCTCGGCGCGCACGGGGCGTCACCTCGACAAGCTCGTACCCGCGCTCGAGACGGCACTCGAGTCGTGGGATCAGCGCATTCCGACCGGCAAGTTCAACGCGTTCCTCTCCGAGCTCGTCGCCGAGCACCCGCACCCGCTGCGGGGCGGCAAGCAGCCGCGCATCCTGTTCGGCACGCAGGCCTCGACCCGCCCGCCGACATTCGTCCTGTTCACGACCGGCTTCCTCGACCCGGGCTACCGCCGCTTCATCCAGCGACGCCTGCGCGAGATCTTCGGCTTCGAGGGCACGCCCATCGTCACGAACATGCGGGTGCGGGAGCGTCGCCAGCGCTGACGGGCGGCGCGGTGAGCAGGGCGTCGAGCTCGCGTCGGATCGACGCGAGCGCATCGTAGCGGGCGATCGTCGCGCGCATCCGCTGGGCATTCGCGCGGTAGCTGTCGTCCTCGAGCACGCGCAGCACGGCGCCTCGCACCTGCGCCGCCGAGGGGCGACCCGTCCGCAGGTCTATGCCTACCCCGAAGTGCGCCACCCGCGCCGCGACCTCCGGCTTGTCTTCGGCGTCGCCCGCGACGACGAGCGGGACCCCCGCCGACAGCGCCGCCCACGTGCCGCCCGAGCCCCCGTTGGTGACCATGACGCGCGTCAGGGGAAGGAGGTCGGCGTACGGCAGGAACTCCGCAACACGCGCGTTGCGCGGCACCGGGCCGAGCGCGTCGACCGGGCGGCGTCCGGTGCTCGCGACCACGTGCACGTCGAGGTCGGCGAGGCCGTCGAGCGTCGGGCGCAGCACGGTCGTGACGTCCCGGTTGTCGAGCGTGCCCTGGGTCACATGGACGACGGGTTTGCCGTCATGCAGCTCCGACCACCACGCGGGCACGTCGCCCTCGCCGATCGAGGCCTGCGCCGGGAGCGGGCCGACGAACCGCACGTTCGGCGACAGGTCGCGCCGGTCGTATTCGAACTCGCGCGGGCCGAGCTGAAGGTACAGATCGGGGTCGCGGGAGAAGTCCACGACGAAGCCCCGGGGCGCGTGCGCACCGGCCTCTTCGAGGAGCCGGCCGGCGAGCTTCTGGGCGTGCGCGAAGAACACGCGGCGCGCGGCCAGGTTCAGGGCGCGGTTGCGGAGGCGGCCCAGCCGTCCCGGCAGCACCCGGATGCGCGAGTTGGCGGGCGGCACGTCGACGCTCAGCTGGGCGAGCGGGCTCACCCCGAAAGCCACGACGGGCGGTCGATCGGCCGCGGGGCGCTGCAGGAGGGGCAGGGCGCCGGCGAAGAAGCTGTCGATGAGGACGGCGTCAATCTGCTCGTCGTCGAGGATCGCGCTCATCGCCCGCCACTGATCGGGGATCGGGCGGAGGAAGGTCGACTCGACCTGATACTGCGACAGCGCGATGCCGCGGTACCGCCCTTGATCGGGCACGAACGTGGCCGGGTCGCGCTCGTTGAAGTCCGCCACCTCGCCGAGCGCGTGGAACTCGAGGCCCGCGTCTTCGGCGGCACGCCGGAAACGCGAGCCGGAGAGGACGATGATCCGGTCGCCGCGGCGGGCGAGGTCGACGCCGATCTTGAGCATCGGATTGACGTGGCCGTACAGCGGCGAGGCGCACAGGAGGAAGGTGCTCACGAGGGTCGGTCTCCGTTCCGGCGGACGATGAGGCGGTCGAGGGCGTCGCGCAGCCAGTCCGCGTAGCGGGCGCGTGACCAGCCGAAGGTGTCGACGAAGTGCTCGAAGGTCTCGTGCGCGACGAGCACCGACAGGGTCGCGATCGCGTCCTCCATCTGCGCGGGCGCGATCAGCCCCCGCGAGACGAGCCACGGCCCCGCCTCCGCGACGTCGGCGGTGCGCCGGGCCTGCGCGCGCGCGAGGAGCGCGGCGATCTCCGGCTCCGCATCGGCTGCGGCGCGGGCCGTGCGCCACAGCGGGTCGGAGCGTTCGATCGACGCGGTGACGAGGTCGACGTAGAGATCCAGAGCCTGTGCCGTGGGCAGCGCGAACACGGCGGCGTACCGATCGTTCTGGCTGAGCGGGCCGTCGTCGTCGCCACCGGTGAAGGCGCGGGTCATGGCGGCGGCGAGCAGCTCGGCTTTCGACCCGGCGAGGTACACCGACTCCACCGAGACGCCCGCGCGGCGGGCGATCGCCTTCATCGTCGTGGGGGCGTAGCCGCCGGCGAAGAGTTCACCGGCGGCTGCGAGGATCCGCGCGCGCGTCTGCGCGGCTCGTTCGGTGCGCCGCGGGTAGGTGCGCGCGGATCGCTCGCTCGGTGATCCCCCCACACAAGGACTGTATAACTACAGTCGGACTGTAAGCAATACCCGTCGACGAATTGGCGGAGGTCCTCACCGCACGACGAGGCTCGCGAACCGATCGACGGGCAGGTCGTCGAGAGCGAGCGGGGCGGATGCCTCGGCATCCACCCCCACTCTCGGCAGCGGCGAGCGCACACCCGTGTCGCGGAACCGCTGCACGGCCCAGTGCTCGACGCCCGCGTCGGCGAGGAGGCAGCCGAGCTCGCGCAGGCCGGCGTCGTCGATCGCCGCGGGATGCACGGTGGTGCGGACCTCGACGTCGAGCGGGCGATCGGTGCCCTCTCGGAGGATCTGATCGGCGCGCACCAGTTCGAGCGAGCGCCACGCATTATCCGCGCTGTGCGGGCGACCGGTGACGAGGTCGTAGCCGCCCGGCAGCGCCTTGATGTCGAGGCCCACCCAGTCGACGTGCGGCAGGACCCGCGCGAGCAGCCCCGGGTAGGCGCCGCCCGTGTGCAACCCGATCTTGAACCCGAGCGAGCGGACGAGATCCATCGCGGGCACGACGGCTCGCTGCAGCGTCGGCTCGCCGCCCGAGAAGACGACCCCGTCGAGCAGACCCATCCGCTCGCACAGGAGGTCGACGACGTCGCCCCAGGAGAGGTCGCCCTCTGCGCGCGGGTCGATGAGGGCCGGGTTGTGGCAGTAGAAGCAGTTCCACGGGCACCCCTGCAGGAAGACCGTCGCCGCGAGCATGTCGGGCCAGTCGACCGTCGAGAACGCGGTGACGCCCGCGACGTTCAGCTCGCTGGCTGCGGCTGTGCGGACCATGAGTCCTCCTGCGACGACAGGGCCTGCGTGGACAGGGTGGGGGCGACGAAGTACGTCCTCTCCGAAGCTTCGCCCTTCTTGCCGATGTTGAACCCCGACACGGGCCGGAAGTAACCCATCACGCGCGTCCAGACCTCGCAGACCGCGGCGCACGTCGGGCAGGTCTCGTGGTGGCCGGAGACGTAGCCGTGCTGCGGGCAGATCGAGAACGTCGGCGTGATCGTCAGGTAGGGCAGGCGGAACCGCTCGAGCGAGCGGCGCACGAGGTCGCGGCACGCGCGGGCCGACTCCATCGCCTCGCCGAGGTACAGGTGCAGCACCGTCCCGCCCGTGTACTGCTGCTGCAGCGGCTCCTGCAGGGCCATCGCGAGGAACGGGTCGGAGGTGAAGCCGACCGGCAGCTGCGACGAGTTGGTGTAGTACGGGTTCTCGGTGGTGCCCGCGTGCAGGATGCCGTCGAAGCGCGCGATGTCCTCCTTCGCGAACCGGTAGGTCGTGCCCTCGGCCGGCGTCGCTTCGAGGTTGTACATGCGGCCTGTCTCGGCCTGGAACCGGGTGATCCGGGTGCGCACGCGGTCGAGCAGACGCATCGCGGCGGCGGCGCCCGTCTCGTCGGTGATGTCGTGGGCGTCGCGGGTGAGGTTCCGGACGTACTCGTTGACGCCGTTGACGCCGATCGTCGAGAAGTGATTGTCGAGGGTGCCGAGGTACCGCTTCGTGTACGGGAAGAGCCCGCCCTCGAGGTGGCGGGAGATCACCGCGCGCTTGGCCTCGAGGCTGTCGCGGGCGATGTCGAGCAGGTCGTCGAGGCGCGCGAGCGCGGCATCCTCATCGCCGGAGTGCAGGAACCCGAGGCGCGCGCAGTTGATCGTGACGACGCCGATCGAGCCGGTCTGCTCGGCCGAGCCGAACAGCCCGTTTCCGCGCTTGAGAAGCTCGGTGAGGTCGAGCTGCAGGCGGCAGCACATCGAGCGGATCATGTGCGGGTCGAGGTCGGAGTTGACGAAGTTCTGGAAGTAGGGGAGCCCGTACCGGGCGGTCATCGCGAAGAGGGCCTCGACGTTCTCACCGTCCCAGTCGAAGTCCTTCGTGATGTTGTAGGTCGGGATCGGGAAGGTGAACGCGCGGCCGTCGGCGTCGCCCGCCGTCATCACGTCGATGAAGGCGCGATTGATGAGCGCCATCTCGGGGGCGAGGTCGCCGTAGGTGAAATCCTGCACCTCGTAGCCGATGAGGGGGCGCTGATCGGCGAGGTCGTCGGGGCAGACCCAGTCGAAGGTGAGGTTCGTGAACGGCGTCTGCGTGCCCCACCGGCTCGGGACGTTGAGGTTGAAGACGAACTCCTGCATCGCCTGGTGCACCTCGTCGTAGGTGAGAGCGTCGCGGCGGACGTAGGGGGCGAGGTAGGTGTCGAACGAGGAGAACGCCTGCGCACCGGCCCACTCGTTCTGGAGCGTTCCGAGGAAGTTGACGAGCTGCCCCAGCGCGCTCGCGAAGTGCCGCGGGGGAGCGCTGGCGATGCGCCCCGGGACGCCGTTGAACCCCTGCTCGAGGACCATGCGCAGCGACCAGCCGGCGCAGTACCCCGCGAAGACGTCGAGGTCGTGGATGTGCAGGTCGCCGGCGCGGTGCGCGTCGCCGGCGGCTGTGTCGTAGACCTCGTCGAGCCAGTAGTTGGCGATGAGCTTGCCGGCGGCGTTCAGGACCATGCCGCCCAGCGAGTACCCCTGGTTCGCATTCGCGTTGACGCGCCAGTCGGTGCGGGCGAGGTACTCGTCGATCGTGCTCTGCACGGAGACGGTGCCGGTAACGGTGCGGGGGGATGCCATGGTCGTCCTACTCTCCCTAGGGCTGTCGTTGTGGTCTGACCACCATATGTTGTGGTCTGACCGCAGATCGCGCGCATATGTGGCGTGTCGCACGATCTGTGACGCGCGCTCGCCGTCGTGCCCCGGACCTGTGACAGGCTGAACGAGTGACGATCGAGCCTCCCGCACCCGGAGAGCCGCGCCGGCCGCACGGCCCGCGCGACCCCGGTGACGCGTGGGTGGTCCACGACGACGGCACGCGCTTCTGGGGTGCGTTCGGCGCGGCGGGACTGCTCGCCGTCGATCCGGAGCGCGGCGTGCTGCTGCAGCACCGCGTCGCGTGGAGTCACTTCGGCGACACGTGGGCGCTGCCCGGCGGCGCGCGACACGCGGGCGAGTCGGCGTGCGACGGCGCCCTGCGCGAATCCGCCGAGGAGGCCGGGGTGCCGGCCGATGCCGTGTCGCCGCGGTTCATCAGCGTGTTCGACGCCGACGTCTGGACCTACTCGACGGTCGTCGCCGATGTCGTCACACCGTTCGAGGCGGTGATCAGCGACCCGGAGAGCCGCGAGCTCGCGTGGGTGCCGGCGGACGCCGTCGACACCTACCCCCTGCACCCGGGCTTCGCGGCGTCGTGGCCGCTTCTGCGCTCGCTCCTTCCTGTGCGCCCCGCCGTCGTCGTGGACGCCGCGAACGTCGTCGGGTCGGTTCCCGACGGGTGGTGGCGCGACCGCGCGGGTGCGACCGAGCGTCTGCTCGGAAGGCTCGCGGTCACGGCATCCGAGGGCATGCCCGCGGAGCGGCTGGGGCTTGCCGCCGACGTGTGGTTCCCGGAGTTCTCGGTGGTGGTCGAGGGGCAGGCGAAGGCGGTCGACGACGTGACGGGTCTGCACGTGGTGCGGGCGCCGGGGGAGGGCGACGACGAGATCGTCGCTGAGACGGCGCGCCTCGTGGATGCCGGGCGCACCGTCACGGTCGTGACGAGCGACCGCGGGCTGCGAGAGCGGGTCGAGGCGCTGGGCGCGGTCGTGCACGGACCGTCGTGGCTGCGCGCGACGGCGTGACGCGGCGTGCGACCTCGTCGTCTACGTGATCACCGTCGCGCTGTGTTCCCTGGTGGATTCCGGGGTGTCGCGCGGCGCGAAGCGGCGTCAGTCGTCGTAGGCGTCGCGCCCGCGCAGTCGGTCGATCTCGCGGCGCTCGCGCTTGGTGGGGCGGCCGGCGCCGCGGTCGCGCACGGCGAGTTGGGCGACCGGTTCGCGAGGCGGCGTGCGGTCTTCTGCCGCGAGGGCCGCGAGCGGCGCGCCGACGCGCTTGGTCAGGAGCTGCCGGACGACGAGGATGCGGTCGAACCCGGCGATCCGGACGCGCAGCTCATCGCCGATGCGCACGGGCTGCGCGGCCTTGGCGCGCTCGCCGCCCACGCGGACGTGCCCGGCGCGGCACGCGGTCGTCGCCGCCGACCGGGTCTTGTACACGCGGACCGCCCAGAGCCAGGCATCCACCCGCACGGATGCGCTCACGGCTCGCTCCGGATCAGGCGGACGGCCCCGTAGACGAGGAGCCCCTGCCCGATCGTGTAAGTCAGCATGACCCACCCGTCGCCGAGGGACTCGCCGCCCGGGAAGAAGAGCCGCAGCGCGAGGATCGTGTCGGAGACCAGGAAGAACGCGCCGCCGATCGCCGTGATCGTTGATCCGCGCGTCGCGGCGACGGCGGTGCCCCCGAGAATCAGCCCGTACAGTGCAACCGCGATCGTGAGTGCGCCCAGGTGCGGCCACAGCACGGCGAGCATGACGCCCCACCACACGGCGTATACGAGGGTCCACGGTGCGAGCGGGCGTCTCGGCAGGAGGCGAACGAACAACACGATGTAGGCGAGGTGCGCGAGGCCGAAGCAGAGGAGCATGAACGGAAGCTCGTCGCCCGCGAACGGGAAGAAGAACGCCGCGCCGTCCCCGAGCCACGAGAAGCCGATGGCTGCGAGCAGGACGGATGCCGCAGCGATGCCCGTCCGCGTCGTCCCCGCGCCGCGCATGCTCCCGCGCAGCGCCCAGAGCGTCGCGAGGGCGAGCGCCGGCATGAGCGCGAGCTTGGTCGGGTAGACGAGGTCGGCCGGCCCGACGAGGAGGGTGATGAGGTGCACGGCGGCCACGAGGGCGTAGAGCGCGAATCCCCACCACCGGGTGCGGTCGGGCGCGGCGCGCGTCTCAGTCGTCGTGTGCCCTGCCGACGGGGGGTGTGGTGCCACGATGCTCCCTCTCGAGTCCCTCTCGCCCGAGCTTATGCGAGCGTGAGGGAGACGATCGGCCTCGCCGGTTTCGGGCGCGCCACCTCGGTGAACCCCGCGCCGAGGAAGCTCGACAGGGCGCCGTGGAAGAGCGCGTTCGGACTGGTCGTCTTCACCGACGTGTCGACCGGGTAGCCCTCGATCACGCGCGCACCGTTCGCGCGCGCGTGCGCGACGGCCGCCGCGAGGAGCGCGTCGGCGATCCCTTCACCGCGGTGTTCCTTGCGCACGACGAAGCACGTGATCGCCCAGACGCTCGCATCGTCGATCGGCTCGGGCGATTGCCTGATGTCACGCGTGGCTTCCAGCCGTGGCTGCGCCGGACGCGACGCGACTTTGACCCAGCCGACGGCCTCGTCGCCGACGTAGGCGAGGAGCGCGGAGGGAATCGGCGCTCGCAGGTCGGTGCGTAGCAGCTCGCGCTTCTCTATGGCTGTCGTCGCGTCGAAGTCCTTGTTGCGCAGCATCCACCACTGGCACCAGCACGAAGCGCCGTCACCGCCGCCGGTCAACGCGTGCTCGACGTCGGTGAAGCGTTCATCGGATGCCGGTTCGATGCGGATCTCGGTCATGGCCACAACCTACGCATCCCCTCCGACATCCGCCATGGGGATCGGGCGTCTCGGTTCGCGAGCACTGCGCGGAGCGGCTAAGATGGGGGAGTTGTCCGCGTGCGGGCAACGGACCGGGATGTGGCGCAGCTTGGTAGCGCACTTGACTGGGGGTCAAGGGGTTCACCCCCTCCGGTTAGCCCGAAATAACTGGAAATCGATGCCACGGGATGTGGCGCAGCTTGGTAGCGCACCTGACTGGGGGTCAGGGGGTCGCAGGTTCAAATCCTGTCATCCCGACAGAAAAGCCCTGATGAGAAGACATTCTCATCAGGGCTTTGTCATGTCCGCCGACGGGTTTTTGTGGTTCCCTCGTGGTCCCCCTGCTCGATCGACAGAAGCAGTCGACCGCCCTCCGGAACCCCTTTGGCGGCCCAAGCTGTGGATAAGGGGACCAAAAGGGGACCAGAGCGCTCTGCGAGTTGTGCGGCGCATCGCTACAAGGTCCTCGATGTGCCTCGACGGGACGGCCTGGCGGCCTTGGCTGAGCGGGCGAGGAAGGCGTTGGCCTGTTCGGCGGCGGAGGCGAGGTGCCGGTCGTCGGGGTGGAGGTAGCCGCGGGTGGTCTCGACGGAGGCGTGGCCGAGGATGTCTTGGAGGACGTGCAAGGGGATGCCGGCGTCGGCGAGCCAGGTCGCGCCGGTGTAGCGGAGGCCGTGGCGGGTGAGGTCGGGCAGGCCGATGTCTTTGACGATCTGGTCCCAGTTCGTGGCGTCTCGCACCGGTGACCCCTGCGGCCTAGCATGAGGGCAGGAACGGACGGGGGCACGGATGCCGGATATCGACGCCGCACGGGTCATGATCGAGCACCGGGAACGCATCCGCGAGGTGGCCTCGGTCCTGGCGAAGTACGGTCTGGCGCAGATCGTGGACGCCTCGGGGGATGCCGCCCCCAGCTCAGCTGGGCGCGCAACATCGCGGCGTCGCACGTGTCGCCGGAGATCGCGGCGATGTCGCCGGGGCAGCGCCTCCGCGCCGCCTTCGGTGAGCTCGGCACAGCCTGGATCAAACTCGGACAGACCCTCAGCACCCGCCCCGACGTCGTCGGCCCCGAGATCGCGGCGGAGCTGTCCGGCCTCCAGTCCGACGCGCCGCCCGATGCCTCCGGCGCTGCGCTTGTGACGGTCGAGGCCGAGCTCGGAGCGCCCGTGGCGAAACTCTACGGTTCGTTCCATCGGCCCGCCATGGCCTCCGCGTCGGTCGCTGAGGTCCACAAGGCGACTCTCAAAGACCACACCCGCGTCGTCGTGAAGGTGGTGCACCACAACGCCGCCGCGCAGGTGCGCGCGGACCTCGACGTGATGCGCGTCGTGGCCGTATGGCTCGAGCAGTCCGACGCCGATCTGCAGCGGTACCGGATCGTCGACCTCGTCGACGATTTCGCCGCGATGCTGGCGGATGCCCTCGATCTTCGGACGGAGGCGGCGCACCTGGAGGCGTTCGGCCGGAACTTCTCGGGCGATCCGGCCATCGTGATACCGCACGCGTACGAAGAGCTGTCCGGCCCCTCCGTGCTCACGATGACGAGGGAAGAGGGCCGCAGTCCCGTCGATCGGGCCGCGGTGGAGCGAGCCGGCTGGGACGTCGAGGAGCTCGTGACGACGGTCGCGGACGCCTACCTGGAGATGATCTTCCGCGACGGACTGTTCCACGCCGACCCGCACCCCGGAAATCTGCTGCTCACTCCCGACCATCGCATCGCGATCCTCGATTTCGGAGATGTCGGGCGCGTGCCGGCATCCCGCCGCGCACAGCTGGCGCGGATGGGCGTGGCGCTCGTGGTGCGCGACGACCGCTCGCTCGCGGACGAGATCCTGGCGGTCACGGACCCTCCTCCCGAGACGGACCTCGACGCCGCGCGGCGCGATCTGGCGGACTGGATCGACGGCTCGCTCTACACCGACGTCGACGAGATGGACGTCCCCGCCATCGCCGACGAGTTCGCCGAGATCATGCGACGGCATGCGCTGCGCGTACCCGACGACCTCGCGCTCCTCGCGCGGACCCTGCTGCGGCTCCAGGGCCTCGCGCAGAGCTACGGGGCCCAGCTCGACCTCGTCGGCCTCATCGCGCCCTACGCCCTGCGCCTGGCCCGCGAGCAGCTCGACCCGATGACGCTGGTCTTCTCCACGGCGCGCGCCGTACGACGGTGGACGCAGCTTCTCGGCGACCTTCCCGACGAGACACGGCAGACGCTTCAGGCGCTTGGCGCCGGCAAGATCGCGGTGGAGTTCCGCTTCCACGACGAGGATCGCGTCACCGAGAGTCTCGTCGGCGGGATCGTGGCGGGGTCGTCGATCCTCGCGGCGGCGCAGCTCCTCTCGCGCCGCACGCCCCCGACGATCGCGGGGATCTCGCTCCCCGGCGCGGCGGCGCTGATCGCCTCGGGTGTCATGTGGGTACGGCGGCCGCGGGTCGATCGGCCGCGTACCGGGTCTCCCGTGCAGGTCGCGGTGGAGGCGCTTCGCCGTCGTCGTCGGGCCTAGCCGGGCGGAGGGATGCCTCACCGCGCGAGCGCGGCATCCAGCTGGTCGAGGATGCGGGCACAGGCATCCACGTCTTCCGGGGTGCCGGAGAGCTCGAACTCGAACAGCACCGGGCGACCGGACTTCTCGGAGAGCTCCCGCGCGGCGGCCTGGTAGTACTCACCGAAGTTGCGGTTGCCCGACCCGATGATGCCGACGAGGCTCCGCCGGTTCGCGGGGGAGCGGAGGAACGCCTTCACCGGCGCGGGGAGGGTCACCTCGTCGGCGTTCCCCGCCTTGTACGACGGAGTGAGGAGCACCCAGTGTCCGGCGGGTTCACTGCGGCGCACGTCCGCGTCGGCGAGGTTGCGGACCTCGCGCCCCGTCTGCGCCGCGAGGTGCTCGGCGAAGCGGCCCGTCAGGTTCGACACCGACGAGTAGTAGTAGACGGGAACGGGGCTCACCCCTCCAGTGTGCGCGCCGGAGGGGTGGGGTGCACGCAGGGGGCGCCGTCGATATCCGTCGGTGACAGGCAGGGGCGTTTCGACCCGCTGTGCTCGCGACCGGTGGGGGCTTGCCCTCGCGTCGTCAGCGCTGCCAGGCGCGCTCGATCGGGATCTCCCGTCCGAGCGCGTTCTCGGCGGCGCGGTGTCCGGACAGCATCGCTCCCGGCACCGTTGCCGGGTCGTCCGACCACGTCGCCTCACCGGCGATGTGCAGGACCCCCCGCAGCGGCACGGCGAGCAGATCATGGTCGGATGCCTGAGATCCGCGCGCCATGTAGGCGTAGGCGCCGTGCGAGAAGGGGTCGTCCTGCCAGTCGGTGCGGAGCACCGAGGCCGGTTCCGGCACCGCATCGCCGTAGAGGCGCCGCAGCTGGACGAGGATCGAGTCGACCACCTCGGCATCCGTCCACGATCGCGTCTCGATCGCTGCGGGGCCGGCGGCGAAGGTGAGGAGCGTCGGCGTCCCGTGCAGGCGCGTCAGGTCGTACCAGGAGTGCCACCAGCGGCCCTCCGGCCCCTGCTGCCGGATGGCGTAGACGTCGTCGTCCCAGAAGCGCTCGTCGAAGCGCAGGAACACCTTCTCGAACGCGTTCATCTCCAGACGCGCCAACGCGCTCGCGTGCGGGTCGGGAAGCGGCGGGTCGAGCACGAAAGCCTCGGCGCGGAGCACTCCGACCGGCACCGTGACGATGACGTCGTCGGAGGTGAAGGCGCCATGGTCCGTCCTGACCGTGACGCCGCCCGACCCCCATTCCACGCGTGACACCGCGTGCCCCAGACGGATGTCGAGCGCACCGGCACCGGCGCCCGAGCCGCCCGCGAGACCGGCGGCGAGCCCCGCCGCCAAGCGGTCGTAGCCCTCGGGGAAGACGACCTCGTCGCCGTTGACGGTGTCGTCGTCGAGGCCGTGGGCGCCGAGGTCGTCGATCCACACGCCGTACTGCTCTTCGGTGCGGTGCTCGAGGTACTCGCGCACGCGCTGTGCGCGCTCGGCATCCCACCCCTGCGCGCCCCCGACCTCGGCGAGCGCCGCCTCCGTGACGTCGCGGTAGGAGTCGTCGGGCGCGGATGCCGCGATGGCGGAGGTGAGCGCCGCGTCGACGGCGTGGATGTCGGCGACGTAGCGCGCGGCCTCATCGTCCGTGAGTCGTCGTCCGTCGGGGGAGTAGTGCGCGATCGGGCGGCTGTCGGGCTGGTAGCCGCCGACGGTGAACTCGGCCATCGGCATGCCGAAGGCGAGCGCCGCGGCGTGGACGGGGCTGTCGTCGATGCCGTGGATCCACGAGGCGCCGCGGTCGGTGACGTGCCCGTCCGACCGGTCGGTCCACGTGCGGCCGCCGATGCGGTCGCGCGCTTCGAGCACGACGACGCGGCGCCCGGCATCCTGTAGCAGACGCGCCGCGGTGACACCAGCGACCCCCGCGCCGATCACGATGGTGTCGGCATCCGTCATGGTCTTCTCCTTCGATGCATTCGCTGCTTCACAGCCTGTGCGCGTCGAGCCAGGCGAGGAGCGCCGGCAGTGCGAGCTACGCGACGGTGCCGTGGTCGGCGACCGCGATCTTGTGGAACGAGACGTCCATCCCCTGCGCTCTCTCACGCGCCACGAACTGTTCGGTCGCCGAGGGTACGACGAGCTCGTCGGCGAGGCCTTGCGCGACGAACAGGGGAGCGGCGAACGGCACTGCTCCGGCGGAGTTCTCCGCGAGGATGTCCTTCCACGGCTCGACCGTCGCGGGGTCGGCGGTGACGAAGTGGCCGACGACGGGCTGCCCGATCTCGTGCAGCCGATCGATGTTGGTCAGCAGGCACATCTCGTTCATCTCGGGGAGGATCGCCCGCGCCTCGGGCGTGAGGATGCTCTCGAGCGTCGCCCCGCGGTCGGCATAGACGCCGGCGTAGGCGGCGAATGCGTAGGACCCGATGGTGACGCCGGAGATGTCGTCGATGTGGTCGCTGAGGAGCGAGCCGAGGTCGGCGGCGGGGGCGGCCACCGCGACGCCCGTGATGTCGAGCTCGGGTGCGTACTGCTGGGCGCGCTGCGCCGCGAACAGGACCGCCTGCCCGCCCTGCGAGTGGCCCCACAGCACCACTGTCTCCGACGCGTGTGCGGCGGGGAGCTGCCGGGCGGCTCGGACGGCATCGAGCACGGCGTTGCCGCCCGTGTCGCCGACGAGATACGAGTCGGGGCCAGCGGTGCCCATGCCGACGTAGTCGGTCGCGGCGATCGTGTAGCCGCGGTCGAGCATGGGCCGCATGCCCTCGATGAGGGCGTAGGGGTCGAACCCGCGTGAGGGGGCGCAGTCGGGCGCCGATCCCGTCGTCGGGTGGCCCCACGAGAGCACGGTGCGGCCCCCCGCGGGCGCTGCGCCGAGAGGGGTGATCACGAGGCCTGTCGAGACGACCGTGTCGCCGTGGACGTCGGTCGTGCGGTACATCACGCGCCACGCGCGGGCGTCGAACGGCAGTCCGACGAGCTCTTCGCTGCGTACGAGGGTGCCCGGAGCGCCGTCTGCGGCATCCGCCGGCTGTGCGTAGAACGCGTCGAGGTGGCGCCGCTCGACCGCATCTCCCGCCAGGCGGGCCTCGATCACGACGACGAATGCGGCGACGAGGGTGAGGAGCGCGGCGCCCGCCAGGAGGGCGAAGGGATGCCTCCGGTGTCGCCGCCGTGCCATCGCGGGTCCTCTTCGCCGAGCCGTCTTCCCGCGTCGCCTGCGGGTCTCTCGGCATTCTCCCACGATCCGATCTTGTGTGGTCAGACCACACGTGGCATACTGGATTCACAGGCCCGAGAGCCCTCGGACCCGGAAATGCGAAGACGCGGACAGGGCGTCCGCGCAGGGTAGGAGAAACCCAGATGTCCACCTCGATCGATGCTCTGGTCGAAGGCGCACAAGAAGCGCTCGCCGAGTACGCATCATTCACGCAGGAGCAGATCGACCAGATCGTCCGCAAGGCGTCGGTCGCCGCGCTCCACCACCACGGCGAGCTCGCCGTCATGGCCGTCGAAGAGACCGGCCGCGGCCTCTTCGAAGACAAGGCCGTCAAGAACATGTTCGCGTGCGAGCACGTGACCCACTCGATCATCAAGCAGAAGACCGTCGGCGTGATCTCGCACGACGAGATCACCGGCATCACCGAGATCGCCGACCCGGTGGGCGTCATCTGCGCCCTCACGCCGGTCACGAACCCGACCTCGACCACGATCTTCAAGTCGCTCATCGCGCTGAAGACCCGCAACCCCATCGTCTTCGGCTTCCACCCCTCCGCGCAGAAGTGCTCCGTCGCCGCCGCGACCATCGTCCGCGACGCGGCCATCGCCGCCGGCGCCCCTGAGAACTGCATCCAGTGGATCGAGGAGCCCTCGATGGATGCCTCGGGTCAGCTCATGAACCACCCGGGTGTCGCGCTCATCCTCGCCACCGGCGGCAACGCCATGGTGCGCGCCGCCTACTCGTGCGGCAAGCCGGCCCTGGGCGTCGGCGCGGGCAACGTCCCCGCCTTCATCGAGCGCACCGCCAAGGTCGGTCGCGCCGTCAACGACATCGTCCTGTCGAAGTCGTTCGACATGGGCATGGTGTGCGCGAGCGAGCAGGCCGTCATCCTCGACGAGCCGATCGCCGAAGAGGCCCTGGCCGAGTTCGAGCGTCTGCACGCCTACCGCGCGTCGGCGTCCGAGAAGCGCATGCTCGAGGAGTTCATCTTCGGTGTGACCGCCGACAGCGAGAACTGCGCCGGCGCCAAGCTCAACCCCACCGTCGTCGGCCAGTCGCCGCAGTGGATCGCCGAGCAGGCCGGATTCACCGTTCCCGAGGACACTTCGATCATCCTCGCCGACGTGTCGTCGGTCGGCCCGCAGGAGCCTCTCACGCGGGAGAAGCTCGCCCCGGTCCTCGCGGTGCTGCGCGCCTCGAGCCCCGCCGAGGGCATCGACCTCGCACGGCAGATGGTCGACTTCGACGGCCTCGGCCACTCGGGTGCCATCCACTCCAACGACCAGGACGTCATCGCCGAGTTCGGCAAGGTCGTCAAGGCCGTCCGCATCATCGAGAACAGCCCCTCGGCCCTCGGTGGCATCGGCGACATCTACAACGCCTTCATGCCCAGCCTCACCCTCGGCTGCGGCTCGTACGGTCACAACTCCGTGTCCAACAACGTCTCGGCGGTGAACCTCTTGAACGTCAAGCGCATCGGTCGTCGCAACAACAACCTGCAGTGGTTCAAGGTTCCGGCCAAGACCTACTTCGAGCCGAACGCGATCCGCTACCTCATGGACATGAAGGGCATCGAGCGCGTCACCATCGTCACCGACGGCGGCATGACCCGCATGGGCTTCGTCGACAAGGTGATCGACGTGCTCAACCGTCGCCCGGGCCGTGTGCACCTGCAGATCATCGACAACGTGCAGCCCGAGCCGAAGCTCTCGAGCGTCCAGGCGGGGGCCGCGCTCATGCGCGAGTTCCAGCCCGACACGATCATCGCGCTCGGCGGCGGTTCGCCGATGGATGCCGCGAAGGTCATGTGGCTGCTGTACGAGAACCCCGAGACGCAGTTCTCCGACATGCGCGAGAAGTTCTTCGACGTGCGCAAGCGCGCGTTCAAGTTCCCCGAGCTCGGCAAGCTCGCGAAGCTCGTGTGCATCCCGACCACGTCGGGCACGGGCTCGGAGATGACCCCGTTCGCCGTCATCACCGACGACGAGACCGGCATGAAGTACCCGCTCGCCGACTACGCGCTGACCCCGTCGGTCGCGATCATCGACCCGGTGCTGACCGCCGCCCTGCCGAAGTTCCTCGTCGCCGACGCCGGTTTCGACGCGCTGACGCACGCCACCGAGGCCTACGTCTCGGTGTACGCGAACGACTACACCGACGGCCTCGCGCTTCACGCGATCAAGCTGATCTTCGAGAACATCGAGCGTTCCGCGAACGCTCCGGCGAACTCGACGGATGCCGAGGACATCAAGGCCCGCGAGAAGATGCACAACGCGGCATCCATGTCGGGTATGGCCTTCGGCAACGCGTTCCTCGGGATCGTCCACGCCATGGCGCACGTGACCGGCTCGACGTACCACCTGGTGCACGGCCGCACGAACGCGGTGTACCTGCCGCACGTGATCCGCTACAACGGTCGGGTGCCGTCGAAGCTCAACGCGTGGCCGAAGTACGAGCGCTATGTCGCTCCCGAGCGGTTCCAGCAGATCGCCGCGCACCTGGGCCTTCCGGCCTCCACCCCGGAGGAGGGCGTCGAGAGCTACGCCCGCGCCGTGGAGGAGCTGCGTGACAAGGTCGGCATCGAGCGCTCGTTCCAGCAGCAGGGCGTCGACGAGACCGCCTTCATCGGCGGGCTCCACGACCTGGCGATGGCCGCCTACGGCGACCAGTGCGCCCCGGCCAACCCGCGCATGCCGATGATCGCCGACATGGAGACCCTCATGGAGGCGGCCTACTACGGCACGTCGTTCGACGAGGTGCGCGCCGCCCGCAAGGGCACGCACGCCGAGAGCGACGCGGTGACCGGAACGGTCTCGACGGCGAAGGTCGCGAAGGCCGCGAAGGGCGGACGTCGTACGAAGACGAACGCCTGAGTGGATGCCTGACAGACACCCCGAGTGATCGGGGTGAAGGGGGCCGGGGGAGCATACCCGGCCCCCTTCGTCGTGCCCCGGGTTGTCCTGGCCGCCTGACCCGCCGACCATAGATACATGCCCCGCGCCACCACCCACCCCCGAGCCCCGTGGATAATCACGGGGCTTGCGGCGTTGTGCGGGGTCGCGCTCGCGGTCGCTGTGGCCGTCGCGCCCGGTGCGTCGGGGGCCGCGACCTCGTCGCCCGGGGTCGACCCGATGCCCGGGTCGCCGGCATCCGGCCTCACCGTCGAGTCGCCGACGGAGACGACTGCGGATGTCCGCACGGGCGCGCCCGAGAACACGACGGTGTACCCGCTCGAGTCGCTGCCGCAGATCGATGTGTGGTCGGTGGATGCCGCGCTGCCCATCGACGACGATCCCTTCGGGGAGCTGACGGGAGAGCTCGCGCGTCCGCGCGCGGCGGCGCCGGTGTTCGCGGACCCGGCGGGGGAGCCGATCGGTTACCTCGCGCACGATGCCGCGTACGGCGGGTCGGTGGTTCCCGTGGTGGTGCACGACACGTACTGGGTGAAGGTGCTCCTGTCGGGCCGGCAGGGTCTGCCGCCGTCGGGGAGCTCGGCGCAGGCGGTCGGCTGGCTGCGGATCGCCGACGTCGATCTCAGTCCCGTGGAGTCGTACGTCGAGGTGCATCTCGAGGCGCGGACGATCGACATCGTGAGCGCGACGGGACTGGAGCGGGTGGCGAGCGACTTCGCGTGGGGGAAGCCGTCGACGCCGACGCCCGTGGGCCGGACGTTCGTGATGCTGACGACGGTTGTGCCGGAGTACGCGTACACGCAGGGGCACCCGCTGGTGTATCTCGGCGTCCAGTCGCCGACGCTCCCGGGTTTCGACGGGGGAGAGGTCGCCGTGACGGCCTTCCACTTCTACCGGGAACGGTCGGGCCCGAACTCGTTCGGCTGCATCTACCTCGACGGGCCGGCGACCGATCGCCTGGCCCAGCTGCCGGCGGGGACGCCGGTGATCATCCACCCGTGACGTATCCCGCTCGCGGGTGAGGGCGGCGCGGGCGAGGTCGTCGTCGCGGGTGAGGTCGTTGTCGCGGGTGAGGGCGGCGCGGGCGAGGTTGTCGTCGCGGGCGAGCCGGGCGATGTCGGGCCGACTCGGTCAGAAGGGTGCGGGGTCGTCGCGCGCGCTGCCGCGCGACCGCTCGTCCGAACGGTCTGGTGGCACGTCGGGCGGGTCATCACCCGCGGCGGGGACGAAGCGCACCATCGACGGTGGCCGGTCGACGTAGCGGCGGCCGGTCGGCCCGCGCCATTCGATGACGCCGTTGCCGAGTTGGATCACCCGCCAGTTCTGCTGGTGCTTGCAGGTGTGGTGTCGTCGGCAGAAGTTCGCGAGGTTTCCGGCGCAGGTCGAGCCGCCCTGCGACGCGGGAATCGAGTGGTCGTGGTCGCACCGGTGCACGGGACGCGTGCATCCGGGTGCACGGCAGCGCTCGTCGCGCGCGGCGAGGAACCTCGTGATGGCCGCGTTCGGCCGGCAGCGGTCGACGGCGAGCGTTGCGCCGGTACAGGGATCGGTGAAGACGCGATCCCACCCGGGAGCGCGTGCCGCGAGGCGTCGCGCGAGGTCGGAGTCGACGGGGCCGTACCCGGCGAGGAGCGCCGGTCCGCCGGAGTCGTCGCCCGCGAGGGTCAGGGCGGGGACGAGAACCTGGATGTGCGCGTCGATGCTCGCGAGCGGATCGTCGGGCCCCGATGATCCTGGGATGCCGGTGAGCAGCAGCTCGCAGAAGAGATCGGCACGCACCTGACCCATGGTGCGCGGGTCGACGTAGCCGCGGCGCGGCTCGGCCCCGGCGCGCGGCTCGGTGCGAAAGGTCTGCGTGTCCGGGTCCGCGGGATCGGCCGAGGCCGGGAACGCGGCGCGGATGCTCGCGGCATCCCCGTCAGCGGCATCCGTCTGCGCGGCGTGTTTCTGCGCGGCATCCGTCTGCGCGGCCTCTGTCTGCGCGGGGTCCGCGCTCGCCGCCGCGTCCTCCTGGCGGACCGCCAGCGTGGCGCGCGCTCGCGCGGTGAGTTGGTCGTAGATGGCGTGGGCGAGGGGAGCGGGCAGGTCGGCCATGAGGCGGGCCATGCCCTCTTCGAGGTCGTACAGGCGCACGTCGCGCTCATCGGCCGCTGCGCGGGCAGCCTCGGCGAAGGCTTCGGGGCACAGCTGCGCGGCGATCGCCTTGAGCGCGTGTCGCGTGCGCGTCGGAGATTCGGTCGCGGCCACGTCGAGCGCGAGCTCTGCGAAGCGCTCGCGGTGCTCCTGGGGGAGCGACGCCCCCGTGTGCGCGATCGCCCACGCGTGGCCGGCGTCGATTTCGCCGCGGGTCCAGGCGGCGAGCGCGGTCGGGAACTGTGTGCAGAGCCCCCACGCGTCGGAGATCCGGCTCTGCACGGTGCGGTCGGACGCGCGCATGGCCATGGCGAGTTCGAGCGAGACTTCGCGCAAGGGCAGGTCGGCTTGAGAGGCACGGTAGCCGGCGGCCTTCGTCGCCTCTTGGCTGGCCTTTGTCGCCTCTTGGCGGGCCTTTGTCGCCTCACGGCGGAGGAGCTCCGTGCGATCGGTGATGACGGTGACGGCCTCGGCGAGCAGAGCGGCTTCGGATGCCTGTGCTTCGGCCACCGCGCGCCGCGCCTCGATGACGCGCCCGACGAGGTCGTCGAGTGCGGGCCATTGCGTCTCAGCGGGCGCGTGCATGTCACCTCCACTCCGGGGTTACCGAAGGGAACAGAACCCGCGATTCGGTGGGCACGAGCGGGGCTTCTTGATCTCAAGAATAGAACATAAAGACGATATAGACAAGGCTTCTGCGAAAGAAAACACGCATCTATATCTGTCTGATAGACGCTACGCTGGCCGACATGCGCATCATGTTCGAGGGCGAGATCTTCCGGTGGACCGCGCGCGAGCAGGACTGGTATCTCGTCGCCCTCCCCGCCGATCTGAGCGAGGAGATCCGCGAGATTCCGCGGATGCCGCGCGGTTTCGGTTCCGTGCGGGTCGAGGTCGCGATCGGTTCCTCGCGCTGGCGCACCTCGATCTTTCCGGACGCCTCGCGTGGGGTCTACGTGCTGCCGCTCAAGCGCGCGGTGCGGGATGCCGAGGGGATCGGTGTCGAGGGGGTCGTCACGGTCGATCTGGAGATCCTGGACGTGTGACGGCAGCGGCATCCGTCAACTCGTTACACATCAGTAACATGAGACCCGCGTTTCTCATTGACACCATCATGAGAGATCTCTCATGATTACTGCGGGAGGCAAGCCTCGCGGCGGGCCTTCTGCAGTTCCCAACACCTCGGTGCAGGTGTCCTTCCTATCCCCCCGGTAGGCAGTCATTCGAAACACGAGACCCCCCGGATCGTGTCCGTGCCGAGTGCCCTGTTCGCATACCCGAAAGGCACGTGGATGTTCAGCGCACCTTCACGCGTTCAGGCAGGGAAGGCCCGCCGCGACGCGGTCATCGACCGCTCCCTCGTCGACAGGATGTGTCCGCCGTGGTGAACGACGCGTCGTCGGAGCGATCGGCGACCGACCGGCCCTCGTCCGAATTGTCGACGGATGACCTGATCTGGCAGGCGCTTCTGACCGGATCGGGTATCAACCTCGACCTGGCACCCCCGCCCCCGCTTCCGTCGACGCGGGTCACCTCAGATTCCGCGCCCCGGAACGGTCTCGCACCGCTCCCGCGCCGCACGCGCGTACGTGCCGTCGCCGAGCCGTCGCTCAGCGAGCAGACGGAACGCGAGATGTCGGCGGAGTCCGTCGCCGTCCTCGACGCTCCCCAGGGCGCCGTCGACCACAGCGTTCTGCCGGCGGCGGACCCCGCGCTCCCCGACACACGCGCGCTCCCCGAGACGCCCGTGATCTCCGAAGCGCCCGTGGTGCCCGAAGCGCCCGTGGTGCCCGAAGCGCCCGTGGTGCCCGAAGCGTCCGTGGTGCCCGAAGCAGACGACGAGCTCGGTGCGATCGACTGGCTGGCCTCCTTCGCGTCGTCGACGCGACAGGCCGAGGATGCCGAGGAACTCCGCGCTCTTGCCGGGCATCGCATCGACAGTGCCCCAACGCTCGTCGAGAACGAACTCAAGCCGGAGCACCACGACGAACCCGAGCCCGGGCACGAACTCGAGCCGGAGCCCGAACCTCAACCCGAGCCGGAACCCGCCACTCCCCGAGAGCGCGCCGTGGCGCTCGCCGCGCGGCTGGGCCTCGCGTATGTCGACCTCACAGAGTTCGCGGTGGACGCGAGCGTCGTCGCCCTCGTTCCCGACGCGATGGCGCGCCGCAACATCGCGCTGCCGATCTCACGCGCCGGCGACCGCATCGTCGTCGCCTTCGCCGACCCGCAGAACGTCGTCGTGCTCGACGACGTCGCCGCGGTCGTGCGTGCGCCGATCGTCTCGGTCGTCGCCGAGCCCGAGGCGATCCTCGCCGCGATCGACCGCTACCACCGCGTCGACTCCGAGGTCGAAGAGCTGACCTCCGCGTTCGCGGGGGGAGCCGAGGCCGAGGTCGACCCGTGGAGCCAGGACGTCGGCGACCAGGGGACCGACGAAGCCCCGATCATCCGCTTCGTGAACCTCATCATCAGCCAGGCGATCACCGACCGGGCATCCGACATCCACATCGAGCCCGGTCGCGACGAACTGCGCGTGCGGTACCGCATCGACGGCGTGCTCACGACCGTGCAGCGCGTGCCGCGCTCGATGATCCCCGGTGTCATCAGCCGGCTCAAGGTCATGGCCGAGCTCGACATCGGCGAGCGGCGCAAGCCCCAGGATGGTCGCATCTCGGTCTCCCACACCGGGCGCACGGTCGACCTGCGTGTCGCGACGCTTCCCACCGTGTGGGGCGAGAAGGTCGTCGCCCGTGTGCTCGACTCGCCCGTCGCGAGCCTGCAGCTGGCCGACCTCAACATGCTCGATCGCAACATGGACGTCTTCTCGGCGAGCTTCTCGAAGCCGTACGGGATGATCCTCGTCACGGGCCCGACCGGTTCGGGAAAGTCCACGACGCTCTATACGACGCTCGCGACCATCTCGAAGCCGACGGTCAACGTCATCACCGTCGAGGATCCGGTCGAGTACCGGATGCCGGGCATCAATCAGGTCCAGGTGAACACGAAGGCCGGCATGACGTTCGCCGCGGCGCTGCGGTCGATCCTGCGATCCGACCCCGACGTCATCCTCATCGGTGAGATCCGTGACGAGGAGACCGCGAAGATCGCGATCGAGTCCTCGCTCACCGGTCACCTCGTGCTCTCGACGCTGCACACGAACGATGCCCCCAGCTCGGTCACCCGCCTCATCGAGATGGGTGTCGAGCCGTTCCTCGTCGGATCGGCGCTCGACTCCGTCGTCGCGCAGCGTCTCGCCCGGCGCCTGTGCGGCCGGTGCAAGCAGGAGGTGCAGGCCACGGAAGCGGAGCTCCGCGTGCTCGGTGTTCCGATCGAGGGCGAGCTCCCGGTCGTGCATCGTCCGGTGGGATGCCCGCAGTGCTCCAACACCGGGTACCGCGGGCGCATCGCACTGCACGAGGTGATGGGCGTCGACGACGAGATCGAGCGGCTGGCGTCCCGTAACGCCCCCGCCGCCGAGATCGCCGGGCACGCCGAGGCCACGGGAATGACGCGACTGCGCGGAGACGGCTGGGCCAAGGTGCTGCTGGGGCACACCTCCATTGAGGAGATTCTGCGCGTCACCCTCTAGGGGCGACAGCAGATCTACGGCCTCGACCAGTGCGGACACGACCAATGGGGGACACAGAAAGAAGGACATGGTGACCGACGACGAAGGTTACTTCAGCCCCAGCCACGGCGGCGCCGGCTCGCGCTTCGACGATCTCTTCGGCGGCCGCGAAGTCGACGCGGACCTCCGCTCGTTCCTCGACGGCGTGCCCGGGATCACGCTGCCCGGCGCGGCGGCCACGGTCGCGGCGCACGCGCCCGCACAGCCCGCCGCGCCGATCGCGTCGACGACCGCCGCGGCTGTCCCCGCGGAGCCCGTCGCGTCATCGGTGACGGTTCCCGCGCCGGATGCCGCGCCCGTGGACGCCGCACCCGCCCGCGACTCGGTGCACATCGTCTCGAGCCCCGAGGACATCGACCGGACCATGGCCGAGCTCTTCGGCACGGCGGTCATCGAAGCCCCGACGGCCGCGCCGGAACCGGAGCCGACGACGCACGCCTGGCCCGCACCCACGGAGAGCGAGCGCATTGTCGCCGCACCGCCGCGCGACTTCGATGCGGCGCTCGCAGCGACGGCGGCGCCCACAGGGCGACGGGCGCACGCGCTCGCCGCGCAGCCCGTGGCCCCGAGCGTCGAGTCGCAGAACGCCGTGGCCGCGCGCGCTCCCGAGGTCGACGCGGTCCTCCGTCGTCAGATCGAGAACGTCGACCCCGAGTTCGTCGCCGCGATTCGCGCGGTGCTCACGCTCGGGGCATCCGATCTGCATCTGGTCGCCGAATCGACACCGGTCGTGCGCGTCGACGGCGAACTGAAGTCGGTGGCGGGAACGACCCGCTGGGACAAGGCGCGCATTCGGTCCGTCATCGAGAGCTTCGTCCCTGCCGAGTTGCTGCAGACGTTCGAGCGCGAGCTGGAACTCGACCTTGCGTACGCGGTCGGTGACATCGCGCGCTTTCGCGTCAACATCTTCCAGGACCAGCGCGGGCTCGGCGCGGCGATGCGCATTATCCCGACCGAGATCAAGTCGGTCGCGCAGCTCGGTCTTCCGCCCGAGCTCATCGACCTCGCACACCTCCCGCGCGGTCTCGTGCTCGTGTGCGGACCGACCGGCTCCGGCAAGTCCACGACGCTCGCAGCCCTCATCGACAAGGCGAACGCGAGTCGTGCGGCGCACATCGTGACGGTCGAGGACCCGATCGAGTTCCTCCACCATCACAAGCGCGGCATCATCAATCAGCGCGAAATCGGCGCCGATACACACAGCTTCTCCGACGCGCTCAAGCACGCGCTGCGCCAAGACCCCGACATCATCCTCGTCGGCGAGATGCGCGACCTCGAGACGATCTCGACTGCCCTCACCGCAGCCGAGACCGGTCACCTCGTCTTCGCGACGCTGCACACGCAGGATGCCGCACAGACGATCGACCGCATCATCGATGTCTATCCGGCACACCAGCAGGCGCAGGTGCGCACGCAGCTCGCCGCCACCCTCCGCGCAGTGGTCGTGCAGACGCTCATCCGCCGGTCCGGCGGGAAGGGCCGCACGGTCGCGACCGAGGTCATGTTCTCGACGCCCGCGATCGCGAGCCTCATCCGTGCGGGAAAGACCCACCAGATGCGCACAGCGCTGCAGGCCGGCAACGCGATCGGCATGCACACGCTTGATCAGGATCTCGCGCGACTCGTGCTCGCCGGAGAGATCGAGCACGCGCAGGCACGAGACCTCGCCCAGGAGGCGACGGAGTTCGAGCAACTGGTGCGTAACCGGGGCCTCGGCCGCGGCGCGATGGGCGACGTGCTGCCTGAGGGCGCCCGCCAGGTCGCCGGCGATGCGGGAGGGATCTGACGATGGCGACGATCGCGAAGACGCCGCAGTGGACGTACAAGGGCGTCGACGGTTCGGGAAAATCGGTGAAGGGAGTCCTCGAGGCGTCGAGTGAGGCGCAGGCCATCCAGCAGCTCAAGGCGCGCGGGGTCATGCCCGACAAGCTCGCCGAGAAGGGCGCGGGAACCGGCCTGCAGCAGGAGATTGCGATCCCCGGGCTCGAGCGAGGGCCGTCGCTGAAGGACCTCGCCCTGCTCACCCGGCAGCTCGCGACGATGGTCGGCGCGGGGGTGTCGATCCTGCGCGCGCTCTCCATCGTGAAGGATCAGACCGAGAATCCGAAGCTCCGCCGTACGGTGGTCGAAATCTCCGCGAAGGTCGAGAGCGGTACGGCGCTGTCGGATGCCTTGGAGGAATTCCCGCTCGTCATCCCGCCCATCATGGTCCATCTTGTGCGGGCAGGGGAGACGGGCGGCTTCCTCGACAAGTCGCTCGTGATGGTGGCCGACAACTTCGAGGCGGAGACGAAGCTCCGGAGCAAAGTCAAGGCGGCGCTCACGTATCCGGTCGTCGTTCTGATCGTGGCGTTGCTGGGTGTCGCCGCGATGCTGATCTTCATCGTTCCGGTGTTCGAAAAGATGTTCTCCGATCTCGGCAGCGATCTACCGGCTCCGACACAGCTTCTCGTCAACCTCTCGAACGCGATGCCGATCGTCGTTCCCGTGGTCATCGTCGCCAGCGTCGCGTTCGCGATCTGGTGGGGGAGATCCAAGAATACGGAAGCCGTGCGGAAGGTCGTGGACCCCCTCAAACTCAAGCTGCCGGTGTTCGGCAAGCTCAATACCAAGATCGCCCTCACGCGCTTCACTCGGAACTTCGCGACGATGCTCGCATCGGGCGTGCCGATCCTCCAGTCGCTCACGATCGTCGGAGCGACGAGCGGCAACCACGTCATCACGTCGTCGCTCGACGCCGTGCAGGCGAAAGTCCGCGAAGGGCGGCCGATCGCGGAGGCCCTGGGTGGGGCCGAGATCTTCCCCGACATGCTCGTGCAGATGGTCGGAATCGGTGAAGAGTCCGGCTCGATCGACCAGATGCTTGAGAAGACCGCGGACTTCTACGACGACGAGGTCGAGACGATGAGCTCGCAACTGACCGCGATGCTCGAGCCGCTCATGATCGTCTTCATGGGCGCTCTGCTCGGCTTCATGATCGTCGCGTTGTACATGCCCATGTTCATGGTCTTCCAGTCGATCCAAAGCATGTAACTTCTTTCACAATATTCACATTAGAGTCTTCTCATTTACCTCCGTAACCGCTAGTGTCACGGATGTCGGTCACACCCCGGAGACCGAAGCACCACAGCAGGACCCACACCATCCCCCTGGAATCGAAGGAATCTTCATGAACAAGATCGTCGCGCAGACGCTCGCCAAGAAGGAGAACGGCGAAAAGGGCTTCACCCTGATCGAGCTCCTCGTCGTCGTCATCATCATCGGCATCCTCGCCGCCATCGCCATCCCCGTCTTCCTCAACATGCGCACCGGCGCCTGGAAGTCGTCGGTCGAGTCGGATGTCAACAACGCGATTCTCGCGGTCGAGCAGGCCGCGCAGGCGAACAACGGCGCCTACGCGAGCCTGACGTCTACCCCTGCCACTGGGAAGATCGGCGCCACCGCGGCCGTCCAGGGTTCCGTCGGAACGCAGAAGTTCAGCGCCAGCGACGGAAACACGATCACAGTCTCTGCGATCACCAAGGACGGTTACACGGTGACCGGCACCAATGTCGACTACGGCGTGAAGAACGAGTACAGCTACACGAGCGCTGATGGCGCGAAGAAGTGGACGACGAAACCCTGATATCGGTGCGATCGAACGCTGTGCCTGCGCGGAGCAATCCGCGCAGGCACAGCGCTCTACCCACGGTGCGACACGGAGGGAGGCTCACGTGCACCGACGGTTCTCGGCCCGAAACGAGGACGCAGGGTTCACCCTGGTGGAGGTCGTCGTCGCGATGATCGTGTTCGCGGTCATCGCTACGGGCTTCCTCTATGTGCTGACGTCCGCGATGACGATGTCACGCGACACCCGCGCGCGCATCGTGGCCGCGAACCTCGCCTCGCAGCAGATCGACCTGATCCGCTCGGCGAAGACCGTGTTCGACGTCAAGAACGAGACGCGTACCGCAACGCTCAACGGTGACCGGTTCGAGATCGCCACGTCGTGGTCGTGGGCCACCAGCACGGGCGCGACCGTCACGTGCGAGGCCGGCGCGGCGTCGGGCAGCTTCTCGTACAAGAAGGTGACCGTGGAAGTCACGTGGGACAACATGAGCGGTCGCCCTGTCTACAGCGACACCGCGTATACCCCGCGCGCGAAGATCAACGACCCGACGAAGGGCACCGTGCTCGTCGGCGTCATCGACGCCTACGGCGAGGGCGTCAGCGGCGCGACGGTGACCCTCGACCCGTCCCCGGGCATTGATGCGGTCACGACCGACAGCGACGGCTGCGCCTACCTCCTGAAGGTGCCCGAGGGCGAGTACGACGTGATCGTCAACAAGAGCGGCTTCATCAATCAGGCCCAGCTCACCGCTCCGAAGGCGGGCGTGTCGGTCACCGCCGGCGGCTCCTCGCGCGTGAGCTTCGCCTACGACCGTGCGGCGACCTTCCGCCTGACGTTCGCCGGCGGCACGACACCCGTGCCCTCGCTGCCCACGAACCTCTCGGCGACGTTTCTCTCCACCTACGGCGCCTTCCCGGTCACCCTGTCGAAGCCCGCGGGCGTGGTCCCCGTCAGCCGCTTTCCCGTCGCGTCGGGCTACAGCATCGTCGCGGGCACCTACGTCGAGGCTCCCGACAGCCCGGCGACCAGCTGCCTTGCACCCGACCCCGGTCGGTGGGTCGCCGACGCGACCAAGTTCGGCGTTCGGCCCGATCCTGTGGCCGCCGCACCCGCCGGCACCGTCTCGGCATCGGTCGCGATGGGAACGGTGAAGCTCGCGAGCATCGCCGGGACGGGCAAGTATCTCACCGCCGTCTATGTCGGCGGTGGACCGGGAGATCCCGGCTGCGCGGCGGTCACCACGTCTGGGACGAAGACGCCGGACCTGCTCACCTATACCTTCGCCGACATCGTCGTATCGAATGGCGCGACGATCGCGCTGCCCTACGGCACCTGGAATATCTACCGCGGCGCGTCGTCGGGGGCGAAGTCCACCCTCCTCACATCGGGCGTGACCGTGCTGAACGGGGGCGAGGTCAGCGGCGCCCGCGTCACCCTCGACCCGAGGGTGGCCGGATGATCGCGCGATCGCAGAACCGCCGCGACAGCGGGCTGACGCTCATCGAGCTGCTCGTGGCGATGGGAGTGTCCAGCATCCTCATCGCGCTCGTCGCCACGATGTTCGTCACGACGTCGCGCGCCTTCTCCGACCAGGAGGGGGCGACCGAGAGCGCCCGCATGGCGTCCACCGCTATGAACGAAGTGACCCGCATCGTGCGTGCGGGCACCGAACTGCCCGAGGCAGGTAAGACGCTGAACCTGCCCGTCTTCACCTTCGCCGGCGCCGAGAAGATCGACATGGCCGCGTTCATCGACGCCGAAAGCTCCGTGGACCCGGCGCCCGTCCGCGTCTCGTTCACCCGCAATGCCGCCAATGAACTCGTCGAGACGCGGTGGGCGGCCTACCGGTCCGGCAAGATCTACTGGAAGTTCCAGTCGGCGGCGTCATCGTCGCGTACGATCGCGCGCTCCCTCCTTGCCCCTGACTCCTCACGCCCCCTGTTTCGCTACTTCGACAAAGACGGCAACGCTCTGACGCCCGCCGCGGGCGCGAGCCTCACCGAAGATCAGCGACGGAACATCGCGAGCGTCCAGATCAGCATGCAGGTCCAGGCGAACGGCAGCGGACGGACCGCCCCGGTGGCCATTCAGAACGTGGTCGGACTGCCGAACCTCGGCGTCGCCAGAGTGGAGGTCAAGTGATGTCACGCCTCAGAGAAGAAGGTGCGCATCGCTTCGCGGACGACCGCGGTGCGGCGCTCGTGATGGTGATGGCCGTCGGTGCGCTGCTGTCGATGCTCATGGCGATCCTCGTCGCGGTCTCCGTCAACGGGGCACGGCAGGCATCGGAGGATGCCGACTGGAACGCCGCCCTCGCTGCCGCCTATGCCGGCGTCGACGAGTATCAGTCGCACCTCTCCGCCGACACCAGCTACTACCGGTTCGGCAATTCCGCGGCTCCGTTCTCGAAAGAGAGCGGGAGCGTACTGACCACGCCGAGCGGGTCGAACGCGAATCCGGCGTTCGGGATCGGTGCGGGCGGAACGTGGGGAACCGTGAACGGCAGCGACGGCCGCGCCCAGTTCCGCTACGAGGTGGACAACGCGAAGTATGCGACGACCGGACGCATTCGCGTGCGATCGACGGGCAAGGTCGGCGACGTGACCCGCACCGTCACCGCTGACCTGAAGCAACAGGGTTTCATCGACTTCCTCTACTTCACCGACTACGAGGTGCAAGATCCCGACATCGTCGGCAAGCCCGACAAGGGGTGCTACAAGGACCCCGACACACGCACGGTCCTGAAGTACGCGTGGGAGACGCGCACCGCCAGCGACTGCAACGAGATCACGTTCGCCTCGGGTGACGTGATCACGGGTCCCGTGCACTCCAACGACACGATCCGCACCTGCGGCACCCGATTCGAGGGCACGGTGACGACGGCGAACACAAAGACTCCCATCACCGTGAACACTGGGGGATGTGCCGCAGCGAAGTTCACGCTTTCCGGCTACCCGACTCGCAGCGACGGCGTCATCGGCATGCCGGCGACGAACTCCGAGCTCAAAAAGGAGACACGCTCCGACCTGACCGAGAGCGACGTGCCTCGACCCGGGTGCCTCTACACCGGTCCAACACAGTTCACTTTCTTCTCCAACGGCACGGTCAATATCAAGTCCCCCTTCACGAAGGTGACACGCATCGCCAACGCTGCCGCGACCGAGGGGTCCGCGCCGGATGAGTGCGGCAAGGTGGCCGAGCTCGGTGCTGTCGGTGGCGCGACGATCCCAGTACCCGAGAACAACGTCATGTACGTGCAGAACGTGCCCGCGGTCACTGGTGACAAGAACTACTGGGCGCCCGGCGCCACGCCGTCAGGCTTCACCTGCACGAGTACCGCGAAGGACAAAGGGCGCCGCGGGTGGACCTTCGGAGCGGGGGGCTATCCGATCACGGGCGAAGTGGCGGCCGACCCGACGCCCTACGGATGCCGTTCCGGAGACGCCTTCGTCAGCGGGTCGTTCCAGGGCGCGTCCACGATCGCGGCCGAGAACTACGTCTTCGTCGTCGGGGACGTCACCTACGTCGACAGCAAGGAAGACATCCTCGGACTTGTCGGCAACAACGCGGTCTGGGTCTACAATCCGGTCAACAGCTCGAACAAGCCCATCCTCGGCAAAGACCGCACGATCCACGCGGCGATCCTGTCGGTCGCGCACACGTTCCAGGTGCAGAACTACAGCGTCGGCGGCAAGCGCGGCAACCTCACGGTGCTGGGAGCCATCGCGCAGAAGTACCGCGGCCCCGTCGGCACGAGCTCTGGTGGCGTGATCAACAACGGCTACATCAAGGCGTACACGTACGACGAGAGGTTCAAGTTCAAGGCGCCGCCGAAGTTCCTCAACCCTGTGACGACGACCTACGGCGTCACGACGTGGGTCGAGAGTGCTGCCGCGTTCGATGCGAGCGGAGCCGCTCCGTGACCGATCCTCTTGTGCCTGCCGCCATCGGCATCCCGCTCGCGTTCCTGTTCGGGGCGCTGATCGGCTCGTTCCTCAACGTCGTCATCTGGCGGGTGCCACAGGGGCTCAGCGTCGTCCGCCCCGGTTCGGCATGCCCCGAGTGCGGTCACGAGATCGCGTGGTATGACAACGTCCCGATCGTTTCCTGGCTCGTCCTCCGTGGGAAGTGCCGTGCGTGCGGCACGCGGATCTCCGCGCGTTATCCGCTCGTCGAGGCGGGCGCGGGCGTCGCCTTCGGGCTCGTGGTGGCAGGAGCATACGGGGGCCTATACCCCGCCGGCCTGTTGCCCGCTCTGCTGTACTGGGCAGCCGTCGGCATCGCACTGACCCTGATCGACCTCGACCACCACCGGCTTCCCAACGCCATCGTCCTGCCGAGCTATCTCGTGACCGCCGCGCTGCTCGCTCTGGCGTCCATCCTCACCGGCGACTACATCCGGCTGCTCACGGCGACGATCGGCGCGGCGGTGCTCTTCGCGCTGTACTGGATCCTCGCGATCGCCTATCCCGGCGGCATGGGGTTCGGCGACGTCAAGCTCGCCGGCGTCCTCGGGATGCTGCTCGGCTGGCTGGGCTGGGCGGCGCTGATCGTCGGCGGCTTCAGCGCCTTCCTGCTCGGCGGACTGGTCGGCGTGGTGCTCATGATCGGCGGGCGCGCAACACGCAAGTCCCGAATCCCCTTCGGACCCTTCATGATCGCGGGTGCCTGGATCGGCGTCTTCGCGGGTGAGGCGATCGCCGACGCCTACCTCACCGCGACGGGGATCATCTGATGCTCGCGCACCACCACATACACCCCACGGCCGGGAGGCACATATGGCAGGAGTAGTCGCGCTGGATCTCAGCCGCAGCGGGATTCGCGGCGTCCAAGTCGATGCACCGTATTCGACCCGACCGACGATCAGCCGCTTCGCCGCGGTCGAGGTGCCTGAAGGCACCATCTTCGACGGCGAGATCGTCGACCAGCGGCGTGCGATCACGGCGATCCGACAGCTCTGGAAGGTGGGCGGGTTCACGACGAAGAAGGTCGTCTTCGGGATCAGCAACCGCAAGGTCGTGGTGCGCGAGGTGAGCCTGCCCGTGCTCAGCGGACCGCGTCGCAAGACGAGTCTGCGCTTCGCGGTTGAGGGGCAGGTGCCGATCGATCTCGATGACGCGATCCTCGACTTCCTGCCGCTGCGCAACGTGGAGAGCGCATCGGGGATCCAGCAGGAGGGTCTGTTGGTGGCGACGGTGCGCAGCAGCCTGGAGTCGACGGTCAACGCGATCGAACGGTCCGGTCGTTCGATCGACGCGATCGACTTCTCCGGCTTCTCGCTCCTCCGCCTCCTGCCGGGGTCGCAGCGCGGCACGCAGGCGATCATCAACATCGGCGCCTCCAGCACGACGGTCGTGATCTCCACCGGCGGAGCCCCTCAGTTCGTCCGCATCGTCGCGAGCGGCGGTGACGACATCACGCGCAGCATCGAGCGTGCGCTCGGGGTCGGGTTCGCAGAGGCGGAGAAGGACAAGATCGCGCGGGGGCTGCAGGGCGGCGCGGCGACGCCGCGCGATGTGGATGCCGAGACAGTGCTCCGCGAGAACGTCGCCGGCCTCATCGACAGTATTCGCAACACGTTCACGTTCTGGGCGAATGCGCACCCTCACGCTCCGGTGTCGAGCGTGGTGCTCACGGGTGGAGGAAGCCGACTGGGCGGCCTCACCCTCGTCCTTTCTCGCGCGCTCGAGGTGCCCACGACGTACGGCAACCCCTTCGGGCCGTTCACCGTCAACCCGAAGCTGCGTGAGAGCGGCATCGACCAATGGGCGCTCGAAATCGCCGCACCGCTCGGCCTCACCATCGGCGCGAAGGCGGGGACCAAGAGCGAGCAGAAGGCGGAACGCGCGGCCGTGAAGGCGTCGGCCCGCGCCCCGAAGAAGGCCGCTAAGGCGGCGAAGGGAGGCCGCAAGTGACCACCGAGACCGTCGAGCGCCGCCAGCGCCAACGCCCCGAGACGACAAGCCCGCTGGAGGGCGATGTCGAACACGTCAGCACAGCAGTCCGCTCGGTCGCTCGCGTCGACCTCGTCCCCCCGATCGTCGAGACGCGTCGTCGGCACGCGGCGACAGAGCGCAAGCTCATCGCGGGGGTGCTGGCGCTCCTCGTGCTCGTGGTCGTCGCCGGCCTCGCCGTGGCGATGATGGCGATGAGCGCGGAGAACGCTCTGACCGCCGAACGCACTCGCGCGCAGGTCCTCATCAACGAGCAGAAGCAATACAGCGAAGTATCTTCGGTGAAGTCTCAGCTCGGCGCCTACAAGGGTGCGGAGCTGGTCGCCTTGTACTCCGAGGCGGACTGGTCACGACTGATGACCGAGCTCGACTCCGTCCTGCCGGAGGACGTGACTCTCGCGACCGAGTCCATCACCGTCAAGGGGGTCTCGGATGCTGGGCCCTCGATCGAATCCACGGGGCTCGACGCGCCCGGTGTCATCGAGATCTCGTTCACGGCGAACGCCGCCCGCTTCGATTCGCCCACGCCTCTCCTGAACGCGCTGAGCCGGTTGACGGGATACGTGAGCGCCACCGTCGACGCGGTCGCCTCGAACGAGTCGGGCTACCTGATCACCGGGGTCGTTCAACTCGGTTCGGGCGCGCTCGGGGGAACACAGCGGGTCACCGCGCTCGACGCCGAGCAGATCGCGCAGCTGCACGAAGCTCTCGGGCTCGCGGCGACCACGACGCCCGATGCGGCGAGCTCCGAGACGACCGATGACGCGGACGCGACGTCCGCGGGGGAGTGAGACCATGGACAAGCACCGTTTGACCCTCATCGTCATCGGAGTCTTCGGCGTCGCGATCGTCCTCGGCGGGTGGCTCGTGGGCGTCCAGCCCCAGCTCGACCGCATCGACGCGGCGAACGAGCAGACGGCGTCGCTCACGCAGCTCAACGACGTGCAACAGGCCAAGAACGACGCACTGGCGGCGGACAACGAACGTCTGGGGGAGTTCTCGGCGGATCTCGCTGCCAAGCAGCAGGAGATCCCGGCGAGTCGAGCGCAGCAGGAACTCATCAACCAGATCGACGCCGCGGCGACCTCCGCGGGTGTCACGGTCAAG
The DNA here is from genome assembly GCF_057706945.1 of Microbacterium sp. bgisy203. Taxonomy (NCBI): domain Bacteria; kingdom Bacillati; phylum Actinomycetota; class Actinomycetes; order Micrococcales; family Microbacteriaceae; genus Microbacterium; species Microbacterium sp. bgisy203. The sequence continues at coordinate 77,285 of NZ_JBYIPF010000005.1, read as the reverse complement.
GACCTCCGGTTCGCGCCGGCATCCCTCTACGTCGCCCCCGCCGCTGTAGAGATCTCCGGCCCGTCGAGCGGCGCGTTGGTCGACGTTCCGCTCACCCTCACCGCGCAGGGTGATCGTCCGCAGCTCGAGGCCTTCGTCGCCGCGCTGCAGCAGTCTTCGCGCATCGTCACGATCGAGTCGAGTCAATACTCCGGCGGCGACCAGGCGGCGCTCACGCTCACCGGCACGACCTGGGTGCTGATGCCGAGGTCGTAGCGACCCCGCCCTGTCAAGACCCTCTCGTCGTGGGACACCGCGCAATATCCTGAGCGGCATGGACATCGCGCGCATCACCGCCAAGGCTCTGTCGCTCACCCCTGTCCGTGCGTTCCTGCGCTACAGCGAGCGGCGCGGCGCGATGCTGGCCGACAGCGTGACGTACCGGGCGCTGTTCAGCATCTTCGCCGCGGTGCTTCTCGGCTTCTCGATCGCGGCCTTGTGGCTCGCCGGCAACCCTGAGGCGTGGCAGGCGCTCATCGATGCCGTCAATCGCGCCGTCCCCGGTCTCGTCGGCGAGAACGGTCTGATCAAACTCGACAGCATCGACGCGCCGGCGGGCCTCTCCATCGCGGGCATCATCGCGATCATCGGTCTCGTCGGCGCTGTGATCGGCGCGATCGGGTCGCTGCGCACCTCGATCCGGCTCATGTGCGACGAGACGGTGGACGACGTCCCGTTCTACTGGGTGATGCTCCGAAACCTCGCCCTCGCGATCGGTGCCGGCGGCGCGCTGGTGCTGTCCGCGGCCGCCACGATCCTCGGCACGGCCGGGCTCGGCCTGGTCGCCGGCTGGTTCGGCGTGCCCGAGACCGACGCCTCGATCCGGTGGGGGAGCCGCCTCCTCGCGATCTTCGTCACCTTCGCGCTGGATGCCGTCGCGATCGCGGTCCTCTTCCGTGTGCTCTCGGGCATCAAGCCCTCGGCGAAGGCGCTCTGGACCGGATCGCTCCTCGGCGCGGTCGGCCTCACGGTGCTGCAGCAGCTCTCGGGCCTGTTCGTCGGGGGAGCGACCTCGAACCCGCTGCTCGCGACCTTCGCGAGCCTCATCGCCCTTCTTCTGTGGATCAACCTCTCCGCCCAGGTCATCCTCATCGCCTCGTCGTACATCTACACACTCGTCCTCGAGGGCCGAGACCGGGTCCGGGAGCGGTACGGAGCGAGCACCTTCACCGAGCGTCGCGTGCAGCAGGCGGAGAACGCGGTGGCCTCGGCATCCGCCGACCTGAACCGTGCGCGCGACGCCCTCGCCGCAGAGCGCGCGGCAGCGGTGGAGAAGGAAGCGGAGAAAAACGCGGACGAGAAGGAGAAGGAGGACGCGTCCGCCTGATCGGGTCGCCCGCGCTGATCGCGTCGCGCGCGCGAACGACCGTGTAAATTCTCCGATTCTCCTGGCTGGGAACGGTCACACCCGAGCGTCGCAGTGTGTATTTTGACTACGTGACAGCATCCGAGAGCACACCCGAGCCCACTCCGCAGCACAGCACTTCGAACAACAGCGCGGTCGCGACGCACCCCCTCGCGCTCGCGCCGGTCACCGGCCCCGCCTCAACGGTCGACGGCTTCGTCCGCCAGTTCCTGCGGAACCTCAACTACGAGCGCGGCGTGCCGCTGTCGGCCTCCAGCGACAACGACCGTTACTTCGCCTTCGCCCTCACCGTGCGCGACTACCTCGTCGCGCGCTGGCTCGAAGACCTCCGCCGCCAGCGTGAGACCCAGGCCAAGGGCGTCTGCTACCTCTCCGCCGAGTACCTCCTCGGACGTCAGCTCGACAACGACCTGCTCGCGTCGGGGCTCACCGAGATCGCCACCGAGGCGATGGCCTCGTGCGGAATCGACATCGACGATCTGCGCGCGCAGGAGGTCGAACCGGGCCTCGGCAACGGCGGTCTCGGCCGCCTCGCGGCGTGCTTCATCGACTCTCTCGCGACCATGTCGGTGCCCAACATCGGCTACGGCATCCGGTACGAGTACGGCATCTTCCGCCAGACCTTCGAAGACGGCCAGCAGGTCGAGCAGCCCGATGCGTGGCTGACGCTCGGCTCGCCGTGGGAGTTCCCCCACCCCGAGTTCGCCCGCACCATCTCGTTCGGCGGCCACACCGAGACCTACGACGACGAGGGCACAACCCGCACCCGCTGGGTGCCGGCGTGGAACGTGCAGGCCGTGCCCTACAACTACATGGTCCCCGGCTACCTCAACGGGCGCGTCAACACGCTGCGGCTGTGGGGCGCGAAGGCGACCAACTCGTTCGACCTGCGGGTCTTCAACTCGGGCGACTTCCAAGACGCCGTCAGCGCACAGACCCAGGCCGAGACGATCTCGAAGGTGCTCTACCCCGAAGACTCGACGCCGCAGGGCAAAGAGCTGCGCCTGCAGCAGCAGTACTTCTTCGTCGCGGCATCCATCGGTGATTTCCTCGACCACATGCTCGCGCCGGGCTTCGACCTCGAGAACCTGCCCGACCGCGTCATCTTCCAGCTGAACGACACGCACCCCGTGATCGGCGTCCCGGAGCTCATGCGCGTGCTCGTGGATGAGAAGAAGCTCGAGTGGGATGCCGCGTGGGCGATCACCCAGAAGTGCTTCGCGTACACGTGCCACACCCTCCTTCCCGAAGCGCTCGAGGTGTGGTCGGTCGACCTCGTCGGGCGTCTGCTGCCCCGGCACCTCGAGATCATCTACCGCATTAACGAGGAGTTCCTCGCCGAGGTGCGCGAGCGCTACGGCGACGACGAGATCAAGATCCGCAATATGTCGATCATCAGCGAGTTCCCCGAGCGGAGCGTGCGCATGGCGTACCTCGCAACGGTCGCGGGCTCGAAGGTCAACGGCGTCGCGGAGCTGCACTCCCAGCTGCTGCGCGAGAAGGTGCTGCCCGATTTCAACGAGTTCTACCCCGGCAAGTTCACGAACGTCACGAACGGCGTCACCCCGCGCCGCTTCATGCGCCTCGCGAACCCCGGGCTCTCGGAGCTCATTACCGAGGCGATCGGCACCGGCTGGCTCACCGACCTTGAGCGCCTGCGCGAGCTCGAGTCGTACGCCGAGGACCCCGTGTTCCGGAAGGCCTTCACCGACGTCAAGGCCGCCAACAAGCGTCACCTCGGCGAGGTGCTGCGCGTGCGCGACGGATTCGAGATCAGCGACGGACACATGCTCGACGTGATGGTCAAGCGCCTCCACGAGTACAAGCGCCAGATGCTGAAGCTCCTGCACATCGTGACGCTCTACGAACAGATCATCTCGGGGCGCGTCGCCGCCTCCGACGTCACGCCGCGCACGTTCATCTTCGGCGCGAAGGCGGCTCCCGGCTACGTCATGGCGAAGCGGATCATCCACCTCATCAACGCCGTCGGCACGGTCGTCAACGAGGACCCGCGCGTCGAGGGGCGCCTGAAGGTCCTCTTCCCGCCGAACTACAACGTGACCCTCGCCGAGAGCCTCATCCCCGCCGCCGACCTGTCGGAGCAGATCTCGCTCGCCGGCAAGGAGGCATCCGGCACCGGCAACATGAAGTTCGCCCTGAACGGTGCGCTCACGATCGGCACCGACGACGGCGCGAACGTCGAGATCCGCGAACTCGTCGGCGACGAGAACTTCTTCCTCTTCGGCATGAGCGAGCCCGAGGTCGAGGCGCTGTGGGCGAAGGGGTACAAGCCGACGGAGTTCTACCAGGGCGACGAGAACCTGCGGCGCGCGATGGACCTCATCGCGTCGGGTGCGTTCTCGGGCGGCGACAAGAGCGTGTTCGAGCCGATCGTGTCGAACCTGCTCTACGACGACCGGTTCATGGTGCTCGCCGATTACTCGTCCTACATCGCCGAGCAGGCGAAGGTCGATACGGCGTATGCGGATCAGGATGCCTGGACGCATGCGGCGATCCTCAACGTCGCCCGCACCGGGTTCTTCTCGTCCGACCGCTCGATGCGCGACTACATCGACCGCATCTGGCACACCCGCCCGCTCCTCTGACGCGCCGGGTCAGTCGCGGGCGTAGCGCTCGACGAAGGTGCGGAGGAGCCGGCCCGTGTGCGTCACCGGCGCCCGGCGGACGGCCGCGAGCGTGAGGTCGAGCTCGTGCGCGGCGAAGTACCCGTGGTCCGCGTACGCGCGGATGCGGGTGGAGATCCCTTCGACGTCGAGCTCGGGGTGGAACTGGGTGGCGTAGACGTTCTGCCCGACCCGGAACATCTGCACCGGGCAGGCCGCCCCGGTCGCGAGGAGCGTCGCCGACGGCGGCAGCACCGAGATCGCCTCCTTGTGCCCGACGAAGGCGGTGAAGGCATCCGGGAGCCCCGCCAGCAGCGGATCATCCGCGCCCACCGCCGTGCGCGTGACCTCGATGACGCTGATGGGCTCGCGGTAGGTCCCGTCGATCACGGCGCCCTCGTGGGTGCCGACCGTGCCGATGCCGTAGCAGGCGCCGAAGAACGGGAAGTCGCGCGCGATGACGGCATCCAGCAGCGCGGAGATCTCGGCCTCGACGCGGTGCTGCACCGCCGACTTCTTCTCGGGCGGGTCCGACGCGTTGAACGGTCCGCCGCCGACGAAGATGCCCGACCAGTCGTCGAGGTCGATGTCGCCGAGCGGCTCGGCCTCGAGCCGGTGCCGGACGAGCTGGTGCTCGGCGAGCCCCGCGTAGCGGCGGAAGAGGGCGTACTCCTCGTCGGCGGGCACGTCCTCGGCCCGCGTCGCGAGGAGGAGGAACGGCTTCACGCGGCACCTCCCGCCGGTCGTCGAGTGGACGCGAGGTCCTCGCCGAGGGCCTCGCCGAGGGCCTCGAGGGTCGCCGCGACCGCGGGATTGCGCGGCCCCTCGTCGCGGGCGACCGCCCAGTACGCGAGCGGATGCGCCCATGCTCCGTCGAGCACTCGCACGAGACGCGGGTCGGCGTCGCCGAGGAAGTCGGGAAGGATGCCGATGCCCGCGCCCGCCGCCGTCGCCTCGACGTGCGCGAAGACGCTCGTCGAGCGGACCGACGGGGGAGAGGCGGGGAGCTCCTGCAGCGCCCGGTCGAGTTCGTCGACCTGCAGCGACGATTCGACGTAGTAGACGAGCGGGTGGCCGGCCAGGTCCGCGACCGTCGCCGGTGTCCCGTTCTCGGTGAGGTAGTCAGGCGTCGCGTAGAGCCGCAGGGCGTACGACGACACCGGCGTCGCGTAGGCGCGGAGCACCTGCGGGCGCCCGACGACGATCTCGAGGTCGACGCCCGAGCGGTTCTGCCGCACGCGCTGCGTCGCCGAGAGCAGTTCCACCGCGAGCCCCGGATGCGCGCGGCGCAGGCGCGTCATCGCGGGCGCGAGGAAGACGGCGGTGAAGGCATCCGGCGCAGAGATGCGCACCATCCCGTGCACGGGGTCTCCGTCGTCGCCGTCGACGAGTTCGCGCAGCGACCCCTCGATGCGCTCGGCGATCGCGACGGCGCGACGCCCGAGATCGGTGACCTCCCACCCGCCGGTGGTGCGGACGAGCACCCGCCCGCCCATCGCGCTCTCGAGCGCGGCGATCCGCCGCGACACCGTCGAGTGGTTCACGCCGAGCACGTCGGCGGCCGCCGTGTAGCGGCCGAGGCGCGCGACAGCGAGAAAGGTCATGAGGGCGTCGAGCGGGGGTTCGACGGTGGCGGTCTGCACCCGAACAGTGTGCACCAGCGCACATTCATCGTGCAAGAACGCCGTGGCGGTGTGCATTGATCCGCAGCGGATGCCGTGTCTACAGTGGCCGAAGGGACACGCTCGACGAGGAGCGTTCCTCACGACATCCACCGCACCTCCATCGACGCAGGGAGCACCACCATGGCCACCATCGCCTTCATCGGACTCGGACGCATGGGTACGCCCATGGCCGCACATCTCGTAGACGCGGGGCACACGGTCCGCGGTGTCGAGATCAATCCCGTGGCCGCCGACGCCGCCCGCGCGCGCGGCATCGAGATCGTCGACTCGGTCGCCGCGGCGCTCGCGGGCGCCGACGCCTGCCTCACGTCGCTGCCGAAGCCCGAGCACGTCCGCGCCGTCTACGGCGGCGAGGACGGCATCTTCGCGCACGCCGAGCCGCAGACCCTCCTCATGGACACCTCCACGGTCGACGTCGAGACCTCGCGCTGGTGCCACCGCGAGGCGGCCGCACGCGGACTCACGTTCGTCGACGCGCCGATCTCCGGAGGCACCGCCGGGGCCGAGGCCGCAACCCTCACCTTCATGCTCGGCGGCGAGCCGGGCGACGTCGAGCGCGCCCGCGAGATCGTCGCCCCGATGGCCGGCAACGTCATCGCCTGCGGTGAGGCCGGGGCCGGCATCGCGGCGAAGCTCGTCAACAACATGATGCTCTTCATCGGCGTCATGGCGATGTCGGAGGGCTCGCAGCTCGCCGAGCAGCTCGGCCTCGACGCGAAGGTCTTCTGGGACGTCGCGCGCGTCTCGTCGGGCGACTCCTGGCCGCTCCGCACCTGGTACCCCGTGCCGGGAGTGCTCGAGAAGTCGGCCGCGAACAACAACTTCGACGCGACGTTCTCGGTCGACCTCGCGCGCAAGGACTGCGGCCTCGCCGTACGGGCGGGGGAGACGACCGGGGTGCACCTGCCCGCGGCGTCCCTCGCCCTCGCCCAGCTCGACGAGCTCATCGCCGAGGGACTCGGCGGCAAGGACTGCACCCTCGTCGCGAAGCTCGCCTCACCCGACGGCACCCTGCGCGGCTACGATCCCGCCCAGGACGCATCGGCAGCCCCGGCATCCGCCGCGGCCTCCGCCCAGCCCGCCCACGTCTGAACGAACCGGAGGACACCCACCATGAGCACTCCCACCATCGACCAGGCCGCCGCGGCGACCGGCCCGCTGACCGCCATCCCGCACGTCGTCGGCGGCGTCCGCGTCGCCGCCGACGGGCGCACCGGCCTCGTCTTCAACCCCGCGACCGGCGTGCAGACCGGCGAGGTCGCCCTCGCCTCGGCCGACTTCGTCCACGAGGCGGCGCGGACGGCCCAGGCCGCGCAGCGCGCGTGGCGCGAGACGGGTCTCGGCAAGCGGCAGCAGGTGATGTTCCGCCTGCGCGAGATCATCTCCTCGCGTGCCGAGGAACTCGCCCGCATCATCACCGCCGAGCACGGCAAGACCGTCCCCGACGCGCTCGGCGAGGTCGCGCGCGGTCTCGAGAACGTCGAGTTCTGCACGAGCCTCATGCACCACCTCAAGGGCGAGTACTCCGAGCAGGTCGCCGCCGGCGTCGACGTGCACCAGGTGCGGCAGCCGATCGGCGTCGTCGCGTGCATCACGCCGTTCAACTTCCCCGCGATGGTGCCGCTGTGGATGGTCACGACCGCGATCGCCGCGGGCAACGCGGTGATCCTCAAGCCCAGCGAGCGCGACCCCTCGGCCGCCGTGTGGCTTGCCGACGCGTTCGCTGAGGCGGGCCTTCCCGCCGGCATCCTCAATGTCGTCCACGGCGACAAGGAGGCGGTCGACGCGATCCTCGACGACCCGATCATCGGCGCGGTCTCGTTCGTCGGTTCGACGCCGATCGCGAAGTACATCTACACGCGGGCCGCCGAACAGGGCAAGCGCGTGCAGGCGCTCGGCGGCGCGAAGAACCACATGATCGTCATGCCCGACGCCGACCTCGACGCTGCTGCCGACGCCGCGATCTCCGCCGGCTACGGCTCGGCCGGAGAGCGCTGCATGGCCGTCTCGGTCGTCGTCGCGGTGGGCGATGTCGCCGACGCACTCGTCGCGAAGGTCGCCGAGCGGATGCCGCAGGTCACCGTCGGTGACGGCACCGAGCCCGGCATCGAGATGGGCCCGCTCATCACCCGCGACGCGCTCGAGCGGGTCACCGGATTCGTCGCGGGTGCCGCCGGGGAGGGCGCCGAAGTGGTCGTCGACGGGCGCGAGCTCGACATCCCCGGCGACGGCTTCTTCATCGGCCCCTCGCTCGTCGACGGCGTGCGTCCCGGCATGCGCGTTTACGACGAGGAGATCTTCGGGCCGGTGCTCTCGGTCGTCCGCGTCGACACGTACGACGAGGCGGTCGCCTTGATCAACGGCAACCGGTACGCGAACGGCACCGCGATCTTCACGCGCGACGGCAAGACCGCGCGGCAGTTCGAGTTCGACATCGAGGTCGGCATGGTCGGGGTCAACGTCCCGATCCCCGTCCCCGTGGGCGCGTTCTCCTTCGGCGGGTGGAAGGACTCGCTCTTCGGCGACACGCACATGTACGGTCCCGAGGCGTTCCAGTTCTACACGCGCCGCAAGGTCGTCACGACCCGCTGGCCCGACCCGAGCGAGAGCCAGATCAGCCTCGGGTTCCCGACCCACTGAGGCCCGCCCGCTCGAGGGCGCCGAAACGCGGGTGCGCCGCCACGCGACCCGCAGATCGGCGCCCTCGAACGCACATCGCGCCCCCGGGACTACGCTGGAGGCATCCCAACCCAGGAGGTTCACATGGCGATCGCACGACTGCACGGCGGCCCGCTCGACGGCCAGGTCCTGCCCCTCGACGACGAGACCGAGGACTCGCTCGTCATGCCCTACAGCGAAACGCAGGTCGTCTACATGCGCCGCGGCGGCCTCGACAACACGGGTGAGGGCGACGGTCCCACCTCGAGCGACTTCTACTTCTTCGAAGCCGAAGACGACATCGACCCCGACGCCATCCGCAACGACTGATCGCGTGGGCGCCGAGCACGAAGCGGGCGCGCGGTCCCTCGAGATCGAGCGCAAGTACGACGTGGATGCCGAGGCGGCACTGCCCGACTGGGCGGCGCTCCCCGGCGTCGCGCGCGTCGGAGCCCCCGAGGAGCGCGCGCTCGACGCCCGCTATCTCGACACGGCCGATGCCGCGCTCGCGCGCGCCGCGACCGCCCTTCGTCGCCGTACGGGCGGCCCCGATGAGGGCTGGCACATCAAGCAGGCGACCCGCGAGGGGAAGCTCGAGACGCACTGGCCCCTCGACGAGGCGGCCGATCCGGAGGCCGATCCCCTCGTCCCGGCCGAGGTCGTCGCGGCACTCGCCGGCGTCGCGGAGCCGCCCTTCGCCGTGATCGCCCGCATCCGGAACGCCCGGGTCGCGTATGCGCTGCAGGATGCCGCGGGCGCGCTCGTCGCGGAGTTCGTCGACGACCACGTCACGGCCACCGACGTGCGCCGAGGCGCCTCGAGCACCTGGCGCGAATGGGAGCTCGAACTCGGCCCCGCCGCCCCCGCCGACGCCCGGGGCCGCGCGGCGCTCTTCGCCGCCGCCGACGCGCTGGTCGCCGCCGCGGGCGGCCGACCCGCGGCATCCGCGTCGAAACTCGGCCGCGCCCTCGGCGCCTGACGTGCCCCATCCCTCCGCGAGACCGCGCGAATGCACGCTTCCCGTGCGTTATTCGTGACATTTGCGCGGTCTCGCGGACGAGACGCGCTGCCCCCGGAAACCACTGACGCCGCCCCCGGCTTCGATGGGGCGGCGTCAGTCGTGGTTGCCAGATTACAAATTGATCATGTGACCGGCAAGGCCGTGGAAGGCCTCCTGCAGCGCCTCCGACAGCGTGGGGTGCGTGTGGACGTTGCGCGCCAGTTCGAGCGCGGTGAGGTCCCACTTCTGCGCGAGGGTGAGCTCGGGAAGGAGCTCGGCGACGTCGGGGCCGATGAGGTGACCGCCGACGAGTTCGAGGTGCTCGGCATCTGCGATGAGCTTCACGAAGCCGACCGGCTCGCCGAGGCCGTGCGCCTTGCCGTTCGCCATGAACGGGAAGGTCGCGACCTTGTACTCGCGGCCGGTCTCCTTGTACTGCGCCTCGGTGTAGCCGAACGAGGCCACCTGCGGCGAGCAGAAGGTCGCGCGCGGCATCATGCGGTAGTCGCCGAGCGCCATGGTCTCGGCGCCGCCGATGGTCTCCGCAGCGACGACGCCCTGCGCCTCGGCGACATGGGCGAGCTGCAGCTTCGCGGTGACATCGCCGATCGCGTAGATGCCCTCGACGTTCGTGCGCATGAAGTCGTCGATCTCGATCGCGCCGCGATCGGTGAGCTTCACACCGGTGTTCTCCAGCCCGAAGCCCTCGACCTGCGGAGCGAAGCCGATCGACATCAGCACCTTGTCGGCCTCGATCGACGACTGGGCGCCGCTCTTGTTGTCGGTGTAGGTGACCGTGACCTTGTCGCCCGAGTCGACGACCGACTCGACCTTCGTGGAGACGAGGATGTCGACGCCGAGGTTCCGGTACTGCTTCGCGATCTCCTTCGACACGTCGGCGTCCTCGTTGGGGAGGGCGCGGTCGAGGAACTCGATGATCGTGACCTTCACGCCGTAGTTGGTGAGGACGTAGGCGAACTCCATGCCGATCGCGCCCGCGCCGACGATGACGATCGATCCGGGGAGCTCGCGGGAGAGGATCTGCTCTTCGTACGTCACGACGTTCTCGCTGAGCGAGACGCCGGGGAGGAGGCGCACCGTCGAGCCGGTCGCGATGATCACGTTGTCGAACGTGAGCTCCTCGGCGGTGCCGTCGGCCTTGGTCACCGTGATGGCCTTCGGGCCCGTGAACGAGCCGCGCCCGTCGTACTCGGTGATCTTGTTCTTCTTCATCAGGTAGTGGATGCCCTTGACGCGCCCGTCGGCGACGACCCGCGAGCGGTCGAACGCGGCGCCGTAATCGAGCGACCACTCACCCGAGATGCCGAAGAAGTCGGCCTTGTGGTTCAGGGTGTGCGCGACCTCGGCGTTCTTCAGGAGCGACTTGGAGGGGATGCAGCCGACGTTGAGGCAGACACCGCCCCAGTACTTCTCTTCGATGACGGCGACCGACTGGCCGAGCTGAGCGGCACGGACGGCCGCGACATACCCGCCGGGGCCCGCGCCGAGGACGACGACGTTGTAATGAGGCATGCCTCCAGCCTAGTCCTCGCGGCGACGCCGGTTCGCGGACGAGGTGACCGCGAACACGCCGATCAGCGAGGCGAAGATCGCGACGCCGACGCCGATCCAGACGGCAGGTGACACGCCCTCGTCGTCGCTCGCCGGCGCGGTCTCGGTCGGCGAGGGAGCGGTGCCGGTGGGTGCGACCGCCGAGCCGTCGCCGACGGTGAAGGTGAACTGGTCGGAGACCGGATGCCCGTCGCTGGAGACGACGCGCCAGATGACGGTGACCTCGCCCGACGCGTCGCCCTGCAGCGGCTGGGTCAGACGCGTGCCGTCGAGGACAGGGTCGGATGCCGTGAGGTCGGTACCCGCGGCATCCGTCACGACGACCTCCGCCGCACCGGGTTCGTCGAGCAGCACGCCGCTGAAGGTGAGGGTGATCTCCGCGGGAAGGGCATCGACCTGTGCGCCGGAGGCGGGGTCGGAGCCGATCAGCTCGTCGTGCGCATAGGCCGGGGAGGCGAGGAGGACGAGGGCCAGCGCGGCCAGGAGAGCGGTGGCGGCGGCGCCGAGACGGGCGAGGGGACGGGGCGTGTGAATTCCTTGTGACATCACCCTCTCGAGCCTACGTGAGCCTGTCGCGGAGCGGCGCGGCGCGGTACCGTGGCCGCAGGCGGGCGGCCTGCGACGCGCGCACTCCAGCCGCAGGTCCCGTGGCCCGTCTCCGACAGAGAGCTGGGACCCGATGGACGCGATGATGATGAACGCGATGTCCGAGAAGATGGCGTCGATGGACGGCATGCCCGCGATGGACATGCAGGTGATGCAGGCGTGCCTCGACGCGTGCGCCGCGTGCGAGCAGGCGTGCACCGTCTGTTCGATGCAGCTGATGGACTGCGCGCCGGCCTGTATGAACTGCGCGGACATGTGCAACACGATGATGCGCTCGATGCTGCGCATGCAGGGCATGACCCCCGCCGTCATGATGGCCATGCTCGACGCGTGCATCGCCATGTGTCAGATGTGCATGGACGAGTGCATGATGCACGCCGACGAGAGCCCGGTCTGCAAGATGTGCGCCGAGGCGTGCAAGGCGTGCATGGATGCCTGCTCCGCCACGCGCTCCGCGATGGTCACCGCCTGATCTCGATACACACCGCCGCGGACTCGTCCCCGGTCGTTGAGCGAGGCGCGCAGCGCCGAGTCGAAACGTCCGGTCAGAGGGCGAGCGCGTTGAAGAGCGTGCCGCCGACCGACAGCGCGTGATAGCGCGGGTGGAACGCGACCGGCGTGCCGATCTCGACCGCCGCGGCGGCCCCGGCGCCGTTCCACAGCGCCTGCGCGCGCCCGTCGAGCGTATGCACCAGGATGCTGCCCTCCGCGGCATCCGTCGTCGTCACGATCGCGTCGACCCATTCGGTCGGCGTCGCCGAGGCCAGGCGCGCCTGGATGAGGTGCACCGCGTGGCCGGGCGCGAACGATGAGCAGGCGCCGCCGTGCACGCACATGCAGAGCGCGCCCTGACGCACCGAGATGGGCGTGAGGCGGTTCTGCGGCGTGGACACGGTGGGACTCCTTCGTTGGTCGGAAGGCCAGGCTATGGCGGGAGGTCACGGCGCCGCGCGGCGCCTGTCACACGGTGCAACATTGCGGGCACACGGTGCAACATTGCGGGCCGAGCCCTCGCGATCGCGCCGCGGGGGTTTCCAGCTCGGAGGCATCCGTTAGGGTGAACAGGAGGGAGGCCAGCGTGAACGAGAACGATCGTGACGGCGCCGCGGATGCCGGCGCAGACGACATCCGACGCGACGCGGACGGCGGTCGCGCCGTCGATTCGACGCAGACGTTCGGACACGACTCCGATCTGTCGTTCATCCCGTTCGGCAGCGACCTGACCGAGGCCGAGATCGAGGCGATCGGCGCACTGCCCGCGCGGTCCGCGCTGCTGCTCGTTCGCTCCGGACCGACGGCCGGCGCGCGCTACCTGCTCGACACCGACGTCACCACGGTCGGCCGTCATCCCGAAGCCGACATCTTCTTCGACGACGTCACGGTCTCCCGCCGTCACGCCGAGGTCACCCGCACGGGCGGATTCTTCGAGATCGTCGACCAGCGCTCGCTCAACGGCACGTACGTGAACGGGGAGCGCGTCGACCGCGCCGTCCTCAACGACGGCGCCGAGGTGCGCATCGGCAAGTTCCGCCTCAACTTCTTCGTCTCGCCGGCAGACCGGGGCACGGGCGCGTGAGCCCCGCAGCAGCACCCCGCGGCCGGGCCTCGGCCACGGGGCCGTTGAGCATCGGTCAGGTCCTCGCGCGGCTGACCCCCGAGTTCCCCGACCTCACCGCCAGCAAGCTGCGCTACTTCGAGGACCAGGGGCTCGTGACGCCGCTGCGCACCGAAGCCGGCTACCGCAAGTTCACGCCCGCCGACGTCGCACGGGTGCGCACCGCGCTGACGCTGCAGCGCGACCACGACTTCAAGCTCGCCCGCATCCGCGAGTACCTCGACGCGCACGACGGCGAGGCCGAGGTCACCCTTCCGCCGTCGATCCTCGAGGCGCCGCGCCGGTACCGCCGCGACGAGCTCCTCGCCGCCGCCGGGGCAGCGCCCGCCCTCCTCGACGACGCGGTGAGCGCCGGCATCGTCCCGGCATCCGACGCCTATGACGAACGCGCGCTCACGGTGCTCCGCGCCCTCGTCGCGCTCGATTCCCACGGCATCCAGCCGCGGCACGTGCGCGGTATGCGGCAGGCGGCGGAGCGCGAGGTCGCGCTCGTCGGAAGTGCGCTCGCGCCGCTCCTGCGTCGCACCGACGGCGGGTCACGGGCCCGCGCCAGCGAGCTCGCACCCGAGCTCCTGCGCCGACTCGACGAGGTGCGCGCGAGCTTCGTGACGGCGGCGCTCGACCGTCTCGTCCCGTGACCGGGCGCGGGGTCCGCGCGCGACACGCCGAGGGCGCGAGAGCGGATGTCGTTGCCGGTGGGGTCACCCTCATCTACCGTGGAAGCACAACAGAGTTCGGCTGGAGGCGACGATGACCGCGCATGATGCGCCCGTGGGTGGGTCTGCAGCTGGATCCGCAGCGGGACCCGCCGAGCCGACGTTCGCCACCGAGCTCCTCTTCACCGACGGGCTGCCGCAGATGGACGACGAGGTCGGCTACCGCGGCGCCGTCGCGGCCCGCGCCGCCGGCATCACCTATCGCCAGCTCGATTACTGGGCGCGCACCGAGCTCGTCGAGCCGACCGTCCGTGGGGCGAGCGGCTCGGGATCGCAGCGACTCTACGGGTTCCGCGACATCCTCGTGCTGAAGCTCGTCAAGCGCCTCCTCGACACCGGGATCTCCCTGCAGCAGATCCGTACCGCCGTCGAGCAGCTGCGTGCCTCCGGCATCCGTGATCTCGCCGGCACCACCCTCATGAGCGACGGCGCCTCGGTCTACCTCTGCACCTCGAACGACGAAGTCATCGACCTCGTCAGCCGCGGGCAGGGTGTCTTCGGCATCGCCGTGGGCAAGGTGCTGCACGAGGTGGAATCGACGCTCGTCGATTTCGACCCGCAGGTGCCCGACCCGGTCGACGAGCTGGCCGCCCGTCGGGCGCAGCGCTCGGCCTGATCTCGGCGGAGCTCTCCGGAGCTCGATACACGGCGGCTGCGTCGTGATCTCCCTACACCACGGCTCCGCCGCGGCACTCGATCAGCGAGGCGTGGTCAGGCGCGCTGTTCGCCGGCGGCGATGCGGCCGGTGCGCATGACGCGGTCGAGAAGCGCGTCGAAGTCGCCCGCGAGTTCCTGAGCGGAGTCGCCGGGCCAGATGTGCAGCGGCTTCGCCGCGCCCTGCGCCTGCTGGAGCGACGTGCGCTCGGGCAGCTGGGGGGAGAGGACGAGCGGGCCGAACATGTCGCGGAGCTCCTTGATGCGGAACTGGTGCTCGATCGACTGCGGGCGCACGCGGTTCACGACGATGCCGAGGGGCTGCAGGCGCGGCGAGAGGCCACGACGGATCTCCTCGATCGCGCGCAGTGCGCGGTCGGCGGCGGCGACGGAGAAGAGCCCGGGCTCGGTCACCACGATGACGCGGTCGGATGCCGCCCACGCGGTGCGCGTCAGGGCGTTGAGGGAGGGCGCGCAGTCGATGAGGACGAGGTCGTAGTCGGCCTCGATCGTCGCGAGGGCCTCTTCGAGCTTCCAGACATCGCGCACCGACGGGTGCGGACCGTCGAAGTTGATGGCCGAGGGGCTCCCGATCATGACGTCGATCGTGCCGGCGTGGACCTTCGACCACCCGCTCGAGGTGATCGCCTGACGGACGACCTTCTCCTTGGGGTTCGCGAGGACGTCGGCGACGTTGAGGCGCCCGGCGACCTGGATGTCCATCCCCGTCGACACGTCGGACTGCGGGTCGAGGTCGACGACGAGAGTCCGCACGCCACGGGCGAACGCCGCAGAGGCGAGGCCGAGCGTCACGGTCGTCTTGCCGACACCCCCCTTGAGCGAGGAGACGGAGAGTACGTGCACGAGGCTCTACGTTACCGTCCCCTAGGCTGTGAGGACACTCAGGCAGCCCGATGCGTGATGTCGCGCATCGCACTCTCCCCCACGAGGTGAGCATGTTCCGAAAGATCCTGGTCGCGAACCGCGGCGAGATCGCGATCCGAGCCTTCCGCGCCGCCTTCGAGCTGGGTGCCCGGACCGTCGCGGTCTACCCGTACGAAGACCGCTTCTCGCTGCACCGGCTGAAGGCCGACGAGGCGTACCAGATCGGTACGAAGGGTCAGCCCGTGCGGGCCTACCTCGACGTCGACGAGATCATCCGGGTCGCGCTCGAGTCCGGCGCCGATGCGATCTACCCCGGCTACGGCTTCCTCTCGGAGAATCCCGATCTCGCCGCGCGGGCCGCCGAGAACGGCATCGTCTTCATCGGTCCGCCCGCCCGCGCCCTCGAGATGGCCGGCAACAAGGTCACGGCGAAGGAGCACGCGATCGCCGCGGGCGTCCCGGTGCTGCGGAGCACTCCGGCATCCGACGACGTCGACCTCCTCCTCAGCCAGTCGGACGACATCGGCTTCCCCATCTTCGTCAAGGCGGTCGCCGGCGGCGGCGGGCGCGGCATGCGCCGCGTCGAGACGAAGGATGCCTTGGCCCCCGCGATCGCCGAGGCCATGCGCGAGGCCGACAGCGCCTTCGGTGACGCCCGCGTCTTCCTCGAGCAGGCGGTGCAGCGCCCCCGCCACGTCGAGGTGCAGATCCTCGCCGACAAGACCGGCGAGACGGTGCACCTGTTCGAGCGGGACTGCTCGGTGCAGCGCCGCCACCAGAAGGTCATCGAGATCGCCCCCGCGCCGAACCTCGCCGACGATGTCCGCACCGCGCTGCACGGGTATGCCGTCGCCTTCGCCCGCTCGATCGGGTACGAGAACGCCGGCACGGTGGAGTTCCTCCTCGAGACCGCCGGACCGCGCACGGGCGAAGTCGTCTTCATCGAGATGAACCCGCGCATCCAGGTCGAGCACACGGTCACCGAAGAGGTGACCGACGTCGACCTCGTGCAGTCGCAGATGCGGATCGCCGCGGGGGAGACCCTCGGCGACCTGGGCCTGCACCAGGAGGACATCCACCTGCGCGGCGCGGCGCTGCAGTGCCGCATCACGACCGAGGACCCCACGCAGGGCTTCCGCCCCGACACCGGCAAGATCACGACGTACCGCTCGCCCGGCGGCGCCGGCATCCGCCTCGACGGCGGCACGACCGCCGCGGGCTCGCAGGTGAGCCCCCACTTCGACTCGATGCTCGCGAAGCTCACGTGCCGTGGCCGCGACTTCGCCGCGGCGGTCGTGCGTTCGCGCCGTGCCCTGGCGGAATTCCGCATCCGCGGCGTCTCGACGAACATCCCGTTCCTGCAGGCCGTGCTCGACGACCCGGCCTTCGTCGCGGGCGACCTCAGCACCTCCTTCATCGACGAGCGCCCCGAGCTCCTCCTCGGCCGCCCCTCGAAGGACCGCGGCTCGAAGATCATCTCCTGGCTCGCCGACACGACCGTCAACCGCCCGAACGGCGACAACCCGCTCACGGTCGACCCGGCATCCAAGCTGCCGCACATCGACCTCGGCACGACGCCGCCGGCCGGCACGCGTCAGCGCATCCAGGAACTCGGTCCCGCCGGCTTCGCCGCGCAGCTGCGCGCGCAGACCCCGCTCGCCGTCACCGAGACGACGTTCCGCGACGCGCACCAGTCGCTCCTCGCGACCCGCGTGCGCACGCGCGACCTCCTCGCCGTGGCGCCCTACGTCGCCCGCATGGAGCCGCAGCTGCTCTCCGTCGAGGCGTGGGGCGGGGCGACGTACGACGTCGCGCTGCGCTTCCTCGGCGAAGACCCGTGGGAGCGGCTCGACGCCCTGCGCGAGGCGCTTCCGAACGTCGCGATCCAGATGCTTCTGCGCGGGCGCAACACGGTCGGCTACACCCCGTACCCGACGCAGGTGACCGACGCGTTCGTCCGCGAGGCGGCGGCGTCGGGCGTCGACATCTTCCGCATCTTCGACGCGCTCAACGACGTCGCCCAGATGCGTCCCGCGATCGACGCGGTCCTCGAGACCGGCACCGCCGTCGCCGAGGCCGCGATCTGCTACACCGCCGACCTGCTCGACCCGAGTGAGAGCCTCTACACGCTCGACTACTACCTGAACCTCGCAGAGCAGGTCGTCGACGCGGGCGCCCACATCATCGCGATCAAGGACATGGCCGGGCTCCTCCGCCCCGCCGCCGCCTCGAAGCTCGTGACGGCCCTCCGCGAGCGGTTCGACGCGCCCGTGCACGTCCACACCCACGACACGGCGGGCGGCCAGCTCGCGACACTCCTCGCGGCGAGCCAGGCGGGGGCGGATGCCGTGGACGCGGCCGCGGCGCCCATGTCGGGGACGACGAGCCAGCCGTCGCTGTCGGCGCTCGTCGCCGCGCTCGCGCACACCGAGCGCGACACCGGCCTCGACCTGCAGGCGGTGTCGGATCTCGAGCCGTACTGGGAGGCGGTGCGGCACCTGTACCGTCCGTTCGAGTCGGGCCTGCCCGGCCCCACCGGCCGCGTGTACCATCACGAGATCCCCGGCGGACAGCTCTCCAACCTCCGCCAGCAGGCGATCGCGCTCGGCCTCGCCGACGACTTCGAGCTCATCGAGGACATGTACGCGGCGGCGAACGACATCCTCGGCCGCGTGCCGAAGGTGACGCCCTCGTCGAAGGTCGTGGGCGACCTCGCGCTCCACCTCGCCGCCGTGAAAGCGGACCCCGCCGACTTCGCGGCGAACCCGGAGAAGTACGACGTGCCCGACTCGGTCGTCGGCTTCATGGCGGGCGAGCTCGGCGACCTGCCGGGCGGCTGGCCCGAGCCCTTCCGCAGCAAGGTCCTGCAGGGTCGGAACGTGCGGGTGGGCGTCACCGAGATCTCCGACGAGGATGCCGCAGCGCTGGATGCCGATTCGGCGACCCGCCGCACGACGCTCAACACGCTCCTCTTCCCCGGGCCGACGAAGGCGTTCCGCGAGGTGCGCGACACCTACGGCGACCTCAGCGTCCTCGACACGGCCGATTACCTGTACGGGCTCACTCCCGGTGCCGAGCACGTCGTCGAGATCGAGCGCGGCGTGCAGCTCTATGTGGGCCTCGAGGCGATCGGCGAAGCCGACGACAAGGGCATGCGCACCGTCATGACGACGCTCAACGGCCAGCTGCGGCCCGTGTTCGTCCGCGACCGGTCGATCGACGTCGAGACGCGTCAGGCCGAGAAGGCCGACACGTCGAAGCCCGGTCAGGTCGCGGCGCCGTTCTCGGGTGTCGTGACGCTCAAGGCTGCGGTCGGCGACCGCGTGCAGGCGGGCCAGCCCGTGGCATCCATCGAGGCGATGAAGATGGAAGCCGCCATCACCGCTCCCGTCGACGGGGTCATCGAGCGCCTCGCGATCGCCGCGACGGCACCGGTCGAGGCCGGCGATCTTTTGGTCGTCATCCGACCCGCCGACTAGCCTGGGTCGGGGCGTTCGCGCCCTCGGAAGATCTGGGAGAGTGCACCGTGGCGTCTGATCGCAACGACAATCCGGCCGACGACGCCGACAACGGGGTCCTCGAGGGCCCCGTGGGCGCCGAGACGACCGGCATCGGCATCGTGGGAGGCGCGACCGCTCAGGTCGACGTGACGCTCCCCGCGCACGCCGACGACGACGACGACCTCGTCGACGACGACGTCGTGGGCGGTGACATCGTGGGCGGCGACGCGACGCTCGGTGCTTCGCGCGCGTACACGGCCGAGCCCGCCTCCGCCCTCCCGGCGGCGCCCGCGCCGGATGCGGCCTCCGCGATCGCGGTCCCCGACGCCGACCACGCCGAGCGCGTGCGCCCGCGCACCTCGGAGATCACGCTCCAGTCGCGGCGCCTCGGCGACTTCGACGCCGACCGGGAGAGCTCCGACCTGCTCACCCCCGACCGGCTGCTCGACCCGGCGCACGTCGTCCGCCCCGAGCCCGAGGGCACCTGGCAGAACCTCGTCTACCGCCTCTCCGGACGCCGCATCAACCTCGGCGACGGGCGCCGCGCGCAGGCGCGGAAGGCCCTCGACCGCCGCATCGCCGCACCTCTTGCCGGCGGCGCCCGCTTCGTGCCGGTGCTCTCGCGCAAGGGCGGCGTCGGCAAGACGACCGTCACGACGCTCCTCGGCATGGCTCTCGCCGACGCCCGCGAAGACCGGATCATCGCGGTCGACGCGAACCCCGACCGCGGCACGCTCGCCGAGCGCATCGGACGCCCGAGCGGCAAGACGGTGCGCGACCTCATCCGCGCGCGCGACGACGTGCACGGCTTCAACGACATCTCCCAGATCGTCGCGCGCGACCACACGCGCCTAGACGTGCTCGCCTCCGAGGCCGACCCGCACATCTCCGAGGCCTTCAGCGACGCCGACTACGAGGACGTCGCCGAGATCGCCGCGCACTTCTACTCCGTCGTCCTCACCGACACCGGAACCGGCATCGTCCATTCGGTCATGAGCGCCACGCTCGAGCGTGCCGACACGCTCGTGATCGTGGCCGGCCTCAGCGTCGACGAGGCGCGCCTCGCCTCGGAGACCCTCACCTGGCTGGAGACCAACGGCTACGCCGACCGGGTCCGCAGCGCCGTCGTCGTGCTGAACGCCGCGCGCCCGGGCGCGGCTCTCGTGCGCGCCGAGGAACTCGAGGCGCACTTCCGCAGCCGCGTGCGCGCGGTCGTGCGGATGCCGTACGACCCGCACATCGCCGCGGGGAGCGCCATCGCGTTCCGCGACCTCCAGCCCGAGACACGCGAGGCGGCACGCCAGCTCGCGGCGACCGTGGTCGAGGGTCTTCGCACGCAGGCCGCCGCCTGATGGCCGTCCGCACGATCCGCCTCTTCGGCGACCCCGTGCTCCGGGCCGTCAGCGAGCCGATCGGCGACATCGACGACGGCATCCGCGCCCTCGTGCAGGATCTCGTCGACACCGTCGCCCTTCCCGGGCGTGCGGGCGTCGCGGCGCCCCAGATCGGCGTCGGACTCCGGGCCTTCAGCTACAACATCGACGGCGACATCGGCTACATCCTGAACCCGGTGCTCGTCGAGGTGCGCGGCGAGCCGGAACCGGTGAGCGAGGGATGCCTGTCGGTCCCCGGCCTCTGGCACGACGCGCTGCGGCACCCGTGGGCGCGCGTGGAGGGCATCGACCTCGACGGTGCCGAGATCGTCCTGGAGGGCGACGGGCTGCTCGCCCAGGCGCTGCAGCACGAGACCGATCACCTCGACGGCATGCTGTACCTGTCGCGCCTGAGTCCCGAGGACCGCCGCACCGCGATGCGCGAGGTGCGCGAGAGCGACTGGTTCTGAGCGCCTGACCCGATTCGATTCCTCGCTGCGCTCGTCGCTCAACGACTGGCGAGGGTTCCCCCCAGACGCTCAACGACCGGTGGGGAAGCCCCTCACCGGTCGTTGAGCGAGCGGCGCCAGCCGCAAGTCGAAACGCGCGGCGTCAGCCGAGCGACACGTTGGTGGTGTTGACGGGCACCGTGTAGATGTCCTCGACCGCATCGGCGAAGTCGTCGAGGATGACGTTCCGCTTGATGCTCATCTTCGGGGTCAGGTGGCCGCTGTCCTCTGTCCACTCGGTGTCGAGGATCGTGAACTTGCGGATCGACTCGGCGCGCGAGACGGTCTTGTTCGCGCGGTCGACGGCGGTCTGCACCTCTTCGCGGACCTTGCTGTTCTTCGCGGCATCCGCCAGCGACATGTCGGCGGGCAGACCGTTGTTCGCGAGCCAGGTCGGGAGCATCTCGGTGTCGAGGGTGACGAGCGCCGCGATGAACGGCTTCTGGTCGCCGACGACGACGACCTGGCTGACGATCGGGTTCGCGCGGATCGGGTCCTCGAGCGCGGCCGGCGCGACGTTCTTGCCGCCGGCGGTGACGATGATCTCCTTCTTGCGCCCGGTGATCGTGAGGAACCCCTCACTGTCGAACGAGCCGAGGTCGCCCGTGCGGAACCAGCCGTCGTCGAACGCGGCGTCGGTCGCCTCGGGGTTATTCCAGTACTCGCGGAAGACGTTCACGCCGCGCACCTCGACTTCGCCGTCCTCGGCGAGGCGCACACCGACACCGGGGATGACCGTGCCGACCGTGCCGATCTTCGACTTCTTGACGGTGTTGACGGTCGCCGGGGCGGTCGTCTCGGTGAGACCGTAGCCCTCGAGGATCGTCACACCCAGGCTGTGGAAGAAGTGGCCGAGGCGCGGACCGAGGGGCGCAGAGCCCGACACGGCGTACTTCACGCGCCCGCCCATCGCTTCGCGGAGCTTGGCGTAGACGAGCTTGTCGAAGACGGCGAACTTGATCTTGGTGCCCAGCGGCACCTTCTTGCCCTCCTGCTCGAGCGTCGACTTCTCGATCGCGGTGTGGGCCGCGGCGCGGAAGATCTTGCCCTTGCCGCCGGCCTCGGCCTTCTGCTCGGCCGAGTTGTAGACCTTCTCGAACACGCGCGGGACGGCGAGGAGGAACGAGGGCTGGAACGAGCCGAGCGCCGGGAGGAGCTGCTTCGTGTCGGGCTGGTGACCCGTCTTCACGCCCGCGTGCACGTCGAGGATCGAGATGAAGCGCGCGAAGACGTGCGCGGTCGTGATGAACAGCAGGGTCGAGGCGCCGGGCTCGGAGACGAGCTCTTCGAGGTTCTTCGCGGAGTTGCGGGCGAGCTCGACGAAGTTGCTGTGCGTGAGGACGCAGCCCTTGGGTCGGCCGGTCGAGCCCGAGGTGTAGATGAGGGTTGCGATGTCGGAGCCGACGGCGAGGCTGCGGCGGCGCTCGATCTCGGCGTCGGCCACGTCGACGCC
Organism: Microbacterium sp. bgisy203; assembly: GCF_057706945.1. NCBI lineage: Bacteria > Bacillati > Actinomycetota > Actinomycetes > Micrococcales > Microbacteriaceae > Microbacterium > Microbacterium sp. bgisy203. Next base: position 55,030 of record NZ_JBYIPF010000005.1, on the reverse strand, counting down.
GCCCCGGCGGAGGACGTCGAGGTCACCGGCATCCATGTTCCACACCTCGCGGACGAGCGGGAGCTCGCCGCGGACCTCGGCGATGCGGGCGGCGTGATCGGCCGACTCGCCGAGCACCGCGATGGCGCCGGAGTCGGAGACGATCCAGGAGATCTGCGAGGCGGAGCTGGTCTCGTAGACGGGGACCATGACGGCGCCGGCGAAGAAGAGCGCGAAGTCGACGAGCGTCCATTCATAGGTGGTGCGCGCGATGAAGGCCACCTTGTCGCCGGGCTCGATGCCCGCGGCGACGAAGCCCTTGGCCAGCGCCACGACGTCGCGCTGGAACTCGGCGGCGGTGATGTCGCGCCATCCGTCGCCCTCGGGGACGGCGAACAATGCCAGGGACGGGGTCTCCTTGACGCGGGCGACCAGCAGGTCCGCGACATTCGCGGTCGGGTCTTCGGGGACGACGGCGGGGACTTCGAACTGAACGACGGCGCTCATATGGGCGGCAACTCCTTCGGTACCGGGTGACGTCAGATGACGGTGGGATCGAGTCTAACGGAATGTGGAACTCAGTCCCTCCGCGCCGGGTCGGGACCGGTGCGGGTCGTGCACGGCCCCTGCACCCCGTCGGACCGCGCTCCCCACACTAGACTCTCGGGTGCCGCGCCGCCCGCAGGAGAGACCTTCTGCGCCGGATCCCGTGCGGTGGAAGGATGCGCAGTGCTCAACGTCGGCATCGACATCGGTGGGACCAAGATCGCCGGAGGCGTCGTCGCGGACGACGGGCGCATCCTCGAGCACCTCCGCGTACCCACGCCCGCCGACACCGGCGCACTCGCACGCGCGGTGGCCGATATGGTGGCCGAGCTCGCCGGGCGCCACGACGTGCACGCGGTCGGCGTCGCCGCCGCGGGCTACATCGACGCCGCGCGCTCGGTCATGCTCCACTCCCCGAACATCGCGTGGCACGACGAGCCGCTGCGCGCCGAGTTCGAGGCGCTCATCGGCCGCCCGGTCACCCTCGAGAACGATGCCAACGCCGCGGGGTGGGGCGAGTTCCGCTTCGGCGCGGGCCGCGAATCGACCGACATGGTCATGGTGACCCTCGGCACAGGGGTGGGCGGCGCCGTCGTGAACAACGGCCAGCTCCTCATCGGCGCCAACGGCAGCGCCGCCGAGCTCGGCCACGTCCGCTTCCTCCGGGGCGGGCGCCCCTGCGGATGCGGGCAGAACGGATGCCTCGAGCAGTACGCCTCGGGCCGCGCGCTTCAGCGCGAGCTCGCCGACGTCGCCGAGGACCCCGAGATCGGCACCGCCGTCGCCGCGCACCGCAACAAGAAGGGCAACGTCCCCTCGCGAGAGCTCGCCCTGTTGCTCGCCGACGAAGACCCCGGCGCACTCGAGGCCGTGCGCCGCGTCGCCACGGCCCTCGGCGAGGCGTGCGGCGCCTTCCAGGCCGTCCTCGACCCCGACCTCTTCGTCATCGGCGGGGGAGTGGCCGAGCTCGGCGAGGCGCTGCTCGAGCCCGCGCGGCGCGCGTACGACACGGCGCTTCCCGGGTTCGGCCAGCGGCCGACGGCGCGGTTCGTCACGGCATCCCTCGGCAACGACGCCGGACTCGTCGGCGTCGCCGACCTCGCCGGCATGCGGAGCCGGTAGGAGACCGCGATGTTCTACTGGGTGATGAAGTACATCGTGATCGGACCGATCGTGAAGGCGATCTTCCGGCCATGGATCGTGGGGCGCTCGAACGTCCCGTCGACGGGCGCCGCGATCCTCGCCTCGAACCACCTCTCGGTGAGCGATTCGATCTTCCTGCCGCTCATGATCGACCGGCCGATGAGCTTCCTCGCCAAGAGCGACTACTTCACCGGCAAGGGCATCAAGGGGTGGGCGACCCGCGTCTTCATGAAGGCGACGGGGCAGATCCCGATCGATCGCACGGGCGGCAAGGCCTCCGAGGCATCCCTCAACACGGGCCTGCAGGTGCTCGGACGGGGCGACCTCCTCGGCATCTACCCGGAGGGAACCCGCAGCCCCGATGGCAAGCTGTACCGCGGAAGGACGGGCCTCGCGCGCATGGCGCTCGAAGCGCGCGTTCCCGTCGTCCCGGTCGTCATGGTCGACACCGGCGAGATCATGCCGATCGGGCGCTCCATCCCGCGGATCGGCCGCGTCGGCATGGTGATCGGCGAGCCGCTCGACTTCTCGAGGTTCCACGGGATGGAATCCGACCGGTTCGTGCTCCGCTCGGTCACCGACGAGATCATGGTGGCCCTCCAGCGCCTCGGCGAGCAGCGGTACGAAGACGTCTACGCGTCGACCGTGAAGAACCGCGCCGCGACGGGCTTCGACGGCGTCGCGGCGGTCGGGGATCCCGCCGATTCCGCCGCGGTGTGACTCCCGTCATACGGCATCCTGGCCCTGCGGGCCACGACTAGACTGAACGGATGCCCGTTCTGCACGCGAACTCCGCCGCTGTCGACCCGCGGAGCCTGGACCACTGGCGCACCCTCCCCATCAAGCAGCAGCCCACGTGGGACGACGCCGACGCGGTCGCCGAGGTCTCCGCGGAGATCGCCTCGCTTCCGCCGCTCGTCTTCGCCGGCGAGGTCGACAACCTGCGCGAGCGCCTGGCGCGTGCCGCCGCCGGGAAGGCGTTCCTGCTGCAGGGCGGAGACTGCGCCGAGACCTTCGCGGGAGCGACCGCCGACCAGATCCGCAGCCGCATCAAGACGGTGCTGCAGATGGCGGTCGTCCTCACCTACGGCGCCTCGATGCCCGTCGTCAAGATGGGGCGGATGGCCGGGCAGTTCGCCAAGCCCCGATCGAGCGACACCGAGACCCGCGGCGACGTCACTCTTCCCGCCTACCGCGGCGACATCGTCAACGGGTACGACTTCACCGAAGGATCGCGCACCGCCGACCCGCGCCGGCTGCTGCAGGGCTACCACACCGCGGCATCCACCATCAATCTCATCCGCGCGTTCACGCAGGGCGGGTTCGCCGACCTCCGCGAAGTCCATTCGTGGAACAAGGGCTTCGCCTCGAACCCCGCGAACGCCCGGTACGAGGGGCTCGCGACCGAGATCGACCGCGCCATCAAGTTCATGGAGGCCGCCGGAGCCGACTTCGACGAGCTCAAGCGCGTCGAGTTCTACACGGGTCACGAGGGTCTGCTGATGGACTACGAGCGCCCGATGACCCGCATCGACTCGCGCACGCAGGATGTCTACAACACGTCGGCGCACTTCCTCTGGATCGGCGAGCGCACGCGTGACCTCGACGGCGCGCACGTCGACTACTTCTCCAAGATCCGCAACCCCATCGGGGTCAAGCTCGGTCCGACCACGAGCCCCGAGACGGCCCTGGCCCTCATCGACAAGCTCGATCCCGAACGCGAGCCGGGCCGTCTCACCTTCATCACGCGCATGGGTGCGGGCAAGATCCGCGACGCGCTGCCGCCGCTGCTGGAGGCCGTGAAGGATGCCGGGGCGACGCCGCTGTGGGTCACCGACCCGATGCACGGCAACGGCATCACGACGCCCACCGGGTACAAGACGCGTCGCTTCGACGACGTCGTCGACGAGGTCCGCGGCTTCTTCGAGGCGCACCGCGCCGTGGGGACGCACCCCGGCGGCATCCACGTCGAGCTCACCGGTGACGACGTCACCGAGTGCCTCGGCGGCTCGGAGCAGATCGACGAGGCGACCCTCGCGACCCGCTACGAGAGCCTGTGCGACCCGCGCCTGAACCACATGCAGTCCCTCGAGCTCGCGTTCCTGGTGGCCGAGGAGCTCGAAAAGCGCTGACCCCGCTGGCCTTTTCTGACCGCGAGACCGCGCAAATGTCACGATAAACGCGCCGGAAGCGTGCATATGCGCGGTCTCGCGGCGGGGTGTGGATGGTTCCGCGGAGCGTGAGCGCTTTCGCGGATGATCGAGGGATGCCGAAACGTCATCCTCCGTTGCCCGCTCCGCTCACCGGGGTGCCCTTCACCCCGGGCGATGCGCGGGAATGGGGCCTGACCCGGCGCCGGATGTCGGCATCCGACATCGCGCATCCGCACCACGGCGTGTACTCCTCGGCGGCGTCGGGCGACCTGTTCGGCGCGTGCGAGGCGGCATTGCCGCTCCTGGGCGGATCGCGCTGGTTCAGCCATCTCACCGCCGCGCGACTGTGGGGCGTTCCCGTGCCTCTTCCCTGGCGCGACGGCGAGCCCCTCCACGTTCTGTCGCTGGGCGCGGCGGAGCCGCTGCGGCGCCCCGGCATCGTCGGGTGGGGGAGTGGGGACCACCCCGGCGACGCCTTCGTCGGCCCTCTTCCGATGGTGTCTCCGGCCGGCGTCTGGGCGGAGCTGTCGGTGCCCGGCGCGCTCGGCATCGACCCCGAGACCGGCCGTCGTCGGGCGCTGAGCGTCGACTGGCTCGTCGCGGCCGGGGACTACCTCGTGACCGGCCCGTTCCGCCGCCGCGGCGGTCGCGTGCCGCTGTGCAACCTCGACGACCTCGCCGCGGCCGGCCGCGCGCACCGCGGAAAGCGGGGCGCGAAGGCGCTGGCCGCTGCGCTCCCTCTCGTGCGCGTCGGGCCGCAGTCGCCCCGGGAGAGCCTTCTGCGTTTGGCGCTCGTCGACCAGGGGCTTTCGGAGCCGGTCGTGCAGCCGCCGGTGCAGACGCGTGCCGGCATCCGTCACTCCGACCTGGGCCACCCGGATCGTGGGGTCCTCATCGAATACCACGGCGACCACCATCGCACCGACGCGGCGCAGTGGCGCGAGGACCTCACACGCCAGCAGTTGTTCGAGGATGCCGGCTACCGCGTCCTCGTCGCGACGCTCGACGACCTCGCCGACGGATGCCGCTCCTTCGCCGTCCGCGTCCGCCGCGCACTCGCGTGACGCCGCGCCGCGTGCAGGGCGCGTTGCGCCGCGCGTGGCACGAGACCGCGCAAATGTCACGATAAACGCCCGAAAAGCGTACATGTGCGCGGTCTCGCGGGTGTGCGGGCGGAGGGCGCGCACGCGGGCGGAGAGCGGCTAGATGCCCGAGGACTTGATCTTGATATCGGCGCCGGGCAGCTGCAGGGATCCCGCGGCGGGATCGGTGCCCTCGGCGGTGAAGAATCCCCACAGCGGCTGAGGCAGCGAGGTCTGCGGGTTGAACCCGGCCTTCTTCAAGGTGTCGACGGCCTCGCCGAGACTCATCCCCGCGACCTTCGGCACCTCGATCGGCTGAGGACCCTTCGACACGACGAGGGTCACCGATCCACCGGGCTGGAGGCTCGCGCCGTCACGGTCGGCGATGCGGATGACGCGGCCCTTCGCGACGTCGTCGCTGTACTCCTCGGCGGTGTCGGCGTCGAGCCCCACGGCGCTGAGCGCCGATCGGGCGGCGTCGACGGTGTCGCCCGAGACGTCCGGGACCGGACCGGCCGACAGATCGAAGGTCACGACCGACCCCTCGAGCGCGGTGCAGCCGCCCGTGCAGTCCATCGGGTCGCCGCCGCCGGGCGGCGTGATGCGCGCCGCGATGACGGTGTCCGCGGGCGCGTCGGTGAAGTACCGCGCGGGCTCGTCGTCGGATGCCGTGATGTACAGCGGCGCGAGGGTGTCTGTCGCATCCCCGACGGTCATGCCCGCGAGGGCGGCGATGTCGTGCGACGCGGGCCCGAGGGAGATGACGACGGTGACGGATGCGTCGCGGTCGACGCGCGCCCCCGACTCGGGGTCGGTGCGGATCGTGAGGCCCGCGGCGACGTCGCGGCTGTTCTCCTCGCCGCGGACGGCGACGAGCGTGTGCTCGGCGAGGATGCCGGTGGCCTCCTCGATCGTCGCGCCGGTGACGTCGGGCACCGCCACGAGCGATCCGGGGCCCGAGCCGAACCACCAGCCCGCGCCGCCCGCGAGGCCCGCGAGCAGCAGGACGATCAGCACCAGCCAGGCGCCCTTCGTCGCGTTCCGCTGCGTGCGCCGGCGCAGGCGTGTCGCGTTGTCGACCGAGTCGGTGACGCTCGGAGCGGTGAACGCGCCGGGCATGATCTTGGTCACTTCGCCCGAGTCGATCCCGTCGTCGACGGCGATGGCCCGCGTCGCGCCGGTGTCGGGCGCGGTGCGCACGACCTGCGGGTAGACGCCGAGCTCCTTCTCGATCTGGCGGAGGCGCTCGAGCATGACGCGCGCGTCGGTGGGCCGGTCGTCGGGTTCGCGCTCGGTCGCCCAGAGGACGAGTTCGTCGAGCTGTTCCGGCACGCCCGGGTTCTTCGCGCTCGGGCGCGGCACCGAGTCGGTCGCGTGCTGGTAGGCGATCTGCATCGGCTGCTCGCCCTTGTACGGCTGCTCGCCGGCGAGCATCTCGTAGAGCATGATGCCGAGTGCGTAGATGTCGCTGCGGGCATCGGCGGTGCCGCGGGTGACGAGCTCGGGCGCGAGGTACGCGATCGTCCCGAGCAGCATCTGGCCGGTCGCGGTGTTCGCGCTCGTCGCGCGAGCGAGGCCGAAGTCACCGATCTTGATGCGACCGTCTTCGGCGAGCAGGACGTTCTCGGGCTTCACGTCGCGGTGCACGATCCCGGCGCGGTGCGCGGCAGCGAGACCCGACAGCACGGCATCCATGATCGTGATCGTCTGCGGGATCGACAGGCGCCGCTGCTCGCGGACGAGATCGCGCAGGGTGATGCCGGGCAGGTACTCCATGACGAGGTAGGCCATCTCGCCGTCCTGGCCCTGGTCGAACACGTTCACGACGTGCGGGTCGGCGAGCCGGGCGGCCGCGCGCGCCTCTTGGATGAAGCGGCTCTGGAACACGGTGTCGTCGGAAAGGTGCCCGTGCATCACCTTGAGGGCGACGCGGCGTTCCAGGCGGAGGTCGGTCGCGACGTACACCGTCGCCATGCCGCCGCGGGCGATACGGGCGCGCACCCGGTACCGACTGTCGACCAGACGGCCGATCAGCGGGTCGGTCTGCTGGCTCGTGCTCACGCGAAGAGTCTACGGAGCGGATGCCGTGAGCCCGGGGAACGCCTCACCCTGCGGTCGACGCGGGTGAGGGGTCAGCCGAGGATCGCGAGCCACGCGGAGGCTTGCTCCTCCCACGGGGCGTAGCGGTCGGGGTGCGCGGAGACCTGCACCGCCTGTGCCGCGGCGCCGAACTCCATCGCCTCCCATCCGGGGATGTCGAGGAGACCGCGGGTGCGCGGGCCGTTGGGGTCGGACGGGCCGCCGAAGAAGGCCGCGGCGGCGCGGTGGGGGTCGCGCACCTCGTCCGCGGTGCCCCATCCGGTGCTGGGACGTTGCTGGAAGAGGCCGCGCGAGTCGCGGTCTCCGCTGTCGAGGTTCCGGATCCAGGACTCGACCATCGCGGTGGCGAGCGCGATCGCGATGCCGCGGTCGCTCACGCCGCGCGAGCGGCCGACCTCGATAATGATGCGCGCGTTCGCGATCTGCTCGTCGTCGAGCCCCGCCGCGCGGGCCGCGGCCGTCGCGGCGTCGACGGATGCCGGAAGGACGAGGCTCTGGCCGGGATAGATGATCGCGTCGCGCCCCAGCCCGTTCGCCGACAGCAGCGCGTCGAGCGAGACGCCCGCGCCCTGGGCCACGGCCCAGAGCGTGTCGCCGGAGACGACGACGTGGGTCCCGGCCGCCGAGGCGGGCGCGGAAGCGGCGGGCGCAGGCGATGCAGGGGTCGAGGGCGCCGCGGCGGCGGGTACCGCCGGTGCGACGAGCGAGATGACCTGCCCGGGGTGGATGACGCTCGACCAGCCGAGTCCGTTCCAGGTGAGGACGTCGAGCGTGCGCAGGCCGAAGCGCGTGGCGACCCCGCTGATGGTGTCGCCCGCGCGGATCGTGTATTCCGCCGGCGGCGGGGTGACGGCGACGAACCGGAGGCCTGAGCTCTCGGAGGGCCGCTCTTGAGCGGACGCGGGGGCTGCGGTGAGCACGAGCGAGACGGTGCCGACGACGGCGGTCGTCGCGGCGAGGCGCGTGCGCGCATACGGAGATGTGGGTCGCAAGAATTTCCCCCTTCTTCGACCCGGTCACCGTGTCACGGATGTGGGCCGGAGTCAACAGGAGTGACAGAAGTGATCTGTGTGACCAGTGATGCCTGCGTCCGGTGCGGCAGGTGACAGTGCGGCAGGTGACCAGCGATGCGGGCAACCACGAGGCGGAGGGGACGCGTCGCCGGGGCCCGTGGGGTGCGATAGTGGAGGGGTGACCGATGAATCCGCCACGACCGTCTCCACCGAATGGCTCACCATGCCCGAGCTCGTCGAGGTGCTCGGCGAACCGCTCGGGCGCGTCCGCCGCCTGCTCGATGACCGTCACCTCGTCGGCAGCAAGAGGGCGGGGGCGTTCGCTGTGCCCGCCGTCTTCCTCGTCGACGGTGCACCGCTCGCGTCGCTGCGCGGCACGGTGATCGTGCTGCAGGATGCCGGTTTCACCGACGACGAACTCATCGACTGGCTTCTCAGCGCGGAGGACTCCATCGGAGTCGCCCCCATCGAGGCGCTCCGCAGCGGGCGCAAGAGCGAAGTCCGGCGCGTCGCCCAGTCGCTCGCCTGAGCGTCCGAAAGCGTCACAGCCCCAGCGCGCACAGACCTCAGCGCGCACAGGCCTCAGCGCGCGAGCGCCTCAGGCGACGCGTGCGGTCGCGTCGCGGGCCAGCGAGCGTAGCGACGCGACGGCGGCGTCGCCGAGCGGGGCTCCCACGAGCGCGTCGTCCGACTCTCGCGCGTACTCCGCGATGAGGTCTTCGACGCGGTCGAGAGCGCCGGTGGCACGGATCGTGTCCTGCAGGGCGGCGATCTGCGCCGCGTCGAGCGCCGGGTCGCCGATGAGCGCGTCGAACGCGTGGCGCTCGTCCTCCGGCATCCGCTCGCGGGCGAACGCGATGAGCACGGTGCGCTTGCCCTCTCGCAGGTCGTCGCCGGACGGCTTCCCCGTGACGGCACTGTCGCCGAAGACGCCGAGCACGTCGTCGCGCAGCTGGAACGCGAGCCCGAGGGGGTGGCCGAAGGCGGAGAGTGCGGCGGTCTGCGCGGCGTCTGCACCGGCGAGGGCGGCGCCCAGGAGCAGCGGGCGCTCGATCGAATACCGCGCCGACTTGAGTGAGGCGACCCGGAGGGCGCGCTCGGCGTGCTCGGCGTCGGGGGCACGGACGAACGCGGCCTCTTCGGCGATGTCGAGGAACTGGCCGATCGTCACCTCGCGGCGCATGTATCCGTAGATCTCGCGCGCCTCGGCGGCGTGCACCGCCGACCGCAGACCCTCTTCAAGCAGGTCGTCGCTCCATGCCACCAGAAGGTCTCCGAGGAGCACGGCACCCGATCGACCGAAAGACTCGGCCGACCCGGTCCACCCTGCGGCGACGTGGTCGGCTTCCAGCGCGCGGTGGGCCGCGGGGCGGCCGCGGCGGGTGTCGGAGTTGTCGATGAGGTCGTCGTGCACGAGCGCCGCGGCGTGGAAGATCTCGAGGGCTGCCGCAGCGGCGATCACGTCGTCGCCGGGCTCGGCGCCACTGTGTGCGCCGGGGAGTGCATCAGGGTGTGCCCCGGGGTCTGCGGCCTGCGCGACGGCCTCCCAGCCGGTCACCGCGAAGCGGGCGCGCAGGCGCTTTCCGCCGACGAGTGTGGCGCGGCCCGACCGGATCATGAGGAGCGCTTCGTCGCCGGCATCCGCCCATGCGGTGCTCTGATCGTCGAGGAACCTCTCCAGTCGCTGGGAAACTGCCGCGATCGCGTCGGAAGGAGGAGCCACGGGCCTAGCCTAGTTGTGAGATCCACGCGTAGAATCGTGGGCACGAGCGGCGCACCACGCCGATCGAAACAACGTCACACAGACCGCACCGTCGTCACGGACGAGGTCAACAGATGTCCGGGCCTCGGACATCCGGCTACAAGGGGGACGCATGCCGCTGTCAGAACAGGAGCAGCGCCTGCTCGACGAGATGGAACGCCATCTCATGAACAAGGACGCCGACGTCGTCAGCGCGGGCCGCGAGGGCCAGACCCTGAGCTACCGCAACATCGTCTACGGCGTCATCCTCGTCCTGATCGGCATCGGCGGCCTCATCTTCGGCGTCTCGAGCAACATCATCGCCATCGGCGTCGTGGCCTTCGTCCTCATGGTCGCCGGTGTCGTCCTCGCCGTCACGCCCGCAAAGGGGCCCGCGGTGGGCGCTGCGCCGCGCTCGGCAGGCGAGAAGAAGGCGGGCGCGAAGGCGACCTCGTCGTCGTCGTTCATGGACAAGATGAACGACCGATGGGACCGCCGCCAGGGCGACAAGTGATCCTCGTCTGACCCGTCGCCGCCGGCGACACCTCCAAAAGCACCGACCTCCGGGTCGGTGCTTTTTTCGTATGCCCGCACGGTCGCGGAGGCATTCGGCGCCCCGGGGGAGGAAACGTCGCCAAAACGATAGTGAAGTGGAGGGAAGTGGAGTAAAGTGGTGCCAACCGGAACCGGGGCCGAGCGGAGGGGGGTGGTCGTGGATGCTGTTGGGCACCTACACCCCCAAGCTCGACGACAAGGGACGGGTCATCCTTCCGGCGAAGTTCCGCACCGACCTCGGTGACGGCGTCGTCGTGACCCGGGGGCAGGAGCGCTGCCTGTACGTGTTCAGCACGAAGGAGTTCGAGCGGGTCTACGAGAAGATCCGCGAGGCGCCGCTGACGAACAAGCAGGCCCGTGACTTCCAGCGCATGTTCCTCTCCGGAGCGAGCGACGAGAAGCCCGACAGCCAGAGCCGCATCACGATCCCGCCGCACCTGCGCACGTACGCCAACCTCGGGCGCGAGCTCGTCGTCACCGGTGTCGGCGCGCACGCCGAGATCTGGGACGCCGAGGCCTGGAACGCGTACGCCGACGGCAATGAAGACGCCTACTCGGACATGGAGCAGGAGGTGATCCCGGGACTCTTCTGATGGTGCTCCCTCGATCTGCGAATGCTGATCCGTGGCCGTGACTCCCAGCCGCACGCCCTGACACACTTCCCCGGTGCCAGGTCAGGCGGATGGGGATCTCGGCCCCGGATCACCCACACGGATCACCGCACCGCAGCCCGACACATCATGGCTCTCTCCGGCATCCACACCCCGGTCCTCCTCGAACGCTGCGTCGAGCTTCTCGGCCCCGCGCTCGCAGCTCCCGGCGCTGTACTCGTCGATGCCACGGAGGGCATGGGCGGCCACTCCGAGGCGCTCCTCGACCGGTTCCCCGACATCCGGCTCATCGGCCTCGACCGCGACACCGACGCGCTGCGGATCGCGGGGGAGCGGCTCGCCCGCTTCGGCGACCGCGTCACACTCGTCCACGTCGTCTACGACGACATCGCGGCCACGGTCGCCTCCGCCGGTGCCGACCGCATCGACGGCGTGCTGTTCGACCTCGGCGTGTCGTCGCTGCAGCTCGACGAGGCCGATCGCGGCTTCGCCTACGCGCAGGATGCGCCGCTCGACATGCGCATGGACCAGACCTCCGGGACGACCGCCGCCGACATCGTCGCGACCTACGGCGAGGGCGACCTCCGGCGCATCTTCGAGCGCTACGGCGAAGAGAAGCTGGCCGGGCGCTACGCCCGCGCGATCATCGCCGCGCGCGCCGACGCCCCGATCGAGCGCTCCGGACAGCTCGTCGACATCCTCGTCGCCGCGACCCCCGTCGCCGTCCAGCGCGAGGGGCGCGGTCACCCCGCCAAGCGCGTGTTCCAGGCGCTGCGCATCGAGGTGAACACCGAGCTCGCCGTGCTCGAACGTGCGCTCCCGTCCGCGATGGACCTTCTGCGGGTGGGCGGCCGGATCGTCGTCATGAGCTACCAGTCGCTCGAGGACCGCATCGTCAAGAGGCTGTTCGCGGATGCCTCGGCATCCACCGCGCCGGCGGGCCTTCCCGTGGAGCTCCCCGAGCACGCCCCGCGGTTCCGACTGCTGACCAAGGGGGCCGAACTCGCCTCCGATGAGGAGAAGGCGCGGAACCCCCGCGCCGCACCCGTGCGCCTGCGCGCGGCCGAGCGCGTGGCGGAGGCGGTATGAGCGTTCCAGCGGAGAGCATCCTGGGTCTTGGACGGCCGGCCGAGCTTCCGATCCGATGGCCGGCGGAACGCCCCGAGCGGCGCCTGCACGCCCTCGAGACGCCCGCCCCGCGGCGGCGCCCGCGTCTGGTCTACGGGATCGTCGCGGTTGCCGGAGCCGTCCTCATCGGTGCAGCGCAGATGGGTCTGTCGATCCTCACGACGCAGGGCTCGTACGAGATCGCCGACCTCACCGCGCAGCAGCGTTCGCTCGACTACGAGAAGCAGATGCTCACCGACTCGATCGCGGGGCTCAGCTCGCCCCAGTACCTCGCGGCAAATGCCGCCGCCCTCGGCATGGTCACCGGCCAGGCGCCGACGTATCTCCGCCTCAGCGACAACGCCGTGATCGGAACGGCCGCCGGCAACAACGGTCTGAGCGCGGTCGACGCGCTCACCCATGCGGCCGTGGCGAACGCCCTCGTCGCCGGGAAGCCCCTCGTCAGCGACCCCGACGCGACGCTCGACGCGGGTGTCAGCGCGACCGACGAGGCGATCGCCGCCGCCGCCGAAACGTCGACACCCCCCGCGATCGCCGACGGTCTGCCGACGCCCGCCACACACTGAGAACATGACGACTCGCGCTACCCGCTCCCCGCGTCGCCGGACGGTCGTCGCCCTCGGCGTCGTGCTCGCCGTGCTCGCCGCGTTCGTCGTGCGCCTCGTCGACATCCAGGTCGTCAACGCGAACGAGCACATCGACGCGTCGCAGAAGCTCGCCACCGGCGCGAGGCAGACCCTGTACGGGGCGCGAGGAGAGATCGTCGACGCGAACGGCTCGATCCTCGCCACCAGCACGTTGCTGTACGACGTGCAGATCTCGCCCATGCTCGCCGTCGAGGGCATCGACAAGCGTGACGCCGACGGCAAGGTCGTGAAGAACGCGGACGGCGACCCCGAGAAGGTCGCGTGGCCCGAGCTGGCGGCGCGGATCGCGGCCGTCACCGGGCAGAGCGCGGAGGACATCGAGAAGATCGTCGCCGACGCCCTCGCCGAGAACCCCGATTCGCAGTTCGCGTACGTCAAGCGCTACGTGTCGACGGAGGAGTACCGGGCCCTCGCCGAGCTCCGCCTGCCCTTCCTCTCCTTCCCCCCGCACCCGTCGCGCACCTACCCGGACGGCGCCGTCGCGGGGAACCTCCTCGGCTTCGTCGGGTCGGACGGCACGGCGCTCGAGGGACTCGAGAAGCAGCAGGATGCCTGCCTCGAGCCGACGCCGGGCGAGCGCACCTACCAGCGGGGCGCCGACGGCGTGATCATCCCCGGTACCGAGAAGGACACGCCGGCGGTCGACGGCGGAACCCTGAAGCTCACGATCGACACCGACCTGCAGTGGTTCCTGCAGCAACTCATCTTCGAGGAGACCGCGCACTACCAGGCCGACTGGGGCGGGATCATCGTCATGGAGGCGAAGACCGGCAAGATCCGGGCGATCGCCGAGACGCCGACCGTCGACCCCAACGATCCGGGGGCATCCGCTCCGGAAGACCGCGGGTCGCGTCTGCTCAGCACCTCCTACGAGCCGGGCTCGACATTCAAGCCGGTGACCGCTGCGACCGTCATCGAGCAGGCGGGTCTCTCGCCGACGTCGACGGTCGTGACGCCCGACCGGATGGAGTTCCCCAACGGCGCCGTCATCAACGACTCCGAGAAGCACCCGACGCAGAACCTGACCCTCACCGGCGGCCTCGTCACCTCGTCGAACGTCGCGATGTCGCAGTTCGGCACGCGCGTCCCCGCGGAGGTCCGCCAGCAGTACCTGGAGAAGTTCGGCGTCGGCCAGCCCGACGCGCTGAACTGGTCGGGTGCGCCGCCCCTCATCGGTTTCTCGGCGGATGCGAAGGACTGGGACAACCAGACCTACTACACGACGACCTTCGGCCAGGCCTTCACCGTGACGCCGCTGCAGGTGGTGAGCCTCTTCCAGACGATCGCGAACGGGGGCGTCCGCATCGCGCCGCAGCTCGTCGAGTCGTGCACGAAGGCCGACGGCACCGTCGTCACGCCCACCGTGGCCGAGCCGGTGAAGGTCATCGAGCCGCAGACGGCGGCCGAGGTGTCGCAGATGCTCGAGAACGTCTACGCGCAGGGCACGCTCGCCGCCGACATCAACATCCCCGGGTACCGCCTCGCGGTCAAGACCGGCACCGCGCAGCTCCCGGACGGCGCCGGCGGGTACAAGAACGGCGTGTTCATCACCTCGCTCGCCGGTTTCGTCCCCGCGGACGATCCGCAGTACGTTGTTCTGACGCTGTTCGACGAGCCCAAGACCGTCCGGATGTCCTCCGCGAACCGATCGGTCTTCAAGAAGGCCGTGATGCAGGTGCTCACCCACTACCGTGTCATGCCGTCGAACTCCGAAACGCCCCTGCTCCCCGTGACCCAGTGATCGGTCACCCGATGAGCACTGAGGCAGAACCGATTGACGACATGACGCGCTCCGGCGCGTGAGGATGACGCAGCTATGATCCGGATGACCCTCGCAGAAGTCGCCGACGCCGTCGAGGGAACCCTCCACGCGTTCGGCGCCGACACCGCCGAAACGGTCGTCGACGGCACCGTCGACACCGATTCGCGGCTCATCGGGCCGGGCGACATCTTCGTCGCGAAGCCGGGCGAGACCACCGACGGCCACCTGTTCGTCCCCGCTGTCGCCGAGGCGGGCGCCGCGCTCGCGATCGTCGAGCACCCGGTCGATGCGCCGATCTCGCAGATCGTGGCGGCGGATGCCGTGCAGGCTCTCGCCGACCTCGCCCGGACGGTCGTCGCGCGCGTGCGCGCCGGGGGAGGCCTGACGGTCACCGGCATCACGGGCTCCAACGGCAAGACCACGACGAAGAACCTCCTCGCCCGCATCCTGCAGGACGAGGGTGAGACCGTCGCCCCCCGCGCGTCGTACAACAACGAGGTCGGAGCGCCGCTCACGATGCTCCGCGTCACAGAGGCCACCCGCTACCTCGTGAGCGAGTTCGGCGCGGCCGGCCCCGGGCAGATCGCGCGCCTCGCCGGCCTCGTGACGCCCGATGTGGGCGTCGTCCTCATGGTCGGCCTCGCACACGCGGGCGGCTTCGGCGGTGTCGAAGCGACCCTCAAGGCCAAGACCGAGCTCGTCGAGGCGCTCCGCCCGGGCGGTGTCGCCGTCCTCAACGCCGATGACGCGCGCGTCGCCACGATGGCCGACGTCGCCGAGGCGCGCGGCGTCTCGGTGCGGTGGTTCGGGCGCGGGCCGGGCGCGGACGTCCGCGCCGAAGACGTCGAGGTCACGGCATCCGGCACCACGTGCGTCGTCGTCGCGGGCGGCGAGCGGATGCCGTTGCGCCTGCGCGTCCTGGGCGAGCACCACGTGATGAACGCCCTCGCCGCGCTCACGGCGGCCGAGGTGCTCGGCGTGCCGATCTCCCAGGGCATCGCGCGCCTGGAGACGGTCGAGATCGCCGAGCGCTGGCGCATGCAGCCGCTCGGATCGGAGCGCGTGCGCATCATCAACGACGCGTACAACGCCAGCCCCGACTCGATGTCCGCCGCCCTCCGCACCCTTGCGCAGATCACGGGGCCGGGGCAGCGCAAGGTCGCCGTCCTCGGCGCGATGAGCGAACTGGGCGAGTACGCCGGCGACGAGCACGACCGGGTCGGCCTGCAGGCCGTGCGCCTGCGCATCGAGCGGATCGTCGTCGTCGGCCGCGACGCGCGTCGCCTCTACCTCGCCGCGATCGGCGAGGGATCATGGGACGGCGAGGCGGTCTTCTTCGAGACCGCCGACGAGGCGTACGACTATCTCATGACCGAACTCCGCGACGGCGACCGGGTCCTCGTGAAATCGTCCAACGTCGCGGGACTGCGGCACCTCGGCGATCGTCTGGGAGAATCGTTCTCGTGAGATCCCTGCTGACCGCCGCGACGATCTCGCTCGCCTTCACCCTCTTCCTCACGCCGCTGTTCATCCGGCTGTTCGAAAAGCTCGGGTGGGGTCAGGTCATCCGCACCCCCGAGAACGAGCACAACCCGTCGCACCAGACCAAGCGCGGCACGCCCACGATGGGCGGCGTCATCTTCATCCTCGGCGCGATCGTCGGGTACGTCGTCGGCACGTTCACCGGGGGCGCGCCCCCCACGATCTCGGGGCTGCTCGTCATCTGGATGATGGTGGGCCTGGGCATCGTCGGCTTCATCGACGACTACATGAAGGTGCGCCAGCAGCGCAGCCTCGGGCTCTCGGGCTGGCGGAAGATCGTGGGTCAGGTGGCCGTCGCGGTGCCCTTCGGCATCCTCGCCCTGAACTTCCCCAACCGCTCGGGCCAGACGCCCGCATCGCCGTACATCTCGTTCTTCCGCGACATCCCGATGCTCTCGTTCCTCGCTCTCGGGGTCGTGGTCGGCTGGATCGCCTACCTCGTGTGGGTGTCGTTCCTCTCGGTGGCGTGGTCGAACGCGACGAACCTGACCGACGGGCTCGACGGCCTCGCGACCGGCGCGGGGATCTTCACCATCTCGGCCTACAGCCTCGTGACGTTCTGGCAGTTCCAGCAGCGGTGCTCGTCGAGCGCGCTCGTCACCGCCTATCAGGCAGCGTGTTACGACACCCGCGACCCGATGGACCTGACGATCATCGCGGCCTCATTCGTGGGCGCCCTCGTCGGGTTCCTCTGGTGGAACGCGCCCAAGGCGAAGGTCTTCATGGGCGACGTCGGATCGATGTCGATCGGCGGGGTGATCGTCGCGATGTCGATCCTCTCCCGCACCGAGATCCTCGCCGTCATCATCGCGGGCGTCTTCATCATCGGCCCAGGCTCAGTGATCCTGCAGCGGTACTACTTCAAGGCGACCGGCGGCAAACGCCTGTTCCTCATGAGTCCGTTCCACCACCACCTCGAGATGCGCGGCTGGCCGGAGATCACGATCGTCGTGCGCATGTGGATCATCGCCGGCATGCTCGCCGTCACCGGCGTCGGGCTCTTCTACGTCGCCTGGTTGGCGGCCGTATGAGCCGCGGAGCGGACGGCGAGCGCGACCTCGATGCGCTGGGCAGCTGGCACGCCGACTGGACGGGTCTGCGCGTCGCCGTCCTCGGGCTCTCGATGACCGGCTTCTCGGCCGCCGACACGCTCGCCGAGCTCGGCGCCGAGGTGCTCGTGGTCACCGAGCGCGCCGCCGAGGAGTACGCGCGCCTCGTCCCCGTCATCGGCGCGCGGCTCTGGGAGGGACCGCTCTACACGGTCCCCGCCGAGCTCGTCGACTTCGCCCCCGAGGTGATCGTCGCCTCGCCCGGGTTCGCTCCGCACCACCCCCTGATCGTGTGGGCGCAGGAGCAGGGCGTCGCACTATGGGGCGACATCGAGCTCGCGTGGCGCGTGCGCGACAAGGTGCTCCGCCCGGACGGCACGCCCGCGGAGTGGCTCCTCATCACCGGGACCAACGGCAAGACGACGACGACGCAGCTCACGGCATCCATGCTCGTCGCGGGAGGGCTCCGGGCGGCGCCGGTCGGGAACATCGGCGTCCCGGTGCTCGATGCGATCCGCGACCCGGCCGGCTTCGACGCGCTGGTCGTCGAGCTCTCCAGCCACCAGCTCTGGTACCTGGCGCGGGCGACCGGCGTCGGCGCGCTCGTCCCCTGGGCGAGCGTGTGCCTGAACCTGGCCGATGACCACCTCGAATGGCACGGGTCCTTCCGCGCCTACCGCGACGCGAAGGCCGCCGTCTACCAGGGCACCCGCATCGCGTGCGTCTACAACAAGGCCGACATCGCGACGCGCGAGATGGTCGAAGAGGCCGACGTGGTCGAAGGATGCCGGGCCATCGGCTTCGACCTCGGAGTGCCGGGGCCGAGCGACGTCGGCGTCGTCGACGGGATCGTCGTCGACCGTGCGTTCCTCGACGACCGGCACACCTCGGCGCTCGAACTCACCACCGTCGCCGACCTCGCCCGGAACGGGCTCGCGGCGCCGCACATCGTGCAGAACATCCTCGCCGCTGCGGCGCTCGCGCGATCCCTCGACGTGGCGCCCGCGGCGATCGCCGAATCGCTCGAGACCTTCCGCCTCGACCCGCACCGCATCGAGATCGTCGCGATCGCGGACGGCGTCACCTGGGTCGACGACTCGAAGGCGACGAACCCGCACGCCGCGGCATCCTCGCTCGCGGCCTTCCCGGGCGCCGTCTGGATCGTGGGTGGGCTGCTGAAGGGCGTCGACATCTCCGACCTCGTCGCGGCGCGCGGCGCCGGAGTGAAGGCCGCGATCGTCATCGGCGTGGAGCGAGAGACCATCGCGGGCGCGTTCGCACGACACGCGCCCGCCATTCCGCTGTTCGAGGTCGACGACGCACAGACTGAAGACGTCATGGCGCAGGTCGTGGAACTCGCGGCCGAGATCGCCCGTGACGGAGACGTGGTCCTCCTCGCTCCGGCCGCGGCGTCGTTCGATCAGTTCACGTCCTACGCTGACCGCGGTACCCGGTTCGCCGAGGCCGTGCAACGCAGGTTCGGCCCGGAGACGCGGCCCGCACAGTAAGTCGGCCCGGAGAATGAGCCGGCCCGGAGAGTGAATCGGAAGGGGAGCCGGTGACGATCACGACCTCCCGTCCCGTCGCCCGCGACGACGAGCCCGGCGGAGCCACGTCCCGTGATGCCCGGCCCACGGGGTTCGCCGCGCGCGTCTCGCTCGGGCGGGCCTTCGCGCCGGTGCCGAGCGAGTTCCTCCTCATCCTCTCCACGGCGCTCCTGCTCACGGGGTTCGGGCTCGTGATGGTGCTCTCGGCGACCATGGCCGATTCCGTCGCGAAGGGCGAGAGCCCGTTCGAAGTCGTGATGAAGCAGGCGGCGTTCGCGCTCATCGGCATCCCGCTCATGCTCATCGCGAGCCGGCTGCCGGTGACGTTCTGGAAGCGGATCGCCTGGCCCGCGCTCATCGTCACGACGGCGTTCCAGCTGCTCGTCTTCGTTCCCGGCCTGGGCGTGGTCAACGACGGCAACCGCAACTGGATCCAGGTCGCCGGCTTCCAGATGCAGCCGTCGGAGTTCCTGAAGCTGAGCCTCGCGCTCTGGCTCGGCTACGTGCTCTACCGCAAGCGGTCGCTCCTCACCTCGTGGTCGCACGTGTTCATCCCGGTCGTCCCGGTCGGCGGCCTCGTCATCGGACTCGTCGCGGTCGGCAGCCACGACCTCGGCACGGGCCTGATCCTCATGGCGATTCTCCTCGGGTGCCTCTTCTTCTCGGGCGTGAAGCTCCGGATGTTCCTGGTCCCGCTCATCCTCGTCGTCGTCGCCGCGGCGTACTTCGCCATCACGAGCCCCAACCGCATGGCGCGCATCATGAGCTCGCTCACGCACTTCGACTCGACCGCCTGCTACAACGCGCCCGTCGGCGACTGCTACCAGGCGGTGCACGGCGTGTTCGGCCTTGCCGGCGGCGGGATCTTCGGCCTCGGCCTCGGCAACTCGCGGGAGAAGTACGGGTGGCTCCCCGCGAAGGCGAACGACTACATCTTCGCGATCCTCGGCGAAGAGCTCGGGCTCATCGGATGCCTCGTCGTCCTCGCCCTGTTCGCCCTGTTCGCGGTCGGCGCGTTCCACATCATCCGGAAGACCGACGACCCGTTCATCCGCATCGTCTCGGGCGGCATCGTGGTGTGGGTCGTCGGCCAGGCGATCGTCAACATCGGCGTCGTGCTGCGCCTGTTCCCGGTGCTCGGCGTGCCGCTGCCGTTCATGTCGCAGGGCGGCACCTCGCTCCTCTCCGTACTCCTCGCGTGTGGCGCGCTGCTGTCGTTCGCCCGCACACTGCCGATGCGCACGCCGGTGCCCGCCGCGGCGCCGATCCCACGCGGCGCGCGGCCCGCTCGCCGGTAGGCTCGATCGGGTGAGTGATCACCCGGCATCCGTCACCTACCTCCTCGCCGGAGGGGGCACCGCGGGGCACGTCAACCCGCTGCTCGCCGTCGCCGACGCGCTTCGGGCGCGGGATGCCGACGCGCAGGTCCTCGTGCTCGGCACGAAGGAGGGGCTCGAGTCGCGGCTCGTGCCCGAGCGCGGCTACGAGCTGCTGATCGTCGACAAGGTGCCGTTCCCGCGCCGCCCGGACCTCGCCGCCGCGCGGTTCCCCCTCGCGTGGCGGCGTGCGCTGGCGCAGGTGCGCGGGCATCTCCGCGAGCGCGGTGTGGACGTCGTCGCGGGGTTCGGCGGCTACGCGTCGGCGCCGGCGTACGTCGCCGCACGGCGGGCGCGCGTGCCGTACGTCGTCCACGAGGCGAACGCCCGGCCGGGCCTGGCGAACGTCCTCGGGGCCCGCGGCGCGGCCGCGGTCGGCATCACGTTCCCCGGCACGCCGCTGCCACGGGCGGAGGTCGTCGGCATGCCGCTGCGTCCCGAGCTCCTGAATCCCGAACTGCTGGGCCTCGACCGGTCCGCGACGCGCGCCGAGGCGGCGGCGTTCTTCGGGCTCGACCCCGATCGACCCGTGCTCCTCGTCTTCGGCGGATCGCTCGGCGCGCGCCGGCTCAACGAGGCGTTCGGCGGGGCGTGGCACGACGTCCTGGATGCCGGATGGCAGCTCCTCCACGCGGCGGGCGAGCGCGACGAGATCATCGATCCGGGGGTCGCGGGCTACCGCATCGTGCCGTACCTCGACCGTATGGATCTGGCCCTCGCCCTCGCCGACCTCGTCGTCTCGCGAGCGGGCGCGGCGACCGTCAGCGAGCTGTCGGCGCTCGGCATCCCCGCCGTGTACGTGCCCTACGCCGTCGGCAACGGCGAGCAGGCCCTCAACGCGGCGTCCGCCGTCGCGTCGGGAGCGGCCCGCCTCATCCCCGACGCCGAGTTCACGTCGGAACGCGTCCGCGCCGAGATCGTGCCGCTGCTGTCGGATGCCGGCGCCCTGGCGGCCCTGGGTGCCGCCGCCCAGGCATCCGCTCCCTCCGCGCGTTCGGGCACCGAGAACGTCGTCGCCCAACTCGACCGCGCGCTCGCGCGCTGAGGGTCCTCCCGCCGTTTCGTCGTCGCACATCGCTGTCTGCGCGTGGATCGTCGGCGTGATCCGTCCTCATCGGCGCGTATGACGACGATCTGCGCCGACACTTTCCTGGCGCGTGCCACGTCCGCCTGTCGCGTGCCGCGCCCGCGCGGCGGAGCGCTCCGGGGGAAGCGCCGATTTAGACTTGTCGGGCCATGATTCGACCCGACCTCACGCTTCCCCTCCCCGAGGACATCGCCGCCGCCCACTTCATCGGGATCGGCGGCTCCGGTATGTCCGGCCTCGCCGGGATGTTCCTCGACCGCGGCATCCGCGTGTCGGGTTCGGATCGCGCCGACAGTGCCGCGCTCCAGGCGCTCGCGGCCCGCGGCGCCGAGGTGCACGTCGGACATGACGCCGCGAACCTGCCGGACGACGTCGACACCGTGATCCACACGGGTGCGATCTGGCCCGAGAACCCCGAGTTCCTCCTCGCGAAGGAGCGCGGCCTGCACGTCATCCACCGCTCGCAGGCTCTGCACTGGCTCATCGGCGGACGCCGCCTCGTGAGCGTCGCGGGCGCGCACGGCAAGACGACCTCGACCGGTATGCTCGTGACGGCCCTGCACACCCTCGACGCCGACCCCACGTTCGTCAGCGGGGGAGTGATCGCCGACCTCGGCGTCTCCAGCGGCACCGGCGGCGACGACCTCTTCGTCATCGAGGCCGACGAGTCCGACGGCACGTTCCTCCTCTACGACACCTCCGTCGCTCTCATCACGAATGTCGACCCCGACCACCTCGACCACTGGGGCACGCGCGACGCGTTCTACGACGCGTTCGCCCGCTTCGCGAACGAGGCGCGCGAGGCCGTCGTGATCAGCGCCGACGACCCGGGGGCGCGGCGCGTCCGCGCGGCGATCACGCACTCGACGGTGGTGACCTTCGGTGAGGATGCCGCCGCCGACGTGCGCGTCGCCGACATCGTCACCGAGGGCCCCGTCTCCTTCACGCTCACGCACGACGGTGTCACCGTCGCGGGCCGGCTCGCCGTTCCCGGTGCCCACAACGCGGTCAACGCGGCGGGCGCGGTCGCCGTGCTCCTGACGCTCGGATACGACCTCGAGCCCGCCCTCCGCGCCGTCGAAGGCTTCGGCGGCACCGTGCGCCGATTCGAGCTGCACGGCGTCGAGCGGGGCGTCAGCGTCTACGACGACTACGCCCATCACCCCACCGAGGTCGCCGCGGCACTGGCTGCCGCGCGGACCGTCGTGGGCGACGGGCGCATCATCGCGATCCAGCAGCCGCACACCTACTCGCGCACGCAGGAGATGTACCGCGAGTTCGCCGAGGTGCTCGAGCAGTACGCCGACCACACCGTCATGCTCGACGTCTACGGCGCGCGCGAAGACCCCGTGCCGGGCGTCACCGGCGAACTCGTCAGCGGCGCGTTCGAGGACCCCGCGCACGTCCACTTCGTCGCCGACTGGCAGCAGGCCGCCGACTACACGGCATCCATCGCCCGCGACGGCGACTACGTCGTGACCCTCGGCTGCGGCAACGTGTACCTCATCATCCCGCAGGTGCTCGACGCGCTCGCGGCGACGTCTGTGCCTGCGACGTCTGCGTCGACGTCTGCATCTCAGGGCGCTCCGCTCGAGACCGGGGTCTAGCGGGTGCGCCGCCCGTCCCCGCTGCCGGTAGACCGGGCCGCGCCCGCGTCGCCCGACGCCCGGAGCGACGCGGAGATCGAGGCGGACACGGCAACGCCGGTCCGCAGCGTGCTGCCGCCGCGGCGCGACGGCCGGCCCGCGGAGGTCGCCGACGTGCCCGCCCCGGATGAGGCGGACGGCGAGCCCGACCCGAGCGGTGTGGATGCCGCGGGTGCGGACGCCGCCGTCGACGAGGAGATCGGCGTCCGGCAGGTGTGGGCTGCCGCGCGTGCACGACGGAAGGCGCTTCGCACCGAGGTGCGCCGCTTCACCGTCCGCCAGCGACGCCGCCGCGCGTTGTGGATCGGCGTCCTCGGCGCGCTCGCTCTGCTCGTGCTCGGATCGCTCGGTGCCGCCTACAGCCCCCTGTTCGCGGTGCAGCAGGTGACGGTCATCGGTACCAGCTCGCTCGATGCGGCCGCTGTCGAAGAGGCCCTCGCCGGGCAGATCGGCACGCCGCTGCCGCGGGTGAGCTCGTCGGAGGTCAAGGCGGCGCTCGTGCAGTTCCCGCTCGTCGAGTCGTACACGCTCGAGGCGCGGCCGCCGCACGAACTCGTGGTGCGCATCGTCGAGCGCACCCCGATCGGGTCGGTCCAGTCCGCGGCGGGGTACACGCTGGTGGATGCCGCGGGGGTCGCGCTCGCGACGACGCCCGAGCCCGCGCCCGGACACCCCGTCATCACGGTCGAGGGTGGTACCGGCTCCGACGCGTTCACCGCGGTCGGGACCGTCTTCCGATCGCTTCCGGAGGACATCCGCACGCAGGTCACCGCGATGTCGGCGACGACCGCCAACGACGTCACCCTGACCCTCGGGGCGACGGGCACCGAGGTCGTGTGGGGGAACGCCGACGACTCGGCGAAGAAGGCCGTGCTGCTCGCGTCTTCGATGGCCGCCCGCCCGCCGGACGGCGTCTCGAGCTACGACGTGTCGTCGGTCGACGTCATCGTCATCCGCTGACGTCGCACGCCGCGCCGGTCGCACGCCGCGCCGGTCGCACGCGTCGCAGCGGAATGGTCGCGTGTTTTCGCGCGACACGCCCAGCGCCTCGGCATCCGCGCGCCCGCTCCCGCTTACCTTCAATCAAGGAATTGCATACTCGGCAATTCTTTAAACCTCAACTTGAGGTTCAAGGTTTAGACGTTTCGGGTTCGGGACAGATGGAGGCCGGCATGAGCCAGAACCAGAACTACCTCGCGGTGATCAAGGTCGTCGGAGTGGGTGGCGGCGGCGTGAACGCCGTCAATCGCATGATCGAACTCGGCCTGCGGGGCGTCGAGTTCATCGCCGTCAACACCGACGCCCAGGCGCTGCTGATGAGCGACGCCGACGTCAAGCTCGACGTGGGCCGCGAGCTCACGCGCGGGCTCGGTGCCGGCGCCGATCCCGAGGTCGGCCGTCGCGCCGCCGAGGACCACGCCGAGGAGATCGAGGAGGCGCTCGCGGGCGCCGACATGGTCTTCGTGACGGCGGGCGAGGGCGGCGGCACCGGTACGGGCGGCGCACCCGTCGTCGCGCGGATCGCCAAGTCGATCGGCGCCCTCACCATCGGTGTCGTCACGCGCCCCTTCTCCTTCGAGGGCCGCCGCCGACAGAGCCAGGCCGAGGCGGGCGTCAACAAGCTGAAGGAAGAGGTCGACACCCTCATCGTCGTCCCCAACGACCGCCTGCTCGAGATCAGCGACCGCGGCATCTCGATGATCGAGGCGTTCGCGACGGCCGACCAGGTGCTCCTCGCCGGTGTTCAGGGCATCACCGACCTCATCACGACCCCCGGTCTCATCAACCTCGACTTCGCCGACGTCAAGTCGGTCATGCAGGGGGCGGGATCGGCGCTCATGGGCATCGGCTCGGCGCGCGGCGCCGACCGCGCGATCAAGGCCGCAGAGCTCGCCGTCGAATCGCCCCTGCTGGAGGCATCCATCGAAGGCGCCCACGGCGTGCTGCTGTCGATCCAGGGCGGATCGAACCTCGGCATCTTCGAGATCAACGACGCCGCGCAGCTGGTCAAAGAGGCGGCGCACCCCGAGGCGAACATCATCTTCGGAACCGTCATCGACGATACGCTCGGCGACGAGGTGCGGGTCACCGTCATCGCGGCCGGATTCGACGGCGGTGAGCCGCAGGCGCGCATCGAGCCGATGACCGCGCAGCGCCCCGTCGCGACCCCCGTCGTGCCGGCGGTCTCCGCCGATGAGGCCGCACGCGAGATCGCGGATGCCGAAGAGCGCGAGTCGGTCTCGGTCACCGCCGCGGCGTCGACCGACGCGTACGACTCGGTGTACGGCTCGGACGACCTGGACATCCCCGACTTCCTGAAGTGACGACCGACCTCACGGCGCGACTCGCCGACGTCGACGCGCGCATCGCCGATGCCGCGCGGTCGGCGGGTCGCGACCCGGCGGAGATCACCCGCATCGTGGTGACGAAGTTCCATGCGGCGCCCCTCATCGCGGACCTGTACGAGCTCGGCGTTCGCGACGTGGGGGAGAGTCGGCAGCAGGAGCTCAGCGCGAAGCGCGATGAGCTGAGCGAGCTCGCCGACCTCACGTGGCACTTCGTGGGCCAGGTGCAGACGAAGAAGGCGCGGGCGGTGCGCGCGTCCGCCGATGTCGTCCACTCCCTCGACCGCGAACGCCTCGCCGACGCCCTCCACCTGGCCGACCCCGGGGGCGCCGCTCTCGACGTGTTCCTTCAGGTCAACCTCACGGACGATCCGGGGCGCGGGGGAGCGGCGCCGGATGACGTCGAACCCCTCGCGACCCACGTCGCGGCGAACTGCCCCTCGCTGCGCGTGCGGGGTGTCATGGCGGTCGCCCCGCTCACCGCCGCACCCGCCGAGGCGTTCGCCCGCCTCGCCGCGGCCGCGGACGCGGTGCGCCGCGTGATCCCGGATGCCACGTGGATGTCGGCGGGGATGTCGGGAGATTTCGCCGAGGCGATCGCCGCGGGTGCGACACACCTGCGGATCGGCACGGCAATCACGGGCCCGCGGCCCGTGCACGGTTAGCCTGCAACAAGACGAGCAAACGGAGGAATGCGATGTCGAACCCGCTGAAGAAGACCATGGTGTACCTGGGCCTCGCCGACGAAGAAGAGATCTACGACGAGCCGGCCGCCGAGACCCCCGCGCGCCGCGAGCGCGCGAGTGAGCGCACCGCCGACCGCACGATCGAGAAGGCCGCACCCGTGACTCCGCTCCACCGCCCCGCCGTCGTCCGTCAGCCCACGGCCACCGGCACCGTCAGCGAGATCCTCACGGTGCACCCGAAGCAATACCGCGACGCGCAGCTGATCGCCGAGAACTTCCGTGACGGCATCCCCGTCATTATCAACCTGTCGCAGATGAGCGACGCCGACGCGCGGCGTCTCATCGACTTCGCGAGCGGCCTCTCGCTGGGCCTCTACGGGCGTATCGAGCGGGTCACCAGCAAGGTGTTCCTGCTCTCGCCCGAGAACGTCGCGATCTCGGGTGACGGCACGCTCGCGCCGGCCGACCCCGAGGCGGCGCCCTTCACGCAGTAATCGTGGAGGTCCTGCGGTGGGTGGCGGCGATCGTCAACACCCTGCTGTTCATCTACCTGCTCGTCATGCTCGCGCGGCTCGTGCTCGAGTACATCCCGATCTTCAACCGCGAGTGGCGCCCGAAGGGTTTCGGTCTCGTGGTCGCCGAAGTGGTGTACACGATCACCGATCCGCCGCTGCGGCTGTTTCGGCGCCTGATTCCTCCGTTGCGCCTGGGACCTGTCGCTCTCGACCTGGGCTTTCCGCTGACGATGCTCATCGTCGTGTTCCTCATGTCCATCACGGGAGCCATCGCGCGCTCGTGAGTTCGTCTCGCACGCCTCAGGTGTGCGGACTATGCTGTGTCAGACCGACCCGCCTTCGGCGAGTCGCCCTGACCGCCCCGTGTCGTCAGCCCCGAAAGAGGAAACACCATGGCTCTGACCCCCGAAGACGTCGTCACCAAGCAGTTCCAGCACGTCCGTTTCAAGGAGGGCTTCGACCCCGATGAGGTCGACGACTTCCTCGACGAGATCGTCGTGGAGTGGCGCAAGACGATCGCCGAGAACGAAGAGCTGAAGGCGCGCGTCGCGCAGCTCGAGGCCGAGGCGCAGTCCGCGCCCGAGGCCGTGGCCGTCCCCGAGCCCGTCGCCGCTGTCGAGACGCCCGTCGTCGAGGCCGCGGTCGTCGAAGAGGTTCCGGTTCCGGTTCCCGCACCCGCTCCCGCCGCGAACGGCGCCGCGCAGTCGGCCGGCATCATCGAGCTCGCCCAGCGCCTGCACGACGAGCACGTCGCCGAGGGTCAGGCCCAGCGCGACAAGCTTATCTCCGACGCGCAGGCGCAGGCGGCCTCGATCCTCGCCGACGCCGAAGCCAAGAGCCGCGACGAGATCGCCCGCCTCGACGCCGAGCGCGCGACGCTCGAGGGTCGCATCAGCGAGCTGCGTCAGTTCGAGCGTGACTACCGCTCGCAGCTGCGTGGCTTCATCGAGGAGAAGCTGCGCGACCTCGACGTCGCCGGCTCCACCTCGGGCTCGCCCGTCTCGGCCTCCTGAGCGGGCCGGTGCAGGGCCGAAAGCAACTGCGTTCTTCGACGGCCGGCACCTTCATCGCGATTCTCGCGGTGCTGGTGCTGGCCGTCGACCAGTTCACCAAGTATCTCGCGCTGCAGAATCTGCCGTACCAGCAGACCGTCGAGGTCTGGGGACGTTTCCTGCAGTTCTACCTCACCCGCAACCCCGGAGCCGCGTTCTCGCTCGGCGAGGAGGTGACGTGGATCTTCACGATCGTGCTGGGCATCGCCGCCCTCGCGATCGTCGTCATTGCCGTCCGCGGCGTCCGCGCCCGCACGTGGGCGGTCGTGCTCGGCCTCCTCCTGGGCGGCATCCTCGGCAACCTCACCGACCGGCTGACCCGGGAACCCGGTTTCGGCATCGGCCACGTCATCGACTTCATCTACACGCCGTGGATGATGCCCGCCATCTACAACGTCGCCGACATGTTCATCGTGACGATGATGATCTGCGTCGCTCTCCTCGTGCTCGTCGGCATCCGGCTCGACGGCACACGCGTGCCCCGCGAGAAGGATGCCGTAACGGCAGACGACGACGAGCCGAGCGACGGAACGGCGGATGCCGACGTGGCGGCGACCGACGAGGCGTCCCCCTCCGGCTCGGAGCGCTGACGTGGAGTCGCGCAGTCTTCCCGTCCCCGACGGTCTCGACGGCGTCCGCGTCGACGCGGCGCTCGCCAAGATGCTCGGCTTCTCACGGACCTTCGCCGCAGAGGTCGCCGAGGCGGGCGGCGTGAGCCTCGACGGCCGGACCCTCGGCAAGAGCGACAAGCTGCGCGGCGGCGGGTGGCTCGAGGTCTCGTGGGACGACCGGCGGGCACCCGAGATCGTCCCTCTCGCCGTCCCCGACCTCGGGATCGTCTACGACGACGACGACATCGTGGTGGTCGACAAGCCCGCCGGCGTCGCGGCGCACCCCTCGGTCGGGTGGGAAGGGCCGACGGTGCTCGGCGCCCTCGCAGCCGGCGGCTACCGGATCGCGACGACGGGAGCCGCCGAGCGGCAGGGCGTCGTCCATCGCCTCGACGTCGGGACGAGCGGACTCATGGTCGTCGCGAAGTCCGAGCGCGCCTACACGTCCCTCAAGCGCGCGTTCAAGGAGCGCGAGGTCGACAAGATCTACCACGCCGTCGTCCAAGGCCACCCCGATCCTCTCGCCGGCACCATCGACGCGCCGATCGGGCGGCATCCCTCGCACTCGTGGAAGTTCGCCGTCACCCCCGACGGCAAGGACTCGGTCACGCACTACGAGACCCTCGAGGCGTTCCCCGCGGCATCCCTCCTCGAGATCCACCTCGAGACCGGGCGGACGCATCAGATCCGCGTGCACATGGCGGCGCACCGGCATCCGTGCGTCGGCGACCCGCTCTACGGCTCCGACCCGACGCTGTCGGCGCGTCTCGGCCTCACGCGACAGTGGCTGCACGCGAAGGAACTGTCGTTCGCGCACCCCGTCACGACCGATTGGGTGACGTTCTCATCGGAGTACCCGGCCGACCTCGCGCACGCGCTCGAGGTTCTCTCGGGCTGAGCGGGCCGGAGGCGCTGTTCGCCGGAGGACGGCATACGCTCCGGGGCATGGCGCGGGCTCTACGCTGGGGGAGTGAACTCCCTCGAGACCCGCCCCTGGCTCGCCGCCTATGCCGACGGTGTCCCGCACGAGATCGAGCCGGTCACCCAGACCCTCGTCGACATGCTCGACGACGCGGTCGCGCGCTATCCGCGCCGGCCCGCCCTCGAGTTCTTCGGCGCCGAGACGAGCTATCGCGAGCTCGGCGAGCAGGTGGCCCGCGCGGCGGGCGGCCTGCGTCGCATGGGGGTGCGGCCCGGCGACCGGGTCGCCCTCATCATGCCCAATGCTCCCCAGCACGTCGTCGCCTTCTACGCCGCGCAGCGTCTCGGCGCGGTCGTCGTCGAGCACAACCCCCGGTACACCCCGCCGGAGCTGCGGCACCTGTTCGAGGTCCACCACGCCAAGGTTGCGATCGTGTGGGATGCCGTCGCCGACACCGTCGCGGAGTTCCCCTCCGACATCCGACCCGCCCACATCGTGTCGGTGACGCTTCCCGACGCGATGCCGTGGCGCATGCGGGCGCTTCTGCGCCTTCCGGTGAAGGCCGCGCGGGAGAAGCGTGCCGCGCTCACGCAGCGACCCCGCGCGAAGGGGATCGTCGAGTGGAAGCGCTTCGTCGGCGGCCGCCGCGTCGCGAAGGCGGCGCCCCGGCCCACGCTCGACGAGACCGCCGTCCTGCAGTTCACGAGTGGGACGACGGGCCGGCCGAAGGCGGCGATCCTGAGCCACCGGAACCTGCGGTCGAACGCGGCCCAGTCGGTCGCGTGGGTGCCCGACCTCGCCCTCGGCCGCGAGGTCTTCTACGGCGTGCTCCCGCTCTTCCACGCCTACGGCCTCACCCTCTGCACGACGACGGCACTGTCGATCGGAGCGCGCATCGTGCTCTTTCCGACCTTCGACGTCTCCCTGACGATCACTGCGATCAAGCGCACGCCGCCGACCTTCCTCCCCGCCGTCCCGCCGATCTACGACGCCCTCGCCCGCGCCACGAAGCGCGCCGGCGTCGATCTCTCGAGCCTCCGCAACGCGATCTCCGGGGCGATGGCGCTGCCGGCATCCACCGTCATCCGCTGGGAGGAGGCGACCGGCGGCATCCTCGTCGAGGGGTACGGCATGACCGAGTCGTCACCGATCAGCGTCGGTAACCCCATGGGCCCGCGCCGGCGCACCGGGACGGTCGGTGTACCCTTCCCGAGCACCGAGATCCGCGTCGTCGACCCCGACGACCCGAGCGTCGACGTGCCGATCGGCGAGCCCGGCGAGCTTCTGGTCCGCGGTCCCCAGGTCTTCCAGGGCTACTGGAACCAGCCCGACGAGACGGCACGGACCCTCATCGACGGCGGCTGGCTGCGCACGGGTGACATCGTCACCGCGGATGCCGAGGGCTTCGTCACCGTCGTCGACCGGCTGAAGGAACTCATCATCACCGGCGGGTTCAACATCAGCCCGAGTGAGGTCGAGGACGTTCTGCTCCTGCATCCCGATATCGTCGACGCGGCCGTCGTCGGCCTTCCGCGACCCGACGGGGGAGAGGTTGTCGCGGCGGAGGTCGTCCTCCGCGACGGCTCCGAGCTCGACGCCGACGCGATCCGCGAGTGGGCACGCGGGCGTCTCACCGCGTACAAGGTGCCGAAGACGATCGTCGCAGTCGACGAGCTTCCCCGATCGCTCATCGGCAAGGTGCAGCGGCGCGAAGTCCGCGAGGACCTCCTGCGCCGTCGCGACGCCTGACGGTGGGTCTCTCCCGCCGCGCCGCCCTCGGCGCGCTCGCCCTCGCGTCCCTCGGCATGGTCACCGCGTGCGCCACCGAGGCGGCACGCGCCGCACCGTCGTCGGCGCCGCGGCCGACGCGCACGCCGCCGCCGTCACCGACGCCTTCCCCGACACCGACGCCTTCACCGACACCGACACCGACGCCCACGCCCACGATCGATCCCGGCGCCATCGCCGCGCGCTTCGCCGACAGCGTCCCCACGGCGTGGGGACTCGATCTCCCGGGGGTGCGCGGGACGCTCCGGACACAGCCGGCCGCACCGGCGGTCGCCCTCACGTTCGACGGGTGCGGCGGGCGCGGCGGGTCGGGCGTCGACCAGCGCCTGCTCGACATCCTCCGTGCGGAGCAGGCGCCGGCGACCCTCTTCCTCAACGCCCGCTGGGTCGAGGCCAACTCGCAGCTCGCCGCCGAGCTCGCCGCCGACCCGCTCTTCGTCATCGGGAATCACGGGACGCGGCACGTGCCGCTGTCGGTCACGGGCCGTGACGCGTACGGCATTCCCGGCACGGCGTCCGCCGCCGAAGCCGTCGACGAGGTGTGGGGCAATCAGACGGTCCTGACCGGGCTCGTCGGCGCGCCACCCCGCTTCTTCCGCCCCGGCACGGCGTTCTACGACGACGTCGGCGTCCAGATCGCGCTCGCGCTCGGCGCTGAGCCCATCGGCTTCGCGGTCAACGGGGACGGCGGTGCGACTTTCTCCGCGGCGACCGTGCGCCGCGAGGTCGGATCGGCCGCCCCCGGCTCGATCGTCATCGCGCATCTCAACCAGCCGGGGAGCGGAACCGCGGACGGCATCGCGGGCGCGATCGCCGACCTCCGCGCCCGCGGCATCGGGTTCGTGCACGTCGACGCCTGACCGCGCGTCACCCGGCCCGCCACGCCGCCGTGTCGGAAGCCTCTCGTAGACTCGTGGGGTGGCATCCGACTCCTTCGTTCACCTGCATGTGCACAGCGAGTACTCGATGCTCGACGGTGCCGCCAAGATCGGCGCGATGACGCAGGCGGCCGCCGAGTACGGGATGCCGGCGATCGCGGTCACCGACCACGGCAACACGTTCGCGGCGTTCGAGTTCTACAACGCGGCGAAGGCCGCCGGGGTCAAGCCGATCATCGGGCTCGAGGCCTACGTCACCCCCGGCACGCACCGGAGCGACAAGTCCCGTGTCGCATGGGGCTCGCCCGAGCAGAAGAGCGACGACGTGTCCGGCTCGGGCGCCTACACCCACATGACGATGTGGAGCGAGACGACACCAGGCATGCACAACCTCTTCCGGTTGAGCTCGCTCTCCAGCATGGAGGGGTACTACTTCAAGCCCCGCATGGACCGCGAGCTCCTGCAGACCTACGGCAAGGGGCTGATCGCCACGACCGGATGCCCCTCCGGCGAGGTCCAGACCCGCTTGCGCCTCGGCCAGTACGACGCCGCGCGCGCCGCCGCGGCCGAGTTCCAGGACATCTTCGGCAAGGACAACTACTTCGCCGAGATCATGGACCACGGGCTCTCGATCGAGCGCCGCGTGATGACCGACCTCATCCGGATCGCGAAGGACCTCGGCATCCCGCTCGTCGCCACGAACGACTCGCACTACACCCATCAGCATGAGGCCGACGCGCACGAGGCGCTGCTGTGCGTGCAGTCCGGGTCCACCCTTGACGACCCGAACCGCTTCAAGTTCGACGGCGACGGGTACTACATCAAGACCGCCGCCGAGATGCGCCAGCTCTTCCGCGAACACCCCGACGCGTGCGACAACACGCTCCTGATCGCCGAGCGTTGCGCGGTCGAGTTCGACACCGCCGCGAACTACATGCCCCGCTTCCCCGTGCCCGACGGCGAGACCGAGGACAGCTGGCTCATCAAGGAGGTCGAGAAGGGCCTCCACTACCGCTACCCGGGCGGCATCCCCGACAAGGTGCGCGCGCAGGCGGAGTACGAGACCGGCATCATCTTGCAGATGGGCTTCCCCGGCTACTTCCTCGTCGTCGCCGACTTCATCAACTGGGCGAAGGACAACGGCATCCGCGTCGGCCCCGGTCGCGGCTCCGGCGCCGGCTCCATGGTCGCCTACGCGATGAAGATCACCGACCTCGACCCGCTCGAGCACGGACTCATCTTCGAGCGGTTCCTGAACCCCGACCGTGTCTCGATGCCCGACTTCGACGTCGACTTCGACGACCGACGTCGCGGCGAGGTCATCGACTACGTCACGGAGAAGTACGGGTCCGAGCGGGTTGCGCAGATCGTGACCTACGGCACGATCAAGTCCAAGCAGGCGCTGAAGGATGCCGGGCGCGTGCTCGGGTTCCCGTTCAGCATGGGGGAGCGGCTCACCAAGGCCATGCCGCCCGCCGTCATGGGCAAGGACATGGAGCTCGGGGGCATGTTCGACCCCGAGCACAAGCGCTACAAGGAGGCGAGCGAGTTCCGCGCGGTCGTCGAGAGCGATCCCGACGCGAAGACCGTCTTCGACCGCGCGCTCGGCCTCGAGGGCCTGAAGCGCCAGTGGGGCGTGCACGCGGCGGGCGTCATCATGTCGAGCGAGCCGCTGCTCGACATCATCCCGATCATGCGCCGCGAGCAGGACGGCCAGATCGTCACGCAGTTCGACTACCCGTCGTGCGAGGCGCTCGGCCTCATCAAGATGGACTTCCTGGGGCTGCGGAACCTCACGATCATCTCCGACGCGCTCGAGAACATCCGCATGAACAGGGGCGAGGAGCTCGACCTCGAGCACCTCGCGCTCGACGACCGCGGCGCCTACGACCTGCTGACCCGGGGCGACACGCTCGGGGTCTTCCAGCTCGACGGCGGCCCGATGCGGTCGCTCCTGCGTCTCATGAAGCCCGACAACTTCGAGGACATCTCCGCCGTCATCGCGCTGTACCGCCCCGGCCCGATGGGTGCGAATTCGCACACCAACTACGCGCTGCGCAAGAACGGGCTCCAGCCGATCACCCCGATCCACCCCGAGCTCGAAGAGCCGCTGCGCGACATCCTCGACACGACCTACGGCCTGATCATCTACCAGGAGCAGGTCATGGCGATCGCGCAGAAGGTCGCCGGGTTCTCGCTCGGTCAGGCCGACATCCTGCGCCGCGCAATGGGCAAGAAGAAGAAGTCCGAGCTCGACAAGCAGTACGAGGGGTTCTCGGGCGGCATGGCCGAGCGCGGGTTCGGCCCGGGTGCCATCCAGGCGCTCTGGGACATCCTGCTGCCCTTCTCGGACTACGCGTTCAACAAGGCGCACTCGGCCGCCTACGGGCTCGTCTCGTACTGGACGGCGTATCTCAAGGCGCACTACCCGGCCGAGTACATGGCCGCCCTCCTCACGAGTGTCGGCGACTCGAAGGACAAGATGGCGGTCTACCTCAACGAGTGCCGCCGGATGGGCATCCGCGTGCTGCCGCCCGACGTCAGCGAGTCGATCCGCTACTTCGCGGCCGTCGGCGAGGACATCCGCTTCGGTCTGGGCGCCGTCCGCAACGTCGGCGCGAACGTCGTCGACGGCATCGTGCAGGCGCGTTCCGAGGGTCCGTACACCTCTTTCCACCACTTCCTCGACACCGTGCCGATTCACGTCGCGAACAAGCGCACCGTCGAGTCGCTCATCAAGGCGGGCGCGTTCGACGGTATGGGCGACACGCGGCGGGCGCTGCTGGAGATCCACGAGGATGCCGTCGAAGCCGCGACGAGCCGCAAGCGCAACGAGGCGCAGGGGGCGATCGGATTCGACTTCGACAGCCTCTACGACGCCGTCGAGGAGGCCGTTCCGGCGAAGGTCCCGCCGCGGCCGGAGTGGACGAAGAAGGACAAGCTCGCCTTCGAGCGCGAGATGCTCGGCCTGTACGTCTCGGACCACCCGCTCGCCGGCCTCGAGATCCCGCTCGCCAAGCACGCGTCGACCTCGATCCACGACCTTCTCGCCGACGAGAACGTCTCCGACGGCGACGTCGTCACGGTCGCCGGTCTCGTCACCAGCGTGCAGCATCGCGTCGCGAAGCAGAGCGGGAACCCCTACGGCATGATCACCGTCGAGGACTTCGACGGCGAGGTGACCGTCATGTTCATGGGCAAGACCTACACCGAATTCCAGTCGATGCTGGTCGCCGACTCGATCCTCGTCGTCCGCGGTCGTGTGTCGCGGCGTGACGACGGGCTGAACCTGCACGGACAGTCCGCCTTCGCGCCCGATCTCGGGGCCGCGCTCGCCTCCGGGCCGCTCGTGCTGCTCATGCCCGAGCATCGCGCGACCGAGTCGACCGTCGGCGAGCTGGCGCGGGTGTTCGACAGGCATCCGGGCAGCACCGAGGTCACTCTGAAACTCCACAAGGGGGGCACGGCGAAGGTGTTCGAGGTGCCGGCGCGCGTCGACATCTCCGTCGACCTCTACGGCGAACTCAAAGGTCTGCTCGGGCCGCAGTGCTTGGGGTGACCAGGCGGTGACCGGGCGCCGTGTGGGTAAGCTCGGAGGCGACACCCCCGTCGTGGAAGGATCCATCGTGACCGACGAGAAGAACGCTCCCCAGCCCTCCGACACCGGGGCGGAGGCACCGGTGGACGACACGATCGTCTCGGTCGAGGAGACGCACGTGCGCACCGAAGACGCCGGTGTTCCGCCCGTCGCCGACCCGATCGGGCAGGTCGGTCCGGCGGTCATGGTCGACGCCGCGCCCGACCCCGATGTCCGGTACGGCACGTTCGCCGAGGCGTTCGAGGCGATCACGGACGGACCGGATGCCGTCGACGAGGCCGCCCCGCCGCAGTACGGCATCGGCCCGTTCTCCGTCCGCGAGGTCGCCCTCGGCGGCGTCTGGCTCGTCGCGTTCGTCGTCTCGTTCTTCCCCGTCTACACCTCCATCGGCGGGTCGGTGTGGGGGACCGGCATCGACTGGGTCCTGACGATCGGTGTGCCGACCATCGCCGTCTTCCTTCTCGCGCTCCGGAGGCTCTCCCCGCAGGGCATCCGCCGTGTCGGTTCGCTCGGTGTCGACCAGTTCGCCTCGGTCGCCTTCTCGGTCGCGGCGCTCATCTGGCTGGGCATCCTGTGGACCTCGTTCGTCTCGCTCATCGAGATGAGGGTGTTCGTGGCCTCCTGGGTGGTCTGGGTCGAGTTCATCGCGATGCTCGCCGGCGTGCTGCTCACCGTCTTCGCGCCGCTGTTCCCCGTGATCGGCGAAGACTTCCGGCACCGCACTCCCGTCCCCGCGCACCGCGTCGCGAGCCCCGCCCGGCCCGTCGTCGCCAAGCCGCGGGCACCGCGCCCGGCGCCGAATCAGGCCGCGCCGCAGGGATACGCTCCCCACGGGCAGGCGCCGCAGGGCTACGCTCCCGAGGGGTACGCCCCGCAGGGGTATGCCGGACCGGGTTACCCGCCGCAAGGCCCCGCGACGCAGCCGTACGCACCGCAGGAGTATGCGCCTGAAGGCCAGACGCCGACGGGTCAGCCCACCGAGGCATTCGCCCCGTTCCCGACGCAGGAGTCGGCGTTCGCCCCCGCGCCGGCCGACTCCGAGCAGGTCGTCTTCGTGGATCCCGTCGTCGCCGCGGACCCCTCGGTGAGCGTCGAGACGTACGCGCCCGAGACGGAGGCCGAGGTCGCTCGCGAGGCCGAGATCACTCCCGAAGTCGAGGCGACCGTCGCCTCTGCGACGCCGCCCGCGTCGCAGGCGTTCTGGGCGCTCGCCCCGGAGGAGCGACCCGTCATCGACGCGTCCGGATCGACGATCTTCACGATCGGTCCGACGGCGTGGGCGCTCGTCATCGAAGACCGCGGGGATGTCTTCGTCGTTCGCCACGAGGACGG
This sequence comes from Microbacterium sp. bgisy203, assembly GCF_057706945.1. Classification (NCBI taxonomy): domain Bacteria; kingdom Bacillati; phylum Actinomycetota; class Actinomycetes; order Micrococcales; family Microbacteriaceae; genus Microbacterium; species Microbacterium sp. bgisy203. The sequence goes on along the minus strand of NZ_JBYIPF010000005.1, from coordinate 18,596 downwards.
CCGCATCGGGTTCCTGACCGACGTCTCCGGCGTCATGCGCGGCTGAGGCCGCAACGTGCTCCGATAGCCTGGACGCATGCTCCGCACCATCGATCTGCGCGGTCGTGACCTGTCCACGGCGACACTGCTCGCGACCGTCCCCCGGGCGGGCGCCGAGCGCGCCGAGGCCGTCACGGCAGCCGCCGATCTCGTCGCCGACGTCCGCGACCGCGGTGAAGAGGCCCTGCGCGAGCAGGCCGAGCGTTTCGACCGCGTCACCGGGCACGCCGTGCGGGTGCCGGCCGAACACCTCGACGAGGCGATCGCGAGGCTCGACGCCGCGGTGCGTGCCGCGCTCGACGAGGCGATCCGGCGCGTGCGGCTCGTGTCGGCCGCTCAGGTACCCCCGCGGCTGGTGACCGAGATCGGCCCCGGCGCGACCGTCGAGCAGCGCTGGCAGCCGGTGCGCCGGGCCGGCGTGTACGTACCCGGCGGCAAGGCCGTCTACCCGTCGAGCGTCGTGATGAACGTCGTGCCCGCGCAGGTCGCGGGTGTCGGCGAGGTCGCGATCGCCTCGCCCGCGCAGGCCGAGTTCGACGGCCGCGTGCACCCCGACATCCTCGCCGCGGCGGGGCTCCTCGGCGTCACCGAGGTCTACGCGATGGGCGGTGCCGGAGCCATCGGTGCGTACGCGTATGGGGTCGAGAGCGTCGGCCTCGAGCCGGTCGACGTCGTCACCGGCCCCGGAAACAACTTCGTCGCCGCCGCCAAGCGCGCCGTCGCCGGCGTCGTCGGCACCGACGCGGAGGCGGGGGCGACCGAGATCCTCATCGTCGCCGACGACGACGCCGACCCGGCGCTCATCGCCGTCGACCTCATCAGCCAGGCCGAGCACGACGAACAGGCATCCGCCGTGCTCGTCACCTGGTCGGAGAGGCTCGCCGACGAGGTGCGCGCTGCGGTCGATGCCCGTGTCGACGCGACCCGCAACGGCGTTCGCGCCCGCACCGCGCTCAGCGGCCCGCAGTCGGCGATCGTCCTCGTCGACGATCGCTCCGTCGCGACGGACGTCAGCAACGCCTACGCCCCCGAGCACCTCGAGCTGCACCTTGCCGACCCGCGGCCTGAGGAGTTCGTCAACGCCGGCGCCGTCTTCGTCGGGCCGTACGCTCCCGTGAGCCTCGGCGACTATCTCGCCGGGAGCAACCACGTCCTCCCCACGGGCGGCCAGGCGCGTTACGCGTCGGGCCTGTCCGCCTCGACGTTCCTCCGCCCCCAGCAGGTGATCACGTACGACCGCGCCGCGCTCCGCGACGCGATGGATGACATCGTCGCTCTCGCGGATGCCGAGTTCCTCCCCGCCCACGGCGAAGCGGTCGCCGCGCGCTTCGCCGACGCGTCCTCCGCTGTGACACCCTCCGCTGATTCACCCTCCGCCGATCCACTCGAGGCCTGAGCACATGCACTGCCCGTTCTGCCGTCACCCCGATTCCCGCGTCATCGACTCGCGTACGAGCGACGACGGGCTGAGCATCCGCCGCCGGCGGCAGTGCCCCGAATGCGGCGGTCGATTCTCGACGATCGAGACGGCGAGCCTCAACGTCATCAAGCGCTCCGGCGTGATCGAGCCGTTCAGCCGCGAGAAGGTCATGTCGGGCGTCCGCAAGGCCTGCCAGGGCCGACCCGTCACCGAAGCCGACCTCGCCGTCCTGGCGCAGGCGGTCGAGGAGGCGGTGCGGCAGACCGGAGCCTCGCAGATCGACACGAACGAGATCGGCCTCGCGATCCTCGGGCCGCTCCGCGAGCTCGACGAGGTCGCCTACCTCCGGTTCGCGAGCGTGTACCAAGCCTTCGATTCGCTCGAGGACTTCGAGGCATCCATCTCTCAGCTGCGCGCCGACCACGCCGTCCGCGGAGCCGAGTGATGTATCCCTTCATCTTCCGCACCTTCTTCGCGCGGATGGATCCTGAGCGGGCACACCATCTCGTCGTCCCGGTCATCCGGGCTTTCGGGATCTGGCCGCTCGCCCCGATCATGCGTGCGTTCACGAAGCCCGACACGTCACTGCGGACCACGGCGCTCGGTCTCGAGTTCGATTCGCCGTTCGGTGTCGCGGCGGGCTTCGACAAGAACGCCGTGATGAGCGAGGGCCTCCACTCCCTCGGGTTCGGACACGTCGAGGTCGGCACGGTCACCGCGATCCCGCAGGACGGCAACCCGAAGCCGCGGCTCTTCCGCCTGATCGAAGACCGCGCGCTCATCAACCGGATGGGCTTCAACAACGCCGGCGCCGCCGCCGCCGCGCGCCGACTCGTGCGGTCGCGCCGCCGTCCGCGTCGCGCGGTTCTGGGTGCGAACATCGGCAAGAGCCGGGTCGTCGACGTCGACGACGCCACCGCGGACTACGTCACGAGCACGCGCCAGGTCGCCCCCGCCGCCGACTACCTCGTCGTGAACGTGTCGTCGCCGAACACGCCCGGGCTCCGCGGCCTCCAGGCCGTCGAGACGCTCCGGCCGCTGCTCGAAGCGGTGCGGGATGCCGCGGTGCGGACGCCTCTGCTGGTGAAGATCGCGCCCGACCTCCCCGACGACGAGATCGAGGCGATCGCCCGCCTCGCTGTCGACATGGGGCTTGCGGGGCTCATCGCGACGAACACGACGATCTCGCGCGAGGGGCTCCGCACCGATCCCGCGCGCGTGGAGGCGACGGGCGCCGGGGGATTGTCCGGCGCACCGCTCGCCGCTCGGGCGCTCGACGTCCTGCGCGTGGTCCGTGCGGTCGTTCCGGAGGAGTTCTGCGTGATCTCCGCCGGGGGAGTGGAGACCGCCGCCGACGTGCAGGAGCGGCTGGATGCCGGGGCCACCCTCGTCCAGGGCTATACCGGGTTCATCTATCTCGGCCCGCTGTGGGCGCGTCAGATCAACCGCGGCCTCGTGCGGCTGCGTCGCGCGGCGCGCTGATCGGCGCGCGCTCCGCGCCGGCGGGCAGTCGCGGATCCCCGGAGCCGCCGCGCATCTGCGGAGATCCACGGTTTTTCGGAGATGTGACGCAGAAAACGTCCGGAGAACGCGCGATCTCCGAAGATCGGGCGCGGCTCGCCGGGGGTCAGGCGCGGCTCGCGGGGGTCGGGCGCGGCTCGCCGGGGGTCAGGCGCGGCTCGCGGGGGTCGGGCGCGGCTCAGGCGGGGTGCTGCCCGCGCTTGACCTGCGGCTTGGGCAGACGCATGAAGCGCATCTGCACCGAACGCATCGCCGCGTACCATCCGAGGCCCTTCTCGGTGCGGTCGCCCCACTTCTCCTTCGCCGCCTTCTTCACGCGGTGGCTCGTGATGATCATGTCGCCGATGACGAAGAGGATGTAGATCCACAGGCCGACGAAGGCGTAGAACTGGATCGCCGCGTTCTGCACGAGCGTCACGAGGATGACGAGCAGCATGAGCGGCATGAGCAGCTCGCCCGCGTGCCATCCGGCATCCACGAAGTCACGCGCGAACTTGCGCTGGGGGCCCTTGTCGCGCACCGGCAGGTATTTCTCTTCGCCGTTCGCCATGCCGATGCGGGCCTTCTCGCGCTGCGAGGCGAGGTCGGCCTTCGCGCGCTGGCGTGCTTCCTTCGTGTCCGCAACGAGGGGTCGCTTGCGCGCCGCCTCCTGCTCGGCGCGCGACGGCGTCGGGCGGTGCTTGCCCGGCCCGGAGGGCGCGTCGGGGGCGGTTTCGGGGGCGGGAGGGGTCTTGGCCACGATGGTCCTCGATGCTGGATGACGGATCGGCTGCGGTATCGACGGCGGCGTCGGCCGCGCGGAGCGCTCCTCCTAAGATTACCCGCATGACCTCCGTCCCGTCCCGTCCCGCCTCCGTCCGCGAAGCCGCCCTGGCTGCCGTCCCCGCCGCCCTGGCCGATCTGGGACGCCTGGTGCGCATCCCGTCCATCGCATTCCCCGGGTTCGACCGGTCGGAGGTCGAGCGTTCCGCGACGGCCGTTCAGGGACTCCTCGACGACCTCGGCATCTTCGATCGCGTCGAGGTGAAGACGGCGGTCATTCCCGAGACGGGCGTCGAGGGGATGCCGGCGGTGCTCGCGACCCGTGCCGCCCGCGGCGGCAAGCCGACGATCCTTCTCTACGCCCACCACGATGTGCAGCCGGTCGGCGACGAGTCGCTGTGGGAGTCGGCGCCCTTCGAGCCTACGGTGCGCGACGGGCGTCTGTATGGGCGGGGAGCCGCGGACGACAAGGCGGGGGTCATGGCGCACGTCGGCGCGCTCCGCGCCCTGGTCGAGGCGCTGGGCCCCGACTTCGATCTCGGCGTGAACCTCTTCATCGAGGGGGAGGAGGAAGCGGGCTCCGCCTCGTTCGCGGCCTTCCTGCACGAGAACGCCGACGCGCTGCGCGCCGACGTCATCGTCGTCGCCGACTCGGGCAACTGGGACGCGGCGACTCCTGCGCTGACCGTCTCCCTCCGCGGCAACGCGCGATTCACCCTGCGCGTGAAGACGCTCGAGCACGCGTCGCACTCGGGCATGTTCGGAGGAGCGGTGCCCGATGCCATGCTCGCCACGGTGAAGCTCTTGTCGACGCTCTGGGACGACGACGGCGCCGTGGCGGTCGCGGGGCTCACCGAGCGGGATGCCGCGACCCCCGAGTACTCGGAGGACACCCTGCGCGACGAGGCGGGGCTCCCCGCCGGCGTCAGCCCGATCGGGCGAGGCACGATCCTCAGTCGTATCTGGAACAAGCCGTCGATCACGATCACCGGCATCGACGCGCCGAGCGTTCGGAACGCCTCCAACACGCTCTCGCCGGAGGTGTCCGTCGTGATCAGCATGCGCGTCGCGCCCGGTCAGGACGCGCGGGAGGCGTACGAGGCCATCGAGACCCACCTGCGCGCTCACGCGCCCTTCGGCGCCGAGCTGACCTTCACGGACGTCGACTGCGGCAATCCCTTCCTCGTCGACACGAGCGGCAGCGCCGTGGCCCACGCGCGCACCGCGCTCGCGGAGGGTTACGGCGTCGAGCCGATCGACATCGGCGTCGGCGGGTCGATCCCCTTCATCGCCGACCTCGTGCGCGAGTTCCCCGGTGCCGAGATCCTCGTGACCGGTGTCGAAGACCCGCACGCGCGCGCCCACAGCCCGAACGAGTCGCTGCACCTCGAGACCTTCCGCCACGCCCTCGTCTCCGAGGCGCTGCTGCTGGAGCGCCTCGACCGCGGCGAGTGAAGCGACCACGGCACGTGACGCGACCGCGGCGAGAGAGCGGCGCCGGCGGCATCCGGCCCCCGTGCGAGTCGAGCGCGTAGAATCGAGGCATCCAGCCGGCTCATACCGGCCCGAGCTTCGGGGAGAGTGCCATGACCGACACCACCATCACGACCGCCACCACCGACGACACCGCGGACAAGGCGCACGGCGTGGGCCTCACCGGCGCCGCCGCCGCCAAGGTGAAGAGCCTCCTCGAGCAGGAGGGCCGCGACGACCTGCGCCTACGCGTCGCCGTGCAGCCCGGTGGCTGCTCGGGGCTCATCTACCAGCTCTACTTCGACGAGCGTTTCCTCGACGGCGACCAGGCCGTCGCCTTCGACGGCGTCGAGGTCATCGTCGACGATATGTCGGTGCCGTACCTCGACGGCGCGATGATCGACTTCAAGGACACGATCTCCGAGCAGGGTTTCACGATCGACAACCCGAACGCCGCCGGCAGCTGCGCCTGTGGCGACAGCTTCCACTGAGGGTTTCCTTCCCGCTGATCACGCCGCAAAAAGTGCCGTGCTGACCCCGGACATCCTGGGCGCATGGCCTGAATCGCGTGGGAGGTTGCCCTAGACTGAACGGTGTTCGACCTTCATGACCCCGAAAGGTGCACCGTGCGCGTCACACGCCGCCTCCGCTGGGCCGTCATCCCGCTCGGGATCGCCACGGCGATCGCCCTCGCGGGCTGCACGCCCAGCCAGCTGAACGGCTTCCTCCCGGGCTTCACCGAAGACGGTACCCAGGCCACGAACCACACCCAGATGATTTCGGGGCTGTGGGTCAACTCGTGGATCGTGTTGCTCGTCGTCGGTGTCATCACCTGGGCCCTCATGGGTTGGGCCGCCATCGCGTATCGTCGCCGCAAGGGCCAGACGGGCCTGCCGGTGCAGCTGCGCTACAACATGCCGGTCGAGATCTTCTACACGATCGTCCCGCTCATCCTCGTCATCGGCTTCTTCGCCTTCACGGCGCGCGACCAGGCGATCATTGAGACGCAGTACGAAGAGCCGGATGTCTGCATCACGGCGATCGGCAAGCAGTGGGCCTGGGACTTCCAGTACGCCGAGCAGGACTGCGAGGACTCGGACGACGCGGTCTGGACCATGGGCGTCCAGGCGCAGGCCGATGACCGCGGTGACATCACGAGCGAGCTGCCGACGCTGTACCTGCCCGTGAACGAGAAGGTGAAAATCAAGCTCACCTCGCGTGACGTCATCCACTCGTTCTGGATCATCGACTTCCTGTACAAGAAGGACATGTACATCGGGCGCGACAACTACATGTCGTTCGAGCCCACCCGAGTCGGAGAGTACGACGGCAAGTGCGCCGAGCTCTGCGGCGAGTACCACTCGATGATGCTCTTCAAGGTGAAGGTCGTCGAGCGGGAGGAATACGACGCCTACCTCGAGAGTCTGCGCGAGGCCGGCCAGGCCGGTGACATCAACGACGCCTACGACCGCCTGCAGAACCTGCCGGGCACGGGCGCCTCCGAGTCCGAGGGAGACAACTGATGGCCACGACGCTCGAGCTCCAGAGCGGCGCTCCCCACCGTCCCACCACCCTTCCGCCGCGCCAGGCAGCTCTCATGAGCTCGTCGCGCGTCGACCAGAAGGGCAACATCATCGTCAAGTGGATCACCTCCACCGACCACAAGACGATCGGGTACATGTACCTCATCGCCTCGGTGCTGTTCTTCCTGCTGGGCGGCGTGATGGCCCTCATCATCCGTGCCGAGCTCTTCGAGCCCGGAATGCAGATCCTTCCCACGAAGGAGCAGTACAACCAGCTGTTCACGATGCACGGCACGATCATGCTGCTGATGTTCGCGACGCCGCTGTTCGCCGGGTTCGCCAACGCGATCCTCCCGCTGCAGATCGGCGCTCCCGACGTCGCGTTCCCGCGGCTGAACGCTTTCGCGCTGTGGCTGTTCATCTTCGGCTCGCTCATCGCCGTCGCCGGCTTCCTCACCCCGCAGGGTGCGGCCGCGTTCGGATGGTTCGCCTATCAGCCGCTGGCCGGTGCGAGCTTCTCGCCCGGTGCGGGTGGAAACCTCTGGATGCTCGGCCTGGGCATGAGCGGTTTCGGAACGATCCTCGGCGCCGTGAACTTCATCACGACGATCCTCACGATGCGCGCGCCCGGCATGACGATGTGGCGCATGCCGATCTTCTCGTGGAACACGCTCGTCACGAGCATCCTGATCCTGATGGCGTTCCCCGTGCTCGCCGCCGCGATCCTCGCCGCCGCCGCCGACCGCGTGCTCGGCGCCCACATCTACGACCCGGCCAACGGCGGAGTGCTCCTCTGGCAGCACCTCTTCTGGTTCTTCGGGCACCCCGAGGTGTACATCATCGCGCTGCCGTTCTTCGGCATCGTCTCGGAGATCTTCCCGGTCTTCAGCCGCAAGCCGATCTTCGGATACAAGACGCTCGTCTACGCGACGATCGCGATCGCGGCCCTGTCCGTCTCGGTCTGGGCGCACCACATGTACGTGACGGGAGCGGTGCTCCTGCCGTTCTTCGCCCTGATGACGATGCTGATCGCGGTGCCGACGGGTGTGAAGATCTTCAACTGGATCGGCACGATGTGGCGAGGGTCGATCACCTTCGAGACGCCGATGGTGTTCTCGCTCGGCTTCCTCGTCTCGTTCGTCTTCGGTGGCCTCACCGGCGTCATCCTCGCCTCGCCGCCGCTCGACTTCCACCTCTCCGACTCGTACTTCGTCGTCGCACACTTCCACTACGTCGTCTTCGGCACGGTCGTGTTCGCGATGTTCGCCGGCTTCTACTTCTGGTGGCCGAAGTGGACGGGGCGCATGCTCAACGAGCGTCTCGGTATGGTGCACTTCTGGTTGCTGTTCATCGGCTTCCACATGACCTTCCTCGTCCAGCACTGGCTCGGCGTCGAGGGCATGGTCCGCCGCTACGCCGACTACTCGGCGGCCGACGGCTTCACGTGGCAGAACCAGCTCTCCACGGTCGGTGCCATGATCCTCGGCGCCTCGATGATCCCGTTCTTCCTGAACGTCTGGATCACCGCGCGCAAGGCGCCCAAGGTCACCGTCAACGACCCGTGGGGCTACGGCGGCTCGCTCGAGTGGGCGACCAGCTGCCCGCCGCCCCGCCACAACTTCACGTCGATCCCGCGCATCCGCAGCGAGCGCCCGGCGTTCGACCTCAACCACCCCGAGGCCGCCGTGCCCGTCGGTGTGGGGCCGGCGAAGGACGCGCCCGATGCTCCTGTCGTCGATGTCGCGGACGGAGAGGTCAAGTAAGTGAAGACCAACATCAACCTCTGGTGGATTCTCGCCGGGTTCTTCTTCCTGTGCTTCGCCCTCTATACGGGGTGGAACATCATCGAGCACTCGAACCTCCCGTGGTACAACGCCATCGAGTGGGTCGGCAGCGTCGTACTGCTGTTCACGGTTTTCATGGCCGCCATGATCGGGTTCTACGTCGACCGTGTGTACCGCTCCCAGAAGGGTGTGGATCTGCCGGAGGACTCGCTGACCGCCGACATCGACGACGGCGACCCCGAGATCGGTGAGTTCAGCCCCTGGTCCTGGTGGCCGCTCGTGCTCGCGTTCTCCGCTGCGCTCGGCATCCTCGGCCTTGCCGTCGGGCAGTTCCTCCTTCCCATCGGTCTGGGCGTCTTCGCCGTCGCGATCGTGGGCTGGGTCTACGAGTACTACCGCGGGTACTTCGCGCGCTGACCGGGTGGCTTCCGCTCGTGCCGATGTCGCTGCGAGCCGGTGTCTGCAGTGACATCGGCGGCTATCGCGAAGTGAACCAGGATGCCGCATTCACGGCATCCTGGGGAGCAGGCGTCGCCGACGGCGTCGGCGGCGGCCCAGCGGGTGACCTCGCGTCCGCAGCACTCGTCCACCGCCTCATCTCCGGCGGTCCGCGCGTCGCCGATGCGACCGCGCTCCGAGACCGCGTCCGCGAGGCGAACTGGGACATCGGAGCGCACGTGCGGCGCGATCCCGCGCTGTCGGGTATGGCGACGACCTTCACCGCGATCTGGATCACCGTCGACGGTCGACTGCTCGTCGCCCACACGGGCGACTCGCGTGCGTATGTGCGGCGTGGGGCGGCGCTGCTGCGTCAGACCCGCGACGACTCGTACGTGCAACTCCTCGTGGAGCGGGGCATGGTGCGCGCCGAAGACGCGATGACCCACCCGCGACGGAACATCATCACCGCATCGCTCCGGGGTGACGAGACCGACGCCGCCGGCGTCACCGAGCGCGAGTTGACGCTCGGCGATCGGTGGCTCGTCTGCAGCGACGGCGTGAGCGACTATCTGCCCGACGACGAGATCGCCGCTCTCCTCGATGCCGAGCTCGACCCGCACGCCGCCGCCGCGCTCGTCGTCGACGCGGCTCTCGAGGCGGGCTCCCGCGACAACGTGACCGCGGTGGTCGCCGATGTCGTCCCCGGAGCTCCCGGCGCCGAGCGCCCGGTGCTGGCGGGAGCTGCGGCGCTGAGGTTCACCGAAGAGCTCGACGACCTCGTCGCAGGCTGATCGCTGTCGTTGCGCGGGCGGTCTCCGGAGCGCGGCGGGTCTCAGGCGCGTAGGCGGCTTCGGTCCCGGACGGGCATGACGAGCGGGTCGAAGACGCGGGGGAGAGTGCCGGACGCGCTGTCCACCGGCATCCCCTCGCGCGCCCAGTACTCGTAGCCGCCGATCATCTCGCGGACCTCGTAGCCCAGCCGGGCGAAAGCCAGGGCGCCGCGCGCTCCGCCGTTGCAACCCGGGCTCCAGCAATAGACGACGACGGGGAGTGATGGGTCGATCTCGGCCGCGCCGCGCTCGGCGATCTCGCGGTGCGGCAGGTGGATCGCACCCGGGATGTGGCCCTGATCCCAGGCATCCTGCGCGCGGACGTCCACCAGGGTGAATCTCGCGCCCTCCTGGAGCGCCGCGTACACGTCGGAGGGGTCGGTCTCACAGGCGAGCTTCGCAACGAAGAAGGCAGCGCGCTTCTCGGGGGAGACGGGCTGCGGGGGAGCGGGGGCTCGGTCGTTCATGAGATCGACCGTACGGGAACGACGAAGCGGCGGGGACGTCCTTTCGGACAGTCCCCGCCGCTTTCCGGACAGGCTGCGTCAGTGCGCGTCGTCCTCGTTCCGTGAGCTGCGCTCGGTGCGACCCTCGATCTCCGCGGCCTCGCCGGCGGCGATCTCCTCGTGCTCGTGGTGCGAGTGCGCAAGCGCCGCGTCGACCTCGGTCTGCGTGACAGGGGCGAGGCGATCCTCGAAGAACCAGCGCGACAGCGATGCGCGGAAGTTCTCGTGCCACGGGATGCGCCCCTTGTCGTTCGGGCGCACGACGAGCGGCTCGTAGGTCTCGTAATCGACGAGCTTCACTCGCTCGTAGGCGTCGACGGGCTGGTGGACCTCGATGAACTCGCCGCCCGGGAGGCGGACGATGCGACCCGACTCGAATCCGTGGAGCGCGATCTCGCGGTCCTTCTTCTGCAGCGCGATCGCGATGCGCTTGGCGACGAAGTAGCCCAGGATCGGTCCGATGATCAGCAGCGCCTGCAGCGCGTGGATCACGCCTTCCATCGTCAGGTGGAAGTGCGTGGCGATGATGTCCGAGGAGGCGGCTGCCCACAGCACGGCGTAGAAGATCACGCCGGCCACGCCGATCGCGGTGCGGGTCGGAGCCTGGCGCGGGCGCTGGGCGAGGTGGTGCTCACGCTTGTCGCCGGTGACCCAGGCCTCGATGAAGGGGTAGATCAGCACCAGCACGATGAAGATGCCGATGACGATGAGCGGGATCAGGATGTTGAACGACCACGTGCGGTCCCACAGCACGAACTCCAGGTGCGGCGGCACGAGGCGCAGCGCACCGTCGGCGAAGCCGATGTACCAGTCGGGCTGGGTACCGGCGGAGACGGGGGAGGGGTCGTACGGACCGTAGTTCCAGATCGGGTTGATCGTGAACAGCGAGGCGATGAGGACGATCACGCCGAAGGTGATGAAGAAGAAGCCGCCCATCTTCGACATGTAGACCGGCATCATCGGGTAGCCCACGACGTTGTCGTTCGAGCGGCCGGGACCGGCGAACTGCGTGTGCTTGTTGACGATCATCAGCATGAGGTGCACGACGAGCAGCGCCACGAGGATCGCCGGCAGCAGCAGGATGTGCAGCGTGTACAGGCGCCCCACGATCTGGGTGCCGGGGAACTCGCCGCCGAAGAGGAGGAACGACGTCCAGGTTCCGATCAGGGGGATGCCCTTGATCATGCCGTCGATGATGCGCAGGCCGTTGCCCGACAGCAGGTCGTCGGGAAGCGAGTATCCCGTGAAGCCCTCGGCCATCGCGAGGATGAAGAGGATGAAGCCGATGACCCAGTTGAGCTCGCGCGGCTTGCGGAAGGCGCCGGTGAAGAAGACGCGCAGCATGTGCACGCCGATACCGGCGACGAACACGAGCGCAGCCCAGTGGTGGATCTGGCGGACCAGTAGCCCGCCTCGGATGTCGAACGAGATGCGGAGGGCCGAGTCGAGCGCTGCCGACATCTCCACGCCGCGCAGCGGCAGGAACGAGCCGGCGTAGTGCGTCTCGACCATGGATGCCTGGAAGAAGAACGTCAGGAACGTACCCGAGAGCAGGACGACGACGAGGCTCCACATGGCGATCTCGCCGAGCATGAACGACCAGTGGTCGGGGAAGATCTTGCGTCCGAGCTCCTTGACGAGGCCCGAGATGCTCGTGCGCTCGTCGAGGTAGTTCGCCGCTCCCGCGACGAACCGGCCGCCGAGCGGCTTCTCGGTGCCGGCCTTCTCATCGGTGGTGGATGCGCTGGTCCCCGTGGGGGTCTCAGTGGCGGTCGCGGTGCTCAATGGCGCTCCCAGAAGCTCGGGCCGACGGGTTCGTGGAAGTCGCTCTGCGCGATGAGGTAGCCCTCGTCGTCCACGGTGATGGGCAGCTGCGGCAGCGGGCGCGCAGCGGGGCCGAAGATGACGGCCGCGGAGCGCGACACGTCGAACTGCGACTGGTGGCAGGGGCACAGTAGGTGGTGCGTCTGCTGCTCGTACAGGGCCACGGGGCATCCGACATGGGTGCAGACCTTGGAGTACGCGACGATGCCGTTGTACGCCCAGTCGAGGTTGTTGGACTCCGCGGGCAGCTGCTCGGGGAGCAGACGCATGAGCAGGACGATGGCCTTCGCCTTCTCCTCGAGGTAGCCGTCGTGGTGGCTGAGCGAGGCGAGCTCCTCAGGGATCACGTGCACGGCCGAGCCGAGGGTGAGGTCGGCGGCGCGGATCGGCTCGCCGCTCGGGTCGTGCGCGAGGCGCATGCCCTTCTTCCACATGGTGTGGCTGAGGAGCGCGACAGGGTCACCCGCGATCGGGTTCGCCTTGCTGTTGTGCGGAGCGAGGCCGCGGAACAGCGTGATCCCGGGGAGGATTGAGGCGACGAGGGCGGCGATGAGCGACCCGCGGATCGCGGTGCGGCGCCCGAACCCCGACTCCTCGTTGGCGTCGCGGAAGGCCTGCACGGTTGCGGCGCGGGTGCTCTCGCTACCGCGCGTCGAGTGGCGGGGCTCGGTGAACTCCTTGTCGCTCATGACGGCCTTGGACCAGTGAATGGCGCCGATGCCGATGGCGAGCATCGCGAGGGCGATGCCGAGACCGATGAAGAGGTTGTTGTGGCGGATGTCGATGACCCGGCCGCTCTCGATCGGGAACAGCATGTAGGCAGCTACCGCCCAGATGCTCCCCGCGACGGAGAGGTAGAAGAGGGTGTAGACCGTCCGGACCGCGCGGCGCATGGCGGCGGGATCCTTGTCGGTGATGCGCTCCCGGTGCGGGGGAAGCCCGGGGTTCCGCACCGGGTCGCTGACGGCGACCGCGAGCCCGGAGGAGGGCTCGTGTGCGGCCCTCTCGTGCTCGAGCGCGTCTTCCTCGTGTGCCATTGTGCGTCCGTTCCGTACGTCTGTCAGTGCGTGATGTCTGCGGGGTGCTCGGTCAGTTCGACTTCGCCGTGATCCACACCGTGAGGCCGATCAGGCTGCCGATGCCGAAGATCCAGATGAAGAGGCCCTCCGAGACCGGGCCGAGCGAGCCGAGCGAGAATCCGCCGGGCGACTCGTTCTCCTGGAGGTAGACGAGCGCGGAGATGATGTCGCGCTTCTCATCCTCGGTGAGGGTCATGTTGTTGAAGACCGGCATGTTCTGCGGGCCCGTGACCATCGCTGCGTACATGTGCAGCGGGCTCGTGCTGGTGAGCGCCGGGGCGTACTTGCCCTCGGTGAGCGCGCCACCGGCGGCGGCGACGTTGTGGCACATGGCGCAGTTGATGCGGAACAGCTCGGCGCCGTTGGCGACGTCGCCCTGGCCGTCGAGGATGTGCTCGTCGGGATACGTCGGCCCCGGCGACGTCGACTGCACCCACGCGGCGATCGCCTTGATCTGGTCCTCGGTGAACTGCACGGGCTTCTGCGGCGCCTGCGGTCCCTGCATCTGCAGCGGCATGCGGCCGGTCGACATCTGGAACTCGACCGCGAGCTCGCCAACGCCGTAGAGCGACGGGCCTTCCGCCGTGCCCTCCATGTTCAGGCCGTGGCAGGTCGCGCAGTTCGCCTGGAACAGCTTCTTGCCGTCGTCGACGGTGAGAGTGGATGCCGTCGATTCGGGCTCGGAGGCGGCCATCGCGGCGGAGGCTCCGGCGTAGATGCCGCCGGTGACGAGCAGGCCGATGCCGATCAGGGCGGCGGCGGCCCACTTGCTGCGGCGACCGGTCTTCTGGCGCGGGGTCTTCGAGGACATAAGGGGAGTCGGCTCCGCTCTCACTTGACGACGTAGATGACGAAGAACAGGGCGACCCAGACGACGTCGACGAAGTGCCAGTAGTACGACACGACGATCGCGGACGTCATCTCCTTTCGGCCGAAGTTCTTGACCGCGAAAGCGCGGCCGATGACGAGGAGGAAGGCGATCAGGCCGCCGGTCACGTGCAGGGCGTGGAAACCGGTGGTGAGGTAGAACGCCGAGGCGTAGGAGTTGGCGCTGATCGGGAGGCCCTCGGCGACGAGCGTGGCGTACTCCCACACCTGACCGGAGACGAACACCGCGCCCATGATGAACGACAGGAAGAACCACTCGACCATGCCCCATTTGCGGAGGTTCCAGAACGATCCGGTGCGGTATGGCTGGAAGCGCTCGGCGGCGAGCACGCCGAACTGGGCGGTGAACGACGAGAGCACGAGGATGACGGTGTTGACCGCGGCGAAGGGCACGTTCAGCAGCTCGGTGCTCTCGGCCCACAGTCCCGGCGATGCGTTGCGCAGGGTGAAGTAGATCGCGAACAGGCCGGCGAAGAACATGACCTCGCTGCCGAGCCACACGATGGTGCCGACGGCGACCGGATCCGGTCGCTTCACGGATCGCAAGGCCTCGGAATAGTTGGCAGGAGTGGTCGTCACGTTCCCCATTATGGCTGATTCGGCGACGGGTTTTCGCATCCCTGAAGGTCTATCTCGTGCGAACCGGAGTTTCGGGACCCCTCGGAAGGCGCTTCGAGCGGCCCGCGAGTGTTCTGACAGTCTGCCGATAGGATCGGACGTCATGGCGGAGCTCTATTCCTGGCCCGAGATCCTCACGGCCGTTCTCGATCGTCGCGACCTCAGCGTGTCGGAATCGACCTGGGCGATGCGTCAGGTGATGGAGGGTCGGGCGACGCCCTCGCAGCTCGGCGGGTTCCTGCTGGCCCTGCGCGCGAAGGGCGAGACGGTCGATGAGATCGTCGGGTTCCGTGACGCGATCCTCGAGGCCGCGCTGCCCCTCCCTGTGCCGGCTGACGTGCTCGACATCGTCGGCACCGGGGGCGATCGGTTCGGCACCGTCAACGTCTCGACGATGTCGGCGATCGTGGCGGCGGCGACCGGCGTGCCGGTCGTGAAGCACGGCAACAGAGCCGCGAGTTCGGCATCCGGATCCTCGGATGTCCTCGGTGCGCTCGGCGTCGATCTGACGCTCCCGCCCGAGCGTGTCGCGGAGGTCCTCGCCGAGGCCGGCATCACGTTCGCGTTCGCCTCCGCCTTCCACCCCGGGTTCCGCCACGCGGGTCCGACGCGGTCGGAGCTGGGCGTTCCCACGGTCTTCAACTTCCTGGGCCCGCTCTGCAACCCCGCGCGCGCCGAGGCGAACGCCGTCGGGGTCGCGAGCCTCGACCGCGTTCCCCTTATCACCGGCGTCTTCCAGACCCGCGGCGCGACCGCCCTCGTCTTCCGCGGCGACGACGGCCTCGACGAACTCACGACCACCGGTCACAGCCGACTCTGGGAGGTCAGCCGCGGTGACGTGCACGAGCACGACCTCGACCCGCGCGACCTCGGCATCCCGCGCGCGGATATCGACGACCTCCTCGGCGGCGACGCCGCGCACAACGCGCAGGTCGTCCACCGCGTGCTCGACGGCGAGAAGGGGGCGGTCCGCGACATCGTGCTGCTGAACGCTGCGGCGGGCATCGTCGCGTACGAACTGTTCCAGGATGCCGCTCAGGTGCAGTTCCCGATCGTCGAGCGACTGGGCGCTGCGCGCGATCGCGCGGCGGAGGCGATCGATTCGGGAGCTGCCGCGGGGGTGCTCGAGCGGTGGGTCGCGGCGACGCGTGCCGGGCGCTCGGCGAACGACGTGGCCTGACCACAGCGGTCGAGTCGGGAGTTTCTCCGGGGCAAGGCCTGGCGGGGCAGTGAGGGCCGGCGATACCGTGAGTCCCAACGACCCGGCATCCCCCGGAGCGCCGAGAGAGGAACGCCCTCATGTCCGAAGAAGTCCTGACCACCGCCGACACGCTCGAGCCGCCGCAGAAGAAGGTCGGCATCGTCAAATTCGCCGCCGTCATCGGCATCCTCGGCGGCATCGTGCTCATCATCGTGGGCATCGTCGTCTGGATCATGGTCTCCACCCAGCTGCGAGCCGAGAACATCACCGTGCCCAACGACGCGATGGCGTTCCAGGGGCAGACGGTCGCGGGGCCCTTCACCGCGTACGTGCAGGCGGACATCATCCAGCACCACGCCCTCGAGGCCTCCGGAGGCAAGACGTACGCCGAGCTCGCGCAGGACGACCCGGTGCGCCAGGTCATGATGAACGCGTCGTTCCTCCGGGCGTCGTTGTTCACCTCCGTCGTCTCGTTCGGCGTCGCCGCGTTCGCGATCGGAGTCGGCATCCTGTCGCTGTTCTTCGGGTTCGCCTTGAACCGGTTGGCGCAGGTGCCGGTGATCGTGCGCCGGTCGGTGATCACGAAGGCGTGAGGTTCCGCGGCGGGCTCGGGGAGGTCCCCGGGTCCGCTCCGCGTTCCGACCATGGACCCCGTCGACGCCCTCACCGAGATCGCGAGCCTGCTCGAGCGCGAGCGGGCGTCGCGCTACCGGTCGAAGGCGTTCCGCACGGCGGCATCCGTCGTCGCGGGTCTCACGCCCGCAGAAGTGGCGGATGCCGCGTCACTCCGACGCCGTCCGGGGATCGGCGACTCCTCCTTCGCCGTCATCCAGCAGGCACTCGATGGGCGTGTCCCCGACTACCTCGCCGAGCTGCGCGCGCGGTACGCGCCATCGCACTCGACCCTGCGTGCGGCGCTGCGCGGTGACCTGCACTGCCACACGGACTGGTCCGACGGCACGACGCCGATCGCGGATATGGTCGCCGCCGCCCGCGCGCTCGGGCACGAGTACCTCGCACTCACCGATCACTCGCCGCGCCTGCGCGTCGCGAAGGGACTGTCGGCCGACCGTCTGCGCGAGCAGATGGCGCTCCTCGCGGCGTTCTCGGACGACGGGTTCACGTTGCTGAGCGGCATCGAGGTCGACATCCTCGACGACGGAGCGCTCGATCAGGACCGCGACCTGCTGGGCGAACTGGGCATCGTGG
The DNA here is from genome assembly GCF_057706945.1 of Microbacterium sp. bgisy203. Classification (NCBI taxonomy): domain Bacteria; kingdom Bacillati; phylum Actinomycetota; class Actinomycetes; order Micrococcales; family Microbacteriaceae; genus Microbacterium; species Microbacterium sp. bgisy203. Next base: position 1,478 of record NZ_JBYIPF010000005.1, on the reverse strand, counting down.
TGGCCTCGGCGCACTCGAAGCTGCGGATGGAGCGGGGTCCGATGACCCGTCGTCTCGTCGCAGCCGCGTCGGACCCGCTGGTGGACGTGCTCGGGCATGTGACGGGAAGGCTGATCGCGGGGGAGCGCGGCACGCGGCCGCCCTCGCAATTCGATGCGCGCGCTGTGTTCGACGCGTGCGCGGCGCACGGCGTCGCCGTCGAGATCAACTCCCGGCCGGAGCGCGAGGACCCGCCGGATGAGCTGATCGCCGTCGCGCTGGAGGCGGGATGCCTGTTCTCGATCGACTCCGATGCGCACGCGCCGGGCCAGCTGGGTCTGCTGGACGAGGGCGCGGCGCGCGCGGAGCGGGCAGGCGTGCCCGCGGAGCGCGTCGTCAACACCTGGCCGCTGGAGCGACTGCAGGAGTGGACGGCGCGCGAACGGTGAGCGCGCGCGGGCGGCGCGTGCTCAGGCGCGCGCCGTGATCGCGGCGACGGCGCGCTGAAGGGGCGAGCCGAGGTTCCAGGCGGCGTCGACGGCGGCGATCGCCTCGGCATCCGGTTCGCGCAGACGGGCGTCGATGTCCGGGAGATCGAGGGTGCGCACCATCTCGACGACGGTGGGGGCGACGGCGAGGTAGTCGCCCGCGGCGAGGACCTTCGCGCGGACGCCGGCGGTCAGGCCGTCGCCGTTCTCGGCGGCCGCGCGGATGCCGGCGAGGTCGCCGTGCTTCTGGAGGAGCGTGGCCGCGGTCTTCTCGCCGATGCCCGCCACGCCGGGAAGACCGTCAGAGGCGTCACCGCGGAGCACGGCGAAATCGGCGTACTGGCGGGGGAGAACGCCGTACTTCGCGACGACGGCCGCGTCGTCGAGCACGTCGAGGTTGCTCATGCCGCGCCCGGTATAGATGACGCGAACGCCCGAGGCGTCGTCCACGAGTTGGAAGAGGTCGCGGTCGCCCGTCACGACGTCGACGGGGGTGGATGCCTGTGAGGCGAAGCTCGCGATGACGTCGTCGGCTTCGTGCTCCGCCGCTCCGACGATCGGCACGCCGAGGGCCGCGAGTTCGTTGCGGATGACCTCGATCTGCACCTCGAGTGGATCGGGGACGACCTCCACGTCGGGGCCGGCGGCCACCTCCTCAGCGACCCGGTGCGTCTTGTAGCTCGGGATGAGGTCGACGCGCCACTGCGGGCGCCAGTCGTCGTCCCAGCAGGCGATGAGGTGCGTCGGTTCGTAGGCGGTGACGAGCTTCGCAATCATGTCCAGCAGTCCGCGGGCCGCGTTGACCGGCCGCCCGTCGGGCGCCTTGACGGTGTCGGGCACGCCATAGAACGCGCGGAAGTAGAGGCTCGCGGTGTCGAGCAGCATGAGGCGGTCGGTCACGGACTCATCCTGACAGGTCGGCCCCGGTCAGCATCCGGGGGCGCGGGGGTTTTCGGTGCAGGTTTTGTCGACGAGGGCGGTGCGGGCTTCGACGATCTGGATGTTCATGGT
>NZ_JBYIPF010000004.1:0-301616 GCF_057706945.1 Microbacterium sp. bgisy203 | reverse complement strand
TCCGGCAGGTGCCGGGTTGGCTGATTCTTGGTCAGCGTAATACGCCTGTTCGACCTCGGCGGGGGTGCGCATGTCGAGCTCGCCGTGGAGGCGGGAGTTGTTCCACCACCACACCCATTCGAGGGTCGCGAGCTCGACCTGCTCGACCGTTCGCCAGGGCCCGCGCTGGCGGATCAGTTCGGTCTTGTAGAGGTTGTTGATCGCCTCGGCGAGGGCGTTGTCGTAGCTGTCGCCGACGGTCCCGGTGGAGGGGACAGCGCCGAGTTCGACTATGCGGTCGGTGTAGACCATCGCCATGTAGTTCGACCCGTGGTCCGAGTGATGCGTCAGCCCGGTGAGGTCGCCGCCGGCGCCCCAGGCGGCCATGTCCAGCGCCGGCAGCGGGAGGATCTCCGACCGCAACGTCGAGGCGACGTTCCATCCGACGATGCGTTTCGAGTAGGCGTCGGTGACGAACGCGACGTAGGCGAACCCGGACCATGTGGCGACGTAGGTGACGTCGCAGACCCAGAGTCGCCGCGGTGCTGGCGCGGTGAAGCGGCGGTTCACGAGATCGCTCGGCAGCACGGTCGTCTTGTCCGAGCGGGTCGTGAACACCCTCTTCGACTTGCGGACACCGCGCACCCCGGCCAGGCGCATGAGGCGGTCTGGTCCCGACCGATCTCCCACCCTTGCCGACGCATCAGGGCGTGCATCTTCCGGCGCCCGTAGACACCGTAGTTCTCCGCATGTAACCGGGCGACCTCCGGGACGAGGAGTTCGTCCTTCAACTGCCGAGCCGACGGCGCGCGGCCGACCGCGGCGCGATAGCCGCGTGAGGTGAGAAAGCCCTGCACTGCCGGGCGCAACATCCGGCAGATGAGCTCGACCCCGAAACGATCCCGGTACTCGTTGATGAACCGGATCATCTCGGTCAGGGGCGGTCGAGCTCCTTCGCGAAAAACACGCTCGCAGCCTTGAGGATCTCATTCGCCTTGCGCAGCTCGGCGTTCTCCTTCTCAAGCTGCTTGATCCGCTGCGCGGCCTCGGTCGTGACACCAGGCTTGGCGCCGGCGTCGACCTCGTACCGTCGCTGCCAGAGACGCAGTGTCTCCGGGCTCATCCCGAGCAGCCCAGCGACGTGACGGACCGCGCTCATCATGTTCGGGTGCGACGGCCGCGTCTCCGCGAGCATCCGCAACGCCCGCTCACGCATCTCCGGCGAATACTTCCTGTTCATCGAGTTCCATCCTTGCTTGAAGAACGGAACGAAAGTCAGGCCGATTCAGCCCTCGCCGCCACGCTGATCTGGATCAAGACCGACTTAATCCACACGGCCTAGAACCCGGTCCCGCTGGGTCCGCTCCCAAATACCTCCCTGTGCACCCTCCGAAACTCCACACGTCGGAGATCGTTTGTCTCGTAGTCCTCTTCGTCGAAGTCCTCATTCGGGTCCGCGGGCGCTGAGTCGAACTCATCACCCTCGAGTTCCATCAGCAAGTGTAGATAGAGATAAAAGAGGCTGACGCCCGGAGTGATTGTCCGTTCGTATTCGTCATCGTCATCGTCGGCCTCGTTCTGGCCCATGAACATGTACTCGTCGTCGGCGCGAGAAGCCGGGAGGCTGTGTTCGAACCATGCAACAGCGAAGCGGGCGACGCGCTCCCCGTGGCGACTCATCTCTCGATCGACGTCGGCGATGGTGTCGAGGCCGACTTCTCGAAGTTCCTTCGCGCGAAGGGTCGCGTACTCAGACGACGGCTCAGCCAGCAGCGCCCAGCCAAGCTGATCCGCAATGTACGCGTCGGCGGTTCTCACAGCGCTCGAAGATGTAGCTAGCGACCGAACGGAGTCTCTATCGACCGGAACATTCACACCCCGCTTCACGGCGGAATCCGTCTTTCGAGCGTGCGACTTCGCGTCCTTGGTGAGTCGGACGAACTCGTCATCGGCAAGTTCAAGAATTCCTGCTAGCCGTGCGAATCGCCGGTGTATTTCCTGAGGAACGTCAACGGACGATTTGTAACCGAGGTCGTGCTCGATTTCCGCCCAGGCGTGTTGGAGGATCGATCGAACCTGAATCTCGAAGTAGATACCGGCGAAGATGCGCCACTCAGCAAGGGCAGCTCGGTCGTCCTTGAGCTTCACGATTAGGTGGTAGGACCGGTACCCGAATTCATCGGCGTTGAGGTCTGCAATCTTGTCGACGGAGCGCTTGCCGTCCACGTCGAACTCTTTGCGGAGCAAGGCGACTACAGCGTCAACTTCCGTCGCCAGGTGTGTAATCACCCGCACGCCCAGGAGGTCATGAAGGTCTCCGAACGATCCATAGCGGTTGGGGCTAGCGTCGATCTTCGCGGAGGCGCTGCCTTCTGTCTTGACTCGGTGCGTGACGCTGTGGACGGGGATTCCTTCATCAGACAACACCTGTTTGATCAGTGACCGTATCTGCTTCCCTCGCTCGCGGTGTGGCTTCGAGGCCGATTGATAGTCGCTACTCCGTGCCACTACTTCGACCTCCTAGCTCGTGAATGAGCGTCTCAGCCGCTGCAACACCGGGAGGAATCAGGGCCACCGTCCCCGCTTCCTGGTCGTACTCGATCAGGCGATCCTTGTGCATTGGCTTGAGCACCTTATTGCGGTAGTCCCCCGCGCGCTTCTGTTCCAGCCACGAAGCCAGGTCTGACTCTCGTGCCTCGGTTACGCCCGACAGAAGCAAGAGGGTGCCCTTGCGCAGTGTCAAGCCGGTCGCCAGCACGCGCCGCTTATCGCCGTTTCGCCAGACGAGTGCGACTTCCCGTTCCACGAGAGCGTCAACGAGGTCCGTGGCTTCCTCGGTCGTGAGTCCGTGGAGTAGCCGAACGAGCTCCGCTACCACCCACTTGCTCATGTACACGACGGCGGTGGCGTCCATGTGGTTGGGGTCTACGTCGCCGCCTGCGTGGCCGACGCCACGGTTATTCCGAATCTCGTAGAGCGCGACGATCATGCGCGGGATCTGGATTCGTGCTGAACGCGGTCCCTGCTCCTTCTCCAAGTTCCGGCATGCGCTCACCATGTCCTTGGGCTTGTGTGCGCGTTGCTCATATGTGCCCTCGAAGTAGCCGGTGAGGATCGTGTAGGCCGCCTCGCAGAGCTTGCCGCCGTTAAGTTCTGACGGCTCCCACCGATGCTCAGCGTAGTTCTTGACGACCTGTTGAAAAGCGTCAAGAAGGTCCGCAACGAGCGGAGGTGGAAGCGCGTTGAACGCGGCCTTCGGATCAAGCGCCATTCGCGATCATCTGCTCAACGGCCTTCTTCCCAGCATCCGTGAGCTTGTATGTCTTGCGCGCCTGCTGGCTCTTGCCGGACTTCTTGAGTTGAAGCACCAATTGCGGACGCTCCTTGATGAGGCGGTCCATGCTTGTGGCTGTGTGAGTCGCGCCATGGCCGAGATCCTTCAAGTCCTTGTTCAAGGTGAACGATCCGAACGACGCCTGTCCCTGAACAACTTGCGCCCAGTAACCGGCGACCAGCAGTTTGTGGGACTCCGTCTTCGGGTCCGCCGCAGAAAACAAGTCAGCGAAGTGCTCCCACCTGGTAGGACTGTCGTCGACGTCGTCGGGGATATCATCTTGATCTTCGTCGTCTTCGCGCTTCTCCTCTTGCGTGTGGACTCGACCACTCGGCTTAGTCGCGATCTCGTATCGACTCGATACCCAATCGATGACACGACGCCTCTGCGCGTCATCCAGTTCACTGAGTGCGTCAAAAACGGCCGACATCGCGGCCAGCTCCGGATCAACCTTGATATCCACCAGAATCTCCCATCCCCAATTAGGCACACAGCTTAGACCTTGGGCCCGACATCCTGCGCCTGAACTCGCGCTTGTGCCTCTCGGCTCCATACGCCTAGACAAACGCAGAGCGAATCCGCGAACCGATCTTCGGACGTGCGTCCCGCCTGCCAATCGAGCTCAGCGCTTCGTGTGGACCACCTCGGGCAGATGCAGTCCAATTGCACGAATGCCGGTGGTGAACCGTACATCCGCGAGAGCGACTGTCACATCTTCAAGGGCGAAAGGAGCGGCCGCTCGATTGAGCCGCCCGGAATGATGCCCGATCGAGGTACGTCAATCGCGTGGCCAATTCTGACTACGCCTGCGACCGCCGGTGGCCTGTCGAGAGGCCAACAAACACACCGGCGCACGCCGATCGAATGCACGTCACCTACCGTGGGCGAGATTCCCACCGTAAGTGAGGGTTACCAGCCGTAGGAAAGTCCTGGTGACAGGCGGGAATACGCGAAGCCTCGGCGGCGATCTCGGGCCTCTGCGAGCGGGAATGGGTAAAGAATTCATACCCATTCTTTACCCAAACGCCAATCAGCGCCCCTCGAAAGGAGCGCTGATATGGTGTTTTTCTGGCGGTGACGGTGGGATTTGAACCCACGGTAGGGGGTTACCCTACACAACTTTTCGAGAGTTGCACCTTCGGCCGCTCGGACACGTCACCGTCGTCCATCCTACGACACCCGCGCGGATGCCGCGAACCGGCTCGACAGGCGACGAGCACCCGTCACACCCCCACCGAGACGTAGCGTGGAGGGATGACCGCGCGGATGACGACTCAGCAACGGCTCGTGCTCGCCATCGCCGTGCTCGGCTCGTTCGTCGCCTTCCTCGACGGCACCGTCGTGAACGTCGCCCTGCCCGCGATCGCGCGAGAGCTCGGCGGGGGCCTCACGACGCAGCAGTGGACGGTGGATGCCTACCTCGTCACCCTCGGCGCGCTGATCCTCGTCGCGGGCGCCGCGAGCGACGCCTATGGGCGCCTTCTCGTGCTCCGGATCGGGCTCATCGGCTTCGGCCTCGCCTCGATCGCGGTCGCGGCGGCGCCCTCGATCGAGCTCCTCGTCGCGGCGCGCGCCCTGCAGGGGGTCGCCGGGGCATTTCTCGTGCCGAGCTCGCTCGCCCTCATCACCGGAACGATGGACGAGCCCGTGCGCTCGCGGGCGATCGGCATCTGGACGGCGCTGACGACGGGCGCGATGATCGTGGGCCCCCTTCTCGGCGGCATCATCGTCGACACCGCGTCGTGGCGGTGGGTGTTCCTCATCAACGTCCTGCCGATCGGCACCGCGCTCGCTCTCCTCACCCGGCTCGACCTCCGCGACGAGCGCCGACCCGGCGCGAAGATCGACTGGATCGGCGCGGCCCTGTGCACAGCCGGTCTCGGCCTCGCGGTCCTCGCGCTGATCGAACTGCCCGCGACGGCGGCCGGCGACCCCGCGACCGTGTGGCTCTGGATCGCGCTGGTCGTCGGCATCCTGCTGTTCGCGGGGTTCGTCCTCCGCCAGCGCACCGTGGAGCCCCTGCTCCCCCTCGACCTGTTCCGCAGCCGCACGTTCTCCGCCGGCAACCTCGCCACGCTGTCCATCTACGCGGCGCTGTCGCTCAACGGCTTCGTCGTCGCCGTGTACCTGCAGCAGGGCGCCGGGCGCTCGGCGACGCTCGCCGGTCTCGCGAGCCTGCCGACGACCATCCTCGTCATCGCGCTGAGCTCGCGGATCGGCGCCCTCTCGGGCCGCTACGGTCCGCGCGTGTTCATGACGGTCGGCCCGCTCGTGATGGCGGTGGGATGCCTGCTGCTCCTCCTCGTCGGAGAGGATTTCGACTACTGGCGGCAGGTCCTGCCCGGGATGATCGTGCTGGGGCTCGGGCTCGCGATCACCGTCTCGCCGCTGACGGCGGCGATCCTCGGATCGTCCTCGCACGAGCGCTCGGGCATCGCGTCGGCGGTTAATAACGCGGTCGCGCGGGTCGCGGGGCTCCTCGCGATCGCGTCTCTGGCCGCGATCGCCGGCAGCGCGCTCGATCTCGCGGGGTTCCACCGGGCGGCGTGGGTGACGGCCGTGCTGCTGGTCGTCGGCGCGGTCGTGTCGGCGGTGGGCGTGCGGAACCCCGTCGGGTCTGCTCAGGCCGAGGCGGAGGAGCCGCCCGGGCCGTAAGCTGCGGCGATGTCCTGCGAGGTCGCACCTCCTTCGTAGGTCGGGTGCTGCGGCCACCCGTCGGGCACGTCCTGCCACTCCTCCTGCCGCCCGTATGGCAGCACGTCGATGAGACCGTGCACATGGCCGAGCTGCTCGGTGCCTCGCCCGTCCGTGTGCCAGGTGCGGTACACGGTGTCGCCGTCGCGGAGGAACACGTTGACGGCGAACCCCGCCTCGGGCGGGGCGCCCATGTCGGCACCGAACGGGCTGCCTTCCGTGGAGTACCACTCCATGCGATTGCCGACGCGCTCCTTGTACGCGAGGGCCTCGTCGATCGAACCCTGCGTGACGATGACCATGCGGGCGTCGTACTCGTCGAGGAACTCCAGCCGCGTGAACTGCGACGTCCACCCCGTGCACCCCGGGCACTGCCACTCCTTCCCCGGGAACCACATGTGGCTGTAGACGATGAGCTGGCTTTTGTCGCCGAAGATCTCGGCGAGGGTGACGGGGCCGTCCGGGCCCTGCAGCACGTACTCGGGGAGCTCGACCATCGGCATCCTGCGCCGCTGCGCGGCCACCGCATCGAGCTCTCGGGTCACCGCCTTCTCGCGCACGCGGAGCCGATCGAGCTCGCGCTGCCAGGTGTCGGCGTCGACGACGGGTGGAAGGGCGGATGCGGCGGCCATGGCGACTCCTGGGGCTTCGTTGCGTGAGTGGCGCGAATGCCTTCCATGCTCGCCGGGGGTTCCGACACTGGCAAGGGGGGCACCGCACTGCCAGACTGTGAGCATGAGCGCGATCGAGAACTCCAAGCTGACCGTCGTGGGCGCCGGTGCCGTCGGATCGTCCGTCGCCTACGCCGCCCTCATCCGCGAATCCGCGCGCCACGTGGCGCTGTACGACATCGCCGCCGAACGCACCGAGGCCGAGGTCCTCGACCTCGCGCACGGCTCCCAGTTCACCGGTTCGAGCGACATCATCGGCGGCGCCGACCTCGACGTCACGACGGGATCGCACGTCATCGTGATCACCGCCGGCGCGAAGCAGAAGCCCGGGCAGACGCGCACGGATCTCGCCGGGGTGAACGCCGGCATCCTCAAATCGCTCGTCCCCCAGCTGCTCGAGCGCTCCCCCGACGCCGTGTTCGTGATCGTCACGAACCCCGCCGACGTCATGGCCGTCATCGCGCAGGAGGTCAGCGGTCTGCCGCGCGAGCGCGTCTTCAGCTCGGGAACCGTCCTCGACACGTCCCGCCTGCGCTGGAAGATCGCCCAGCGCGCGGGCGTCTCGATCTCGAGCGTGCACGCCTACATCGTCGGCGAGCACGGTGACACCGAGTTCCCGCTGTGGTCGCACGCGACGATCGGCACCGTGCCGATCCTCGACTGGGTGCCGCTCGACGGCCAGCCGAAGTTCACGGTCGACGAGCTCGACCAGATCGCGGTGGACGTGCGGGATGCCGCATACAAGGTCATCAAGGGCAAGGGCGCCACCAACTATGCCATCGGCCTGTCGGGGGCACGGATCGTCGAGGCGATCCTCGAAGACGAGCACACCGTCATGCCGGTCGCGACCGTGCTCGAGGACTTCCACGGCGTCTCGGGGGTCGCCCTCTCGGTGCCGTCGGTCGTCTCCGCCTCGGGCGCCATCCCGATCCACGAGACCCAGTTCGACGCGCACGAGCTGCACCTGTTCCGTCGCTCCGCCGACGCGCTGCGCGAGGTCGCCGACGCGCTGCGCTGAGCCCGGGCGGTCGTGCCGAGCGCGGGTACGGGCCCGTTCCGCCGCGCGCCCGGGGTGCGCCGCAGGCCCGGGGTGCGCCGCAGGCCCGAGGTGCGCCGCAGGCGGCGATGTCGGATGCCGCGGATAGCCTGGCACCATGGCATCCAAACGCGCCGCGACGACCCTCGCCTACCGTTGCACCGAGTGCGGGTGGACGAGCGCGAAGTGGGTCGGGCGCTGCGGCGAGTGCCAGCAGTGGGGCACGGTCGTCGAAGCGGCGACGCCGACCGGCATCTCGGCATCCGCCGTCGCCCCCCTCGCGCCCACCCGCGCCGCCCGACCCATCACCGAGATCGACACGCGTGAGACCCCGCGGCGCACGAGCGGCGTCGGCGAGTTCGACCGGGTGCTCGGCGGCGGCATCGTGCCGGGGGCGGCGATCCTCCTGTCCGGCGAGCCGGGCGTCGGCAAGTCGACGCTGCTCCTCGACGTCGCCGCGAAGTCGGCCGTCGCCGGGCGCCGCGTGCTCTACGTGAGCGCCGAGGAGTCACTCGGCCAGGTGCGCCTGCGCGCCGAGCGCACCGGCGCCCTGCACCCCGAGCTCTACCTCGCGAGCGAGACCGACCTCGCTACGATCCTCGGGCACGTCGACGACACGGCGCCGGAGCTTCTCATCGTCGACTCGGTGCAGACCGTGTCGTCGAGCCTCATCGACGGCGCCGCGGGACACCCGAGCCAGGTGCGCGAGGTCGCGTCGACCCTCATCCGCGTCGCGAAGGAGCGGAACCTCCCCGTCCTCCTCGTCGGGCACGTGACCAAGGACGGGCAGGTCGCAGGTCCCCGCATTCTCGAGCACCTCGTCGACGTCGTCTGCCACTTCGAAGGCGACCGGCAGACGTCGCTGCGCTTCGTGCGCGCGCTGAAGAACCGGTTCGGGGCGACCGACGAGGTCGGCTGCTTCGAGCAGACGCAGCACGGCATCGCCGAGGTCCCCGACCCGAGCGCGCTGTTCCTCGGGCACGGGTCGCGCGAGCCCGGCACGTGCGTCACGGTGGCGCTCGAGGGGCGGCGGGCGCTCCCGGTCGAAGTCCAGGCGCTGACCCTTCCCGGGTCGGGCCCCAACCCGCGCCGGATCGTCAGCGGCGTCGACGGCGCGCGCGTGGCGATGATCCTCGCGGTGCTCGAAAAGCGCGCCGGCATCCGCGTCTCAGACCAGGACGTGTACGTCTCGACGGTCGGCGGTGTGCGCCTGGTCGAACCCGCCGCCGACCTCGCGATCGCCCTCGCCGTCGCGAGCGCGGTCACCAACAGGCCGAACCCCGCGAAACTCGTCGCCATCGGCGAGCTGAGCCTCGCCGGAGAGGTGCGTGCGGTCACCCAGCACGATCAGCGTCGCACCGAGGCGGCGCGCCTGGGGTACCGGTCGGTCGTCGACACGGCATCCCGCGACCTGCGCGGAGCGCTCCGCGACCTCGCGCGCCTTCACCCGATCGAGCGGGGCGACGAACCGACGTTCTGACCGACGGGCGTCGAGCAGGCCGCAAACCGCGCCGCCACGTCACGCGTCGAGGGCAGCGATCAGATCGTTCGGGGATGCCTGCATGGGGTGCGGGCCGGCGATGTCGAAGAACACCGTCGTGATCTCGTCGCCGTGCACCCCGAGGAAGGCGCGCAGCCACCCCGGCGACTGCAGTCCTACGGCGGGCGGGAGCGCGTCGGGCTTGTGCGCGGCGTCACTGAAGAGAAGCAGCGCCACGTCGCCGGTGTTCGGGTCGCGGTACGTCCAGACCTCGCCGCTGTCGCGGGGATCGTCGCGCTGCCCGGCGCGCATGAGCGGCACGACAGTCGGACCGTGGCGGAGCGCGAATGCGAGGGCCGCCATGTCCTGCGTCTGCAGGGCGTCGGCGAGTTGGGTGTTCCGGAACTCCAAGGGCTCCTTCGCCTTCTTGGTGCGCTTCTTCCCCGCCATGCACACCAGCCTAGAAGAGGGGATGCCGGGGCAGAAACACCGCAGAAAGAGGGGGGCCCTCTCGATCCTCACATTGGGGACTGGGAGGATCGAGAGGGCCAAAGCTCACTCGCCGGAGATGTCCTGTATTCGAGACCACTGGGGTTTGGTGTCGAGAACCGCTGCTGGGGACAGCGGGGACTCGCCGGAGGAACTACGACAAGGGTACGACCGGATGGCGCCGCTGGGGCCTGCCGAGGCCGATCAATGCATGAGAATGTTCTCAGAAAGCGATATACCGTCTCGGCCGCAGATCGGCCCCGCCGAAGCGCCGAGCGGATGCCGCGATCAGCGCAGCTGGAACACTCTCGTGTCCGCACCGACGATGCCGCCGATCGACACCTGCAGGTGGAAGTATCCCGCCGGCGCCTGGGGCCGCGAGGTCGAGTCGCAGGTCTCGGTCGATGACCGCGTGCGATCCCACGCGAGGGGTGTCACGCTCGACACCGTCTGTCCGGCCGCGAGCTGCACGACCTGGTCGCTCGACTCTGTTTGGCAGTCGGTCGAACGCCACCACGTGTCGCTCCCGCTCGTGATGACGAACGACTGCTTCGCCGTGCCGACGTTGATGAGGCACGGCTCGTCCGAGGTGTTCGACAGGGTGATCGTGAGCTGGGGAAGCTCACCGGACCCGTAGACGTCCTTATCGGTCACCGCGAGCACCGAGATGTCGCCGGTGGTGCACGCCGGGATCGGGGTGGCGCTCGCGTCGGGCGCGGGCTCGGCATCCCCCGTCGCGTCGTTCTCCGTCGCCTCCTCGGGTGCGGCGTCCGTCGGGCTCTCGGTCGGCGTCTGCATCGACGGCGCGGGGATGGTCGACGACGGCGCGGACGGCGACGGGCCGGGAGCGCGCCCGGCATCCGCCGCGGCGGCACGCCACGGCTGCCAGATCGCGAGGACGACCGCGGCGACCACCAGAAGGAGCAGGAGCACCGCGACGAGGCGCCGCCGCCGGTAGACGGCAGGGCTCGGACGTCGGCGGGGCGTGCTCACCCTCTCAGGCTAAGCGCGAGTGCCGCTCAGAGCTGTTTCAGCATGCGGGTGTTGCCGAGGGTGTTCGGCTTGACGTGCGCGAGGTCGAGGAACTCCGCGACGCCCTCATCAGGACTCCGCAACAGTTGCGAGTACACGTCCGGGTCGACGACCTGCTCGCCGATCGGCGCGAATCCGCGCCGCGAGAAGAAGTCGACCTCGAAGGTCAGGCAGAACAGACGTGACAGGCCGAGGTCGCGCGCGCGGTGCTCCAGCGCATCGACGACCGCCGCCCCCACGCCGCGGTGCGCCCAGGCATCCGCCACGATGAGCGTGCGCACTTCACCGAGGTCCTCCCACATCACGTGCAGAGCCCCGCACCCGATCAGTACGCCGTCCGCCTCGGCGACGACGAACTCCTGCACGGCCTCGTAGACGGTGACGACGTCCTTACCGAGGAGGATCCGGCGCTGCACCCACGGATCGAGCAGGGCGAGGATGCCGCGGACGTCCGCGGTTCGGGCGGGGCGGACGGTGAACGCGGGCACGCCACCACTGTATTGCCGCACCCGTGCTCCCCGCGCGGCGCGGGTGTCTCGCCGATGCGGCCCGACATGCCCCACGCCCCCTACGCTGGAGGCCTGGGAGCGTCGGCGTGCGCCGCGCGTGAGGGAGACGACGTGAGCGTGCTGCGCGACTACGCCGCCGCGGTGTCTCAGCCGACCCTGTCGTTCGGCGCGGAGCTCGGCGCCGCCGAGACCCCCCGCTACGACGAGGTCGTCGGCGTCGACGGAGCCTTCCGCCCCGGCTGGAAGACGCTCGCGTCGCACGCGCTCGCCCTCACCGCCGACGACCTCGAGCGGGTCGACGGCGAGATCGTCCGCTTTCTCGCCGACGACGGCGTCTCCTACGTGCGCCCCGACGCCGGCGCCCAGCCGTGGCAGCTCGACCCGATGCCGCTCGTTCTCGACCCCGCCGGATGGGCACCCCTCGAGATCGGTCTCGCCCAGCGCGCCGAGCTTCTGAACGCCGTCCTCATCGACCTCTACGGTGAGCGCAGGCTGCTGCGCGAAGGCATCGTCCCCGCTCCCCTCGTCTTCGGCCACAGCGGATACCTCCGCCCGCTCGCCCGCTCGAGCGCCGCCGACCCGCATCCGCTTCTGCTGTCGGCCGTCGATCTCGGTCGCGACGCCGCGGGCGAGTGGCACGCGCTTGCCGACCGGGTGCAGGCGCCGTCCGGTCTCGGCTTCGCCGCCGAGAACCGCCGCGTCATCTCGCAGGTGCTGCCCGACCTCTTCCAGGAGAGCAGCCTGCACCACCTCGACCCCTATTACGCCGCCCTCCGCGCCGCGCTGCTGTCGTCGGTGGCCGAGACGGTCGACGACCCGCGCGTCGTCATCCTCACCCCCGGCACCCTGAGCGAGACGGCGTTCGACCAGGCCTTCCTCGCGAACGCGCTCGGTCTGCCGCTCGTGCAGGGCAGCGACCTCGTCACCCGCGACGGCTACGTGTGGATGAAGCCCGCCGGGTGGCCCGCGCGCCGGCCCACCGACCGCATCGACGTCATCATCCGCCGTGTGGATGCCGATTGGTGCGACCCTCTCGAGCTCCGCGGCAAGTCGCGCCTCGGCGTCGCGGGTCTCACCGAGGTCGTCCGGCGGGGAAACGTCCGGCTCGTCAACGGTCTCGGGGCGGGAGTGCTCGAGAACCCGGCGCTCTTCCCGTACCTCGCCGACGCGTGCGAACTGCTGCTCGGCGAGCAGCTGCGGCTGCCGTCCGTTCCGACGTGGTGGTGCGGCGACCCGGCATCCCGCGATCTCGTGCTCGCGCGCCTCGCGGACCGCGACCCCGGCCTCATCGTGCGGACGATCGACGAACCGCGGAAGACCGTGTCGGGCCTCGACCCGACAGACCTCGCCGCCCGCATCGGGGCCGAACCGCACCGGTTCGTCGGGCAGAACCTGCTGCCGCTGTCGCAGACGCCCGTCTGGGACCCGGCCGGCGGACGCACGTCGAGCCGCGCCGCCGCGCAGCCGCTGACCCTCCGGGCGTTCACGCTGCGCTACGGCTCGGCCTACCGGCCGCTCGTCGGGGGGCTCGCGACCGTGCGGGAGAGCCCCGAGGCGCCCCCGCGTACGAAGGACGTGTGGGTGCTGAAGGCGGCCCCCACCGATCCCGACCAGAACCTGGTCGAGATCGCCCCCGTGCCGGCGGGCGCCGTGGTGCGGCGGATCCCCCTCCTGTCGCCTCGTGCGCACGAGGACATGTTCTGGACCGGTCGGTACGCCGAGCGGACGGAAGACCTCCTGCGCCTGCTGCTGACCGCCGAAGCGGAGCTCGACCAACCCGGCGCGTACGCGGCGGGGGTCATCGCCGAGACCCCGCGGGTGCTGCTCGACGCGCTGGGGCGGCTCGCGGGCATGCGGTCGCTCGACCCGGGCGCGGAATTCCGTTCGCTGCTGCTCGACGCCGGACGCCCGGGGTCGGCCGCCCACTCCATCGCCCGCCTGCGCGACGCGATGGAGGGTGTGCGCGACCAGCTCTCCGGCGACACGTGGCGCGTGTTCGCGAACATCGACCGCGCGACGCGTTCGCTCCGCAGCTCCGCGCACCCGCACCGCACGTCCGAGTCGGCCGGACGGATGCTCGCCGCGATGCTGTCGCTCTACGGCGTCACGGCGAACATGATCCGCGACACCGGATGGCACATGATCGAGGCGGGCCGCTACCTCGAGCGCGGCCTGCAGCTGTGCGCACTGCTGTCGGCGGCGCTCGCCGACCGGCACGAGGGCCGCGCCGACCGTGCCGTGCTCGAAGCGGTGCTCCTGGCATCCGAGAGCGTCGTCACGTACCGTCGCCGTTCGCGCGGGACGGTGCGCGCGGCCGACGTGCTCGACCTGCTGCTGCTCGACCCCACGAACCCCCGGTCGCTGCGCTTCGCGCTCGGCGAGCTCCGCACGCACCTCGCCGCGATGCCCGCCTCGACCGGATCGACGCGCGCGGAACGCCTGCTCGACCACCTCGAGACCGAGCTCGATGCGGTCGATGTGACCTCGCTCGCCACCGTCACGAAGGGACGGCGCGACGTGCTCGTCGGGGCACTCGACGAGGTCAAGACGCAGCTCGAGCAGCTCTCCGACGCGGTGCGTCACCTGCACTTCGAGAGCGGGCCGCCCGCGGTGCCGCTCTCCGAGCTGTCACTCATCGAGGTCATGGAGTCGCGCGGATGAGCGCCGACGAGAACCTCCCGCAGGGCGCGGGGATGCCGGAACCCGCCACCCGCCGCTATCGCGTGTGGCACCGCACCGCCTACAGCTATGCGAAGCCCGTGCAAGACAGCGTCGGCCAGTTCCACCTCGTGCCGCGAACGCTCCCGTGGCAGCGCGTCGAGGCATCCGACGTCACCGTCGACCCCTCGCCCGGCGACCTCGCCCCCGACCGCGACTACTTCGGCAACGCGTCGACCTTCTTCCACGTCACCGACCCGCACGACGAGCTGACGATCACCTCGTCGAGCGATGTGACGGTGGCCGCCCCCGCCTACGACGACGAGGCGCTCGCCCAGCCGTGGGAGCGCGCGCGGCCGCTCGCCCACCCCGAGATCCCAGGCGCGTGGGCGGCGACGGAGTACGCGCTCGAGTCGCCGCGCGTCGCGCACGTGGCCGATGCGACGGCGTACGGCGCCGAGTCGCTCACCCCGGGCCGGCCCCTCGGCGAGGCGGTCACCGACCTGATGGAGCGGATCTTCCGCGACTTCGACTACGACAAGACCGCGACGACTGTGACCAGCACCGTCGCCGACGCGATGCGCAAGCGTGCGGGTGTCTGCCAGGATTTCGCGCACGTCGCGCTCGCGTGCCTGCGCGGCAACGGCGTCGCCGCTCGCTACGTGTCGGGGTACCTCGCGACGCAGCCGCCGCCCGGCAAGGAGCGCGTCTTCGGCGCCGATGCGTCGCACGCGTGGCTCGCGGTGTGGGTGCCGGGCACGGGGTCGGACGACGACCCGAGCGGGGCCCAGTGGCTCGCGATCGACCCGACCAACAACCAGTGGGCGAACGACCGCTACATCACGGTCGCGTGGGGCCGCGACTACGGCGACGTCTCGCCCGTCAAGGGCATCATCTTCACGAAGGCGAAGAAGTCGACGCTGCGCGTTTCGGTCGACGTCGCGCCGCTCTGAGATCCGCGTCGTGGCGCGCCTCGGAGCGCTCGATCGTGGGCGCCGCGTGCTCTGACCGAAGCAGAACATGCGGCGGACGCGGGTAAGCATCGGGCGCATTCCCGGGCGGCGCTGTTAGTGTCGGGCCGTGTCCTCCACCCCGACCACGCGCTCCGCCCGCGCCGCGCGTCGCCGTCGCGTTCAGCGTCGGCGGCGGCTCGTCGCGGCCGTGCTCGCCGTGATCATCGTCGCGGCACTCGCCGTCGGGATCGCGGGCTTCGTCCGCTCGCTCGGGGAGCGACCGGACCCGAGCGTCGACACCTCGAAGGCCGCGGGAGCGGCCTCCTCCCTCGCCGGCGGCGAGAGCGCGGCGCCCTCCGACGCGAGCCGCGACGCGAGCGCTGACACACCCGCCGGCGCCCCGGCGCCAGGCGTAGACACCGCCCCCGCGGTCGATGCCGCGCTGGCGGTCCTCGCCGACTACTCCGACGCCGCGCGCCCCACCGAAGACGCCCTCTACGCAGCGATCGAGACGCTCCGCGCCGCATCCACCCCCGACGAGGTGTCGGCTGCGCAGACGCAGGTCGACCAGGCATCCGCAGCGGTGAAAACGGATGCCGAGGCCTATCGCGCTCAGCTCGCGCAGGATGCCGAGGGCACGAGCACCCAGCCGACGGGCGGCGACGTCGCCGCGCAGATGGCCTACCTGCACACCTACGTCTTCGACTACAACACCGCCGAGTGGGGCGACTACAACAGCTACGGCGGAGACTGCACGAACTTCGCGAGCCAGGGCCTCATCGCGCGCGGCTGGCAGAACGACCGCACCTGGTACTCGAAGGGCGCCATGTGGACGGCGTCGAAGCCGTGGATCGCGACGGCTGCGATGGCCGCCTACTTCGACCAACTCGGGTTCTCGTACTCGACCCAGGACGATCTCGACCGCGTGCGGGTCGGCGACATCGGCCTGTTCAACTGGGGCGAGACCGGCGCGAGCATGGACCACACGATGACGGTGTCGAAGGTCGAGTACGTGCCGGGCGGTCCGCCGGTGGTGTCGTTCATCAGCCACAACTACGACGGCGAGTTCCGCGAGCTCACCCACGCCCTCTCCGTCGAGCACACCGACTCTACAGTGCGGATCTACCACATCCCCTGAGCGCGCCGTCGCTCATCCCCCGGGCGTTGCGCGAGCGGCGCAGCCTCCCGTCGGACACCCCCGCGCACGCGAAAGGGGCCGGATGCCTCGGCATCCGACCCCTCCCTCGAACAACGCGTCCGGTCAGCCCCCCGCGACGATGTCGGGGGTGGCCTCGATGGCACCGGCGGGCCCGACACCGATCGCGACCTTCTCGCCGCGCGGGCCGTGCTCGAACGTGAACGCGCCGTTTTCCGCGTCGACCTTCACGTGATCACCGGCATTGAGTTCGCCGTGCAGGATCCGCTCCGACAGCTGGTCCTCGACCTCGCGCTGCATGGCGCGGCGCAGGGGCCGGGCGCCGAGGGTCGGGTCGAACCCGATCTCGATGAGGCGGTCCTTCGCGGCATCCGACAGCTCCACCGTCATGTCGCGGTCGAGCAGACGCTCCGAGAGGCGCTTGGTGAACAGGCCCACGATCTGGCGGAGCTCGTCCTTGTTCAACTGCGGGAAGACGATGACGTCGTCGACGCGGTTGAGGAACTCGGGCTTGAAGTGACGCTTCAGCTCCTCGTCGACCTTGCCCTTCATCCGCTCGTAGGTCGTCTGCGCATTGCCCTCGACCTGGAACCCGACCGGGCCGCCGGCGATCGCCGACGATCCGAGGTTGGTCGTCATGATGATGACGGTGTTCTTGAAGTCGACGACGCGGCCCTGACCGTCGGTCAGGCGACCCTCTTCGAGGATCTGCAGCAGCGAGTTGAAGATGTCGGGGTGAGCCTTCTCGATCTCGTCGAAGAGGACGACCGAGAAGGGCTTGCGGCGCACCTTCTCGGTGAGCTGGCCGCCCTCTTCGAATCCGACGAATCCGGGAGGGGCACCGAACAGACGCGAGACGGTGTGCTTCTCACCGAACTCCGACATGTCGAGCGAGATCAGCGCACCCTCGTCGTCGAAGAGGAACTCGGCGAGCGCCTTGGCGAGCTCGGTCTTTCCGACGCCGGTGGGGCCGGCGAAGATGAACGAGCCCGACGGGCGCTTCGGGTCCTTGAGGCCCGCACGCTGACGGCGGATCGTGCGGCTGAGGGCCGCGATGGCCTCCTCCTGCCCGATGACGCGCTGGTGCAGCGCCTTCTCCATGAAGACGAGGCGGCTCGTCTCCTCTTCGGTGAGCTTGAAGACGGGGATGCCGGTGGCCTGCGCGAGCACCTCGGCGATCAGACCCTCGTCGACGACCGCGTGGCTCGCGACGTCGCCCGAACGCCACTGCTTCTCGAGGCGGAGGCGCTCGGCGAGGAGCGACTTCTCCTCGTCGCGGAGAGAGGCGGCCTTCTCGAAGTCCTGCTCCTCGGAGGCGAGCTCCTTGTCCTCGCGGACCTTCGCGATCTTCTCGTCGAACTCGCGCAGCTCCGGCGGCGAGGACAGGATCGACAGGCGCAGGCGCGCGCCGGCCTCGTCGATCAGGTCGATCGCTTTGTCGGGCAGGAACCGGTCGGAGATGTAGCGGTCGGCGAGGTTCGCCGCCGCGACGATCGCGCCGTCGGTGATCTGGACCTTGTGGTGCGCCTCGTAGCGGTCGCGCAACCCCTTCAGGATGTTGATCGCGTGGGGCAGCGACGGCTCGGCGACCTGGATCGGCTGGAAGCGGCGCTCCAGCGCGGCATCCTTCTCGAAGTGCTTGCGGTACTCGTCGAGGGTCGTCGCACCGATCGTCTGCAGCTCGCCACGGGCGAGGAGCGGCTTCAGGATGGATGCCGCGTCGATCGCGCCTTCGGCGGCGCCCGCACCGACGAGCGTGTGGATCTCGTCGATGAAGACGATGATGTCGCCGCGCGTACGGATCTCCTTCGTGACCTTCTTCAGGCGCTCTTCGAAGTCTCCGCGGTAGCGGGACCCGGCGATGAGCGAACCGAGGTCGAGCGAGTAGACCTGCTTGTCCTTCAGCGTCTCAGGCACGTTGTTCTTGACGATCGCCTGCGCAAGGCCCTCGACGACGGCGGTCTTGCCGACGCCGGGCTCGCCGATGAGGACGGGGTTGTTCTTCGAGCGGCGCGACAGGATCTGCATGACGCGCTCGATCTCCTTCTCGCGCCCGATGACGGGGTCGAGCTTGTTGTCGCGCGCGGCCTGCGTGAGGTTGCGGCCGAACTGGTCGAGCACCGCCGAGCCGCCCTGGGCGGACGCAGACTGCTGCTCGCCGGCGCCGGTCGCGACACCCGCGGGCTCCTTGCCCTGGTAGCCCGAGAGCAGCTGGATGACCTGCTGACGCACCTTGTTGAGGTCGGCGCCGAGCTTGACGAGCACCTGCGCCGCGACGCCCTCGCCCTCGCGGATGAGGCCGAGCAGGATGTGCTCGGTGCCGATGTAGTTGTGGCCGAGCTGCAGCGCCTCGCGCAGAGACAGCTCGAGCACCTTCTTCGCGCGCGGCGTGAAGGGGATGTGGCCGGTCGGCTGCTGCTGGCCCTGGCCGATGATGTCCTGGACCTGCTCGCGGACGGCATCCAGGGAGATCCCGAGCGACTCGAGCGCCTTGGCGGCCACACCCTCACCCTCGTGGATCAGGCCGAGCAGGATGTGCTCGGTGCCGATGTAGTTGTGGTTGAGCATCTTCGCCTCTTCTTGGGCGAGGACGACGACGCGACGGGCACGGTCGGTGAATCTCTCGAACATGTCAGGCTCCTCCGGGTGCCGAGTCTTCTGGCACCTACGTAGAGGCTAACGACCCACGGATGCCGGTATGCCCGTGTTCGCTGGGGGCGCACCCGCGGGACTGCCGGGCCTCCCTCCGCGGGGCCGCCCGGAATCACGACTCCCTCCTTGACACCGCACGCCCGGCATCCATATCGTTTATCAATACCAACGATTATCGATATGGAGGATGCTGTGACCACGACCATCCCATCCCGCACTCTGTCCCGCGCCGACACCGCTGCGATGTGGCTGTTCATCGTCGTCGGCATCGGCGTCTTCGTCGTCTCCGTCGTCGCCGCCGTGACGCGCATCGCATCGGCGTTCGGATCGGCGCCTGTCCACGTGCCGGCGTGGTTCGCGGGCACGCGAGCCGACGCGCCCATCGGGCCGGACGGCGCTGCCGTGAGCGTCGAACTCGACCGGGCGATCCTCACGACCGATGCCCTCTCGGCCGCCGGGAAGGGCGCGCTCGTGCTCGAACAGGTCGTCGCGGTCGCGGCGATCGGCTCGCTGATCGGATGCCTCATCGCACTCACCGTCTCGACGATGCGCGGGCGGGTGTTCAGCCGACGCAACACGGTGCTGGTCACGACCGCCGGCATCGCGCTGTTCCTCTGGATCTTCGGCGTCCCCTTCTTCGGCAACATGGTCGCCAACGACGCGTTCCGCGCGATCTCGGCCGGCACATTCGACAACGCCATCGCGACGGTCGACGTCACGGGCTTGTTCCTCGCCGCCTTCGTCATCGCGATCTCCTCGACGGTGTTCACCGTCGGCGAGCGCCTGCAACGCGAGGCCGAAGGCCTCGTGTGAGTCCGGCGGACGACGACGAGGCCACCGGCATCCACTGCCGGCTCGACGAACTGCTCGCCGCGCGCGGGATGACGCTCGCGCGGCTGTCGGAGATGGTCGGGGTGTCGGTCGTCAACCTCTCGATCCTGAAGAACGACCGCGCTCGCGCGATCCGCTACTCGACGCTCTCGGCGATCTGCCGCGCACTCGAGTGCGAGGTCGGCGACCTGCTGGTGCGCGCGGACTTGCGCGCGCGCTGACGGGCGCGGCGACCGCTCGCGCTCCCTGGCGGCGTTCCCGGTCGCCACACCATTCCCGGGCGCCGAAACGCGGGTGCGCGCGCCCCACACCCGCAAAGCGGCGCCCCGGAACCTCACGCCCCGACCACCGCACCGCGCTCCCGGGTCTCACCCCGACGCCCGAGCCAGCGCGGCGCGCACGCGCGCGATCAGCGCGCCCGGGGCAGCGAAGACGTCCCCCTTCGTGACGCGCAGCACGCACCATCCCGCCGCCTCGAGACGCTCGTAGCGCGCGATGTCCTTCGCCCACTGCACCGGATCGGTGAGGTGGTGCTCGCCCTCGTACTCCAGCGCGACGCGCGCCTCGGGAAAAGCGAGGTCGACCTGCGCGAGCCACACGCCGTCCTCGAAGACGTCGAAATTGACCTCGGGCGCCGGCAACCCGGCATCCTCCACGACGAGTCGCAGCCACGTCTCGGGTCGCGACCGCGCGCGCTCGCTCACGCGCGGCAGCGCGTCGCGCAGGCGTGCGATGCCGACGCGTCGCCCGGCATCCATCGCGGCGGCGAGCTGGTCGCGCGTCGCGAGCGCCGGCGCATCATCGTCGTGGAGCGGGACGCGGACGACCGCATCTGCGACGGCGACGAGATCGCGCAGGTCGCGCAGTTCCGCCCCCAACTGCGCCCACACGGATGCCGGAGATGCCACCGGCACACCGTGCACAGGGTGAAGCGCGACGTGCGCCGAACCTTCCCGGATCGCGTGCCCTCGGACGCCCGTGCCGACAGGAGTGCGGCGCGGGGAGAACACCCCGACGTCGACGTGAGCGCGGGCGCCCAGCCACGGCGGCAGCGGCAGTCCCCACAGCAGCGCGGCGGTCGCATGCATGAAGAACTGATGCTCCGTCATCCGGTGGGCATACGCGAGAGCTCGCTCCACCGGCATCCGGTCGCCCTGCGACGACGCGTGCGGCGTCACCCGCACGCCGGGAAATGGCCGGCCCAGGTCTCGCGCCCGCAACCGGGAGGCGGTGACGCCGAGCGAGCGCGCGTGCGCGACGGAGAACACGTCGCCCAATTCGGGAGGAAGGGATGCCCGGTGCATCGCCCCACCCTGACGCACGGAGCCGTGGAGCGCGGCTCGCGGCCCACCAACCCGGGATAAGTCGCCGAATCCCCCACCTGTGGAGGAGTCGATGGGCCGCGCCGCCACCGCCAGCCCGCGAACCCCCCAACGTTCCCCGGCGCCAAAGTGCGGGTACGCGCCCGCCCGACCCGCAGACCGGCGCCCCGGAACCGACGCCCCCCAACGCTCCCGGGCGCCAAAGTGCGGGTACGCGCCCGCCCGACCCGCAGACCGGCGCCCCGGAACCGAAACCGACGCCCCCGCCCGCTACCCGACGATCGCGACGCGCGCGCCGTCGACGTCGGCGCGGCCCTGCAGCACGAGCGTCGTGGGGCGGGCGACCGCGCCGGGCACCCACGCGAGCGTCGCGCGCGGCGCGAAGCCAGCGGTCGCCATGGGCGTCGAGGGCGGTCCGAAGGTGACGGTGACCTCGTCGTCGCCGGTGATCTCGGCATCCGCCACGACGAGCGGCGGGCGCGACGATCCCCACGTCAGCACCACGAACTGGCCCTCCGCCGACGTCCAGGCGGCGCTCGGCGCCCCGTCGGTCGGCGTACCCGGCGCGTCGGATGCCGCACCTGCCAGCGCCGGGAGCGGTGCCGAACCCCGGACCGCGCCCGTCACCGTGATCGCCACGTCCTGCGCGGGATCGACCCCCTCCGGCACGGCGACGAGCGTGAGCCTCGGCACGTAGTCGCGCGTCGCGGGGCCGCCCGGGTCGGCGAGGACGACCGACACCGCCTGACCCGTGGCGTCGACCGAGGACGCGTAGGGCACCGCACTCGAACTCCCCCGCGTGACGAGCGCGATCATGCGCCCGCCGTCGAGCCAGACGGCATCCACATCTCCTTCGCCGAGCGCCATGCTCAACTCCCCACGATCGGGACGGTCACCGCCGTCTGGAACTGCGCGTCGCCACCCGTCAACATCACGCTCGCGCCGTCGTCGTCGACGTCGAGCCCGGCGGTCGAGACGAGCAGCGCCCGCGGCGCCATGTCCATCGTGCACACCTGGTCGGCGGGCGGGGTCACGAACGTGACCGTGACGCTCTTCGGGTCGGATGCCTCGACCTTCTCGACCTGCGGGGCGCACGACGACGAGCCCCGGTGAGGACGGCGAACAGGTCGTCGTCGACCCATCCGGCGGTCGGCAGGTAGTCGGTCGCACCGTCGGTCGTGAGGCCCGCGACGCCGTCGAGCTCGGTCTCGCCTCGCCCGCCCTGGCCGCCCGTGACGACGATGTCGACGTCCTTCTCGGGGTCGATGCCCTCGGGCACCCCCACGAGCGTCACACGCGGTGCGTAGTCGGCGGTGCAGGGCCGGTCGGCGTCGCCGTCGTCGAGGGTGACGGCGAGGGTGCCGTCGGCCTGCACGGTGGTCTCCGAGGCCGTCGGCACGCACGACGACGAGCCCCACGTGACGAGGGCGATCTGGCGGCCGCCGTCGAGCCAGCCGGCCTCGACGTCGATCTCGCCGGCATCCGTCACCGTGGGCGACGGGCTCTCGGGCGACGCCGATCCGGGCGACGAGGCGCACCCGGCGAACAGCAGGGTTCCCGCACTGAGCAGGGCGAAGAGGGCGGTGGAGCGGCGAACGGTGGTCATGGTGGTCATCCGCGCGCGTCGATCGGGACGGATGCCGGTAGGCACGCCATCGTCGCAGGCATCCACTCTGTCAGTGTCGCGAGCTGCGCCATCGTCTCACCCGGACGAGGCAATCGTCTACTGCAGCGCCGAGGTGAGGCGCGCGATGTTGTCGAGGACGGTGGAGCGCAGCGGCTGCTGCATCCATTCCTCGAGGGTGAGCTCGCGGCTCGACTCGCGATATTCGTCCTCGACGGCGCGCAGCTGCGAGACGAACTCCTCGCCGCGCACGAGGAGGGTGATCTCCATGTTGAGACCGAAGCTGCGCATGTCCATGTTGCTCGAGCCGATGACGGCGATGTCCTCGTCGATCGACATCGACTTCGAGTGCAGGATGTACGGCTTCTTGTACATCCAGATCTTCACGCCCGAGCGCAGCAGCGCCTCGTAGTAGCTGCGTTGCGCGTGGTACACCATCGCCTGGTCGCCCTCTTCGGAGACGAAGAGCTCGACGTGCACGCCGCGCTGGCACGCGGTCTGGATCGCGAGGAGCAGCCCCTCGTCGGGCACGAAGTACGGCGAGACGATGATGATCTTCTCGCGCGCCGCGAACAGCAGCGTCATGAACAGCTTGAGGTTGTTCTGGAACTCGAACCCGGGGCCCGACGGGATCACCTGGCAGTCGAGGTTGCCGTCGCCGTCGTGCGTGGCGAAGAGGCCCATGCCCTCAACGATCTGGTCGGTCTCGCTGTACCAGTCGCTCAAGAACACGGCGTTCACCGACTGGACGACTGGCCCTTCGAGCCGCGCCATCATGTCGACCCAGTGGAGGCCCCGCTTGATGTTCTTCTTGAGGTTGTAGGTCGAGTCGGTGACGTTCTGCGACCCGGTGAAGGCGACGGTGCCGTCGACGACGAGGAGCTTGCGGTGGTTGCGGAGGTCGGGCCGCTGGTACTCGCCCTGGAACGGCTTCACCGGCAGCATGACGTGCCATTCGGCACCCATGTCGGTGAGGCGCCGACAGGTCTCCTTATAGAAGGGCTTGCCCTGGTTGGCCCAGTGGTCCAGCAGCACACGCACGGGGATGCCGCGGGCGGCGACCTCTTCCATCGCGGCGAAGAACGGCTCGGTCGTGGCGTCGGACTGCAGAATATAGAACTCGACGTGGACGTAGTCGGTGGCCGCGCGGATCGCGGCGGCCATCTCGTCGATGCTCTGCTGGTAGTCGGAGATCATGCGGGCGCTGTTCTGGCCCGACAGCGGCATGGCGCCGAGGTTGCGGTTGAGGCGCACGAGCTGCGAGAACCACGGCGGCGGGTTCGGGCGGAGAGTGCCCATGTCGAGGCCGCTGCTGGTCTTGCGGATGTAGTCGTTGAGCTGCGCCTGCTTCTTCCGGCGCTCGCGCGGCAGGCGCGGGCTTCCGATGAGCAGGAAGAGCAGCACGCCGATGAACGGAATGAAGTAGATCGCCAGGAGCCAGGCCATCGCCGCCGTGGGTCGACGGTTGCGCGGCACGATGATGACGGCCAGGACGCGCACGGTGATGTCGACGACGAGGACGACGATGACCCAGACGAGGGCCCATCCGGACTGATCCACGTAGACTCCCCCGCTGGTCGATTGCGTTCAGCGTACCGACAGCGGCCTCAGACGGTGCGCTGATCTCCCTCGGCGCGCGGCGTGGTCGGCGGCAGTCCGCGCTTGGCGCGCTCTTCGGCCTCGATCCGGGCGTAGGTGCGCCGCTCGGTGCGGTCCATGCGAAGGATCGAGCGGAGCACGTAGATGAACAGCCCGAGCACCACCACGGTCGGCAGCAGCGACCAGACGACGGCAGCCCAGTAGGAGTCCATCCCTCCATGGTACGGAAGTCGCGCAGCGAAGTTGTCCACAGGCGGCGACTTCTCGGATCTGTCCACGGATGCCGGTGTCCCGCTCCCACGCGCCCCCGCGCACGGGCACGCTCGTGCGCATGTCCGTCACCGTGAAAGCCGCCGATGCGGCGCAGTTCCTGTCCCTCGTCCCCCGCCTGCTCGGGTTCACCCCGACCCAGAGCGTCGTCCTCGTGCCGATGGCGCGCGGCCGGAGCCTCGGCGCAATGCGCGTCGAT
This sequence comes from Microbacterium sp. bgisy203, assembly GCF_057706945.1. Lineage (NCBI taxonomy): Bacteria > Bacillati > Actinomycetota > Actinomycetes > Micrococcales > Microbacteriaceae > Microbacterium > Microbacterium sp. bgisy203. The sequence goes on along the minus strand of NZ_JBYIPF010000004.1, from coordinate 277,128 downwards.
CTGCCGCCCGAATCCGCGCCGGGCCAGTCGCCCGACGACGTCGACGACGGTACCCCCGCCGAGATCGTCGACACCGTCGCGTCGAGCGCGATCGGCATGATCTGCCGCATCGACGACGCCGACGCCGTCCTCGTCGTCGTGTACACCGACGCGCCGTTCGCGGGCGGTCCCGACCGCGCGATCGCAGGAGCGCACGTCGTCGGGGCGCTGATGCGGCAGGCGGATGCCTGCGGCCTGCGCGTCGTCGATGCGCTCACCGTCGCCGGCGACGGCTGGGGGTCGCACCTCGAGCACACGGTGCCGGCGGGAGGGCATCCCCTCGATCTCCTCCGGGTGCGCGGCACGGCGGCGACCGCGCTCGCGGATGCCGGCCTCGATGGCTCACCGCCGGGAGATCAGGTGTCGGGGGCCGCGCTCCCGCGGGTGCCGAAAGCGGCGCGGAAGGCCGTCGCCGAGGCGCTGCGCTCGCTCGCCGCGTCGCTCGAGGTGATCTGCGGCATCCCTTCGACCTCGCGCACAGCGCCGCGCATCGATCCGGCCGCGCTCGAGGCGGCCTGCGCACTCGACGACCTGCCGAGCACGTTCGAGGAGGCGCTCGGGTGGAATGTGCCGGCGGCGCCGATGCGCGCCGCGATGCTCGCGTGGTGCCTCGCCCGGCCCTCGCTGCGCGACATCGCGCTCGTGCAGTGGGCGACCGACATCGAGGGGGGCGACATCGCGATGGAGGCACAGCGCCTGTGGGAGGACGGCGCGGAGTACCCGGCGGATCTCGCCTCGGTCATGTGGGGCGAAGGGCCCAGGCCCGACGCTCTACGCCTGGAGGCGGCTCTGGACCTCGCGCGCGAGGTCGCCGCGCTCGCTCCGCGCACGCACAAGCCGGGGCCGCTCGCCGTGTGCGCGTGGCTCTCGTGGGCGCTCGGCCGCTCGACGCACGCCGACCGCTACGCGACGATGGCCCTGTCGTTCGACGACGAGCACGGCCTCGCCGAGATCGTGCGCTCGTTCGTCCACGCCGGCCACCTGCCCGACTGGGCCTTCCGCCTGCGCTGACCCGCAGCGCTACTTGACGAGGGGGAAGAGGATCGTCTCGCGGATGCCGAGGCCCGTGATCGCCATGAGCAGCCGGTCGATTCCCATGCCCATGCCGCCGGTCGGGGGCATGCCGTGCTCGAGCGCGCGGAGGAACTCCTCGTCGACGCGCATCGCCTCGTCATCCCCGCGCGCGGCGAGCTTCGCCTGCTCGACGAAGCGCTCGCGCTGGATGACCGGGTCGACGAGCTCGGAGTACCCGGTCGCGAGCTCGAACCCGCGGACGTAGAGGTCCCACTTCTCGACGACACCCGGAATCGAGCGGTGCTCGCGCACGAGCGGCGACGTGTCGAGGGGGAAGTCCATGACGAACGTCGGGCGCTCGAGGCCGCCCTTGACGAAGTGCTCCCACAGCTCCTCGACGTACTTGCCGTGGGTCGCGACCTTCTCGGGCACCTCGACGCCGACCTCGGCGGCGAGCGCCTGCAGGTCGGCGAGCGACGTCGCGGGGGTGATGGTGCGCCCGGATGCCTCGGACAGCGAGTCGTACATCGAGATGCGGTCCCAGTCGCCGCCGAGGTCGAACTCGGTGCCGTCGGCCCACGTGACGGTGGTGGAGCCCGAGACGGCGATCGCGGCCTTCTGGATCAGCTCCTGCGTGAGGTCGGCGATGCCGTTGTAGTCGCTGTACGCCTGGTACGCCTCGAGCATCGCGAACTCGGGGCTGTGGGTCGAGTCGGCGCCTTCGTTGCGGAAGTTGCGGTTGATCTCGAACACGCGGTCGATGCCGCCGACGACGGCGCGCTTGAGGAACAGCTCCGGCGCGATGCGCAGGTACAGGTCGGCGTCGAAGGCGTTCGACTGCGTGACGAACGGACGTGCGGCGGCGCCGCCGTGCTGCACCTGCAGCATGGGGGTCTCGACCTCGATGAAGTCGTGCGCGGCGAAGGTCTGCCGCAGCGACGCGTTGACCTTCGCGCGCGCGATCACCGTCTCACGGGCCTGGTCGCGGACGATGAGGTCGAGGAAGCGCGACCGCACGCGACCTTCTTCGGAGAGCTCGGTGTGCAGGTTCGGCAGGGGCAGGAGCGCCTTCGACGCGATCGCCCAGTCCGACACCATGATCGACAGCTCGCCGCGGCGGCTGGAGATCACCGGTCCGGTGACCGAGACGTGGTCGCCGAGGTCGACGAGCTCCTTCCACGCCTGCAGCGACTCCTCGCCCACCTCCGCGAGGGACACCATCGCCTGGATGCGCGAGCCGTCGCCCGACTGCAGGGCGGCGAAGCACAGCTTGCCCGTGTTGCGGCTGAAGACGACGCGCCCGGCGACGGAGACGACCACGCCGGTCTCCTCCCCCGCTTCGAGCGCCGCGAACCGGTCGCGGACGGCCGGGATCGTGTCCGAGACGGGCACGGCGACCGGGTATGCGCCGCCCGCGGCATCCGCCCGCTCCGCGAGCAGCCGCTCGCGCTTTCCGAGCCGCACGGCCTTCTGCTCGTGGACGTCATCGTCGTGGACGTCGTCGATGTCGGCGGCGGGCGCGGTGGCAGGCGCGTCGGTCATGGTGGGAGGCTCCTCGGAAAGTCGCCTTCGATTCTACCGAGGCGGCTTCGCCCCGCGGCCCCGGTCGGCGCGGTGCGCAACGGCAAGGCCCGGCGGGCGACACGCCGTCATCCCGGCGTCGTCGCACGGCGCGTCGGGCAGGAAGCCGTGCAGTTGGGTACGGGCCCCGAGCACCGCACCCCTCAGAGCGCGTCGGGCTCGGCATCCTCTGCGCTTTGCAGCGCGCGGTCGAGGGTCGAGTGGACGAGCATCGACAGGTACCGCCCCGGCTCGTCCACGCCGACGTCGGCGAGCAGCGCCGCCGATTGCCGGATGAGGGATGCCGAGAACTCCGTCGCCGTCGCGATCGCCTCGCCGTACGCGGCGCGGTCGGCCTCGGCGACGACGACGGGCTCGCAGCCGAGCTCGACGGCGAGCGCCTGCGCGATGGGGAGGACGGCGGCCGGGGCCGTCACGGCGGCATACGCGTCCTGCAGCTGGCGCAGGTCGATCGAGGTGCCCGTGAACGCGATGGCCGGGTGCACGGCGAGCGGAATGGCCCCGCGGGATGCCGCGGGCGCGAGCACCTCGACGCCGAACGCCGGGTCGGTGTGCAGCACGAGCTGACCGATCTGCCACGCCCCGAGGTCGGCGAGCCCCGCGACGACGCCCGCGAGCTCCGCATGCGGCAGGGCGAGGACGACGAGCTCGCTCCGTCGGACGATCTCGTCGGCGGCGAGCACGGGGATGCCGGGCAGAATCGCCTCGACGCGGTCGGGGTCGGAGCCCGCCGTGATGCCCGTGAGGGCGTGTCCGGCCCCCGCGAGCGCCGCGCCGATGACCGGGCCGACGTGACCCGCGCCGATGATCCCCACACCGAGTCTGCTCGCCTGGGTCATCGCGCCTCCTCTGTCACGATCACGGGGGCGTCCCCGCCGGGAGCGTCCGCGCCCCACCGGTGCGAACGGTCGCCCGCCGCCGCGGCGACCGCGGCGTGGGCGATGGCGTCCCAGGCATCCAGCGCGTCGCGGCGATCGATGACGCCCAACGCGCCCGACACCGGTCCGAGGATCGTGTGACCCGTGAGGTTCGCGAGATCGCACGCCCGGTCGATCGGCCCCTGGCTGATGCGCACCGACTGCAGACGCGCGAGCGGCAGGACGACGAGAGCGCGCCGCAGCACGCCGTGACGCAGGAGCAGCGCCTCGGGCAGGAGGCGGAGCCCGTTGCGACGCCATGAGAGCGGGCGCAGCCATCGACCGCGGCGGGGCGTCGTCGTGAAGGGGTCGCCCTCTCGGCGCGACGAGCCGGTCATGCCGGTCTCGTAGAGGTCATGCGCCTGCGCGTCGGTGAGCCCCGGCAGCAGCAGCCGCAGCACACGGTCGACGTCGTCGCGGGTGCCGACGGGCAGCACCTCCGACATCTCGAGCGACTGCGTGTCGGTGGCCGACCGTCCCGACAGCCGGTTGATGCGGATGGCCCACCAGCCGAACCGCCGCCACAGGATCGGCTGGCGCACCTCGATCGCGTGGACGCGACCGGGCGGCAGCACCTCGGTGACGGTCGTGAACAGCCCGAACGTGATCCGCACCCCGCCCCGCGTGGGGGCGATCGAGTAGCGCAACGCCTTCGTGATCGACCGGAACCAGTACGCCCCGAAGCCGAGGATCGTCGGGATGATCGTGAACAGGACCCACGGCGTCCCGACGACCGCGCCGACGACGACCGCGGCGATCAGGAGAATCAGCCACACGGTCGTCCCCGACAGCAGGTGCGAGGTGATGAGGCGCCCGGTCGGGATGTGGACGACGGATTCCGGCTCGTCGGCATCGCCGTCGACGCCCTCGATGAGCCCCGTGATGCCGGCGGATACGGCGTCGACGGTCGCACGCGAGAGCGGGACGCCGTGGGCCTCGGCATCCTGCAGCTCGGTCAGCTGACGACCCGACGCGAGGCGGAGGATGTCGGCGCGCACCGCCTCGGCGTTGGTGGTCGAGAGGTACTCGAGCTTGACGTTCGCGTCGAGGCCCGCCCCCACGACCTCGAGCTTGGCCGCTCCGAGGAGCCGCGCGATCATCGGCCGGGTGAGGTTGACGCCCTGCACGCGGTCGAGCGGCGCGCGGCGGTGGGTGCGGAAGAGCACGCCGCTGCGCACCTCGACCGCGTCACCGGTGATGCGGAAGGTGTGGAAGCGCCACGACACCCAGAAGAGCGCGAAGATCACGAGCAGGATGCCGAGGACCCCGAGCAGCGCGATGAGCCACAGGTCGTGCTCCCACACGTAGTCGACGGGGTCGCCGTCGGCCTGCTCCCACTCGGACATGCCGGGAACGAACCAGGCGATGAGGCGGTCACGGAGGTTCGTTATGACGATGCCGAGCACGACGAGCAGGAAGAGTCCGCCGCGGAGCACCGGAGTCAGCGGGTGCAGGCGATGCCATTGCCCGTCACTGAGGGGCGACCGCACGGGGGCGACCGCGGTCGGCGGGGTCGGGTGCGCGTCGGTGCCGGTCGCCGGCGGCGTGGACGGGATGCCGGACGGCGGCGGCGTGGACGGGATGCCGGACGAGGGGATGCCGGGCGGGGGCGGCGTCGAGGGGGGCGGTTCGCTGGTCACAGGCCGGTCCGGCGGGTCTCGGCGACGGCGATGAGGGTGTCGCGCAGGCGCTCCGCCGCATCCTGCGTGAGCCCCGGGATCGTCACGCCCGTCGCGGCGGCGGCGGTCACGAGCTTGAGCTGCGCGATGCCGAAGAGCCGGTCGAGGGGGCCGTGGGTGATGTCCACGAGCTGCATGCGCCCATACGGGACGGCGACCATCCGCTGCCAGAGGATGCCGCGGCGGAAGACGAGATCGTCGGCGCGCAGCTGATATCCGTACGCGCGCGCCTGGCGCGGCAGGATGATGAGGGTCCACAGGGTGATCGCGAGCACGATGCCGGCGGGGATCCACACCCAGACCTGGCCCCACCAGACGCCGACGACCAGCGCGATCGCGAGGACGAGGGCGAGGAACGCCCCCGTCGAGATGACCTGGACGGTCACGTACTTGCGCGAGATCTGGTGCCACACGCCGTCGCCGAGAGGCAGGCGGTTGTCGCCGCGCGGTTCGAGGACGTGGTCGTACGTGCCGGCGTCGAGCGCGGGGTCCTCGACGGGTGCGGGCACGGTCGGCGCCGCAGGAGAGGCGGCGACGGGTTCAGTCGTGGTGGGAGAGTCCGAAGCCGGGCTCAGGGGGTCCGGGCTGTTCGTCATCATCGTCCTTCCGGATGGTGCAGAGGTGCTCGGCGACGAGAGCCGCGGCCAGCAGCACGAGGGCCGCGATGAGCGTCGCGACGACCGCGACCACCGAGTCTACGGGGGCGACGGGGCGGGTGAGCAGGAAGGTGAGCAGGCCCGCCGCGACCCCGGCGACCGCCGCGCCGACGATGCTGGATGCCTTCGCGAGCATGACGACGCGCACCGCGCGGAACGGATCGACCGGGTTTGGGTCGGCGCCCGTGATCGCGCGGCGGATCGGGATCGCGAACAGGATGTCGGCGGCCCCGAGCAGGATGAGGAGCACCGGCAGAAGGAGCGAGGGGGTGAACGTCGACCGTCCGGCTCCCGTCAGGAGCTGATCGACCCCGAACCCCACGATCGCGCCGACCACGAAGGCGGCGACGAGCACCCCGACTCCCGTGCGCTTCACGCGTGGTCCTCCGGCGCGGCGGGAGGGGCGGATGCCGGCGACGCGCGCACCTGCGCGAGGAGCTCGTCGACGCGCCCCGCGCCGGGGAGCACGGCATCCGGGTCGACGACGAGCCAAGGGCCGAGGACGAAGTCTCGCTCGGCCGCGCGCGGGTGCGGCAGCGTGAGCGCCGGGTCGGTGCTGTGCACATCGCCGTACGCGATGAGGTCGAGGTCGAGGGTGCGGTCGCCCCAGCGCGCGCGACGCTCGCGGCCGTGCTTCTGCTCGATCGCGTGGAGGTAGCCGAGGAGCACGCTCGGCGCGAGGCGGGTCGTGAGGAGCGCGACAGTGTTGAGGTAGGCGGGAGCGGAGGCATCCGGGCCCTGCGGGGTCACCGCGACCGACTCGATCGGCGCCGCCGCGCGGACCTCCGTCGTCAGCGGCAGGCGCCCGAGGTCGCGGAGGGCCTCGTCGATCGTCGCCGCGCGGTCGCCGAGATTCGCGCCGATCGCGACGACGGCGACCGTGTCGGCATGCTCGTGCGGCGGGTCGTCGCTCGAAAAGCCCTGGGCGAGACGGCGGTTCACGGTTCGGTCCGGATCATGGGGTGCTCCGTTCGCGGCGGATGGTGACGGCGACATCGCCGAAGGGGACGGTGATCGGCGCCTGCGGCTTGTGGACGGTGACCTCCACGGCATCCACTCGCTCGTCCGCGAGCGCGGCGACCGCGATGCGGGCGGCGAGCGTCTCGAGGAGATCGACCGGGTCGCCCGAGAGGATCGCGGCGACCGTCTCGGCGAGCTCGCCGTAGTGGACGGTGTCGGCGACGTCGTCGCTCAGCGCGGCGGGGGCGAGGTCGAGCTCGAGCGCGACGTCGGCGACGAAATCCTGCCCGTCGCGGCGCTCGTCGGGGTAGACGCCGTGGAACCCGGTGGCGCGGATGCCGCGGAGTGCGATCCGATCGGTCATGCGTGCTCCCATCGGTCGAGGACGGTGAGGGCGTCGCGGGTGGAGGCCGCGTCGTGCACGCGCACGGCCCACGCGCCCGCCTGCGCGGCGAGGACGCTCGTCACGGCGGTCGCGAGGTCACGCCGCGCATCGTCCACCGGAGCAGCGTCGACGGCGGCGAGGTCCCCGCCTTCGCCGGCGCGGGCCTCGACGAGCGCCTCGGCGAGGAACCGCTTGCGGCTCGTGCCGACGAGCACGCGGGGCCCGAGGGCGACGATACGGTCGAGCGCGCGCAGGGCGTGCCAGTTCTGCCCGCCGCGCTTGCCGAACCCGATGCCGGGGTCGAGGATCACCCGGTCGGGCGAGATCCCGGCCTGGGCCGCGGCACGTACGCGCTGCTGCAGTTCGGCGATGAGCTCTCGCTCGACGTCGCGGTAGTCGGCGGCCGCGTACATGTCGCTCGAGGGCCCCCGCCAGTGCTGCAGCACGATGTCGGCACCTGTCGCGGCGACGGCGGCGAGCATGCCGGGGTCGGCGAGCCCGCCCGACACATCGTTGACGATCCGTGCACCGGCTTCCACCGCGGCGACGGCGGTGGCGGCGTTCATCGTGTCGATGCTGACGATGACGCCCTCGGCGGCGAGCGCCGCGACGACGGGGAGGACGCGCTCCCGCTCGATCGCCGGGTCGACGCGCTCCGCGCCCGGGCGCGTCGACTCGCCGCCGACGTCGACGATCGTGGCGCCGTCCGCGCGGAGCGCGAGACCGCGGGCGATCGCGGCATCCGCATCGAGGAAGCGCCCGCCGTCGCTGAACGAATCGGGGGTGACGTTGACGATGCCCATGATCGCTGTCATGTCAGCGGCCCGTCACGAGCATCATGATCTCGGCGCGGGCGGCGGGCTCGGCGAGCGCCCCACGCGCCGCGACGGTGACCGTCTCGGCGTCGGGCTGCCGTCCGCCGCGCATCGTGACGCACTCGTGGGACGCCTCGAGGACGACGAGCACGCCGCGCGCATCGAGCGACGCGGCGATCGTGTCGGCGATCTGCTCACCGAGGCGCTCCTGCACCTGCGGGCGGGCGGCGAGGACGTCGACCACCTTCGGCAGCGCCCCGAGCCCGACGACCTGCTCACCCGGGAGATAGGCGAGGTGCGCGCGCCCGGCGAACGGCAGGAGGTGGTGCTCACACACGGAACGGAACCGGATGTCGCGCAGCATCACGGCGCCCGAGGGCAGGGTGTCCGGCGCGGGTCCGCGCGAGACGGAGATCGTGTGGGCGAGGGGCGCCGCGGCATCCTCCCCCACTCCGGCGAAGAACTCCGCGTAGGCGTCGGCCACGCGCTGGGGCGTCGCTTTGAGCCCGGGGCGAGCCGGGTCCTCCCCGATCGCCTCGAGCATCTCGCGCACCGCCGCGGCGACGCGGTCACGATCGACGGCCACGTTCCGAGCCTAGGCGATGGCTATGCGGTCGCGGGGCGGGCCTGCCCGGCCTGGTGCCGCGCGGGGGCCGTGCCGGCCGCCGACTGCGTCGACGCGTCAGCCGCGGCGGATGCCGCGAGTCCGGCATCCTGCTGCCGACGGGGCACTTCCACGGGCGGCAGCGACGAGACGGGCCGCTCCTGGCTCGAGAGCCACTGCGGGCGCGGCGGCAGCTTCTTCACGTCCTTGAAGATGTCGGCGAGCTCGAGGTGGTCGAGCGTCTCCTTCTCGAGGAGCGCGAGGGCGAGCTTGTCGAGCACGTCACGGTTGTCGTTGATGACCTGGTAGGCCTCGTTGTGCGCCTGCTCGATGAGGTCGCGCACCTGCTGGTCGACGCGCTCGGCGATGCGCTCGGAGAAGTCGCGGCCGTGACCCATGTCGCGGCCCATGAAGACCTCGCCCGACGACGAGCCGAGCTTGACGGGGCCGACGTCGGTCGTCATCCCGTACTCGGTGACCATCTTGCGGGCGATTCCGGTCGCCTTCTCGATGTCGTTCGACGCACCCGTCGTGGGGTCGTGGAAGACGATCTCCTCGGCGACGCGGCCACCCATCGCGTAGGTGAGCTGGTCCTGCAGCTCGTTGCGGGTGACGGAGTACTTGTCGTCGACGGGAAGCACCATCGTGTAGCCGAGGGCCTTGCCGCGCGGCAGGATCGTCACCTTCGTCACCGGGTCGGTGTTGTTCATCGCGGCGGCGGCGAGCGCGTGGCCGCCCTCGTGGTACGCCGTGATGAGCTTCTCGCGGTCCTTCATGACGCGCGTGCGGCGCTGCGGGCCGGCGATGACGCGGTCGATCGCCTCGTCGAGCGCACGCATGTCGATGAGCTGCGCGTTCGAGCGGGCGGTGAGCAGGGCCGCTTCGTTGAGGACGTTGGCGAGGTCGGCGCCCGTGAAGCCGGGCGTCTTGCGTGCGATGACCGAGAGGTCGACCGACGGAGAGAGCGGCTTGCCGCGCCCGTGCACCTCGAGGATCTTCTGGCGGCCCTTGAGGTCGGGCGCGTCGACACCGATCTGACGGTCGAAGCGGCCCGGGCGCAGCAGCGCGGGGTCGAGGATGTCGGGGCGGTTCGTCGCCGCGATGACGACGACGTTGACCTTCGGGTCGAAGCCGTCCATCTCGACGAGCATCTGGTTGAGCGTCTGCTCGCGCTCGTCGTGACCGCCGCCCATGCCGGCCCCGCGGTGACGGCCGACGGCGTCGATCTCGTCGATGAAGATGATCGCCGGGGAGTTCTCCTTGGCCTGCGTGAACAGGTCGCGCACGCGGCTCGCGCCGACACCGACGAACATCTCGACGAAGTCCGAGCCCGAGATCGAGTAGAACGGCACGCCCGCCTCACCGGCGACGGCGCGCGCGAGGAGCGTCTTGCCCGTTCCGGGAGGGCCGTAGAGCAGCACGCCCTTCGGGATGCGGGCGCCGACGGCCTGGAATTTCGCCGGGTCCTTCAGGAAGTCCTTGATCTCCTGCATCTCTTCGATGGCCTCGTCGGCGCCGGCGACATCGGCAAAGGTCACGGTCGGCGTCTCCTTCGTGACGAGCTTCGCGCGCGACTTGCCGAACTGCATGACCTTGCTGTTGCCGCCCTGCGCGGCTGAGAAGAAGAACCAGAAGAGGAGGCCGAGCAGCAGCAGCGGCAGGAGCAGCGACAGCATGCTCTCGAAGAAGGTCGTGCGCGGCACGACGTCGTCGAAGCCGTCCTTCGGGTCGGCGCCGTTGATCGCCTCGAGCACCTGATCGGCGCGCGCGTCGACGTAGTAGAACTGCACCTGCGTCGAGCCTTCGTACGCCTTCGAGAGGGTGAGGTCGACGCGCTGGTCACCGTCGGTGTTCGTCACCTCGGTGACCGTGCCGCCCTTCAGCAGCTCCAGGCCCTCCTGCGTCGTGATCTGCTTGGCGCCGGTGAGCGACGTGATGAGAGACACGCCGAGCAGCAGCATCAGGCCGATGAGCAGCACGTACACGAAGGGGTTCCGCGTGAGCTTCTTGAAATCCATGGTGCGCTCAGGCTACCCCGCCCGCACTATGACGGCACTGTGCATTCGCCCACGGCGTACCGTGAGCGTCGCGTCGCGACACCCTCGGTCTCGCGAGCCGTCCTCAGGAGTAGACGTGCGGCGCGAGCACCGCGACGTCGCGGAGGTTCCGGTACTGCTCGTCGTAGTCGAGCCCGTAGCCGACGACGAACTCGGTCGGGATATCGAACCCGACGTACTTCGAGTGGATCTCGACCTTCGCCGCCTCGGGCTTGCGCAGCAGCGCGAGGATCTCGATCGACGCCGCGCCGCGCTTGGCGAAGTTGTCGAGCAGCCACGACAGCGTGAGCCCCGAGTCGATGATGTCCTCGACGATCAGCACGTGCCTGCCGGTCAGATCCGTGTCGAGATCCTTCCGGATCTGCACGACCCCCGACGACTTCGTTCCGGCCCCGTACGAGGACACGGCCATCCAGTCCATCGTGAGCGGGCGCGACAGGCTCCGCGCGAAGTCGGCCATGACCATGACCGCGCCCTTCAGCACCCCGACGAGCAGCAGATCCTTGCCCTCGTAGTCGGCTTCGACCTGGCGGGCGAGCTCGTCGAGCTTCGCGCGGATCTCCTCCTCGGTGACGAGGACGGTGGTCAGCTGGTCCGCGATCTCGGCTGCACGCATGAGGAGATTGTAGGCAGATCGCCCCTGCCGTTCGGCATCCCCCGGTCGTAGGCTGAGCGCGACGGGCGGCCCTCGCCCGCGCATCTCGAGGGGGAGAAGGACATGGCCGGACTGGACGACATCCTGCGAATGCTGCCGATCGATCAGGTCGCCGCGCGACTGGGCGTCGACCCCGACACCGCGCAGGCGGCGGTCACGCAGGGCGGGGGCGCGATCCTCGCGGGGCTGCAGCAGAACGCGGCCACGCCCGAGGGATCCGCCGCGATCGAAGCCGCCCTCGGCAAGCACTCCGGGCCGGGCGCGGTCGTCGAGACCGAGCGCATCGACATCGCCGCCGTCGACACCGCCGACGGCGAGAAGATCCTCGGACACGTCTTCGGCGGCAACGAGCAGCAGGTCGCCGCGACCCTCACCGACAACCCGCAGACCGCCGGCATCGACTTCGGCAAGCTCCTGCCGATGCTCGCGCCGATCGTCATGGGCATGCTCGCGAAAAATCAGAGCACCGCGCAGACCTCCGGCTCGTCGTCGACGGATGCCTCGGCATCCGGTGGCGGAATCGGCGACATCATCGGCGGGCTGCTCGGCGGGTCGAGCGGCCCGGGAGGCTCGGGCGGCTCGGCCGGCGGCTTCGACGTCGGCGGGCTGCTGGGCGGGCTCTTCGGCGGCGGGCGGTAGTCACCGCCGACGCGTCACTGCGCGGAGATGACGACGCGATCGCCCGTGCGGGCGGCGCGGCACCCGGGGAGGTCGATCGGCCCCTGGCCGCGCCAGTCGGTGACGAGGCGGGCGACCTCGAGGGTCTGCGCGCGGGTGAGGCTCTCGCCGAACTCGCTCGCAACGACGTGGCGGATGATCCGGTGGCGGAGCGCCGGCGGGTTCGCCGCGAGCGCCGGCACCGACACGGCGATGCCGGCCTCGGCGTGCTCGACGATGTCCTCGATGGTCTCGTCGATCATGTCGGCGAACGCCGCGGCATCCTCGCGCAGCTGATCGCTCGTGCGGGCCAGGGCCTCCGCGACGCCGGGGCCGAGCTCGTCTTCGAGCACGGGCATGACGTCTTGCCGCACGCGCACGCGGAGGAAGCGGCGGTCGAGGTTGTGCGGGTCTTCCCAGACCGGCAGGCCCTGGGCCGCACACGCGGCGCGCGTCACCCGGCGGCGGACGCCGAGCAGGGGCCGGAGGATCCGGATGCCGTCCTCTTCACGGTCGGGCGACATGCCGCCGAGGCTCGCGGCGCCGGAGCCGCGGGCGAGCCCGATCAGCACGGTCTCGGCCTGGTCGTCGAGGGTGTGCGCGAGGAGGACGGCCTCGGCATCCGCGGCTCGCGCCGCGTCGAGGAGGGCGGCCCGGCGGGCGTCGCGTGCCGCGGACTCGGGCCCGCCCGCGTCGGCGACATGCACGCGGACGACGTGGGCGGGGAGGTCGAGACCCTCCGCGACCGTGGCTGCGCGGGCCGCGACGACGGCGGATCCCTCCTGCAGGTCGTGGTCGATCACGACCGCCGTCGCCACGAGTCCCGCCTTCGGCGCCTCGAACGCGACCGCCGCGGCGAGAGCGAGCGAGTCGGCGCCGCCCGAGAGGCCCACGAGCACCGGACCCGAGACGGTGGCCAGAGCCTGCCGCACGGCGAGGCGGATCTCGGCGACGGCGGGGTCGAGGCCGGGGCGGTGCTCCATGGCATCCACGCTATCGCCGCCGTCGCGTTCCGAAAGCAGGGAGATATCGACCTCGGCGCGCCTCAGACCGCCCGTCGGTGCGATTCGCCCTGCTTTTGGGAGCTTTGGGGACGGGTGGAAGGTCAGAACCGGGCGACTAGGCTGGTCCCGCATCCCACAGACTTCCGAAGGAGCACCATCATGGGCGCATACGACGCCGTCATCGAGATCCCGCGCGGCAGCCGCGTCAAGTACGAGGTCGACCACGGTACCGGTCGCGTCTTCCTCGACCGCGTCCTGTTCACCCCCATGGGATACCCCACCAACTACGGCTTCTTCGAGGACACCCTCGGCGAGGACGGCGACCCGCTCGACGTGCTGGTTCTGCTCGACCGCGACCTATACCCGGGCGTCATGGCCAAGGTCCGCCCCGTCGCGGTCCTCAAGATGCTCGACGAGGCCGGCGGCGACGACAAGGTCATCGCCGTGCTCGCGAAGGACCCGCGCTGGGACCACATCCAGGACGTCGGCGATCTCGACGAGTGGACCAAGGGCGAGATCACCCACTTCTTCGAGCACTACAAGGACCTCGAGCCCAACAAGTGGGTCAAGGTCGACGACTGGGCGGATGCCGCCGAGGCCGAGCGCCTGGTCTCGGAGGCGTTCGACCGCTTCCAGACCGAGGGCGCGCAGACCGCGACCCAGGGTGAGGGCCACGCGCCAAAGACCATCTGACGCAGGTGTCAGACGAGAAGAGCGGATGCCTCGGCATCCGCTCTTTCGCGTATCCGGGTCGGAGTCTTCAGAGCGAGATGCCGCGGGCGCGCAGGAACGGCGCCGGGTCGATGCGGAGAGAGCCGTTCCAGACCTCGAAGTGCAGGTGGCAGCCGGTCGACGCGCCGGTGTTGCCGACGTAGGCGATGACCTGCCCGGCAGAGACCCACTGGCCGACGCTGACATTGAACCCGCCGTTGACGATGTGCGCGTAGGCGGTGACGGTGCCGTCGGAGTGGCGGATGCGGACGCAGTTGCCCCACGAGCTGAGGCCCTGTGCGATGATCACCTGACCTGCGGAGGCGGCGTAGATCGGCGACCAGCAGCCGGCCCCGAAGTCGATTCCCTGGTGACCGGTCGTGCAGTAGCCGTTGCCGCAGATGGTGCCGCGGTTGCCGTACCAGGACGTGATGCCGCCGGATGCCGGGCGCACCCAACCGCCCGTGCCGGGCGTCCCTCCGGTGCCACCGCTCGATGAGCCGCCGCTGGACGAGCCACCGCCGCCTCCGCCGCCGCCGCCGCCACCACCGTTGTTGTTGTTCGCGGCCTCCTGCGCGCGGCGCTCTTCGTCGCGCTTGCGCGCCTCTTCGGCCTGACGCTGGCGTTCGAGTTCGAGCTGGCGCTGCCGCTCCTCCTCGGCCTTGCGGCGCGCTTCGACGCCGGCCTGGTAGTCGGCGATCGTCTTGCTGGTCGTGTCTTTGAGCGCGGCGAGCTGGGCTTCGAGCGTGTCGCGGTTGGCGTTCTGCTCGTCGAGGGCGGCCTGCGCGGCGACGGCGGCCTGCTGGGCCGCCATCATCTTCTGCTCGGCTTCCTTCTGCAGGCGGTCGCGCTCGTCGCGGGCGACGCTCGCCTGGTCGCTGAGGCTCTGCGCGTTGTTGCGCGCGCTCACCGCGTCGGCGTAGGTCGACTGGTTTGCCTCGACGAGGCGATCCATCGTGCCGAGCCGGCTGAGGAGCTCGTCAGCGGTCGCGGCCGAGCCCGAGAAGAAGAGTTCGAGCGCGGCGTCGTCGCCGCCGGAGCGGTACTGCTGCGCCGCGAGGCGCCCGAGCTTCTGGGCGGTCTCGGTGGCGCGCTGCTCTTCGGCATCCGCCTGCTCCTGCAGCGACACCGCCTTCGCCGCCGCCGTCTCGTACGCCTCTTGCGCGGCGGCGTACTCGTCGGCGAGGCGCGCGGCCTCGGCCTGCTTGTTCGCGACGTCGGCTTCGAGGTTCGCGATGAGGCCTTCGATGCGGGAGATCTCGTCGGCCTTCGCGGCCTCGTTGTTCTTCGCGCGCTGCACGTCGTCCCACGAGGGGTAGTTGTCGGCGAACGCGGCCGAGCCGAATCCCATACCGAGCGCGCTCAGGCCCAGGATGCCGAGACCACCGAGACCCAAAGCCGTGCGCCGCGTCAGCGGGCTGCGCAGCGAGGGTTCACGCAGCTCGCGGAGCTCACGCGGCGTCGGCGCGCAGCCGCAGTCATCCGTCGATTCGGACTCGCTCATCACCGCGCCTCGGTCTCTCGTGCTTCGGGGTCTGTGCTGGGTGGCACCGCGTCGGGTCGGGCGGTGCGGGCCGGATTCACACCGACACCACCAGTCACAGTAACAACACTCTCAGCCAGATCCCAGGGGGATCGAGGCATCCGCAGTCGTGGACATTGTCGCGGGGGTCGCGCGTGCGGCAGCGCAGGCGCGCCCTCGATTTCCGATTTGCCGGGGGATCTCGTATGCTTGACCCTCGGTAAGCGTGAGCCCGAGTTCTTGGATTCAGGGGTTCGCTCGGCCCCATCGTTTAGCGGCCTAGGACGCCGCCCTTTCACGGCGGTAGCACGGGTTCGAATCCCGTTGGGGTCACTTTCCACCACACAACTGAAAAAGCATGGCCCTGTAGCGCAGTTGGTTAGCGTGCCGCCCTGTCACGGCGGAGGTCGCGGGTTCAAGTCCCGTCAGGGTCGCTCTGAGCGACGGGCCCTTTCTTCGGTGAGGGCCTTTCGTCTAGACATGGCCTCTTCGGACGCCATGCGGCTCTGTAGCTCAGTTGGTAGAGCGCACGACTGAAAATCGTGAGGTCACGGGATCGACGCCCGTCGGAGCCACCATCTAAAGTCCAGGCGGATCAGGATTTTTCCGGCCTGACGCTTCGCTTCTCTCCCAGTTCTGCTGGGTTCGGGCCATTCTTGGGCCATTGCCGCGGCCAGACTTGCCCTTGCGCCCTGCTCCGGTGCCCTTCCCAGTGCCGCCGCCGAGAGCCTGGTCGAGCACGGCTCCGGCGCGCAGCGCGACGCCCTCGCGGGCACGGGAGTACCGCTCGGTGACCTGGAGGCTGGAATGCCCGAGGGTCGCCTGCACGTCTGGCGCGCTGGCCCCGGCGTCAAACAGGATCGTGGCGAAGGTGTGCCGGAGGTCGTGCATCCGCAGGTCAGGTCGGCCGATCGCCACCCGCAACACGTCCCAGTCGACGGCACGGCGCGCGTTGTGGTTGGTGAGCCGACCGCCATCGGGACCGGACAGCAGCAGGTCGTCCGGCTTCTTGCCGCGGGCGGCGTCTTCGACATGGGGACGCAGCGCGGCGATGAGCGGCACCTCGCGGGACTTGTGGCTCTTGGGGCTCTGCTCCACCAGCTCGCCGTTCCTGCCGGGGCTCAGCGACCGGCTGACCCGGATGATGTTGTGCGCGAAGTCCACGTCGCGCACCCGCAGCGCGGTCGCCTCGCCCGCGCGCATCCCCGTGTAGACGAGGGTGGCGAGGTAGCGCCGGTACACGCCCTCGGGGACGAGCGTGAGCAGGGTGGCGACCTGCTCCAGCGTCAGGGCGCGGGAGATGGGCGAGACGGATTCGCGCATGCTGGGCCGCTTGACCTCGCGGGCCGGGTTGTCGTCGATGAAGCGCGAGCGCCGCGCAGCATCCAGTAGGCGGGACAACACCGCGAGGGCGTCGTTCTTGGCCGACGCACCGCCGGGCCAGGTGACCATCGCGGACTCGATCATGGGCGACGTGATGTCCTCCAGCCGCTGCCGCCCCAGGCTCGGCTTCACCCGTAGCCGCCAGCCCACGTCGTAGCAGCGCGCGGTCGCCGGGCGCACGGACGCCTCGATCGCGGGCCAGTACCGCTCATGCCACTGCTCCAGCGTCATCGAGCCGTTGGGGTTCCGGCCGGCGATGACCTTCGCCAGCTCGCGCTTGGCCTCCGCAAGCGTGAGGAACATACGCGACCGCTCGGCCGCTCCCCCGTCCACGCTCGGGCCGACGACGCGAATCTGATACCGCTGTCGGTCAGCACGCCAGCGGATGCCCTCGGGTAGCGGCCGGCCCGTGCGCGGGTCGATCCGCGCGGGAGAGCCCTTCCCAGGCCGCCCGGCCATCAGGTGTCCGTCCCGCCGCGCGCCAGCAGCTCATCGATGGTGTCGGCACGCCAGAGCAGGTGCTTGCCCATCCGGGCGTCGGGCTCGGGCACGAGGCCGTCCCGCCGCAGCTTGTCGAAGGACGAGACGGGGATACGGCACCGCTCGGCCGCCTCGACGCGGTTCAGGTACTCGACCCGAGACGTCGTCTCGATCATGCCGCGCTCCTTCCACCCGGATAGCCGCGTCCTCTGCGCCCGTATGACGGTCGCAGATAATTGCAGTTATCTGACTGTGGTACCTCGGGCGGATTTCGGCAAGTATCTGAGTTAGAGCGGGAAAGCCGATACACTCGGCGGGTGCCCATCACTCCTCCGCGACGCGGCTACCAGCCCTACGACGGGCTCATCACCGCGGACGACCTGCCCGAAGGCTGGTACCTGCCCGACCGGTTCCCCGGCGAGCGCGAGGACGACGCGAGTAACGAGATCGACGCCCTCCTCGGCTACGACGACTCGCTCGTCACCGACGAGCAGCGCCAGTCGCAGGCGGCGTCGGACGAGAACGAGACCGTCGACGGCCGCTGGCGCTACATCGAGCACACTGAGACCCATACCCGCGTCATGATCCGGCTCCAGCGGCAGATGTTCGCGGTCCTCGAGGAGGTGCGGATCACCGGGGTCATCTATCTGCCGTGGCGACCCGGCGACCCCATCACGAGCCAACTCCTGCGCGAGCTGCCGACCGCCCGCATCGAGGCCGCGATCAACAAGCGCCTATTCGCCATGAAGCGCGCTGAGACGATCACCGGCGGCAAGATCGTCCTCCCCTCCGGCAGCAAGGTCAGCGAGCGCGACCTGCTCAAGCCGCTCGGCGACCCGAAGAAGACACCCGACTTCTACGAGCTGGTCGCCCTCCAGCACGGCCGCCTGACGCGGGAGGGCGACCGCAACCCGAGTGCGACGATGGCGCAGATCAACGGCGTCGCGCTCTCGACCGCGCAGGGGTGGGTGACCAAGGCACGGGATCGTGGGCTGTTGCCGCCAGGGCGGCGAGGGCGGGCAGGGTAGTCAACGGGGAGGGAGTCAAACTCGATCAGCTCCTCCCGCCCACAGGGCCGTGAACCTGTGCTCTGGCCCGTGTTTCCGGGCCTCGCGGAGGGTCACGCCGTCCATGTTTGTTGCCGTTCTGGTGCCACGGTTGCACGCTTCGGAGGCGGTATCAGCCGGTGAACGTGTCGGAGAAGTAGCCGAGGTTCGGGTCATCGAGAGTGCCGACCACAAGCCCTCTGTCGAGGAACCGATTGAACTCCTCGCAGCTCGTCTCGGGGAGCAAGCCGCAGGCGTGACACGCGGCGAGATTGCACGAGTCCGGCCCCTGGCCGTTCTTGCCCGCGTCCATGCACACAGGGTCCGTCGAGCACCAGTGGGCGTCAGCCAGGGCAGACGCAAAGACTTGGCGCAGGTTGTCCGGGCGGGCCATGCGAACGAGGCCGCCCATCGTTCCTTCGGAGTCACCTGCCGCAGTGTAGATCAGTGCCCCGGCCATGTTCCGTTCGGTCGACTCGGAAACGTAGAGGCGCTCTCGGAGCGACGCGGAGCTGTAACCGCAGGCAAAGATGAGCTCGTTGATGAGTAGATGAGACACCGTGTGCAACAGCACGAACCGTGGGCTGATCGTCCGCCCGAGCAGCCCGCGCTGACTCGCGACCGATCCGTAGTGATCGGTGAGCAGCTGGGCGCGGGCTTGGACCTCCGCACGCCCCTCCCAGGCCGCCAGCCTCGCGCCGTCGAGCTCGAAGTAGATTCCTTCGCCCTTCACCACGTAGGCCGGGAGCCAGTCCTGCGCAGGCGTCAGGCTGGTTCGCCTGAGCATCGCCTTCCCCTCGGTGAGTTTCAGCTCTCCGTCACGCACTCGCGTGAACCCTCGCAGCGCGCGCGTCTCGCGAAGGACGTCTACCGACCTCACGCGGGAAAGGTGGCTTGTCAGATCAGCGTGAAGCCCCGGGTCGGAAGCTGCGAGGAAATCGTCCTTAGGCGTCTCGCGGATCTTCACATATTCGGGGTGACGCCAGATGTCGTCGCTCGTAAGACTCTCCGCGTCAACCGGAGTCTCGGCCGACTCCTCCCCGCTGTTCTCGCCGATACCGAACTGATCCTGATACGCCGCCAGTAGCTCTTCGTCAGAGATGGGAGCAAAGAGCTCGGGTGGGACGTTCCGCTCCAGCAGTTTCCGCAGTTGCCCACCGGACACCTCATCCAGCCCCAACTGGAACACGTTGTTGAAAGTCGTGCTCACAGCAGGATGTCGAAGCAATTGATGGACCTCCTCGCTCACGGCGCCTTCGCGCCGAGGAAGATAAATTGAGGACTCCACCTTCGGGAAGTAGACATTTCCCGCCGCGCGCAAGGCGCCACGAATCGGCTGATCACAGACGCCATCAAGCTGTGCGAGCCATGGCCGAGCTCCACCGCACAGATAGGGCTGGTCCGGCGACACAAGCTGATCGCTCAAGTTCGTGTGCTCTTCGCCATTCTTGTCGAACCGCGCCTCGGTGACCCCACGAAGTGAGCGCTCCTGCTTGCAGGCGTCACACGTCACGACCTGTCCTTCGAGCCCACCGCCTCCGCGCGACACGAGGCGGAGCGTGCCCGTACACGACGGGTTAGCGGAACGGTGTACCCACTTGTCGAATGGGAAGTCATTCAGGTGCCCACGGGTGCAGATTGCCACGAACGGAACCTGCGACATCTTCGGCTTGTACTTCTTATCGGCATGTTCCTTGTCATGGCACTCCACGAGCGTCTTCATCGTGAGCTTGCTGAGTTCCAGACGCTTGCAGTAGATACAGAACGACCATCGCGGGAAGCGAAGCACAGGAACAGTGAGTCGAACATTCCGGAGGTCGCTACCCTGAGCCGACGGCCTGTAGTCCGGGGGTAGCCGGAACTCAGACACCTTGAGCCGGGACTCAAGCCGCCAGTCGTGTTCCTGGTATTCCTCCATCGCGAGAGCGCTCTGATCGACGACTTCATACCAGTGATCAAGGCCCGCGGTGATGACGGAGGTCCCGTTTACGAGCACACTCATGGCACCGACACCGAACGGTGTCACCAGTTGCGCTCGGCGCATCGCTCCAGTGCTCATGCAGGTTCCTCCGCTGCCGTGTCCGCGAACAGGTACGCCTGACTGATCTCAAGACGGCATTCGGCATCGACGTTCCGCATACTTGTCGGCACGTCCCAGATCGTCGCGCGGCGGTCAAGATCAGGCAGCGTTCCTGCGAACCGCATAAGTCCTTGCAGTGGATCACCGAATGGAGCAGGGTTTGCATCCCACTCGGTGCGCTCCCACCCTCCCCACTGCCGGGCGCGATCACGCGCAAAGCGATCCAAGACGGGGACCTCGTCCGGCTCGGCGATCTCCGCTCGCTCCCGCAGCAGCCGAACGGCCTCATCGTAAGCAGACAAAGGGAACGGGTCAGGCCCAAGCGTCTCGGGCGAGGTCTGCCGAACATAGGCGACGGCGGCCGCGTGGAGTGCTCTGCGAAGGACAGGCATGGCGAATGGGGTGACGGAAGTCGGCTCCACTTGCGCGTAAAGCTGCTGATGGTAGGTGCGGAAGCGCTCGTAGTGACTGCGATCGCGTGGTTTTGCGGCCCCGTAGATGGTGATGACCAGCCCAGGGCTGACCTCCGGGTTCCGGCCGACTCGACCGCTCACCTGGATGTACTGGGCTGTAGTTTTCGGCTGGCCGACGATCGTCATCAGGGCGAGTCGATCGATGTCCACACCTACCTCGATGATGTTCGACGCCAGGCAGATGTCGAACGCTTCCTGGCGCTCCTTGCCGACGGCGTACTTCACCTGAAGTTGCTCGATCGCTTTTGGAATCTCGTCTGAACGACGCCGCGACGTGAGCTCCATCGTGCGATGCGGCCAGCGAGGGTCGATGCCGTCGCGTCGCCGGAGTCCAGTGAGGTAGTCCGGAATGTCGGACTGGACGAGCGAGACCGTGTTTCCGAGCTCTCGAAGCGAGTTGAGGAAGTTGAGGTTCGTCCAGTAGCCGTCCCGGTCCTCCTCCGGGATGTCGACCGCGGCCTGAAGGGTTGCGGCTGCGACACGGACCTGGACGGTCTGAGTGGAGCCCAGCGATGCGCTCATGACGCCGATATAGCGTCGCCCTGGCTCCGGGGTGCCGTCGGCGGACGTCGCTGGTTCAGCAAAGAAGGAGCGGCCTTCCTCGAGACCGTGCGGCGGGAACAGCGCGACGGTCTCCCTGCCGAACAGTCCCTTGATCTGGTCCTCATAGCGCCTGACCGTCGCGGTGGAAGCGATGATCTTAGGCAACACAGGGCTTGCGCCGCGACGATCAGTGCAGAGTTCGTCGATCACCGGCTCGTAGAGACCGACCATCGAACCAAGAGGGCCGGAGATGAGGTGCAGCTCGTCCTGAATGATCAGGCTGGGTGGAGACACCTCCCGAGCACCGCTTGCACCCAGACCAAAGATATTCCGTGCTCGCGGTCGCCACGCCATCATCGCGAACTTGTCGACGGTCCCGATAACGATCGACGGTCGAACTTCGTAGATATCGTCGTCGACCACATGGACAGGCAGACCAGCACGGCGTGAATACTTGCACTCACCGTCAATGCAGCGAAGCACGACCTTGCCCGCCGCTTCCTCGTACCCGATCGGTTCCTGTCCGCCGCCCTTCTTAGGCTGCGGGCCCATCTGTGCACCGCACCAGGGGCACCTCAGCAGAAGGAAAAGGTTCTGTTCGTGAGGCCTTCGACGCAGAGACCGCAAATTGTCAAGTGCCTGCTTCCAGGTATTCGGCGTTGAGCTGCCACCCAGCCAAATCCCGATCCCAAAGGGAGCAGCACCGAGAGTGTCAGAGTTCTGCTCCCGAATGTCTTCGAGCACGCAGACCAGCGATGCAGCACGGAGGAACTGCTGCGCCGTGAGGAGACGCAGGGTGTATCGCATGAGGGTGTCTGTTCCTGTGTCTCCGGGGTTGCGGAGCCGCCGGGAAAGCAAACTGACGGCGGCCGCGCCAAGGTACGCCTCTGTCTTGCCACCACCAGTGGGGAAGAAGATCAGATCGACGTCGCTGCGAGTCTGGCGTTCTGGCTCAACGAGTTCGGGCAGCACCGCAAGTAGGAACGCAATCTGGAATGGACGCCAGTATCCCCGGCCAGTCGGCACTGTGAGCGCGGGGTGCGCTCCCTCGACTCTCCAGCGACCATCACCGCTCTGCTTGGCCTCGCGCAGCTCGAATCCGGATCGGACCTGCTGGAGCAGCATCGCCTCGTTTGCCCAGCGAAACGCTCGCGCAGCTCGATCATTCACTGTCACGAGGTTCCAGCCTGTTCGCATCCGCGTCAGCGCAGCTCGTGCTCGACGCATGTGCTCACTCGCGGCGTCCTGATAGCGCGGAAGCAACTCGCGGATCTCGGCCTCTCGCCGATCGATCCACTTCTCATACTGACTGAGGACAAGCTCCACTTGGGCGGCGCCGTCCTCGTTACCACTTGCCAGGGCAGCCATACTGACAGCCACCGGCTGCCGCTTGCCATCGACATCGAAGGCAGGGTTCCCGTCATCGTCAGACAGGTACACGTTCGGTGAGAGGCTGACGACCTCATACGCAGGCAGAGCCGCGGCCCGCACGAACGGCACAACTCCATCGGCGTTGACTGCCCCCCACTCGGCTGCACAGCCATGCCCGATCGCATAGGTGCGTTGGTTCCGGTAGAGGAGGTCAAGCGATCGCTCCTCCTCGTCCCGATCGGGCAGCTCAACCTCTGGATAGGGGACGATGTCAGCGTCGCCGACAGTCGACACCTTGAAGCCAACCTGAAAGACCGCCGCAGACGGGCCGGAACCAGGGGAATCATTGACGACTGCGACGGTTACGATCCTGAGAGCCGGGTCGTCCGCCCCAGGGATCGGACGACTGAACACTCGCACCGCAAGAGGGACAACACCTTCGCCGCTCAGGAGCATGACGTCAACGACTTTGAGCCGATTCGTCTCCCGCAGAACCGTACGACCCGAGATCGTGCCGACCGCCTCGAAGGGGCGCCTGACCCACCAATCGACTGGTCTAGCGACACCTGCGATGTGGACCGTCAGCTTCTCGTATCTCGCTCCGACTACCTCAACGGTGAGGGCTCCCGCGTCAGCCATGCGAGTCTCAAACGAGACGGCCATCGCGGACGGCTTGAACGTGTTGGCATCCGTAAGATCGAAGTCATCCGAGTCAGCGATATCGTGACGGACGTGGCCCTGAATCTCGACAGGCGGCCCAATCAAGTCGTCCTCAGAGAGCGCTATACCGGTGACTCCGTCGAGGGCGTCGGAACCCTCCTCGACGGCGCTTTCCACCGGCGAGCCGCCGACGGTAGCGCCCGCGAACAAGACTCCGACGCCGTAGCGCTTGAGCGGGGTGCCGCTCGTGAGAATCTCCTGGCCACTGTCCGCATCATGGAACTGGCCCCGGGATGCCTCCTTCTTCTCGAAATGCACGACTCCGGCGTTAATGGTCAGCGGCTGCCCCCGCACGGGATCACCGTCGAGGGGGCCGAAGAGCTCGCGCCGTAGGGCCGCCTCAACGGTCTCACGGGCTTCGATTCCGCTCATGCCTCACCTCCAATCAGTCGCCGCAGCGTCTTCGTTTCTACCAGGGCGGTGAGGCGATCCGTCGCACGTGTCAGCCCGACGTAGACGAGCGCATCAAAGTTCGACCCACCCGAGTCGTCAAGGTCAGTGACGACGACAGTCGGCGCGTCCAGTCCCTTGAACGAGTGGATGGTGGCGTGGCGGAGCCGTCCCTTGATCGGCTTCGACCCGTCTGCGGGACTCAGCACTTGACGAAGCCAGGGGTCGGATGTGCTCGCAGCGACAGAACTATCGGCAAGCGGGCTGAGCACGACGATCTCTGTCAGATCGAAGCCTTCGTCGCGAAGATCGCCTACGATCTTCCGCAGTATGGCGGCCTGGTCCTCGCCGCGGACGTACTTGATGATCGTCGGATCGATGCCGTCGTCCGATCGTCGAAACTCCCTGAACCCGGGAGCGAGATGTCCTAGAAGATTCACCTGATACCCGATGCGAGGAAGGTTGCGGCAGTTCTCAGACAGTCGGAACGACGCCAGATGCGGCGCTCGGGAGCGAAGCACCTCGCGTGCGCGCTCGCTGCCATAGATCGCCTGACGTTCAAAGTCACCGAACATGAGCACCCGACCGTTGCGCAGCCCGCCCTTGACGAGCAGATCGAGGAAGTCCAGGTACGTGTCGGTCGCGATGTCCTGAATCTCATCGACGATGAGGAAGTCCCCGACCTCCTCCGCGCTCTGCTCAGCAAGGCCCTCAAGCGCCAGCTCGGGCAGCACTCGATTCCAGAAGTCGCTATCAGCGTTTGCCGGCGGGCCGCTCATGTCGGCGAGCCGGAGCATCTCCTTGTGCAAGGTGCCCACGCGTAGCCCGACGATATCCGAGAGCTTCTCGCCGAGGCTGTGCCCAAGCAGGCGGTTGAAGCATAGAAGCCGCCCCGTTCGCCCCTGAGCGACCTCCCGCTGAGCCGACTCGGCGGCAAGGAAGGTCTTGCCCGTTCCGGCAGGGCCGGTAAACAAGACGCCTCTGTTGTCGGCGGCTGAGTCCAGTGCGCGGTACTGCTCTTCGACGAACTGTGCGAGCTGACCCTCTCGCGCTTGTCGGCGGTCCCCAGCAGTCATCACGACCTCGAACCGCGGGCGAAGCGTGGCAACGATCCGTTCAGTGTTGGCCTGGTCCGGGCCGAATCCGCCAAAGCCGAAGTACTTGATCGTGGAGGCGAGGTGCTGCGCTCCCTCTCTCATGACTCGTTCAACCGCTTGAACTGCGCTCGGCAGATCGCTCGAATCGAGCACCTGCCACGAGTGCCACTCCGGTGAGTCGGGCAGCGTCGCTCGCGCACGCACTCCTGTGAACCACACGGCGTGCAAGATCGGGACATCCCGCAGCTCGACTCGTTTACTCAGGAGATAGTCCCGGATACTATGCATCGCCTCCTGTGCCTGCTGAAAGGGTCCTCGCACTGTCGGAGGGTCCTGACCGAGGCGCCAGGCGCCATCGGAGCTACGCGCGACCGACAGGTGCGACTTCACCTCGATCACCACCAGCCCGGCATCGGGCGCGACGATGACGAAGTCCGCCTCACCTTCGACTTGTCGCTCATGCTGCGCGATCCCAAGTGAGTGCAGCACCGTCCAGTGCTCAGCCCCAGCTACATCTCGCAGCGCCGCGAAGACGGCCTTCTCCCCTGGAGGCGCGGACTCGGCGCAATAGGCCGGAATCATTCGAGCCATTGAGCACCCTCGTCAGCAAAGGGCACGCGAGCGTCGTGGCGGGCGATCAGCTCCGTAAATGGCGCGATCGCGAGGACGCGGGTAACGAACATGCCCCGAAAGCCCGGCTCGACAATATCTAGCGTCATGTGACCAACGCGCTCGAGCTCGTGAAGATCCGCGACATCTGCTGCCGCTTCCAGCCGGTCACGCAGCTCCCGAGTGGCTCGGTGCACCTCGTGTCTCAGCAACGAGGCGTTCCCGAAGTGCGGCTGCACCGGTAGCCCCAGCCATCCGAGGAGCCGCTCGAAGTCACCATCGCTCTGCGGACGGATAACGTGCGGCGATGTCCAAGCGCGGACCTGGCCGGCCGCGCGAACCCCGAGTGCACGCAAGGCGCTTTCGGAGTCGCGGGCGCTTCTCCCCCTGAGCCGCTCAATCAATGCGGACTTCCAGGACGCCTGCGACTCCTGGATTACTGACGCGCGAGGGCCGATTCGCCCGAATGCTCGCGCGTGGAGGGACTCGCGCTCAGCCTCACCTTCACGCAGAAGCAGGTACGTGCCCGGAGCGACCGCGGACACATCGGAATAGCCAACGCGCTCGCCGGGCGGCTGTGTCGGATCAAGCGCACGGATGCGCTCACCATCGTCATCAAGCCAGATCGCGCGATTCCCCGAAAGAAGGACTTTGCGCGCCTCCACCTCGTCCGCGTTCGGCGCGCGGTCCTCACTCACCCGACTCCCCCAGACCGGCTGCGGAAGGAGGTCCTCCTCTGGGATCGGCTCGGTCTCCGACGTCGCAGGCTCCGGCAACGCGGGTAGTGGATCGCCAGCCTCGACGATGCGCGCCGCGACCTGGATGCCGCCCTCGGCATACTGTGCGATCGCCGACCTCGGGACAGTTCGATCGCCGAACCACGCCGGGAGGATGAACGTGACCTCCAGTGTGCGGGGGGCTGTGACCGCCGCCGACTTGAAGAATCGTGGCGGACCCACGAAGTAGGCGATGTCTTCGGAAACATCGACGCGCTCAAGCTCGCCTAGCGTGAGAACTCGTGTGCCAAATGAGCCAAGCCATTCGCCCAGGGCTTCTCGCGATCGACTGCTCGCAGCCACGACAACTGCCGATTCCGGGCCTACCTCAGTGAGCGACTCGCGCAGTACGACGCCCATGAGTGGGTCACGGGTGCAGAGAGCAGCCGCGGCGTCAGCAATCTCTCGCAGCAGCGCGTCTTCGTCGACGGCGCCGATCAGCTGCCGGGCCTGACGACCCACCCCGCCCGCGGCGGCCGTGAGCTGGGCATTGCGTTCGATCGGCATGGGATCGGTGATTAGGTGCCAGCGCAGTGCTTTCGCGGCACCGGCGAGGTGATCCCAGACCCCAGGCCCATCCCGCTGGATCAGCCGGAACAGGCTGCGGGTGGCCGAATCGAACCTCGCGCCGCGCTCGTCCCGAACGGTGATGATCTCAACGCCATGCCGCACCAGCGAAGCCGAGGCCGCGTATCGCTGATCAAGTCCGATGATCCGGGGCGTCATAGCGCCACCGTGAATCCGAGTGCCTCGATTCCCGCAGGCGGAGTCCAGCCCAGCTGAGACGACAGCGCGAGCGGCTCCCCGCGCGAGTTTCTGAGTTGTACGACCTGTTCCGCTGCGCTCTCGTCTGCAATCGATCGATCGAAGACACACACGACGACGGGGCTGAGAACATCATTGAGATACTTGATTGCGCCCTGGCCGTCCAGAATCGTGAGTAATACGTCGTCGGGCAGCGGAAGCTGGTCGGCAAAGCCCGAAGACGAGTAGATGCGTGAGAACCAAGTCGCCGACTTCCCAGTCCTTGGGAGAAGCAACGATGCCAAGGAGTCCCCATCGCCATCATCGCCGCGAGCTAGGACGGCTTCGAGGTCGTCACCGATCCAGCTCTTCGTTCCCACAATTGCAAGGTCGGCTGCGGGTGCAACGAGCCGCCGCACCCAGTCTCGATCGACCCCGCTCATGCGACCGATGCTCCCGACTTGCGGGCGAGGCATTTTCTCTGCCGGGTCACTCTCTGCCACGGGTGCAACGGCCTCAAGTCGATCAACGGCCCAGTGGCCCGCCAAAGCAACCCGCGCCGGCGTGCGGCTTTCATCGAGTCCCTGAAAAGGCCCCGAGATCACGTGTGTCGCGTTCAACGCACGGTAGTTGCCTCGCGGCAGACCTCCTCGAAGCACTGACAACGGATCAGTCTCTACCTGAGCGGGCGGCCTTCCAAGAGTCCACCCGACCCCGATTAGCACCGCGGCGTACTCGCGGCTTGGGACCGAAACCGCGACGATCAGCTGACGGCCGGCGAAGGTGTCCGCCTTACGCGCAAGTCGTGTCCCAAGCGCGAGGATCGGGCCGATCCACGCTGACCGCACCGGCGTGGACTCAGGACTTTCAGCAAGGCTAAGGAGCACGTTCGGCCCAGGCCGATTCCCCGCCTCGCTCATCGCCTTCCCCCGCTCGTCGCCATTCGACTGTAGCGATGACGACCGACATTCGGCGGTGACAACCATGCCGACTACGCAGCCGTCTCCTGGCCGATGCTCGGCACCGCAGTCAGCGCAACGCGGGTGGCCGCAGCAAGAGAACTCGCCACTGGCGGCGGGACCGCGTTCGAGACCTGCTCTACCTGCTGCGAAAGAGTGCCTTCGAGGACGAAAGTCTCAGGGAAGCCCTGAAGGAGCATCGCCTCGTAAATGCTCAGTCTGCGAGTTCCGTCTGGGTGCACGTGAATCTCACGGTGCCCGTAGGCCACCGTCGGGCTTGGCTTGTCCCACGAGAGTCGTCGGAAGCTCCTGGTGGGCGCGGGGCCGTCGGTCTCGCCCTTGAATCGCTTGGACCGGGGAGTCATCGTCCAGTGGTTCGGATGAGGTCGGATCTCGTCGACTGAGAGACTCCGCGAGAAGAACGCTGGCTGAGGGAGGAAACCGATCGTGCCACGCACGGTCAAGTCGACTTCCTCGCGAGGGATGGTCTTTGGCTTGAAGGCTCTGGCCGCGGCCTCGCTCTTGAACCCCGAGATGATCACTCGGTTCCGCGTCTGGGGCACGCCGTAGTCGAGAGCCGAGTGGTCGGCGACGCCTGCCGTGAGTTTCAACTCCTTGAACCGCGCGAGGATACCGCGGAAGGTCACCGAATGCTTCGCATCGCGGATGCCCATGACGTTCTCGAAGAGGACGAACTGCACGTCGTAGCGCGCTTGCAACGCCTCGACGATTTCGAGGTAATAGGTCGGCATCTGGTTGCGAGGGTCGTCGGCGCGAGAGTTCGGGTTCGCGCGGGAGAATCCTTGGCAGGGCGGACCGCCGATGATGCCGATTGCCTCGCCATCCTTCAAGACTTTCGCGATCTCATCCAGGATGACGAGCCTCCCGGACGGCTCACTCCGGGCCGTGATGTCCGCCGCGACTGACGTCGTCGTCGGGAAGTTGCGCTTGTGCGTCTGGATCGCAGCCACCATCCGATCGACCGCGAAGGCGATCTCGTAGCCCTCTTGATGGAAACCAAGATCAAGTCCGCCGGCACCCGAGAAGAGGCTCACGATACGAGGCAAGACCATCGGGCGCTCCTTCGGCTACGCAGGCGCCCGACTGGGCCTTTACGCACCAGCGTACCGCCAACAGGGAACCAGATCCGAGCGGCGTCAGCGTGTCGCACAACCTGAACGCGAATGCCGGCTAGGCGGGCGCCGCCCGCTGCGAGAGCGGGCCTGACCGCGTCGTCCAGCGCAAGCGAGGCAGTGGATCACGGAACAGCGAGACGGTGTGAACCCGCCCGGACCAGTCCGGCGGAGGTCAGGGACCGGGCGGCCGGAACGGACTGCAGGCCAGGGGCGGCGAGCCGGGATCGGCGTTCCATCCCGTTCCATCCACTCCGCGTCCCAGCTCCTCCACCACCCTTCTGCTCCCTCCCCTCCTCCCGTAATCTCCCCCTCACCCCCCACCCAACCCCCGCTACCCAACTCTCTCCTTCCCCTCCCTGGATGAATGGACGTATGCTACCTTCGATAGTTGCAAGTATCTGAGTAATCAGGAGGCGAGCATGAAGGGCGGCGTGATCCTGTTCCGGGGCACCGGGACGGATGCGTTGCGCTATCTGGAGGCCGACCGCTCCAGGGCCGATGAGTATTACCTGGAGGCGGGCACCGCTCTGGCCGAGTTCACGGCCGTCGATGCCGAAGGCCGGGTCGTCGGTGAGGTCGCGCTGAGCGCGGACGAGTACCGCCAGTGGGTCGATTGGATCAACCCGCTCACCGGCGAGTCGATGGGCAAACCCCGGATGCCCGGCGATGGGCGGCGGGGGTCTCCTCGGTTCGCGGAGATGGTCGTGAATGTCCCCAAGTCCCTCTCGGTCGCCGCTGCCCTGCACCCCGAGGTGTCGGAGGCTCTGGACGCGGCGCAGCGCGACGCCGTGGCCGAGATTCGCTCCTGGCTCGGGCAGCACTCCGTCACGCGGGTCGGGCCGCGAGGCAAGCAGGAGGTGGTGCCGGTCGAGCAGTTGGAGAC
Source organism: Microbacterium sp. bgisy203 (assembly GCF_057706945.1). Lineage (NCBI taxonomy): Bacteria > Bacillati > Actinomycetota > Actinomycetes > Micrococcales > Microbacteriaceae > Microbacterium > Microbacterium sp. bgisy203. The sequence continues at coordinate 247,182 of NZ_JBYIPF010000004.1, read as the reverse complement.
GGTCGCCGTCTCACACAAGACGAGCCGGGCCGGTGATCCGCACCGACATATCCACTTCCAGACCAGCACCCGCGTCTGGGCCGGCGGGAAGTGGCGCGGACTCGAAACGGCGGCGCTGTTCCGGCAGCAGGGCGCGATACGCGCGCTCGGCACCACGGTCATCGCCGCGCACCCGCAGCTCGCCGACGTGCTCGACGCGCACGGGCTCACCCTCGATCCGGTGACCGGCGAGGTTGCGGAGCTGGAGCCATGGAAAGCGCTCATGTCGAAACGTGGCGTGCAGGTGGCACGCAACCTCGACAAGTTCATGGCGGAGTGGGAGGCGGCGCATCCCGGCCAGGAGCCGGGGCCGGTGGTGCGGTCCCGGTTGCAGGCGAAGGCATGGGATCACGAGCGCCCGAACAAGAAGCCTTCGCAGCTCGGCTCCGAGGCCGGGTGGCTGCGCGAGTTGCAGGAGGCCGGCTACACACCGAACCTGCCGCGCGCCGCCGTGCAGTCGGCGCGCATGCTGGACGAGCTGGCTGTGCAGCAGGTCGCGTCTCGTGCGCTCGACCGTTGCGCCGCCGCCGCGTCGGCGTGGACGGTGCATGACGTGCAGGAGCAGGTGGCGCGCATCGTCACCGAGGCCGGGGTGCGTGCCACCCCGGCCGAGCTGCGCGAGTTCATCGGGATCACGACGCGGCTGGCGGTAGACGACTGCCTCTCGATCCTCCCGCCGGGCGCACCGACGCCGGAGCATGTGGCGCACCTGACCACGCTGCACGTCGTCGCGGTCGAGACGGAGCTGCGCGACCGGCTCGCCGCACGCGCCACCGCACGCACACTCGGCGCAACCCCGACCGTGCGCGAGCCTGGCTTGGATGCGGACCAGACGCGCGCCGCTGCCGCGGTCGCCTCATCCCGGCCGCTGGTCGTGGTCGAGGGCGCGGCCGGTGCAGGCAAGACCACCATGCTCGGCGCGGCGATTCGCACCGCCGAACAGGACGGCCGCGCGGTGCGGGTGGTGACGCCGACGAAGAAGGCCGCCGAGGTCGCCGCGATCGAACTCGGTGTGCCGACCGACTCCGTGGCCGCACTCGTCCACGCGCACGGGTTCCGGTGGAACGCCGATGGCGTCTGGACCCGGCTCATGCCCGGTGACACGGACCCAGAAACGGGCGCGACCTACCACGGCCCCGCCAAGGAGAACCGCCTTGCTGCTGGTGAGCGGGTCGTGGTGGACGAGGCCGGGATGCTCGACCAGGACACCGCCCTCGCCCTCCTGACCGTCGCGGACGAAGCCGGCGCGACGCTCGCCCTGGTCGGGGACCGGGCACAGCTCCCCGCAGTCGGACGCGGGGGCGTGTTCGACATCGCCGCCGCGCTCGTGCCGCGGGTGTATGACCTGACGAGCCTGCACCGCTTCACCGATCCCGACTACGCGCAGCTCACCCTCGACCTCCGCGCTGGCCGCGACCCGGTGGCGCTGTTCGATCGGCTGCACGCGCTCGGCCTGGTCCTGCTGCACGAGGACACCGAAACGCTGCGCGCTGCGGTCGCCGCCGAACGGATCAACGGGGCCGCGATCACCGCGGCGACGAACGACGAGGCCCGCGAGCTGAATGCCCTGATCCGCGAGAACCGGGTACGCGCCGGGCTGGTCGACGACGCCCGCACCGTCGAGGGCTCGGACGGGTTGAGCATGGGCCGGGGCGACCTAATCCAGACCCGCCGCAACGACGCCGAGGTGGGCGTGACGAACCGGCAGACCTGGATCGTCCAGCAGGTCGGGAACGATGGCGACCTGTGGGTACGGGACGCTGCATCCGAGCGGAAGGGGCAGCACACCGTGCGGCTGCCTGCGGCGTACGTCGTGGAACACGCACACCTGGCCTACGCCGCGACCGCTTACGGTGTCCAAGGCCTCACGGCGCCGGAGTCCCACACGATCCTCACCGACGCCCTCGACGCCGCCGGCGTCTACGTCGGCCTCACCCGCGGACGGGAGGCGAACCGCCTGCACATCGTCGCCGCCGACCCCGGAGACGCCCGCGAGCAGTTCGCCGCCGCACTCGAGCGCGATCGCGCCGACCGCGGACTGGTTGAGGCGACGCAGCGGGCACAGGCTGCGGTCGCCGGGATCGTCGCCGACGGTCCCGTGGCGGTCGTAAACACCGAGCGTGCCCGTCTCGCGAAGCTGATCGAACAAGCCGAGCGCGCGGCGGCGAAGTGGGAACGGGACGCCGCCGCGTTCGCCAAGCTGTCGAATCGGCACGAGAGCGAGGCGGATGAGCAGCAGATGATCGTCGCTGCGGCAGAAGCGGAGGCCCAGCGAGTGCGAGAGGAGGAGGTCGGTCCGCTCGTCGCCCAAGCAACCACGGACGGCACGGCGGTCATCACTGCACAGTCTCGGATGTGGGAGGCATCGCGGGCGCGGAGTGCGGCGCGAAGGTTCCGCAAGCGCAGTGCGGCCCGTGCCCTGAGTGCCGCGACAGGCGAGCGTGAGACCGTAGAGACGGCCGCTCGCCAGCGTTGGGGCAGCATCCCTGCCACGGCCGCAAGCGTTGAGGGGTGGGCCGCGGCCGTCGCAGGTCGTGAGGCCGACGCGCACCCTCGCGTGGTCGAGCAGCGTGAGCACGTCGCGGATGCCAAGCAGAAGCAGCAGGAACTCGCAGCCCGGCACACGCAGGAGAACCGCACCCTCATCGCCCAGGCGTTCGGGGATCGAACCCCGAGCAGCCCACGGAAGCTCGCCGTCCAATGGCGGGCGCAGGTAGAGACGGTCCGCCGCGACCTCGCCACCATCGAGGCCCTACCCGTGGGCGAGGCAGCGCAACTCATCCGCGACCGCGCCGCTCAGGAGCAGGCTCGACGCGAGGCTGCCGAGCGCGCCCTGGTCGCGCGGAAGGCACGCGCCACGCAACTCCACGACTTCACGCGGCGCCCGCCCGACCACGGGCCGAAGCCGCCGACCCGTGGGCTCGGGCTGTAACGGCACGGCTGGTAGGAATGAGGCATGCCCTTGCCGGACGCCGACTTCGACCGCATCCAGTTGTGGTGCCGCGGGGTCTGGCCGGAACACCTGTGGGATCAGGCGAAGGTCGAGGCGGACGTGTCCGCACGACACGTCGACATCGTTGAGGTCCGCCCGCCGTGGGATGGCATCGGCGAGCACACCCGCTTCCCGATCGCACGACTGCGCTACACCGCCTCGACCGGACTGTGGTCGATCTATTGGCGGGATCGGAACCTCAAGTTCCATGAGTACCGACGCAAGCGCCCGACGAAGAATGTGCAGGCGCTCCTCGACCACATCGGCAGCCACGACGATCCGATCTTCTTCGGGTAGTCGAGGCCCTCCGTCAACAAGCCATCAACAAAGGCAGGCGCCAGAAACCCTTGAGAACACGGGGCTTCGAGCCGCTCGGCCGGTTCGTTGCGGGTCCGCGATCAACGAGCCATCAACAATCAGCGGGCTGGCTCCGAGAGGCCGACGGCCCAGAACGGGATGTAGCGGCGGTTACGCGGACCGGCGTTCTTGTCGTAGGCAACGACGAGACCGCGGTCGAGCGCTTCCTTAATCAGCCGGGATGCGACCGACTTGTTCTTCTCCTCGATGCCGAACCGCTGGCGGATCGAGCTGTTCGTCGTGTCTATACGGGAGACCTGGTTGAGGCAGGCGTGGAGGTACACAGCGTGCGCGCGCTCGTCGGGTGTCATGCTCCCGAGTGGCCTCGGCGACAACAGCGTCACGCGGGTGGTGTCCGAGGTGGTCAGCACTTCTGGAGCCGGCAACTGGTGGAACTCGACTTCGAAGGCGACCTTGTCCCAGCCGCTTCCGCGCTCCTCGCAGATGCCCATGCGCCTCATGAGCGCCGCGAGCCCTTCGTTCCGAGACTTCGGCGGAGTGTCGATGAGCCTTGCCGGGTCAACGATCGGTGACCCGGGGTTGGAGATCTCGACGCGATCATCGAAGACTTCCACGATCGGCCCTGAGCCTGTGATGGCGAAGTCCTGATGGATGAGCGCGTTCGCGATGAGCTCGCGGATCGCCAACGGTGGATACAGCGGCGTCGTCGTCCGAAGCGCCACGCCGATCGCCTCGTTCGCGGGGAAGAACGCACTGACGTAGTCGATGAGCCCCTCGAATCCCGAGGCATAGCCGCGACCGCCGATCTGCTCCTTCGTCGTCTTCAGCCGGTCGACCCCGTCGTAGCGGATGACGCGGAGGGCTTTCCGCGAGAGCGACGGGAAGTCCGTCAGTCGCTTCGCGAGCAGGATCGCGCCAAGGTTCGCGACTTTCCACCCGGTGCCCGCCATACGGCCGATCAGGCTGTCACTCTCCAACGCACCGAGAATCCCGACTCGGTTCTCCGGGAGCGGCAGACCGAGCAGCTCGAAGTACTTCGGGTAGTCGAGCAAGTCGAGCACCTGCTCATCTGTCAGCCGCTCCTTCGCGGTGCCGCCCTCCCAGCCGCGCTCATCAAATGCGCGCCACAACCGCCGGGCATGGTCTGGATACCGATCGAGTTCCTGGGTGTTCTCGCTCACCCGAACGAAGGCCTTTGGCCCGAACCGTACCGGCTCGAAAGACGCGGGAACGATCGTGAGTACAACGAGCCGCAGCCCACCAACTTGGACGGTCTCGAACTCGAAGTGGATCTGCGGGTGGATCGAGTGCGCGAGCCACGCCTCAAGCGCCTCATTCCCCTTCTTCGCCGTCTCTGGCTCGAACGTGGTGCCGATGATCTTGTGCGTACCGTCCTCAACGCCCCAGATCAGGTAGCCGAAGTCCTGGCCGTTGATCTTCGCCGAGTTCGACAGCGCGGAGATGCGCTCAGCGATCATCGTCGGATCCGTGTTGTTGACCTTGAACTCGACCCACTCGGCCTCTGCTGGCAACGCGGTGAGCTGCGGGATGAGGTGAAGGAGCTGGTCGCGCGAATGGATCATGTCGCGCCTCCTGTCGCCTCCGTGTCGAGCATCCAGCGTAGTGATCGGACTAGGAAACGGCGGCCGGCCCGCCGCCTTGCGCCGTGATGCAGTTACTCTCACATCTACTACAACGCCGATGTCAGAGCGCGTTAGAGTAGCCCGCTCCACCAAGGCGGACAGAGGGTCGATCCGTGCGATAGCCCCTCTGGGGCGGGCCATATCCGGGCCATATCCGCCCGCCGAACCAACTGAGAGCAACTGCGACCATCCAGGAAAATACCTGGTCAGAAGCGAGCCGCCACCATAGATACAGTGCGAAAACGCCCCCGAACTCACTGAAAATCGTGAGGTCACGGGATCGACGCCCGTCGGAGCCACACGGACCGTCGTTACAACGGTCCCAGAAACCCTCGCCTAGCTTCTACATGGCGGGGGTTTTGCCTTGCCCCGGCGAGGGCTGGTTTTCTCGCTTCTGCGGATGGCTTCGACCACGGTCGTTGAGCGAGCGCAGCGAGTCGAACGACTCGAACGGACGCCGGCACGCAAGGCTTGTCAAAGGCTCGGGCCGCCTGGGCCGGTCGTTGAAATGTCGACCCCGGCGCCGCCGCGACTGGGAGGATGAGGCGTGCCCTCCCCGCAATCACTGAGTGACAGGGACCGACGACTCGTCGCCGCCTGGGCCGCGGATTGCGCCGAGCACGTCATCGACCTGTTCGAGCGCGAAACTCCCGACGACGACCGTCCGCGAGACGCCATCGCTCGAGCCCGTGCGTACTCTCGGGGCGAACTGGACGCGGCACGCGAGATCCGACGCCGGTTCGTCGCGGGACGTGCGGCATCCGCGGTCTCGTCCCCACCCGCGATCGCGGCCGCACATTCGGCAGCGCAGGCAGCGGGCGTGGCACACATGGGTGCGCACGCGCTGGGCGCAGCCGCCTACGCCGCGAAAGCTCGCGGCCTCAGCGCCGCACACGAGAGCGACGCGATCGCGGACGAGGTCCGATGGCAGCTCTCGATCATGTCCGAGCCAGCGCGCGCAGCGCTCCGCCAGCTGCCCCCGGTCGGCGAGGACTCAGCGGGCCCCCTCGGTGCGGGCGGCCTTCTGGCAACCGGCATCCTCGGCTCGGTGATCAGGACGATCCAGCAATCGTTGCGTCGCTCGGGACCGTCTGATTGACGGCCCATGTGACCGTGCCCGACCGCGACAAGGCGCGTACGAGCGTTGAGCGTCTGTACACACCATCAGGAAAGATCGCGTGTTCGGGTTCGCGGGGGCGACGCGGCGTCGGACGGTGTTCGTGTGGATGCCGAGATCGCCGGCTGCCCTCCGCAACGACGAGCGGTGCTCGGGCCAGCGGATCCGCACGCGTTATCGGCGCACGAACTCCAGCTCCAGGTACGGCAGGTGCTCCCGCGCGATGACGGCGGTGAGGGTCCCACCGTCGGGCAGCGCGGCGCCGACGGCGTAGACGAACGGGTCGGTGTCGATCTCCACACCCGGAATCGGGCGGCCGTCCAGCACGACCGGGACACCACGGCGCACCCCCCGCCGCGAGGTGAGCGCCGGCGAGTCCCACTCCCCCAGCCCGAGGCCCGCCTGCTCGCGGAACTGGTTCATGATGATGTGGTTCGTGTGGGTGACGAGATGATCTTCGAGGGTCGCACGTCGGGAACCCGGACGGGTCCAGGTGGTCTGCACCGCTTCCCACAGCATCGGGTACCGCATGCGCTCGACCTGCTCCACAAGCCACGCCGGGCGCGGCCATGGCGGCACATCCTCGATCGCGCTGCGGGTCGCGTCGTCGAGCTCGGCGAAGTTGACCGGGTCCGATCTGTCCGCGGGATTCCGCCACAGCGTCGACGAGACCGACACCGACATCTCGGAGAGGCCGTCGGCGCCACCGGTCGTGCCCACGCCGAAGTCGGCACCATCCACGGCCGGCTGGGGCGCGAGCTCGACGATCGGGATGGGCATGAGCGCCAGCATCTCGCGCCGCCGGTCGCGCGGGTCAGGGGCATCCGGGGGCAGCACTCCCGCGATTCGCATGGGGCCATCCTCCCCGGTTGCGGCGTGCGCCGCCAGAGACGACGGTCGCGATCGCGGCGCCCAGCCCGGCACCCGCCCGATCACGACGCGCGCGCCGCGACCTCCACCGGAACCGGCAGCGCCTCGAGCCCGCGCACGAGGTCGGCCTCGTCGCTCGCCGCGCAGATGCGGATCCATCCCTCGCCCGCGGGGCCGAAGGCCGACCCGGGGGCCACCGCGACGCCCTCGGTGACGAGGAATCGCTCGCACCACGCGGCGACATCCCCGCCGCTCGCGTGGGAGACGTCCACCCACAGGTAGAACGCTCCGGTCGGCGGCAGGTAGGGGATGCCGCGCTCATCCAGGATCCGGGTGCTCACCGCGAGGCGATCGCGGTACAGGTCGGCGGCGCGCTTGACCGACTCCTGCGATCCCGTGAGCGCGCCGTATCCGGCCCACTGCACCGGCGTATTGACACAGCTTGTCGTCGCCTCCTGGATCTTCGCCATGATGCCCGCGAGGCCGGGCGGAGTGACGAGCCAGCCGAGGCGCCCGCCCGTCAGCGCGTAGGTCTTCGACACCGAGTGCACCGTGAGCGTGCGCTCCGCCGCGCCCGGCAGCGTGGCGATGCTCACGTGCGGAACCCCGTAGGTGAACCGCTCATACACCTCGTCGCTGATGATCCAGAGGTCGTTCTCGACGGCGAGATCGACGATCGCCTGCAGCGTCGCGCGATCGAACGCCACACCGAGCGGGTTCGAGGGCGAGTTCACGACGATGGCCCGCGTGCGGGGCGTGATGAGGGAGCGGATGACCGCGGCATCCGGGGCGAAGCCTCTCTCGGGTTCCAGGCGGTACCGCACCGGCACCGCGCCGATCATGCGCGGCGCCATCGAGAAGACGGTGTAGCCGGGGTCAGGCACGAGGATCTCGTCGCCCTCCGCGAGGGTGAGGAGCATCGCGTGCGACAGCGCCTGCGTACCGCCCGCCGTGACGACGATCTGGTCGAGGCCGACCGTCATCCCGTTCTCGCGCGCGAGCTTCTCGGCGATCGCACCGCGCAGGGGCGCGATGCCGCCGTTGGCCGTGTAGCGCACGTCGCCGCGCTCCCACGCGTCGATCGCGGCGCGCGTCGCCTCGATCGGGGGCGTCGCGAACGGCTCGCCGACCGCGAGCATCGTCGTCCCCGGCCGCTCGAGGGCGAGTTCGAAGATGCGGCGGATGCCCGACTCGGGCATGGCGAGGGAACGGGACGAGACCTCGGGCATGCGTCCATGGTAGGCGCGTCGACGGACGCTCGACCTCACCCCCTGACGCCCCACCGGCGCGCGGTGCAGGATGGACGCGGAGAGGAGACGCACATGGATGCCGAAACGATCGTCCGCGGGTTCTACGCCTGCTACAGCGAGGGCCGCCCCGAGGACTTCGACCGCTACGTCTCGCCCGACTACCTCGACTGCGGGCACACTCCTCCCGGTCGCGGGGCGGAGGGCGCCCGCGACGACTACGTACAGGCCGTCGCCAAGGTCGGCGGCATCGTCACCTACACGCTCGACGCGATCGTCACCGATGAGGACGTGGTCGCGGTGGTCTGGACGGGCACCCTCCCGAACGGCGACCACATGCGCGGCCTCAGCACGTATCGGATCGCGGACGGTCTGATCGCCTCGACGCGCCACACCCTCCTCAGGCGGTAAGGCCCGCGCGGGTAAGGCCTCGCGGGGTAGGGCTTCGGCGTAAGGCTCGGCGGCGCCGCCCAGGTTCTGGGCCGCGCGCCCCCTACGATGTCTCTGGCGCCCACCTCGGGACGGCGAGCGCCAGGAACGGGGACACACGTGCGCACCATTCACTCCCGCCGGGGGCGCATCGTCGCGCCGATGACCGGGCTGCTCGTCGGCGCCGTCGCGGTCGGCGCGCTCCTCACCGGCTGCGCCGCAGAGTCGACGGATGCCACAACCTCCGACCCCAGCGCGACGAGCGCGACGCCCACGCCCACCCCGACGCCGCTCACCCCCGCCGAGCAGCTCCTCGCCGACAACGCGACGGTCGCGGGAGCGTGCGCCGTGTCGTTCCAGCTCGACGGCGCCGCGCTCGACCCGCAGCTGCAGATCCAGGATCGGCTGTACGTGCGACTGCCGATCCCTCGCGCCGACGGTCGCGCCTTCGCGGGCTGGTACGCCGATCCGGCCGCCGCCGCTGCGGCATCCGCCGATCCCGCGACAGGGGCGAGCAACCCCGCCGTCCGGGTAAACGGATCAGACCTCGTCGCCTGCACCGACCAGCAGACGACGCTCTACGGGGCATGGACGACTCCCGAGGCCGTCGCGGCCGTCGGCGCGCGCATCCCGATCATGATGTACCACCAGTTCACCGACAAACCCGAGGGTGAGAGCGGCTGGCTGCGCGGCAACTACTCGTACATCGAGGACTACCGCGCGACGATGCAGTACATCAAGGATTCGGCGTTCTACCTGCCGACCTGGGACGAGCTCGACGCCTTCATCGATGGCGCCCTTTACCTACCCGACCACTCCGTCATCGTCACCGACGACGACGCCGACCCCACGTGGCTCACGATGGCCTCCCCCATCAACGAGCAGCTCCAGGTCATGGCGACGTCGTTCGACATCACCGGCGACGGCGCCTCACCGCAGAACCGGTTCATCCTCCCCCGCTCGCACACCAACAACATGCACACGGCCGGCGCGAACGGCAAGGGTCAGATGGTGAACCTCACCCCCGCCGAGATCGCCGCCGACATGACGGCGTCGGTGCAGGCGCTCGAGGGGATCGGCGTCTCCCCCGAGAGCGCGACGGAGATCATGGCATATCCCTTCGGCCACAACGACGAGAGATCGCACGAGGGGCTGCGCGAGGCCGGCTTCGTGCTCGCGCGCACGATCGAGCAGGGCTACGTCAAGGTCGGCAGCGACAAGCTCACCCTGCCGTGCATCCGCATCAACTTCGGCATGGGCGTGGATGCCGTGAAGAAGCTCATCGGGTGAACGGATTCTGACGGGCAGGTGGCGCGGGGGTTCCTGAACGGCGGCCGACGGAGGAAGCATGCGTATCGCTCAGGTTTCGCATAGCGAACTGACAGAGCGCGGCCTGTTTCCGCCAGGCATCCCCCGGCTACGCTGAGACCACCTTGTCCGCCGTCCGATTCGCGAGCCTTCCCCCATGGACCTCACCGTCATCGTTCCGACCTTCAACGAAGGCCCGAACGTCGCCGAGCTCGTCGGCCGTCTGGGGGCCGCGCTCGAGGGCCGGGATGCCGAGATCCTCTTCGTCGACGACTCGACCGACGACACCCCGGCGATCATCGCGAGCGTGGCCACGACCTCGACCATCCCGGTACGACTCATCCACCGCGACGAGCCCGTGGCGGGACTTGGCGGGGCGGTGCTGGAGGGGTTCCGGGCCGCGCGGGCGCGCTGGTGTCTCGTGATGGACGGCGACCTGCAGCACCCGCCCGAGGACGTCCCGCGCATGCTCGACCGCGCCGCCGTGGGCGACGTCGACATCGTCGTCGCCTCGCGCTATGTGACGGGCGGGACGGCGGGCGGCCTTGCGGGAGCCACGCGCACCGCCGTGTCGCGGGCCTCGACAGCGCTCACGAAATCGATGTTCCCACGGAAGCTCCACGGGACGACCGACCCGATGACCGGCTTCTTCCTCGTCGACCGCGACGCGATCGACCTCGATGCGCTCCGCCCGCGCGGATTCAAGATCCTGCTCGAGATCCTCGCCCGGCGCCAGCTGCGCATCGGCGAGGTGCCGTTCGCGTTCGCGTCGCGCTACGCCGGCTCGTCGAAGGCGAGCTTCACGCAAGGCATCCGCTTCCTCACCCAGCTCGCGATGCTCCGCTTCGGCCGCATGTCGGCCTTCGCTGTCGTCGGCGGCGTCGGCGCACTCGCGAACCTCGCGATCATGTGGGGGCTCATCCACCTCGGCATGGGGTACCTGCCGGCCGCGATCATCGCCTCCGAAGTCACGATCATCGGCAACTTCTTGCTGCTGGAGTACCTCGTCTTCTCCGACATGCGCGCCGACTCGGGCCTCATGCGCACGCGCTTCATCAAGTCGTTCACATTCAACAACGTCGAGGCGCTCGTGCGCATCCCGGTGCTGGCGTTGCTCGTGCAGGATGCCCATATCCCGAGCGTCCTCGCCGCGGCCATCACCCTCGTCGCGGCGTTCATCGTCCGTTTCGTCTTCCACGCGCTCTGGGTCTATGCCCCCAAGAGCCAACCATCGGCCACCCCCTCTCCGGCCCTCCCTCAGCCGACCGGTCGTACCCTGGAATCATGACGACCCCCTCCGACATTCCCGCCGGCCCCGACGCCGACACCACCATCACGATGTTCGGCGCCGACTGGTGCCGCGACTGCCGCCGCACCAAGGCGCAGCTCGACGGTCTCGGCATCGCGTACACGTACGTCGACCTCGAAGCCGACCCCTCCGCCGCGGACGTCGCCCGCGACATCTCGGGTCGCACGAACATCCCCGTCGTCGTGTACCCCGACGCCACGCACCACGTCGAGCCCTCGAATGCCGATGTCGAGGCGAAGCTGCGCGAGCTCGCACTGATCTGACGCCCCGCGCCCCGGGCCTGACCCGGAAGGCATCCGGGTGCCACAAGACCTGGAACCCGGTGCCACCGGCGACGTAGGCTGTCTCTCACGCTGAGCCGGCCACGAAGGAGTGAGTTGTGACGACGACCGACGCATCCGCAACGCCCACGAGGACGCCACAGCCGAAGCCGAAGAAGGCGCCCGCTCGCACGACGCGGAAGACGCCCGACCTTCCCGCCGAGCAGGCCGCCGACCTCGACGCCGCCATCTCCGAGCTCGAGACCGGCGCCCGCGCCTGGAGCGCGCTCACCCTGATGCAGCGGCGCACGCTCCTCGAGCGCATCCACGCCGCGACCGCCGCCGTCGCCGAGGAGTGGGCCGATCTCGCCGCCACCTCCAAGGGGCTCGCGCCCGGGCATCCCCTGCGCGGCGAGGAGTGGCTCTCGGGCCCGTACGCCGCGCTCGTCGCGCTCGACGCGTACCGCGACACCCTCGGAACCCTCGCCGACGGAGGATCGCCGCTCGACGGCATCCGCTCCGGCACCGCTCCCGGCGGACGCCTCGCCGTGCGCACCTCTCCCCTGAACGCCACCGACGCGCTGCTGCTCTCGGGATACAAGACGCAGGTGTGGCTGCAGCCCGGCGTCACCCTCGCCGATGCCCGCGGCGCGGCCGGGCTCGGGCAGCTCCGGCCCACCGAGTCCGGGGGCGTCGGACTCGTCCTGGGCGCCGGCAACATCACATCGATCCCGTTGCTCGACGTGCTCTACGAGCTCCTCGCCTTCAACCGGGTCTCGATCCTGAAGGTGAACCCCACGCAGGACGCCCTCGTGCCCGTCTTCGAGCGGGCGCTGGCACCGCTCATCGAGCCGGGGTTCCTCCGGATCGTCCGCGGCGGCGGCGACGTGGGTGCATACCTCACGCAGCATGCGTCGATCTCACACGTGCACATCACGGGGTCGGAGTCGACCTTCCGCGCGATCGTGTGGGGCACCGGCGCCGACGCGACGCGGCGCCGGGAAGAGGGGCGGCCGCTGCTCGAGAAGCCGATCTCCGCCGAGCTCGGCGGCGTCTCGCCGATCATCATCGTGCCCGGTGAGTGGTCGCGCGCCGACCTCCGCTACCACGCGGAGCACGTCGTCACGATGCGGCTCCACAACTCGGGCCACAACTGCATCGCCGGCCAGGTCGTGATCGTCAGCCGCGACTGGGCGCAGCGCGACGACTTCCTCGATGAGCTGCGCGCCGCGTACGAGCGCGCTCCGCAGCGCCCGGTCTGGTACCCGAAGAGCGACGAGAAGCTCGCCGCCGCGAGCGAGGACTATCCGGATGCCGCGCACTGCGGCGACGGGTCGCGCCTGCTCATCGAGACGACGCCCGACGACGCCGGCGCGCTCGAGACGACGGAGTACTTCTCCCCCGTGCTCGGTGTCGTGGGTCTTCCGGGCGACGGGCAGGAGTTCCTCGACGCGGCCATCGCGCACGCGAACGACAAGCTCACCGGCACGCTCGGCGCGAACGTCCTCATCGACCCGGCGACGCAGGATGCCTTTGGCGCAGGGTTCGCGCGGGCGATCGCCGACCTCCACTACGGCACCGTGGCGATCAACGCCTGGACGGCCTTCGGCTTCCTCACTCCGACCGCGACGTGGGGCGCCTACCCCGGCGGCACGCTCGAAGATGCCCCGAGCGGCATGGGCGTCGTGCACAACGCGCTCCTCCTCGACCGCGTCGAGCGCACCGTCGTCACGGGACCCTTCCGCCCGTTCCCCCGCTCCGTCTCGGCACTCACCCACCGACGCGGCGTCTCGGTGCTGCCGAAGCCGCCGTGGTTCGTGACCTCGCGGACCGGCGCGGCCGTCTGCGAGGGCTTCACCCGGTTCCGCATCGACGGCGACTGGGCGAAGATGTCGGTCGTTCTCGTCAAGGCCTACGGCGCATGAACGCCCGCGCGACGGGGTCACGACGTGGTAGCCCCGGCATCCGCTCGCGCCGTGCGCGCCGCCGCGCGCAGAACCTCGACGCGGACTACGTCGTCGTCGGTGCAGGTTCTGCCGGTGCCGCCCTCGCCGCACGGCTGAGCGAGGACCCGGCCGTCTCCGTGCTGCTGCTCGAAGCGGGGCCCGTCGACAAGGCGCTCGAACTGCACGTGCCGGCGGCGTTCTCGAAGCTGTTCCGGGGGATCTACGACTGGAACTACGACACCACGCCGCAGCCGGCGCTCGAGGGTCGCACCGTCTACTGGCCGCGCGGCAAAACCCTCGGCGGCTCGTCGTCGCTCAACGCGATGATGTGGGTACGCGGTTTCGCGGCCGACTACGACGAGTGGGCGACCGTCGCGGGCGAAGGCTGGTCGTGGCAGGCGCTCGCGCCGTACTTCCGGCGCGTCGAGAACACCGAGGGCGCCGCCGATCCCTCTCTCGGAGTCGGCGGAGCGCAGGCGATCGAACGCCAGCGCGATCCGCGACCGCACACCGCCGCGTTCCTCGCCGCCGCCCGCGAGCGCGGCCACGCCGTGACGACGGCGAACCTGCCCGAAGGGCAGGGCTTCTCGCAGACGATGGTGTCGCAGCATCGCGGCGGCCGGGCCTCGACCGCCGACGCGTACCTCCGCCCCGCGCGGAAGCGCGCGGGCCTCCGCATCGTGACCGACGCCCTGGTGCGGCGCGTGACGTTCGCCGTCGGAGGCGCGGATGCCCCGCCGCACGCGACCGGCGTCTACGTCGAGATCGACGGCGTCACCCGCCACGCGCGCGCCCGACGCGAAGTCATCCTCTGCGGGGGCGCGATCAACACGCCCCAGCTCCTGATGCTGAGCGGCATCGGGCCCGCCGACCACCTCGCCGAGCACGGAATCGACGTCGTCCTCGACGCCCCGGGGGTCGGCGCGAACCTGCAGGACCACCTCGTCGCGGGCCTTGCGCCCGAGGCATCCGGCGGCACGCTCTACAACGCCGAGAAACCGGGCGAACTCGTGCGTTACCTGACGGCCCGCCGCGGGATGCTCACCTCGAACGTCGCCGAGGCGTACGGCTTCATCCGCACGAGCGTCGCCGACGAGACCGACGCGCCCGCAGACCTGCCCGACATCGAGATCATCTTTGCGCCCGCGCCGTACGTCGGCGAGGGCCTCGTGCCGCTCCCGGGCGAGGGGCTGACGGTCGGCGCGATCCTTCTGCGCCCGCGCAGCCGCGGGACGATCCGCCTCGCGTCCGCCGACCCGCGCGCGGCGGCGGTGATCGACCCGGCCTACCTCAGCGACCCCGACGGCGTCGATGCACGGACCCTCCGCGCCGGACTCGCCGAGTGCGAGGCGCTCATCGCGACCGACGCGCTCCGCGCGATCACGACCGGCGGGTGGGTGCAGCCCGCCGGCGGCGAGACCATGACCGCCGATGAGCGCGACGAGCTCGCGATGCGCCGGTACTCGCACACCCTCTACCACCCGGTCGGCACCGCGCGGATGGGCGAGGACGAGGCATCCGTCGTGGATCCGGAGTTGCGCGTGCGCGGGGTGACGGGACTGCGGGTCGCGGATGCCTCGGTCATCCCGACCGTGATCCGCGGGCACACCAACGCCCCCGCGATCGTCATCGGCGAGCGCGCCGCCGACCTGATCCGCGGGCGCTGAGGCCGGCGGGATCCGCCTGGAGCGCGGCGCGCGTTCATAACTCCGGAGATGGCGCACCGCGCGAGCGCCCGGCCCGCAATCACGCGGCCGACGACGGGAACGCTCCCGATTCTCCGGAGTTGTGAACGGCGCGCGCCGGAGTTGTGAACGGCGCGCGTGCCATGGCGAGAGCGCCCGCGGCGGGTATGTGCGCCGCCGCGGGTCAGCGGCCGGAGCGGCGCTGGCCCCCGCCGTTCTGGCGGACGACGGAGCCGACGGTGAGCTTGCCCGAGCCGCCGGCGTGCGAGGCACGACGACCCGAGGTGCGAGGGTTGCCCTGGGCGTGCTGCGGCGCGCCATGATCGCGTGCCGGGCGGTGCTCACGAGGGACGTCGGATGCCGGACGGCCCGAGCGCTCTGCCTGCGGACGACCCGACCGGTCCTTGCGCGGCTGACCGCCCTGACCGGCACCTGCACCCTGGCCGGCGCCCTCGCGCGCCTCGCGCGCGGCGCGCTTGCGCTGCGCGTTGGCGCCCTGGCTGCGACCACCGCCGGAGCCGCCCGAGCCCGACCCGCGGCGCTGCTGCTCCGCCTTCGGCGCGGGGGCGACGTAGGGCGCGACCTCGCCGACGAGTTCCGTGACGTCGGCGGAGGTCGCCGAGACTTTCACGGGCGTCGCCGTGATCGCGGCCTTACGGAGGAGGTCCTTCACGTCCTTCTCCTGGCCGGGGAGGACGAGGGTCACGACCGAGCCCTCCGCGCCCGCGCGAGCCGTGCGGCCCGAGCGGTGCAGGTACGCCTTGTGCTCCATGGGCGGGTCGACGTGGATGACGAGCTCGACGTCGTCGACGTGCACTCCGCGCGCGGCGACGTCGGTCGCGACGAGCACCTTCGCCTCGCCCGACGCGAACGCGGCGAGGTTCCGGTCGCGGGCCGGCTGCGACAGGTTGCCGTGCAGGTCGACCGCGGGGATGCCCTGCGCCGTCAGCTGCTGCGCGAGCTTCTTGGCGTGGTGCTTCGTGCGCATGAAGAGGATGCGACGCGACGCACCGGAGGCGAGCGTCTTGACGAGGTCCTTCTTCTCCTCGACCGACGCGACGTGGAAGACGTGGTGCGTCATCGCGGCGACCGGCGAGTTCGCCTCGTCGACCGAGTGCAGCACCTCGTTCTCGAGGAAGCGGTTCACGAGCTTGTCGACGCCGTTGTCCAGCGTCGCCGAGAACAGCATGCGCTGACCGGCCGACGGCGTCTTGTCGAGGATGCGCGTCACCGACGGCAGGAAGCCGAGGTCGGCCATGTGGTCGGCCTCGTCGATGACCGTGATCTCCACGGCATCCAGCTTCACGAAGCCCTGCTGCATGAGGTCTTCGAGGCGGCCGGGGCACGCGACGACGATGTCGACGCCGTCCTTCAGAGCGGCGACCTGGCGGTTCTGGTTCACGCCCCCGAAGATCGTCGTGGTCTTCAGCCCGTAGGCGGATGCCAGCGGCGCGAGCGTCGCGTTGATCTGCGTCGCGAGCTCGCGGGTCGGGGCGAGCACAAGGCCGAGGATGCGGCCGGCGCGGCGCGATCCGCCCGCGAGCGCGCCGCCGAGGCGAGCCGCGAGCGGGATCGAGAAGGCGAGGGTCTTGCCCGAGCCCGTCTTGCCGCGGCCGAGGACGTCGCGGCCGGCGAGGGTGTCGGGGAGGGTGTCGACCTGGATGGGGAACGGGCTCGTCTTGCCGTCCTGCGCGAGGACGTCGAGGAGCGGAGCGGGCACGCCGAGCGTGCGGAAAGTGATGTCAGACATAGGGGTGTTTCTGGGCAGGATGCCCGGATCGGTGGCCTCTGCGCGGATGCGCACAGGGTCGCCGTACGAAGAATGTCAGCCGATCATCCGAGCATCGCTCGGGCGGCGAGGGAAGCGTTCTACGACGCGAGCGCACCGAACAGATTCAAGGATCAGAGATTCAAGGATCGGTGCGACAGGTGAGATCAGTCTAGCAGTGCGCTAGGACGCGAAGCGGTCGGTCGCGTCGCGCAGCGCGCGGGCGATGCCGGGTTCGGTCGCGGAGTGCCCGGCATCCGGCACCACGATGTACTCCGCCTCGGGCCACGCGCGGTGCAGATCCCATGCGGTCATGAGCGGGGTGCAGATGTCGTAGCGGCCCTGCACGATGACGGCGGGGATGTCGCGGATCGCCCCGACGTCGTCGATGAGCTGCCCCTCGCGCATCCAGCCGGCGTTGACGAAGTAGTGGTTCTCGATGCGGGCGAACGCGACGGCAGCCTCGGGCTCGGCCATCGACGAGACGAGGTCCGGGTCGGGCAGGAGCGTGAGGGTGGATGCCTCCCACGTCGTCCAGGCGATCGCGGCGGGAACGTGGACCGCGGGGTCGGGGTCGGACAGGCGCCGGTGGTACGCCGCGATCAGCCGCGACCGCTCGAGCACGGGGATGGGCGCGAGGTAGTCCTCCCAGAGGTCGGGAAAGATCGCCGACGCCCCTCCCTCGTAGAACCATTCGAGCTCGTAGCGACGGAGGGTGAAGATGCCCCGGAGGACGAGCTCGGTGACGGCATCCGGATGCGCCTCGGCGTACGCGAGCGCGAGCGCCGAGCCCCACGATCCGCCGAAGACCTGCCACTTCTCGATGCCGAGGTTCTTGCGCAGCAGCTCGATGTCGGCCACGAGGTGCCACGTCGTGTTGTGACGGAGGTCGGCGTCGGGGGCGCTCACGTGCGGCGTCGATCTGCCGCACCCGCGCTGGTCGAACAGGATGATGCGGTACCGCTTCGGGTCGAAGAAGCGTCGATGCCAGGGCGAGGTGCCCGCGCCGGGACCGCCGTGGAGGAAGACGACGGGCTTTCCCTCGGGGTTCCCCGACTGCTCCCAGTAGAGCCGCTGCCCTTCGCCCGCGAGCAGGAAGCCGGTCTCGTACGGCTCGATCTCCGGGTAGAGGATGTCGTCGAGGTGACTCGGCCCGCGGAAGTCGCTCACAGGTCCCTGCCCGAAACCGAGAACGTGTCGCATGCCCCGACGCCCGACTTGTAGCCGGTCGCGAACCAGCGCTGACGCTGCTCGCTCGACCCGTGCGTCCAGGTCTCCGGGTTGACGTACCCCGACTGCGACTGGATGTGATCATCGCCGACGGCGGCCGCGGCCTCGAGCGCATCCTGCAGCTGGGCTTCGGTGGGCGCCTGCAGATACGGGACGCCGTTGTCGTCCTTCTGCTCGGTCATCGCCGAGATCCAGCCGCCGGCGAAGCAATCGGCCTGCAGCTCGGAGCGGACGCCGTTGCTGTCGGGGCCTGTTCCGTTGTCGGGGTACTGGTCGAAGATTCCCGTGATCTGCTGGATGTGGTGTCCGTACTCGTGCGCGAGGATGTACAGCTGCGCGAGGTTGCCGGTCTCGGCGCCGAACTGCTGGCGCATCACCTGGAAGAACGTGGGGTCGATGTAGACGGTCTCCTCCGGCGGGCAGTAGAAGGGGCCGGTCTCGTTGGATGCCGTGCCGCACGCGGTCTCGGTCGACCCGTCGACGAGGACGAGCTGCGGCTCGCGGTAGTCGGTCACCTTGCCCGCCCAGAACTGGTTGATGGCGAGGGATGCCGCGGCGAGCCGGCACGAGTCGTTCTCGTTCGCGTCGGCGCCCGTGTCGCACTGGGTGATCTCACTCTCGGGCTGCTCCGCGTAGCCGCCACCGCCGAGGCCGCCCAGGAGCGCGCCGAAGTCGCCGCCCGTGAAGAGGTTGAGAAGGAGGAGCGCGATGCCGCCGAGACCCGTGATGCCGCCCGCGGCGATCGCACCGCCGCGTCCACGGCGCGTTGCCCCGCTGCCGCTGACATCGGCGTTGCTGTTGAACGTCATGCGCTCACCGTACCGTCTGACGCGTCGCCGCCGTAGGCTCGGACCATGGACCACCCCCGCTCATCCGACGCGACGACCATCACCATCACGGGCGCGGGAGGCCAGATCGGCTACGCGCTGCTCTTCCGCATCGCCTCGGGCGCGATGCTCGGCGCGGATCGACCCGTGCGCCTGCGCCTGCTCGAGATCCCGGCCGGGGTGAAGGCCGCGGAGGGCGCGGCGCTCGAGCTCGAGGACTGCGCCTTCCCGCTGCTGCGCTCGGTCGACATCACCGACGACGCGGCGGTGGGCTTCGAGGGCGCGAACGTCGCGATGCTCGTCGGCGCGAAGCCGCGCTCGGCGGGGATGGAGCGCGCCGACCTGCTCGCCGCGAACGCGGGGATCTTCGGACCGCAGGGGGCGGCGCTGAACGCGGTCGCAGCCGACGACATCCGCGTCGTCGTGGTGGGGAACCCGGCGAACACCAACGCGCTGATCGCCGCGGCATCCGCCCCCGACATCCCCGGCGAGCGCTTCGGGGCGCTCACCCGTCTCGACCACGACCGTGCGGTCGCGCAGCTCGCGGCGGTCACCGGCGCCGCGGTCACCGACATCGACGGCGTCGCGATCTGGGGGAACCACTCGGCGACGCAGTTCCCCGACGTCGACCACGCGACCGTCGCCGGGCGCGCCGCCCGCGACGTGCTCGCCGAGCGCCTGGGCGGCGCCGCCGAGGCCACCGCGTGGCTCGACGACGAGTTCGTGCCGCGGGTCGCGAAGCGCGGCGCCGAGATCATCTCGGTGCGCGGGTCGTCATCGGCAGCGTCGGCGGCGAACGCCGCGGTCGCGCACATCCGCGACAGCGTGCAGGGCACGGGAACGCCCGCGAACCCCGCCGCCTGGACGTCGGCGGCCGTGCTCTCGCACGGCGAGTACGGCGTCGCGGAGGGCGTGTACTCGTCGTTCCCGGTCACGAGCGACGGCTCGGGGTACCGCATCGTCGAGGGACTCGACCTCGACGAGCGCGCCCGCGGCCGCCTCGACGCTTCGGTCGCCGAGCTCGTCGCCGAGCGCGACGCGGTGCGGAACCTCGGTGTGATCTGAGACACGGGAGAGGAACGGAAGGACACCGGTGGAGGCACTCGTCTGGCTGATCGCGGGCATCGCCGCGATCGCGGCATCGACGGTCCTGGCGCGCTGGCTGGGGGTCGCCGGCCCCCTGATCCTCGTGGCCATCGGCATCGTCGCCTCGCTCTTCCTGCCGAAGATCTCGGTTCCCGCGGAGCTGATCCTCGTCGGCATCCTGCCGCCCCTGCTGTACTCCGCGGCCGTGCGCCTGCCCGCCGTCGAGTTCCGCCGCGACGCCCTCCCGATCACGGGGCTCGCGGTGCTGCTCGTCGTCATCACGTCGCTCGCGCTCGGCACCCTCTTCTTCTTCGCGATCCCGGGGCTGGGCTTCCCGCTCGCCGTCGCGCTCGGGGCGATTCTCAGCCCGACGGATGCCGTGGCCACCGGCATCGCGAAACGTCTCGGCATCGCGCCGCGCGTCATCACGATGCTCGAGGGCGAGAGCCTGCTGAACGACGCGACCGCCCTCGTGCTGCTCCGCTCGACGGTGGCCGCCGCCGCGCTCGGCTTCTCGTTCTGGGGCACCGTCGGACAGTTCGTCTGGGGCGTGATCGTCGCGATCGCGATCGGCGCGGTGGTCGGCCTGCTCCTGCTGCGCCTGCGACGGTGGATCACCGATCCGGCGGCGAACACCGCGGTGAGCTTCATCGTCCCGTTCGTGGCGTATCTGCCGACGGAGCACCTGGGCGGATCGGGCCTCGTCGCAGCTGTCGCGGCGGGCATCGTGACCTCGCAGGGCGCAACCCGGTGGCTCACGCCCGAACAGCGCCTGTCCGATCAGGTGAACTGGCGGACGGTCGAGCTCCTCCTGGAGGGCGCCGTCTTCCTCATCATGGGGCTCGAACTGCGCGACATCGTCAGCACGAACGCGACCGATCACTTCGGCCTGGGCCGTCCCCTCGCCCTCGCGCTCGCGGCGATCGGCATCGTCCTCGCCGTGCGCACCCTGTACGTGAGCGGCCTCGTCGCCCTCCTCTCGCGGCGCGCCCGCAACCAGCAGCGCGAGCGGCTCGAGGCGATCAGTGAACGCATCGACGAGATCGAGGCGACCGGCACGCTGCGCGTGCGCGAGCACGAGGGCGGCGCCCGCGCCCAGCGCCGCGCGCGGCGCGCGACGATGGCCGACACCCCCCTCGATTCCGAGCGGCGCGAGCGGCGCATGGCGGGGTTCCGCCGACGGGTCGCGCGCGGCATGAACGACCTGGACTACTACCAGGCATCCCCCATCGGCTGGAAGCACGGCGCGATCATCGTGTGGGCCGGCATGCGCGGTGTCGTCACCCTCGCGGCCGCCCAGACGATCACCGTGGAAGACACCCCGCAGCGCGACCTGCTCGTGCTCATCGCCTTCCTCGTGGCACTCATCAGCCTGCTCGTCCAGGGGCTGACGCTTCCCGTCCTCATCCGGTGGCTGAAGATCCCGGCATCCGTCGACGACAGCGCCGCCGCCGCGGCCGAGCGGGCACGCCTGGAGGACGAGCTCCACGAGGCGGCGCGGGCACGGCTCGAGGCCGGCGACATCGCGAAGGCCGACGGCACTCCCTTCGATCCCGACCTGCTCCGCGCGATCGGCGAGCGGCTGACGGCGCCACCGCCCGAGAGTCGCGAGCTGACGATGGCCGACATGCGGACCCTCCGCATCCGGATGATCGAGGTGCAGCGGCAGAGGCTCGTCGAGCTGACGCGGACGGGGTCGTACTCGACCGAGGCGCTCCGCGAGGAGCTGGCGCAGCTGGACGCCGAGCAGATCAGCCTACAGCTGCGCAACGACGAGGAGTGAGAGGCCCCGATCGTCGAGATGCCCGCCGATCGTCCACAATGGACGTGAGCACGCGAGAGGGCGGAACGAGATGAGTGACCAGACGGATGCCGAGGGCCGCGCCCCGGCCGACTACGCCGAATCGGTTGCGTTGCCCGCCGTCACCGAGGCGGTTCCGGTCATCGTGTCGGGGACGGACTGGTGGGCCGCCCGCCCCGCGGGATCGCGCCTGGTCGGACTCGTCGTCGCGCGCGACGACCTGCCGTCTGTGATCGCGCAGCGCGACGCGCTTGCCGCGTTCGGCGTGCCGATCGAGGGGTTCCGCCACCCCGCACCCGAGACGGGTGAGAGCTGGTCCGAGCGCCTCACGCGCCTGTTCGGGCGCCTCGTGAGCGGAGACGTCGTGGTCGTCGCCGACAAGCACGCCCTCGGGCGCACGGTCGACGAAGAGACGCACGCGATCGCGGAGCTGCGCCGCCGCGGCGTCATCGTCAAGGTGCTCGGCACCCGCCCCTGACCCGCTCGAGTCTCGGGCCGGCCGCGCGGGCCGCAGGCCGGCCTCCGGTCAGGGCGTGCAGACCTTCGTCTCGGGCCCGATCCGCGCGTCGTCGCGCATGAGCGTCACCGCGATGCACGTCGTCCCGCTCGGGTCCACCGGAACCGTCACCGACTCGGTCATCACCCGCGCCGTGTCGGCCTGCTCGGCGAGCGTGTAGGTGTACCAGAGGTAGCCGTCCCCCTCGCGGGGGTCGGGGTTGGTCCAGGTGAAGACGACCTCGCCGCCCTGCACGGTGCCGGCCAGGTCGGAAACCGCCGGCACGATGTCGTCGAGGGGGTCTTGCGGGGCGACGGATGTCGTGGGCGCGGGCGTCTTCTCGGCATCCGGCCCGCCGAAGACACCGGAAACCGCCGTCGCGACGGCGGCGGCGACGGCGAGGATGGCGACGGTCGCGGCGATCCCGATCCACAGCCCGCGCCGTGAACGCCGCGGCGCAGGCTCTTCGCCCGGCCCGAGCGCGGGCGGGTACGGCGGGGCTGCGGCACCGGGCGCGGTCAGGGGCTGGGCGGCGGGGCCCGGCGTGTTCGGTGCGCTCGGCGCGATCGAGACGGGCGGACGGGCGACGGTGCGGTCGTCGGCCTCCGGAGTCGTGGCAGGCGATCCCACCGGAGAAGACGACGGCGGCGCGAACGTCGGCGGCACGACGACGGGGGGCACGTCGCGCGGGCGCGTGGGACCTGCCGCGGGAGCGGTCTGCGGGTCGATGCTGACGATGCCGCGCACGCGGGTCAGCTCGCCGTCGGCATCCTCGGGCTCTGCCCCCGCCGGCGCGTCGTCGAGGATGTCGATCGGGGTGACGGAGTGGGCCGCCTCGATCTGCACGCGCTGCAGGGCGCGCGCGAACGCGACCGCCGACTCGTACCGGTCGCCCGGGCGCTTGGCCATGGCGCGCTCGAGAGCGAGCTGCAGCGACGGCGGCACATCCGCCCGCCGCAGCGGCGGCACGGGCTGCGTCTCGATCCGCTCGATGAGGTCGGCGCCGCCGTTGCGCCCGCCCGGCTGCTCGAACGGCGAGTGGCCGGCGAGCAGGGTGTACACCGTCGCCCCGAGCGCGTAGACGTCGGTGCCGACGCCGGACGCGCCGTCGTCGCTGAACGCCTCGGGGGGCGACCACGGGATCGACATGCCGCCCGAGGCCTCGTCGACCCCGCCGCTGGTCGCGATGCCGAAGTCGGTGAGCGCGGGGCGGTTGTACTCCGTGACGAGGATGTTCGCCGGCTTGATGTCGCGGTGCAGGATGCCGGCGCGGTGCGCGGTCTCCACTGCCGCCGCGACCTGCACCCCGACGCGGAGCGCTTCGGCGACCGAGAACGCCTGCGCCCGGGAGCGGATCTGCAGGTTCGGCCGCGGGCAGTACTCCATGACGAGGTAGGGGCGCCCGTCGTCGGCGACACCCGCCTGATAGATCGTGACGATCGCGGGGTGCGTCGACAGCATCGCCATCGCGTTCGCCTCGGCGGCGAACCGGTCGGCGGCGCCGTCGCTCATGCGACCGTCGAGCATGACCTTGACGGCGACCCGCCGGCGTGGAAGCTGCTGCTCGTAGAGGTAGACGTCGGCGAAGCCGCCGGAGCCGAGCACCTCGACGAACGAGAATCCGGCCAGTGCCGGAGGCGGCGCGGGCGGGCGCTTCGAGCTCACGGAAGATCCTCGAAGGTGACCACGACGCCGTCGCCGAGGTCGAGGGCGTCGCCAGTGACGACGAGCGTCGGTTCGCCTGGATGCAGCCGCACGGGGTCGCCGCCGACCCGCAGCAGCACCGTGCCGTTGGTCGTGTCGAGGTCGGTCACGAGGACGTGCTCGCCTTCGGCGCGGATCTCAACATGGCTGCGCGAGATGTCCTGCCGCGGGCTCTCGACCGCGACGAGGAGGGGAAGCTCGGATGCCGACGTGCGGGTCGCCTTCGGGCGACGCCCGATCACGACGGTGCGTTCGAGCTCGATGACCGGGCCGGTGGAGAGCGTGATGCGCCCGCGCACGGGGCGGCGCGGGGGCACACCGTCGGTCGATTCGTACTGCTCGCGCTCGGCGGCGCGGAGCGCACGCGCCTCGGCCACCGAGACCGTCGCACCGTCGTGGTCGCCCTGGCTACTCAGGCTAGCCTGGGGAACCTTCTTCGCGCGCGGTCGCGCGATCGTGTCGGCCCACGCCGAATCGTCGTCGTCGGTCGCCGCCAGCGAGGCGGCACGCGCCGCGTCGGCGGGCGGTGTCGTCGGCACGGGCGGCACCGCGGCCTGCGCGGGTGACGCGGCGGGAATGCTCTCGGGGAGGGCCGGCGCGGGCGCTGTCGTGGGCTCCGCGACGGGAATCGATACGGGCTCCGGCTCCGGCTCAGGCTCCGGGTCCGGCGCGGAGGCCGCGACGGGCTCCGGCGCGGACCCGACGAGGTCGGCGCTGTCCGCGGCGACCGCGCCGGCGGTGAGCACCGCGACCGCCAGGTCGGCGAGGGCGACGCCCGACCGCAGCGGGACGGCGGCATCCTGCGCCGCGGCACCGGACCCTGCGGCATCCGAGGGCGAGAGGATGACGCGGCGGGCGTCGGTGACGAGTCGCTCCGTCCACGTCGCGGCGCCCTCGCCCGAGACCTCCTCGACCCCCGACGCGGACTCGACCGAGAGGGTGAGCGGCCCGCGCACGGCCACGCGGACGCCGCCCGGCTCCGCCACGGCGAGCGCGAACGGCGGGATCGCGGCGAGCGAGGTGCCGAACGCACTCGCGAGGGCGTCGAGCACGGCGGCGACGCCCTCTCCCAGGCGTCGCCACACGGCCTCCGCCGTGTGAGCGTCGACCGAGGAGGGAAAGACGGCGAAGGCCGCGCCGGCGGCGGCGATCCACGAGGCATCCTCACCGTACGCGGGGCGGTACTGGACGACCGCGCGCGCTCCGACAGGGGTGTCGGCGGCGGTAGGCGGCGTCTGCGGTGTGGTCATGAGGGGGCTCACAGGTGTCTCAAGCGGTGTTTCAGTGGTCTCGTCGAGGTCTCGACCGCGGGCGCGTGTCTTCGTCAGGCTCCGAGCGTCGAGAACCGGCCGGAGCCGTGTCGTAGAGGTCGGCGTCGCCCGCGACGGCGAGCGCATCGACGACGAGGGCGGTGACGTTGTCGCGCCCGCCGTGCAGGAGCGCCTCGTGGATCAGCCGCGCCGCGGCGGCCTGGGGGTCGGGCTCGTCCTGGAGGATGTCGCGCAGCTGCAGCGCGGTGAGCTCGCCGGAGAGACCGTCGGAGCACACGAGGATGCGGTCGCCCGGCTCGGCCGGCACCATCCAGTAGTCGGCGCGCCCGGCGCTGCCAGCGCCGATCGCCCGCGTGATCTCATTGCGGCGCGCGGCGCTTCCGGCCTCTTCGACCGACAGCACCCCGGCGTCGATGAGCTCCTGCACGACGGAGTGGTCAACGCTGATCTGCTCGAGCATCCCCCGCGCGAAACGGTAGGTGCGCGAATCGCCGACGTTGATCGCGAGCCAGTACCCCACACCCCCGACGTCGGCGATGACCACACCGGTCAGCGTGGTCCCCGCTGCGCGACTGTCGCTCGCGATCGCCTCGACCTGCTCACGGGCGCGACGCAGTGCCGCGCGCACCTGATCGATCGAGAGGCTCGGCGCACCGGCGAGGCGTGCGAACTCCGCGACGACGGCCGCGCTCGCACGGTCGCCGGCCTCATGACCGCCCATTCCGTCGGCCACGAGGAACAGCGGCGCGTCGGCGAGAAACGCGTCCTCGTTGATGCGGCGGCGGTGCCCCGTATGGGTCGCGGCGCCCACCCGCACGGTGATCGGCGCTTCGTTCACGGCGCAACCTCGATTCGGACGTGACGGTCGCCGAACTCGAGGACATCTCCCGGGTGCACGCGCACACGCTCGCCCGGAGGCACGGTCTGGCGCTGCGTGCCGCGCAGCACGACGACGCCGTTGGTCGAGTGGCGGTCGACGACCCACAGCGAGCGGTCGGCGTCGGGCGCCAGCTCGAAGTGCGTCTTCGATAGCGAGAGGGTCTCGTCGCGGACGGGTGTCACCAGCGCATCGCGTTCGGGCGCGGGATTGCGACCGAAGACGGTCCGGCCGTAGAGGCCCTGCTGGGAGCCGTCGTCCCACACCAGTCGTGCGAGCGCACGGTCGCCGCCCGAAGGCGTCTTCTCGCCGCCGACGATCACCGTGTCGTCGTTGCGGATGACGGTCTCATCGATCGGATCGTCGAACCCGCCGAAGCCACCGCCCATCCGACCGCCGAGTCCACCGCCGACGGCGGTCTGGGGGATCATCGGAGGCGCCGCCGCCGCGGTCGCGCGCTCGGGAGAAGTGACGCCCGGCACGAAGGAGATCAGCCCGCCCGGCGCCGCGCCGCGGGCGGGCACAGCGGGCGTGGGCACGGCGGGCGTGGGAAGGGCAGGCGCCCGACCGGCGGGCGCTGCGGCCGGAGCAGGGACATGCGGCAGCGCAGCCGAGGGCACCGGCGCCACAGCCGAGGGCACCGGCACCGCGGGCACGGGAAAGGCGGTGGCGGGGGATGCCGCGGCGAACGGCCCGGCGACGACGGGGCTCGCGACCGGCGGCGGCGCGGTCGCGGAGGCTCCGGCATCCTGCGCCTGCGTCGCACGTGTCGGCGCATCGGCCATCACCGCGCCCGCGACCTTGTCGTGCCAGCCGCGGCGCCAGGGCGAGGGGTCGAACAGCGGCGAGAAGTATCCGATGACGACCGCGCCTCCGAGCCCCCAGACGATCGCCCGGAGCAGAGCACGTCCGAAGCCGAGCGGGCGGTCGGTCGCGGCGCCGTCCTCCCACCGCAGGAGGCGCAGGCGCAACGCGCGCATGCCGAACGACCCCGCGCCGCCCTGCATCCACGTCTGGACGAGCAGCCAGGCCGCGAGGATGACGTCAGCGACGACGCCGGCCACGATCGGGGGGAAGCCGCCGCCCGTCGCGACGGAGATGCCGCCGAACACGACGACGGCGACGATGAGCACGGCGGTCGCGACGGCCCCGTCGATGACGACGGCGCCCACACGTCGACCGATGGTGGCCGGGCGGATCATGCGGCGCCGCCCTGGTCTGCGTCGCCGCCCCTGCCGCGGCGACCGGGCAGCACACGCGCGAACACGGCCGCGCCGGTCGGGAACGTGCCCTGCAGCGAGCGGACGCTCAGACGCGCGCGCAGTCGCTGCCACGTCGTCGCGCTGCCCTTCATTCCTCCGACGATATCGTCCACTTCGCGCCAGAACGCATCGACGTCCTCCGGGGACGGATCTCCCGGACCGTAGACCTCGAGATCGGCGCGCGTCGCGAGGGCCGTCACGCGGGGTTCGGTGAAGCGCTCCTCGACGACGAGCGCACTCTCCGAGCGGGTCGCGCCCCGCTCGACGGGCGCGCGCAGGTCGACCGCGGAGTCGACGAGCTCGTCCCATCCCCCCGAGATGCGGTCGGCGGTGCGCGCCGCCGACCTCCGGCGCGCGCGGCGGGCGCCCTTGACGGCGCCCATCACGAGGAAGGGTGCGGCCACGAGCAGCAGAACACCCAGGGTGATGCCGCCGTATAGCAGCACGACACCGATCCAGGCCGGGCCGGGCGGCTCGTCCTCCTTCTGCTCGCGGTCCTCCGCGATCGCCGGCGGAAGATCGGCCGGCTCCTGCGCGGGCGGCGGGGGCTGCAGCACCTGCGGCTTCGGGTTCGCGCGCGGCTTCGTCTGCTGGTCGTTGGGTTCGTTGTCCTCGTCGGGCGCGGGGTCGAACGGGACCCAGCCGTACCCCTGGAAGGCGATCTCGACCCAGGCGTGCAGGTTGTCGCCCGTCGCCTCGAAGGTCGCGCCGCCTTCGTCGTCTTTCCCCGGGTACCACCCCATGACGACGCGGGCGGGCATGCCGAGCTGCGTCGCCATCATCGCCATCGCTGCGGCGTACTGCTCGTCGTCGCCGATCATCTGTTCGCCGGCGAACAGTGCCGTGATGCGGCTCGCGCCGTGCCCCGAGAGCGACACCACGTCGTCGGCGAGACCGTGGCTGAAGAAGCCGTCGGTGTGCAGCCAGCTCTCCAGGGCGCGTGCCCGCTCGATCGGCGTCTCCGCGTCCTCGGCGGCACGCGAGGCGAGCTCGGTGACCTTCTCGGGGATGCCTGACTGCTTCGGCATCTTGATCGCCGCGAACGGCACGTCGGCGAGCGCGGTGTCGCTCGGTGCCGTCGGGATCACGGTCTCGATCGTGTACGCATCGCCGGACCGGAGGCCCGCGGGAACCACGGCCGTGCCGGTGGCGTCGTTGAAGTGGGCCGAGCGCGCGAGCTCCTGCGCACGGGCGCCCTCGAAGGTGAACTCGCGCGTCGCACCGACGTCGGGCAGCCACACGCCCTCCAGGGAGCGGATGTCGAACTCGACCGTCGCGGGCGTGCCCTTCGCCTCCGGCGACATGTTCGAGCGCACCGGCGTGAACGCGCTCGACGAACCCGCGCCGTCATCGGCGACGTTGTAGACGATGCCGTTGTAGGCATCCATCGCCGCGAGGCGGACGCGCGCGTCTTCGGGCAGGCCCGACACCGTGAAGAGCGTCTCGTCCGCGTCATCGCGGACGTAGCCACGGAAGCTCTGCAACGGGCTCGCGTACTGCGTGATGTCGAACGGCGGCACGACGAAGTCACGCAGGATGAAGCGTGCCGTGGGCGGCGTCGCGAAGGCCGCGGTGGCGACGCCGGCCCCCGCGGCGACCGCGAGCACGACGGCGCCGGAGACGAGGCGGCGCGTGCGCGAAGAGCGGAGGGCGGCGGCATCCGAACCGCCCGCGGATTCGACCCGGACGGCGGCTCGGTCTTCGTACCAGGCGTGGCGAAGCGCGAGCCAGACGATGGCGACGGCCGCGAACAGCAGACCCTCCACGAGCGGCGCGGCGGGCTGGGCGACGCCGAGGAGGATGCTCGCGACGAGGATCACCAGCGCGGGGACGAGAGCCCACGCGGCGCGGCGCGCGCGCATCGCGAGAGAGGCGGTCAGGACTCCGCCGACGAGGGTGAGGAGGAACGGCACGACGAGGTGACCGTCGGCCGGCGAGACGGGCGGCACGGTGGTGAGCAGCTGCTTCCACGAGGTGACGACCCCGACGACGAGCTCGCGGAGGGTGTCGAGTGTCGGGATGACGCCGAGGATCGTCGTGTGGGGCAGAGCGAGCGCGCCGCCGAAGACGAGGTAGGCGCCGACCGTCACCCCGGCGAGCGGGAGGATGCCCCAGCGCCGCCACGCGCCGACGAACGCGATCGCGAGCCCGAGCGCCAGACCGCCGAGCGCGGCGACGACGTACTGCGGGCTGTCGAAGGTGTTCGCGAAGCCGATGACCGTGACGAGCAGGAGGAGCGCCGCGGCGATGAGGTCGAGCGCGACGACGCGGCGCGCGGGGAGCGCGGACGCTCCGGTCGGCGTCGCGCCCTGACGGCCAGGGCTCAGAGGCGCAGCGCTCTGAGGGGCAGCGCTCTGGCGGGGCCGGCTCATGCGAGCACCTTCCGCACGGCGCGGGGCAGCTGGTCGAGGTCGCCCAGCGTGATGACGTCGGCGTCGCCGATGCGCTGCAGGGCGGGTGCGTCGACGCGGGTGTCGGCGACGACGGCGAGCGTGCGGACATCTGCCGGGAGGCGCGAGCACGCGAGACGCAGGTCAGAGGCATCCGTCTTCGACCCCGTGATGAGGACGATGACGGCCGCGTCGGGCGCGTGCGTCGCGATCGACCCGGCGAGCGCCACGACGCCGCCCTGGCGGGAGCGCGAATGGCCCAGCTGCGAGAGCTCGTCGAGGAACCGCCGCGGCGACAGCGAGCGGAGCGGGCCGCTCTGGGTGCGTGCATCGAGCACGCGCGAGTCGCGGAGGGCGCGCAGGCCCACGGAACCGGCGACCGAGATGGCGAGCTCGAACTCCTCGGGCGTGCGGTATTCGCCGGACGGCGTCGACAGGCCGACGACGAAGTGCGAGCGGCGGGTCTCTTCGTACTGGCGCACCATGAGGTCGCCGACGCGCGCGGTGGACTTCCAGTGGACGTGCCGCAGGTCATCGCCGGGCTGGTACTCGCGGAGCGCATGGAAGGACACGTCGTCGCGGGCGAGCTGCGTCGAGGGGAGCCCCTCGAGGTCGCGGACGTAGCCGAGCGAGAGCCCCTCGAGCGGGGTCGTGCGCGGGTGGACGTACAGGTCCACGGCCTGACGACGGTCGTGCGTGCGCTCGAACAGTCCGATCGGGTCGCCGCGGCGGACGCTCACCGGGCCGACTTCGAGCACCCCGCGTGCGGTCGTCGGGATCGCGAAGACCTCGTCGTGCGCGGCGCCGGGCTGCAGGCGCGGCACCTGGAAGACTCCGCGCCCCTGCCCGACCGGCAGCACGACCTCCGAGGGCAGCAGGGTGCGGGAGGTCGCGTTGGCGAGGGTCAGCCCGCCGACGGCCCGCTCGCCCACGACGACACGCGTACGGGTGAGATCGAGGTCGATGTCGTACGTCGTCCGTCCGAAGAGGAATCCGACGCTCAGAACGAGGATCACGGTGAGGATCACCGCCGCGACCATGAGCTCCGTCCACCCGAACGAGAGAGCGAGCCACCACAGGACGACCGCCGCGAGGAGAACGACCCGGCCGAGCGGGCGGATGACCGCGGCGACCTGTCCGGCGACACCGCCCGTGACCCGTGCCGCGCTCTCCGCGCGCTCGCGCCACCGCTCCGCGCGCGTCGCGGCGCGCGGCGAGATGAGGCCGGTGTCCTCGGCATCCGCCGCCTCTCCCTGGCGGCGCGAGGGAGCGAGCGTGTCGGGCGTGGTGGTCATCTCCGTCGGGCGCCGATCAGCTGGCGGCCCGCGCGAGCGGCGCCTCGACGGCGGCCAGCGCGCGCTGCACGACGGTCTCGGCGGTGGTGCCCGCGAACTCCGCCTCGGGATCGAGCACGAGGCGGTGCGCCCAGACCGGCACGGCGAGCGTCTTGATGTCGTCGGGGATGACGAAATGGCGCCCTTGCGCCGCGGCGTACACCTTCGCGACGCGGATCATCGAGATCGCACCGCGCACCGAGACGCCCAGGCGCGTGTCGTCCGACGCGCGCGTGGCCTCCACGATCTGCGCCGCATAGCGGGCGACGGCGGGGTCGACGTGGACGGACGCGGCGAGGTCGGCCATGTCGGCGACCGCGTGGGTCGTGATGACGGGTTCGAGGTTCGCCGACGGGTTGCGGTCGACGGCGCCGACGAGGATCCGCTCGGTGACGGCGAGCGTCGGGTAGCCGATCGAGATCTTCAGCATGAAGCGGTCGAGCTGCGCCTCGGGCAGTTTGTAGGTGCCCGACTGCTCGATGGGGTTCTGCGTCGCGATGACGAGGAACGGGCGCCCCACCTCGTGGGCTGTGCCGTCGACCGTGACACGCGACTCCTCCATGACCTCGAGAAGCGCCGACTGGGTCTTCGGCGAGGCGCGGTTGATCTCGTCGGCGAGGACGATCGAGGCGAACACCGGGCCGCGGTGGAACTCGAAGCGGTGGTTCTGCTGGTCGTAGATCGTGACGCCGGTGACGTCCGAGGGCAGCAGATCGGGCGTGAACTGGATGCGGGTCGAGGTGCCCTGCACGCTCGCCGCGAGCGCCTTGGCGAGGCTCGTCTTTCCCGTGCCCGGGGCGTCTTCGAGCAGCACATGGCCCTCGGCCAGCATCGCCGCCAGCACGAGCCCGACGACCTCGCGCTTGCCGAGGAGTGCGAGATCGACGTTGTCGACGAGGCGCGTGAAGGTCTCGCGGAACCACGCCGCCTGTTCCGGGGTCATGCTCATTCGTTCTCTCCTTGCCGTCGCGAGGTGTGCGGGGTCATCCCCATGGCCGCGTCTCGTATTTCTTGCCGTTGAGGACGACCCAGACGGGCTGCCCGGATCCGCCGAGGTAGCACTCAAGCCGCGTCGAGCCGTTCGCGGGGAAGTACACGGGGCCCTCCCAGCTGTTGAACTGACCACCGTCGACCATGCACTTGTAGGTGTACTCGCCCGCAGGGAAGTCCTGCGTCGTCACCTTGAAGTACGCACAGGAGGCGGAGGAGCAACCGGGCTGGCCTGCCGCGCTTCCACCCTTCGACACCCATGCCCGCGGTTCGGGCGGCGGCGGCTCGGCCTCGGTCTTCGCCGAATCGGAGGCCGTCGTCGTCTGCCCCGCGGCGGTCGTGCGCACCTCGAGGGTCGCGGTGAAGCTGTATCCGCGTGTTCCCGAGCGCGAGCCGCTCGCGCCCACCGTCTCCCAGCCTCCGCCGTCGATGCGGATCTGGGTGGTGATGTCGCGGCCGTTCCGGGCGGGCGAACCCCACGTGTAGGTGACACTGCGTCCGCTCGCGTTCACCTTCGCAGAGGGGTTGCCGATCGGCCCGTACGGCGAGACCTTGTTGGATGCCGCCGATGCGGCTCCCTCGTACGTCGACCCGTCGGCCGTCGAGACGGCGCGGACGCGGATCGAGTACGTGCCGTTGTTGCTCACGCCGCTTCCGATCCGCCCCGAGCCGTCGGTCCCGCCCGACGCCCAGTCGCCGCGCCAGCTGCCGCCCTCGACGGAGAACTGGTACTTCACCTCGCCGGCGTTCGCACCGTTGAGCGGCCCGGCCTTCCAGGCGACGTCGACCGTGTTGTTCCCCTCGGTCGCGGAGACTCCGGTCGGCGCCCCGGGCGGGGTGAACGCGCGGCGTGGTGCCGACGGCTCGCTCCACTGGCCCCAGCCCGCCTTGTTGGTGGCGCGCAGAGCGAACGTGTAGTCCGCCCCGGATGTCGGCAGGCTGATCGCCTGGCTCGTCTGCCCCGCCGCGGGCGTGACGGTGCGCACGACGGTCATCCCCTGGCGCACCTGCAGCTCGTACTGCGCGATCGCGTCGCCGTTGTCGGCCGGCGCCTTCCAGTCGACCTGGAGCTGCGCCTGCGAACCGACGGAGTCGATGCGCTTCGTGGTGGGGGCGGCGGGCTGCGCGGGGGGAGCTGCGGGCACCATCGAGGACGACCACGGGCTGAACTCGCTCGGCTCGGGGGCACGGTTGTGGGCGCGGACGCGCACTTGATACGACGTACCGTTCTGGAGGCCCTCCCAGCGCAGCGTGGTTCCGCTGACACCCGTCTTCTGCGCGATACCGGACGGCGGGGCGGGAGAGATCTCGAGCGTGTAGCTCTCGACCGGCGACCCCTCGGTGCGCGGAACGGTCCACGCGACCTCGAGCGCGCGATCGTCGAAGTCGAGGGTCGGCGGGGCGGGGGTCTCCGGACGGACGTCGGGGCGCGCCGTCTCCGACGGAGCGGAGGGCTCCGAGACACCGACCGCGTTCGTCGCGGTGACGGTGAAGTTGTACTCGACGTTGTTGGTCAGAGCGTCGAGCGTGCACGTGGTCGCGGCGCACGACTTCGTGTACCCGCGTGCGGCATCCGTCACCGTGTATGTCGTGATCGGCTTGCCGTTGTCGATCGGCGGCGTCCACGAGAGCACGACCGTGCGGCTCTGCACCGACGACACGGTGGGCTTGCCCGGGGCGTCGGGCCGGCCCTGCACGGTGATGCGCACGCGGCCCTCGACGACACGGTCGGCGTCTTCGGTCTTGTCGAGCACGCGGTAGCGGGCGACGACCGTGCCGACGAAGTCGCCGGGGGTCGTCACTTCGACCCGGTCGCCGACGACGCGGACCTCTCCGGCCCCCGACTCGCGCCCGGCGTCGAGGATCTTCAGGGGCGTGTCGGGGAACGGGTTGACGTCGTTGTCGAGCACCGGAACGCTGACGGTCTTGCCCTGGTCGGCCTCGGGGATGATGTCGTCGTTCGCGGTGGCGAGCGGGCGCGTGGAGGCGCTGACCGTCACCGTCACCTCGGCCTCGACCGGGTCGGACTCTCCATCGGTCGCGGTCACGATGATCGTCGCGACCGTGCCCTTGGGCGTCTTGGCCTCGGCGGAGACCTTCAGCTGCGTGCCGTCGACCGAGACCGACATGCCCTCGGGTGCGCGCCCGCGTGTGCCGAACTCGATCGTCGTCCCCGGGTCGGGATCGGTCGCGAGGCCCGCGAGATCGAGCGTCGCGGCGTCCTCGCCCGGGGCGACCGTCATCGACGCGCCGACGAGGGTCGGGGGCTGGTTGTCGGGCGGCAGCACGGTGATCGGGATCGTGAGGGTCGCCTTGCGGCCCGTGGCGTCGTCGGGACCCGTGCCATCGGTGACCTCGAAGGTCAGCGCATCGGCGCCGAAGTAGCGCTCCGCGGAGGTGTAGACGAGCGTCTTCTGGTCCTTGATGAGGCTCGCCCCGTCGGAGTGCGCAGCGAACACCTTCGCGGCCTCGGTGATGACGACGTCCTTCCCACCGGCGGCGCGCACGTACTGCGACAGCGGCAACTCGACCGTCTCCCCGCTCTTCACCTCGAGGGCCTTCGTCGAGATGAGCGTCGGCGGGAGCTCGGCGAGACTCGGCACGCGCAGGAACGCGGACGCGCTCTGGTCGTCGCGGTCGGTGATCGTGTAGGTGATGAGCTGCGGAGCGTCACCGACCGTGACGCGCACGGCGCCGTCTGCCGCGACCCGCGCGGTCCCGGCCCCCGTGCCGAGTGTCACCGTCAGCTCTCCGCGCGTCCCATCCGGGTCGTCGTCGTTGTCGAGCACCGCGGTGCGCGCCGTTCCGTCGTCCTCGACGTCCTCGGGTCGCACCCGATCGTCGCGCGCGACGGGCGCGAGCAGCGGCACCTCGTCGTCGACGGTGATCTGCACGCTCGTCGTGGCCTGCAGGCCGCGTGCGTCGCTGATCGTGTACTGCACCGACGTGTTCATCTCCTCGTCGGGTGCCGTGATCAGCAGGTACTCCCCCGCCGCCTCGGCGGCGAGTCCGGGCACGTCGGGCACGTCCACGGCATCCGGAGCGAAGCCGTACTCGTCGCCGTCGGGATCGGAGTCGTTGGCGAGCACGGGCAGGGCCACCTGCCGACCGGGGCGCATGACGACAGAGTCGCGCACGGCGTACGGCGCCTGGTTGACGGTCGCCGCGGGAGCGATGCCCACCTGGACCGTCGCGGTGCCCTCCCTCCCGAGGCGATCGCGGACGCGGTAGGCGAACGCATCGGTGCCGGTCGAGTCCTCGAAGGCCTGGTAGGTGAAGCCGTCGGCGTTCACCTTCGTGATCCGACCCTTCTTGGGGGCCTGGTCGACGCCGACGAGCTCGACCGAGTCGCCGTCCTCGTCGATCCCGTCGAGCGGCACCGGGATCTCGACGCTTGCACCGCTGAGCGTGCGCGAGGTGAGATCGCGCGGGCGCGGGGCGGCGTTGGCCTCGTCGTCACGCGGGAGGATCTGGATCGTGACGTACCCGGCATCCCGCTGTCCGGTCGAATCCTGCACCTCGTACGTGGCGTAGACGGTTCCCGGCTCGTCGCCCGCGCGGAACCGGACGACGTCCTCGGAGACGAATGCCTCGCCATCGGCGGGGTCGATGTACGGTTCGACGAGGTCGGACGAGAGCGTGAGCGTGTCGCCGTTCGGGTGGTAGTCGTTCTCCAGCACCGGGATCGTCACGACGTCTCCGACGCGGACGACCGCACGGTCGTCCTCGGCGACGGGCGGTCGCTGGCGGGCGGGGGCCGGCACGGGGATGACGACGATCTCGCCCGACGCCGACTGCGTCCCGTTCGAGATCGTGTACCCGACGCGCGACTGCGCACTGAGCTGGCCGAGGTCGGTGATGCGCACCGTCTCGTGTCCGAGGACGGATGCCGCGATGCCGCTGCCGGGATCGACCGTGACCGACTGGACGACGAGGATGCCGCCGCCGGGATCCGTGTCGTTGGAGAGCACGTTGACGAGGACGTCATCGCCGCTCGGCAGGAGCGCGACGTCACGCACCGCGACGGGGGGAAGGTCCTCGGCGGCCTCGGGAAGGACGTCCACGCGGACGATGCCGGGCACCGAGTTGGGGCCGGCCGACACGAGGTACGGGACGTAGTAGGTGTCCGCGACGTCGGCGGTGAAGGAGAAGGTCTTGTCGGTGTAGTCGGGGCTGATCGTGGTTCCCGGGACCTCGTCGACGCGGGTGAGGCGCAGCTGCTCGCTTCCCGAACTGGTGTCGTTCGTGAGCGGCGCGACCGTCACCGAGCGACCGACGCGGGTGACGACGTGGTCGGCATTCGTCAGCGGCACCGTCGTCCCGAGGGGCACGATGTCGTACCGGGCGACTCCCGCGCCGTCGTCGGTGCCGTCGGACACCGTGATCGGCACGTCCTTGCGACCCTGCACCCCGCCGATCGCGCGATAGGTGATCTGCCCGTCGGAGGTGTAATCCGCCTCGTCGCCGCCGTCGGGCGTGACGTTCAGCAGGAAGATGTCGTCGCCGTCCGGGTCGATCCAGTCGGGCAGCACGTTGTAGGACGCAGTGCCGCCCGTCTCGACGGTGATCGGCGTCTTCCGCTTCTGCACCGGCGGGGAGTTGACGTCGAAGTCGTGCACGGTGAGCGAGACGGATGCCGTGGCCTCGCCGCCCCGGCCGTCCTCCACGACGTAGTCGAACGTCGTGGAGCCCGAAGCGCCCTCCTCGGTCGTGATCTGGAGTGCCGCGCCGTTGTGGATCGGCTCGACCCGCCCGAAGGCGGGGTCCTTCGACACCGCCGCGACGAGGACGTCGCCGTCGGCATCCGTGTCGTTGTCGAGTATCGGAAGGACCGTCGTGCGGCCCGGGCGGATGCCGTACTCGTCGTCGACCGCGATCGGCGGCGTGTTCTGCTCGGTGCGCTCGGGGAGGGTCGTCTGCACCGTCTCTTCGGTGGTCTCCTCCTCCTCTTCGCCCTCGCCCTCGGGCGGTGTGATGTCCTGCCAGTTGTCGACGCGCTGGAGCGATTCCGAGGCGAGCCACGCGGCACCGCCGAAGACGTCGTTGAGCACGACGACGTCGCGATTGACCCGAAACTGCAGGACGGCCGTCGGGTCGATGCCCGGCACCTCCTGGACAAGGTCGTCGGCGGTGCCGGGGCAGTCGCGGACGAACCGACCCGTTCCCGACCACGCACCGTACGCGCAGCCCGCGACGAACACGGGCTCGGCGGGCGTGCCCTCGCCGCCCTCGGCCGAGATCGTGACGGGGTCGCCACCGCCGCGCGGCAGGCGGAGGAGCTCGGTGGGGGTCGCGACCGTCACGGTGTCGGTGTCGGGCGAGGGCTGCTGCAGCACGGCATCCGGACCGACCTCGGCCGTCGACCCGTCGCTGCCGAGAATCGTCCGGGTGTCCGCGTCGAGCACGTAGGCGGTGGCGCCCACGGCCGTGACCGAGAGATCGTGGTCCTTCGCGACGCCCTCCAGCTCGCGCGAGGAGGTCTCGGTCATCTCCGCATCGTCGCCGGGCGCGTAGCTGCGCAGCGTGCCGCTCTTCGCCGCGGCTGCCCAGACGACGCCGTCGGCGCCGACGGCGAGCGCGGCGTTCTTGCCGAGATCGGCGACGGGTTCGGTCCCCTCGGCGCCGAGGGAGGCGACCCCGCTGAAGGGCGCCGACCAGAGCGCGCCGGAGGGTTCGAGGACGGCGACCCTGTCGGCCCCGAGCGCGACGGCGGAACCGGGAGCGACGTCGGCCGTCTCGGAGAGGATCACGCGCGCGGGGTCGACGGCGGCGACGGATGCCGCAACCGGGTCGACGATCATGACCCGCGACCCGCTCTGCAGGATGTCGTAGTCGCTCGAGACGGCGCGGAGCCCCCCGTCGAGGACGCGCGAGGAGTGGTTGAAATGACCGACGAGCAGGCTCGACTGCTTCGAGACCCACACGCCGCCGTCGTGGAGATCGACTTCGGTCGTGGGCTTGCCGTCATAGGTGACGGCGAAGAAGCCGAGAGCAAGGGCGGCCGCCGTGACGACACCCGCCGAAGCGAGGGTCTTCGGGCGCGCGCGAAGCCACGCGAAGGAGGTCATCGTCGGCTCGGCTCCCCTCAGTGCTCGCGTCGCGCACCGCATCCACTCCATGCGGCTGTCCGTCTGAATCCACCCGTGCGATCCGGAACGCGCAACCCAGACAGGCTACCTGACGCCGCGGCGGCGATCTGCGCGTTGCGTGACCTCGTGACGCCGTTCTTCACCCGGCGCGGTGACAGCCGACGAGGTGATCGTCGACCATCCCCGCCGACTGCATGAGCGCATACATCGTGGTCGACCCGACGAAGCGGAACCCGCGCCGGCGCAGCTCCTTCGACAGGGCGTCGGATGCCGGAGTTGTCGCGGGCACGTCGGCGAAGGCGACCGGTCGCTGCGCCTCGGGGCGCGCGGGCGGGGCGAACGACCACATCAGAGCGTCGAGCTCACCGGCATCCATCGCGGTCACGAGCTGGGCGTTGCCGATCGTCGCGAGGATCTTCGCGCGGTTGCGGATGATGCCGGCATCCCCCATCAGCCGCTCGATGTCGTCGCCGCCGAACGCCGCGACCGCCTCGGGCTCGAACCCCGCGAACACCTCGCGGAAGCGAGGGCGCTTGCGAAGGATCGTGATCCAGCTGAGGCCTGCCTGGAATCCCTCGAGCGACATCTTCTCGAACAGAGCCCGGTCGCCGTGCAGGGGCCGGCCCCACTCTTCGTCGTGATAGCGGCGGTACTCCGGGTCGTCGCCGACCCATCCGCAGCGCGCGAGGCCGTCGGGTCCGGTGCGGAGGTCAGTCACCTGGTCAGGCTAGCCGCCTGCTCCGACACCGGCCGCTCGGCGACGATCGCCTCGACCGCCTGCGCGAGATCGGGGCACGCGAACTCGAAGCCCGCGTCGGTCAGGCGCTCGGGCGTGACCCACCGGCTCTTCAGGACGAGCTCGGGCTCGGTGCGCAGCGCCCACATGGCAGGCTCGAGCATCCACCGGAACGCCGGAAGGCCGATCGGGGCGCCGACCGCGCGGCGGAGGATGCCCATGAGCGTGCGGTTGTCGGAGGGCCGCGGACTCGCCACGTTGACCGGTCCGGCGATCTCGTCGTGCATGTCGAGGAAGCGAACCGCGCCGACGACGTCATCGAGGTGGATCCAGCTGAACCGCTGCCGGCCACGCGTGCGATGGCGCGGCGCGCGGCCATCGCCGGTCGGGTGGTCGCCGATGCCGCGATAGCGCCGGTGCTGTGGCCACCACCCGTCGTACTGCGGCCCGCCGAGGCCCAGGCGCGCGAGCCGCAGCAGCATGCCGGTCGCCGGGCCGTCACCGAGGACGATCGCCATGCGGAGCGCGACCCGCCGCGTGCCGGGCAGGTCGCCGGCGAAGAGCTCACGCTCCCAGCTGCGCGCGACGTCGACCGAGAAGCCGGTGCCGAGTTCGCCGGGCGTCGCGGCCCCGGTTCGGTCGGTCTGGGGGTGGTCGGACTGCGGGTGGTCGGTCTGGGGGTGGTCGGACTGCGGGTGGTCGGTCGCGTGCCGATAGATCGTGGCGGTCGACGCGTTCATCCAGACGCGCGGCGGGCGGGATGCCGCGGCGATCGCCTCCCGAAGGGCGCGCGTCGTCGCGA
This sequence comes from Microbacterium sp. bgisy203, assembly GCF_057706945.1. Lineage (NCBI taxonomy): Bacteria > Bacillati > Actinomycetota > Actinomycetes > Micrococcales > Microbacteriaceae > Microbacterium > Microbacterium sp. bgisy203. Next base: position 207,356 of record NZ_JBYIPF010000004.1, on the reverse strand, counting down.
CGCGCGAACGCAGGATCTCGTCGCGGTTGCGGTCGGTGTAGCGGCAGTTGACCGACTTCCCGGCGAGGTTGATCACGAGGTCTGCGCCGTCGACCAACCGGCCGATCGAAGCGGGGTCGTCCCACGTGGCGTCGGGGATGGGGGCGGCGGGGGTTCTGTGATGGGCTCGCCCGATCGTCCGGACGTCGGCGCCGTCGGCCCGGTACGCCGCGACGAGAGCGCTGCCGACGAATCCCGATGCGCCGGCGATGACGACGCGACGCGGAGTGGTACCTCGAATCGGCTCCATAGCAGCCCTCCTAGCAACCCTCCGGTATTTCTGAACATGTTCAGATTAGCGCGAGGGCGGGGTGCGGTGTTCGGTTCGCAGGAGATTCGGCATCCACGCCGGCGTGATCCCCGGAATCCCGGGGTCGCGAGCCAGCGCCCGCTCAAGAACTCCTGCGAACCGAACACGCGAACCCGGGAACGGCGAAGGGGCCGCGCAATCCGTGAACCCGAATCACGGTGCGCGGCCCCTGAGAAGGCGCCGGCGGCGCCCGCTCGAAGCCGTGAGGCAGGCGCGGCCTCGCGAGGCCTTCACCTGGGTAGTGTCCGGAATCGCCGATTCCGTACACCTGCCGGGGTGATCGTTACCGTTCCGTGATCTTCGGGGGCGCGGTGATCTCGATACACCGCGGCTGCGGCGCGGCACTCGATCAGCGAAGGCGCCGCGGCGCGGCGCGTTACTTCTTCTTGAGGGTCTTCTCCGAGACGGGCGCGTCGCCCGACGCGGCGAGCGCGGCGTAGTACGCACGGGCCTCGTCCTGCCGGGCCTGCTCGGCGCCGGAGGCGATGGGCGCGCGGACGTGCTCGGGCTCGAAGCCGTAGGCATCCACCAGATCCTGCGCGTGCGGACGCAGACGCAGGATGAGCCGGTCGATGTACTTCGAAACGGATGCCGCCCGCTGCGCGGAGAGGCGACCGTTGATGAGGTACCACGCCAGATGCTTCTCGATGAGGTGCATGCCGAACAGGTCGCGCAGCCACGTGAGCACCTGCTTGGTGCCCTCATCGGTGATGCGGTTCACGCCGTCGCTGAAGGCCTCCCACTGCAACAGTTCGCCGTGCGCGCGGGCGGCTTCGATGAGCTCAGCCTGGTTGGCGTTGAAGATCGCCGCAGCCTCCGCCTTCGACGCCTTCGCGGCGGGGCGCAGGCGCCCGGCGATGTCGGCGATCATCTGCTCGACGCGCCCCGCGAGCAGCTCGTGCTGCTGCTCGGCGCGCAGGCCCAGCTCGACCGAGCGAGCGGTGGAGCCGAAGTCGGCGACCGACTGGCCGAACTGCCGCAGCCCCGCCCCGTGGAAGATCTTGCCTGCCGTCTGCTTGGCGGCGAAGGAGGCGAGCTTCGCGGCATCCGCCCCCTTGAACTGCTTGGCGTAGTCGGCGAGCAGTCGCTTGCCGACGAGCTGCAGGAGGATCGTGTTGTCACCCTCGAAGGTGACGTAGACGTCGAGGTCCTGGTGGAGACCGACGAGACGGTTCTCGGCGATGAAGCCCGAGCCGCCGCACGCTTCGCGCGCCTCCTGGATCGTGCTGAGCGAGTTCCAGGTGGAGAGAGGCTTGAGGGCCGCCGCGAGAGTCTCGAGGTCTTCGCGCTCCTCGGGGGTGTCGGTGCGTCCCGAGAAGACGCCGTCGAACTTGCGCAGCAGCTCGTCGTTGGAGAAGAACTGCGCGTAATTCTCGGCCAGGCGCGGCAGGAGGCGCCGCTGGTGCTTGCCGTAGTCGAGGAGGACGACCTCGTCGCTGCCCGAACCGGAGTCGAACTGGCGGCGCTGGTTCGCGTAGGTGATCGCGATGTGGAGGGCGAGCGCGGTGCCGGTGGTCGCGGCACCGTCGAGCGAGACGCGGCCCTGCACGAGCGCGCCGAGCATCGTGAAGAAGCGGCGGCCGGGACTCGGGATGTCGGAGGTGTAGCTGCCGTCGGCGGCGACGTCGCCGTACCGGTTCAGCAGGTTGAAGCGCGGGATGCGCACGTGATCGAAGGCGAGGCGTCCGTTGTCGATGCCGTTGAGGCCGCCCTTGACGCCGTCGTCCTCACTCTGGACGCCGGGGAGCATGTTGCCCTCGTCGTCGCGGATCGGCACGAAGAAGCAGTGCACGCCGTAGTTGACGCCCCCGGTGATGAGCTGCGCGAACACCGTCGCCGCGCGACCGTGGAGCGCCGCGTTGCCGAGGTAGTCCTTCCACGCGCCGCGGAACGGGGTGTTGATGACGAACTCTTCCGTCTCGGGGTCGTACGTCGCGGTGGTGCCGATGGACGCCACGTCGGAGCCGTGGCCGATCTCGGTCATGGCGAAGGCGCCCGGCAGGCGGAGCTCGATGACGTCGCTCAGCCAGGCATCGTGGTGCTTCTCGGTGCCGAGCTGGTAGATGGCGGAGCCGAAGAGGCCCCACTGCACACCCGACTTGATCTGCAGGCTCGGGTCTGCGAGGACGAGCTCCATGAACCCGGCGAGGTTCGCGCCGTTGTTCTCGAGCCCGCCGTACTTCTTCGGGAACGCCCGACGCGACCCGTTGTTGTCGACGAGCAGGCGCAGCTGGCCGAGGACGCGCTCGCGGTGCTCGGCGACGGGCTGGCCGTCGATGCGCCAGAACGCGGGGTCCTTGATCATCTCGCGAGCCTCGCGGCGCGTCTCACCCCAGGTGCCGAGCAGCAGATCGGTGACCGCGGCGACGTCGATCCGGGGCTCGTGCGCCTCGGCGGCGGTGTGCGCCGCGGTGGGCGCGCCTCCCGACGGCGTCCGCTTGCTGGTGGCGGGCTTCTTGGGGTGGATGTTCTGGCGGACGGCGGCGTCGGTCATCGGCGGGCCTCTCTGTGAGTGGGCAGAGGAGATCAGGATCACGGTAGGAGGGCCACAACGCGACCGCAAGACGGTTGCGGGAGTGCGACAAACCGCGGCGGGCGATGATCGCGACGCGTTGTATGACACTCACACCCAGCATGCATGACACTCAGTCTCATCGACAGAGCAACAAGGGTGGATGCCGGCAGCCCCGTGCAGCGCCGGACGATGAGACCGCTCAGTTCGCCGCGACGACCGCGAGCACCGCCTCTCCGTAGGCCTCACGCTTCTTGGCACCGATGCCCGTGACGCCGTCGAGGTCGTCGAGCGTTCGCGGGCGCCGCTCGGCGAGCGCGCGCAGCGTCGCGTCACCGAAGACGATGTACGCGGGGACGCCCTGCTCCTTCGCCGCGCCGACGCGCCACGTACGGAGCGCTTCGAGCAGGTCGCGGTCGCCGTCGGCGACGGTGTCGGATGCCGCGGCCTTGCGCACCCGCGACCCCGAGCCGCCGCCCGATCGCCCGAGCACGTCGCGTCGAAGCGGGACCGCCGCCTCGCCGCGGAGCACTGCCGCGCCCTCGTCGCCGACGGCGAGCACGCCGTATTCGCCCTGGGCGACGATGATGCCGCGCGCGAGCAGCTGACGCACGACGCTCCGCCATTCCTGGTCGCTCAGGTCGGCGCCGAGGCCGTAGGTCGACAGGGTGTCGTGCCCCTGCTGCCGGATGCGCTCGGTCGAGGCGCCTCGCAGGATGTCGATGAGGTGCCCCGCGCCGAACGCCTGGTTGCGCTCGCGCTTCAGGCGGACGACCGTCGACAGGAGCTTCTGGGCGGGAACGAGTCCGTCCCACGTATCGGCGGGTTCGAGGCAGGTGTCGCAGTTGCCGCAGCGGCCGGATGCCTGCCCGAAGTACGCCAGCAGGTTCTGGCGGCGGCATTCGACGGTCTCGCACAGGGCGAGCATCGCGTCGAGGTGCTGCCCGAGGCGCTGCTTGTAGGCGCGCTCCCCCGGCGACTGGTCGATGAGGCGGCGCTGCTGCACGACGTCGCCGAGACCGTACGCCATCCACGCGACCGCGGGCTCACCGTCGCGGCCCGCACGGCCCGTCTCCTGGTAGTACCCCTCGACCGACTTGGGCAGGTCGATGTGCGCGACGAAGCGGACGTCGGGCTTGTCGATGCCCATGCCGAACGCGATCGTCGCGACCATGACGACGCCGTCTTCACGGAGGAACCGGCCCTGGTGGTGTGCGCGGAGTCCGGCATCCAGACCTGCGTGGTACGGCAGCGCGTCGACGCCCTGCGTGCGCAGGAACTCCGCGGTCTGCTCGACCGACTTCCGACTGAGGGCGTAGACGATGCCCGCCGACCCCTCGGGCTGCGAGCGGACGAACTGCAGCAGCTGACGGCGCGGGTCGACTTTCGGCACGATGCGGTACTGGATGTTCGGGCGGTCGAAGCTCGCGACGAAGTGCTGGGCTGCGTCCAGGTGCAGCCGCTCGGTGATCTCGCGGTGCGTCGCGCGGGTCGCGGTGGCGGTGAGCGCCATGCGCGGAACACCCGGGAACCGCTCGCCGAGGTCGCCGAGGGCGAGGTAGTCGGGGCGGAAGTCGTGCCCCCACTGGCTGACGCAATGGGCCTCGTCGATCGCGATGACGCTCAGCGTGCCGCGCTGGAGGAGCGCGGTCGTCGCGGCTCCGCTCAGGCGTTCGGGCGCGACGTAGAGGAGGTCGAGCTCGCCGGCGAGGTAGGCCTGCTCGACGCCCGCGCGCTCGGCGGGGCTCTGCGTGGAGTTGAGGTACGCGGCGCGCACGCCGTTGGCGATGAGGGCGTCGACCTGATCGTGCATGAGCGCGATGAGCGGGCTCACGACGAGACCGGTGCCGGGCCGGACGAGCGCGGGCACCTGGTAGGTGATCGACTTGCCGCCGCCGGTCGGCATGAGGACGACCGCGTCGCCCCCGCCGACGACCTGATCGACGATCGCCGCCTGGTCTCCGCGGAAGTCGTCGTACCCGAAGACCTCTTTCAGCACGGCCCGCGGGTCGGCTCCGGCATGGTCGCGGCGCTCGAGGGTGAGCACGGATGCCGGGACGGCCTGCGCGGCCGACACGGCCTGCGCCGCCGAGGCGTTCGTCGGGCGCGACGGTGTCGGATGCGCGCCCACGGGCCCCGAGTGCACAGAGCGGGCGAGGGCGCCCGCGTACCCGTCGAACTCGGGCGGTGGCGCCTCGCCGTCGTCGGGAGGCACGAGCGCGTCGACATCCCAGGGGACGTCACCGTACGGGTCGTCGTACTCCACGTCTCGCCCGTCTGCTCCGCTCACCACACCAGGCTAACCGGGGCCTCGGACACACGCGTCAGCACCAGCGCTCCGCGAGCCCCTGGATGACCGCGAGGTTCCGGTTGGTCGCGACCCCGAGCAGCTTCGCGGCATTCAGCGGGTCGACCCGGCCGTCCTGGTATCCCGGCAGGAGGAGGGCGTGCACGGCGCGGCCGCGCACCACCATGCGCCCCGCGTCGGTCGTCGTCGCCTCCACCCGGCGCGCGGTGTCGGCATCCAGCTCCTCCTTCATGAGGTAGATGTAGTGGCGCGCGAGCCCGGGGTTCTCGGCGCTCAGCGCGGCGGCGTCCTCGGCCAGCGCCCGGAACTCCGTCGTCGAGAAGACGATCGTCGGCACCTCGAACCCGCGGTCGCGCGCGAAGGCGTCTTCCAGCGTCGTCTCGATGCGGGCCCGCGAGCGCATGCGCGAGTCGAGGCGCACGTTGCTGGTGTTCAGGTGTGTCCGGACGTTCTCGAACCCGGCATCCGTCGCCGCGCGGACGATGTCGCCCTTCGGGAACACGCGCGTCGCGCCGAGGTTGACGGCACGGAGGAAAGCGAGATAGGTCGTCACCGGTGCAGTGTCGCACGAGACGCCGACACCGACCGCGGCTCGTCAGAGACGCAGCACCTCGGTCACCCGCACGATCGCCGCGCCGGCCTCGACCGAGGCGGCGAGGTCGACCTCCGCCCGCACGCGCCAGTCGTGGTCGCCCGCGGGGTCGTCGATCGTCTGCTCGACGCGCCAGAGGCCGGATGCCGCGGCATCCGCCTCATCGATCTCGACGAGCCGCGGCGAGCGCGCCGGCCCACCGGTGAGGATCTCGTCGTGCTCGTCGTAGTAGGCGTCGAGCGCCGCCGGCCAGTCGACGTCCGGGTCGAGGGCGACGAGGGCATCGTCGTCTTGCAGGGCCGCGAGCTGCACGCGGCGGAAGAGCTCGTTGCGCACGAGCACCGTGAACGCGCGCCGGTTCGTCAGGATCGACGGCGGCGCCGGCGGGACGACGGGCGCATCGTCCTCGGGGAGGCGCGCTGCGGCATCCACGAGGGATGACCACTCGTCGACGAGGCTTGAGTCCACCTGGCGCACGAGCTCGCCGAGCCACTCGATGATGTCCATCAGCTCGTCGGTGCGGGCCTCGGCAGGCACCGTCTGTCGGATCGCGCGATACGCGTCGGAGAGGTAGCGGAGCACGAGCCCTTCGCTGCGCTGCAACTGGTAGAAGGAGACGTACTCGGCGAACGACATCGCGCGCTCGAACATGTCGCGGACGACCGACTTCGGGCTCAGCGCGAAGTCGCGCACCCACGGCTGGCTCGACGCGAACACCTCGTACGACTGGTCGAGCAGCTCCGCCAGCGGCTTCGGATAGGTGACCTCCTCGAGCAGCGCCATGCGCTCGTCGTACTCGATGCCGTCGCGCTTCATCGCGGCGACCGCCTCGCCGCGCGCCTTGTACTCCTGCTGGGAGAGGATCGCCCGCGGGTCGTCGAGGGTCGCCTCGATGACGCTGACGACGTCGAGCGCGTAGTGGCCGGTGCCGGTTCCATTGCCGGCGCCGCGGTGTTCATAACTCCGGAAATCCGGCATCGAAACCGGCTCGAGCCCTGTTTCCGCTGCCCCCGGTGCCGAAACTCCGGAGTGATGAACGTCGTCGTCCGGAGAGAGCAGCTCGATCGCCGCGAGCGCGAACGGCGAGAGCGGCTGGTTGAGCGCGAAGTTCGGCTGCAGATCGACGGTCAGCCGAATCCGCGAGGGGTCGCGACGCGCCGCGTCCTCACCCTCGGCGTCGGCGTGTCGCGACCCCTCGCGCACGACCTCGACGATCCCGGCATCGACGAGGGTCCGGAAGATCGCGATCGCCCGGCGCGCGAGTGCGTAGCGCCGCCCGCGGGGCTCGTGGTTGTCGAAGACGAGGGAGCGGACGTTCTCGAAGACGTCGCCGCCGCGACCGATGACGTTGATGAGCATCGCGGCGGTGAGCTGCATCTGCGGCACGAGGGGTTCGGGCGGCGCCGCGATGAGGCGCTCGTACGAGCCCTCGCCCCAGTTCACGACGCCCGTCGGCGCCTTCTTGCGGACGATCTTCTTGCGCTTGGCGGGGTCGTCTCCGGCCTTCGCGAGTGCGACCGCGTTCTCGATCTCCCACTCCGGCGCCATCACGACGACGTTGCCGTACGGGTCGTAGCCCGCCCGCCCCGCGCGCCCGGCGACCTGGTGGAATTCGCGCGCGGAGAGCTGACGCATCTTCGTGCCGTCGTACTTGGAAAGGGCAGTGATGACGACCGTCCGGATCGGCACGTTGATCCCGACGCCGAGCGTGTCGGTGCCGCAGATGACGCGGAGGAGCCCGCGCTGCGCGAGCGTCTCGACGAGGCGCCGGTACCGCGGCAGCATGCCCGCGTGGTGGACGCCGATCCCCGACCGGACGAGGCGCGAGAGCGTCTGCCCGAACCCGGTCGTGAAGCGGAACCCGCCGATCGCCTCCGCGATCTCGTCGCGCTGCGCGCGGGTCGTGAGATTCATGGATGCCAGGGCCTGCGCCCGCTCGAGCGCCGCCGCCTGCGAGAAGTGGACGATGTAGACCGGCACCTCGCGCTCGTCGACGAGCATCGTGAGCACCTCGTGCACGGGGCGGCGCTCGTAGGAGAAGTGGAGCGGCACGGGGCGCTCGACGCCGGTGATCAGGGCGACGGATCGACCGGTGCGCTGCTCGAGGTCTTCCGCGATCGCGGTGACGTCGCCGAGCGTCGCCGACATGAGCAGGAACTGCGCCCGCGGCAGGAGCAGCAACGGAACCTGCCAGGCCCAGCCCCGCTCGGGGTCGCCGTAGTAGTGGAACTCGTCCATGACGACCTGGTCCACCGCGGCATCCGCCCCCTGCCGCAGCGCGATGTTGGCGAGAATCTCCGCCGTGCAGCACACGATCGGCGCATCGGGGTTCACCGACGAGTCGCCCGTGACCATGCCGACGTTCTCGGCCCCGAAGATCTCGACGAGAGCGAAGAACTTCTCGCTGACGAGTGCCTTGATCGGCGCCGTGTAGTACGAGCGCCCGCCGCGGGAGAGGCACGCCGCGTGGGCGGCGATCGCGACGAGGGACTTGCCGGTGCCGGTCGGTGTCGAGAGGATGACGTGCGCGCCGGAGACGAGCTCCATGACGGCTTCGTCCTGCGCGGGGTAGAGGGTGAGGCCCCGTCCGTCGGCCCACGTGACGAATCCGTCGTATGCGGCATCCGCCGTCGCGCCGGGCGGCACGAGCTCGAGAAGTCGGGTCGCGTCGCTCACCCCTCGAGTCTGCCGCACGTGAGGGCGAGGGCATCTCGGCGCGCTCGCGTGGCTCGCGAGTCACCGGCGCTTTTGCGAATCACCGCTCGATTCGCGTGCATCCAGCGGTGATTCGCGAATCGCGCGGTGACTCGCGACCAGAGACGGCGGGGCGGGTCAGGGCCGCGCGAGCTTCGCCGTGACCACGCGCGCGGCGGCCTCGTCGACGCGCGCCGCGAAGGCGGGGTCGTTCTGCGCCTTGGCGAGCACGGCGTCGTACATCGCGGCGTACACGGTCGGGTCGGCCGAGACCAGCACCAGGTCGACCCCCGCCGTGACGGCGAGCACGGCCCGATCTCCGGGCGCCCACGCCTGAGCGGCGGCCGCCGCCGAGAGGTCGTCGCTCATGATCACCCCGTCGAAGCCCACGTCCGATCGGACGAGCGAGACCACCCGCGGCGAGAACACGGCCGGCGCGGAGGCATCGATGTTGTCGTAGATCGCCGTCGACACCATGACCGCCGACGCCCCTGCCGCGGTCAGTGGACGGTAGACGCCGACGTCGGGTCCGTCGGCGGCGACCGTCGCGTCGTGCACGTTCGCCGTCGTGTCGGTGTTCGCCGTGACGTGTCCGAGCCCCGGGAAGTGCTTGAACACGGGCAGGATGCCGGAGGCCCGCATGCCGGCAGCGAACGCCCCGGCCCCTGCCTCGACGGTCGGCGCGTCGTAGCCGTACTGGCGCCCGAGCGCGCCGATCGGCGGGTTGGAGAAGCGGGCGTCGTGGCTCGTGACGATATCGGCGACCGGCGCGAGGTTCATGTCGACGCCGGCTGCGGCGAGCTCCGCACCCCACTGCGTCGCCTGCGCCTGCAGCTGGTCGGCGGGGAGGTCCGCCTGCCGGATCGCGTACGGCATGTCACTGAATCCCGGACCGCGGAGGACTTGGACCTCGCCGCCCTCCTGGTCGGTCGCAACCCACAGCCGCACCCCTCCGGTCGGGCCCGATCCGTCGGGAGCGTTACCCCGAGCGGTGGATGCCGGAGCGAGCGCGGTGAACTGCCCGACGAGCGCGGCGACGGCATCCGCGCCCGCCGTGGTCCGTCCGTGCAGGAAGATGCTCCCCGCATGGCGGTCGGTGATCGCGGTGATCGTCGCGGGTGAGGCCGACTGCACGTCGGTGCCGACCATGAAGAGTTGGCCGACTTTCTGCTCGAGGCTGAGCGCCGCGGTGGGGTCGACGTCCGCGATGGGCGAAGGCGTCGGAGCGGGGGCGACGCTCGAACGGCTGGGCTCGGCGGTCGGAGACGGCGCGACCGACGGGACGCACCCCGCCACGACCGTGACGAGCGCAAGGACGGTCACGGCAACCAGTCCACGGAGCGGGCCCATACCGTTCATCCTCGTGCGTCGGTCCGGTCGGGGAAAGACCTCCTCCTCACCGCCGAGCTGACACCTTCGGAACGTGACGCTCCGCCGGTCGGGTCAATGGCCGACGACTCCCTGCAGATCCTGCACGACCGGTCCCGCGCTACCCGAACGAGGGGCGGATCGTCTCCGCCATCGTGTCGATATTCGCCGGCGTCACCTTCCACCGGCGCGCGTCCTTGTCCTCGAACGTCACCTCGTACGCACCCTTGTCCCGATCGAACTGCACCAGAATCGAACGCGGCAACTCCTCGCCCGGACCATACTTCTCCGCAAGATACGCCTCCACAGCCGGCAGAACCGCCGATACCCGGGATGCCACGGCCGACGTCTCTCCGCCGGGAGAGTAAGAGTAGCCATGCGTGCTGTAGAACCCGGCGTCGCCGAAATCCAGGACCATCGCGAACGACTGCCAATCGTCCGCGGCGCCGTCCATGTTCTCGATCAAGGCACGGATCACGTCGACGATGGCATCACTCATCAGTCCCCCGTCGCACGAGCCGCTTCAGTGCTCGATCAGACCCTGCAGATCGACCGCAACCTGGATCGACGCGATCGTATCCCGCTTGTGGAGATTCTCCACCTTCTCCGCACCACCCAGCGACAGAAGGGGAACGTAGACGAACGACTCGTCGAATGCGAGCGGGCCGTGCGCCTCCACCGCCTTCGGGAACATGTCCCACTTGAATGCGTCAGATAGCCGCTCGACGCCGTCCAGCCGAATCAGTGTGAAGAAGGACCGCATCGACCCCAACCCACGCGCGGAGCCGTAACGATAGAAGATGCCGACAACACCATTCAGGCTCGGTTCCCAGCAGATCAGATCGCCCAACCCGGTCGTCATGATCGGGATCGAAACCCCATCACCCTGCGTCTTCCCGATGCAATCACCGACCTCGGCCTCGTACAGCTTCGGGTCGATGATTCGGAGAAACCCCTCCGCGAACGTCCCGTAGCCGTAGGTCTCCCACACCTCCACCAGCTCCGCCGGCACACGCCCCCGATACTCTTCGATGATCTCCGCCGGCACCGGCGCATGCGGAACAAAGTCCAGAATCTCCACCATAACCCTCAACCTACCGGAAGGCGACGTTGAGGTAGACCTTACTAAAGTCTGCGCCCGGGTTCGCGTTGATGAAGTCGATCACGGCGCGGTCGATATCCCCTACTCGCGATCGCCACTGAGACCCGAGCGAGGAGTTGATGCGTGTGTCACCCACCCCAGAGATGTCGGTTTGGTTACCGCCCGCGATACCGTCCAGTCGATGAGTGGCAGCCTGCGACTGCAGCCAAGTGCGGGCGGCTTGCCTGGCGTCAGAAGCGGACATGCCTCCCTCACGAAGCTCGGCGTACTTGTTGTCGAGCGCGATGTCACGCTGGACCGCCTGCTCACGCAGGGAGCCCGCCGTTCGACCATGTTCGAGGAACTCGATGCGGTTCTTCAACCACTCCGAAACGGGCGTGTTCTGCAGCGTGTCCATCTGCTCGTCATACTGCCGCTTGTATTCGTCAGAGTTGTGCTTCGGGTTCCGTTTGAACTGCTTGAGGTTGACGTCGACCGAGGGATCGTACTGATCGCGATCCCTCACCCGGCGGATGACGGTGTCGAAGTGTCCGTCGAGATTGTCGGCGAGCCGCGGGAGCTTGTCTTTCGCATGGATGCCGGCCTTCAATGCGGCCTCGCGGAGCTCCCTGATAATCGGCTTGAGCGCGCTCATCCGTCACCCCCGAAATCGAGCGCGGAGAACTCGGTGAAGAACGTCGAGGTCACCGTCTGAATGTCCGCACCGTGCAGCTTCATCTTCGAGCGGGCGTCTTCGAGCGCCTGGAGATCGGCGTAGAACTCGTCGGAGTCGCCGACGTTCGCCTCCACCAGCGGCGCATCGAGGATGGCGTCGACGATCGCGGGCAGTCGCTCCGCAAGCGGTTCGATCGCCAGTGGCGCGACCTGCCCGATGAGCTGCTCGACGACGATGTCGACCGCCGCATTGAGCAGCTTCTTCTTGATCAGGAGCATCGGGCCCGCCCCCAGCGCGGTGACGGGGTTCGTGAGCATCGCCACGAGCGTCACGAGCGTCGAGGTGACGTCGACGATGACCTTCACCTTGAGCGCCGTGATGGCTTCGGCCGCGACATCCATCGCGCCCGCGGCCGGGGGCATGAGGTCGACGAGCTGCTGCAGGTTCTGCGACCGGTTCGCGTTCCACGCGCCGAGCGTGGCCGGGCCGGCCTGCCCGCGCATGGCCGCGGCGACATCACCGTTCATCTGTCGGTCGATCGCCTGGATCACATCTCCGAGGTCCGACCCCAGGTTCCGCACCAGCGTGGCGCCCTTGCGGACCTCATCCTCGTCCACGTCGGGCCATTCGAAACCGAGCTTCTCCATCACCCAGACGAGTTCGTTGGGGAGCATCATGCCCATGCGCCTACCTCCTCCCGCACGAGCCTAAGTGCCGCGACGACGATCCGTCGAGGCTTGCGCACCGCCTCGCCGCCGCGATCAGCAGCATCGCGCGCCGGGGTTGCGGTCCTGATCGTCCATGCGGTCACGCCAGAACTGGCGCTCCGAGACCGGGGTCTCCCCGGGATGGTGCCGCCGCTGATGGGCGACGTACGTCGCGTACGCGGTGTCGCCCATCAGCGACGTCATGTACCAGTGGATGCCGCGCACCGCCCTCCCACCGGCGCGCCACACCTGCGCGAGCGCGGTGGCCGCGGCATCCCTCAACGTCATCTCCGTCATATCGCACTCACTGTCTGCGACGCGTCCTCATCAATGCCCGCGGCGGGCGGTGGCCGCCCGCTCCTCGGCGAGGATCGGCTCCCATTCCTTCTCGAGCTCGCGTTCGTCCTTCGTCGCGATGAACCCCGCGGGGGCGTAGCGGCGCGAGGCGACGGCCGGGTCTTCGGTGTTCTCACCGCCGCCGTGACGGATCGCCTGCACCGTCACGACGATCGCGACGAGGATCACGACGATCGCGAGGGTCACGAAGATGATCGACAGGGTGCCCTGCACCGCCGTATTGCGGATGACCGCGTCGACGACTTCCGGTGTGCCGAGGCTGCCGTCGCCGGCCGCCTTCGCGGCGCGGTACTTGGCGTTGTTGGCCCAGTATCCGATCTGCGGCACGGGCGAGAAGATCTTGTACATGGATGCCGTGATCGTCACGACGGCCGTGAACACCATCGGCAGCGCGATGATCCAGAGCCACTTCACGTACTTCGGGCCGCGCTTGGCGACGATCGCCATGACGACCGACAGGGCGATCGCGGCGAGCAGCTGATTCGCGATGCCGAACAGCGGGAAGAACGTGTTGATGCCGCCGAGCGGATCGGTGACGCCGAGGATCAGGATGTAGCCCCAGCCCGCGACCATGATGGCTGTGCAGATCCAGACACCGGGACGCCACGAGACGTCGCGGAACTTGGGGATCCAGGCGCCGATCGAGTCCTGCAGCATGAAGCGGGCGACGCGGGTTCCGGCATCCACCGCCGTGAGGATGAACAGGGCCTCGAACATGATCGCGAAGTGGTACCAGAACGCCATGAGCGCCTGGCCGCCGAGCGCCTGCTGCATGATGTGCGCGAGACCGAGGGCGAGCGTCGGAGCGCCGCCGGTACGCGAGACGATCGATTCCTCGCCGACCGCCTCGGCCGTGCTCGTCAGCATCTCCGGGGTCAGGTGGACACCCGTGAGGCCGAGAGAGTTGACGAAGGCCACGGCTCCTTCGACGGTGCCGCCCGTGAGTGCCGCGGGAGAGTTCATCGCGAAGTAGATGCCCTGGTCGATCGACAGGGCCGCGACGAGCGCCATGATCGCGACGAACGACTCCATGAGCATGCCGCCGTAGCCGATGAAGCGGGTCTGCTTCTCCTTCTCGACGAGCTTCGGGGTCGTCCCCGAGGAGATCAGCGCGTGGAACCCGGACAGGGCGCCGCAGGCGATCGTCACGAACAGGAACGGGAAGAGGGGCCCTGCGAACACCGGCCCGAGGCCCGTCTCGCCGAACACGGTCACCGCCGGCACCGTGATCTCGGGGCGCACCACGACGATCGCGAGGGCGAGCATGACGATGACGCCGATCTTCATGAAGGTCGACAGGTAGTCGCGCGGGGCGAGCAGCAGCCAGACCGGCAGGATCGCGGCGATAAACCCGTAGATGATGATGCCCCACGCGATCGTCGTCTTGTCGAGGTGGAAGAGCGCGTAGCCCCATTCGGTCGAGGCGACCCAGCCGCCGCCGATGATCGCCGCCATGAGCAGCACGAACCCGATGATCGACACCTCGGTCACCTTGCCGGGGCGCAGGTACCGGAGGTACACGCCCATGAACAGGGCGATGGGGATCGTCATCGAGACGGAGAACACGCCCCACGGGCTCTCGCCGAGGGCGTTGACGACGACGAGCGCGAGGATCGCGACGATGATCAGCATGATCAGCAGCGAGGCGATGATCGCCGCCGTGCCGCCGATCTTGCCGAGCTCCTGGCGGGCCATCTGCCCGATCGTGCGGCCACCGCGGCGCATCGAGAAGAAGAGGACCGTGTAGTCCTGCACCGCGCCGGCGAGGACGACGCCGACGATGATCCAGATGGTGCCGGGGAGATAGCCCATCTGCGCCGCCAGGACCGGACCGACGAGCGGACCGGCGCCGGCGATCGCGGCGAAGTGGTGGCCGTAGAGCACGCGGCGGTCGGTCGGCACGTAGTCCTTGCCGTCGGAGCGGACCTCAGCGGGGGTCGCCCGGCGGTCGTCGGGCCGGGTGATGTAGCGCTCGATGACCTTCGAGTAGAAGCGGTACCCGATCAGATAGGTGCAGACGGCGGCGAACACGAACCAGATCGCGTTCACCGTCTCGCCGCGGACGATCGCGAGCATCGTCCAGGCGACGCCGCCGAGCAGCGCGATCGCCACCCAGAGGACGATTCTCGGCCACGTCCAGCGGCTCTCCTCGGCCTCCTGCTCGGGGGTGAGGGAGGTCGGCGGAAGACTCGGATCGGGGACGATCTCGGGGTCGTCGTAGTCGGAGGCGGAGCGGGGCCGGGACGGCGATGTCGACATGGGGGGTCTCCTCACGGGCGCGTCGTTGCGACGCGTACACCGTAGCAAGCGTGCGCAGGCCGCGCGATGCGGCGACCGCACCGCTGGCGGAACACCGGGGCACCCGCCTACGTTGGAACCCGTACCGCTCGCCCCCGATGTATTCGCCCGACGCAGAGGAGCCGTCATGACCGATTCACCCCCCGTCATCCGCAACGACGAGGCCGGCCAGTACCAGCTCGTCCTCGACGACGGAATGGTCGCCGGGTTCACGGAGTTCGTCCACGACGGCCCGGGCCGCCTCATCTTTCCGCACACCGAGATCGACCCCGCCTTCGGGGGGCGCGGTTACGGGACGGCCCTCGTGTCGGCGGCGATGGCCGACGTCGCGGCGCGTGGCGAAACCGTCATCCCCGTGTGCCCGTTCGTCGTGAAGTACCTCAAGGAGCACGAGGTGCCCGGGCTGAAGATCGAGTGGAAGGACCGCTACGTCACCATCGCCGACGAGGCATCCACTGCGGGGAAGAACACCGCGGAGAAGAACCCCTCCGACGAGGGCGTCGGCAGCTGAACGCATGACCCGCCTGGATGCCGGTCCCGAGCTCACCGAGGCGCCGCCGCTGTGCGACGGACCCCGCGCGCTCCTCCTCGAGTCGCGCGAGGTGCCGCTCGGCGGCGTCCGGGCGATGGAGGCGCATCGGAGCCTCCGGGCGATGGAGGTGCATCGGAGCCTCCGGGCGATGGAGGTGCATCGGAGCCTCCCGCAGCGGGAGCTTCCGATGGTCGGCGCCTGGTGCTTCCTCGACCGGTTCGGGCCGCAGGAGGTGCGCATGCGCGTCGAACCGCACCCGCACATCGGCCTGCAGACCGTGACCTGGCCGCTCGTCGGTGAGGTGCGCCACCGCGACACCCTCGGCAGTGACGTCGTCGTGCGGCGCGGCGTGCTCAACCTCATGACGAGCGGCGCGGGCATCGCGCACTCGGAATACTCGGTCGGCGAGGGGCCCGTCCCGCTCGACATGCTGCAGCTCTGGGTCGCGTTGCCCGAGTCGCGACGACACGGACCGCAGGCCTTCGAGCGTCACGAAGACCTGCCCGTGATCGACCTCGACGACGGCGCGACGGCGACCGTCGTCGTCGGCTCGTTCGCGGGCACCGCCTCGCCCGCGACGATGTACACGCCGATCGCGGGCGTCGAGCTGCACCTTCCCGCCGGGGCGGCCGTCACGCTCCCGCTGGTCCCGGAATGGGAGTACGCGCTCGTCGGCGTCTCGGGAGAGCCGGTCGTGGATGCCGGTGAGGAAGGCGCCGCCGGGATCGCGTTGCCCGACCAGGGGCTGCTGTACCTCGGCATCCATCGCGACGGCATCGCGGTGCGCGCCGAGCGCGACACGACCCTGTTCCTGCTCGGCGGCGAGCCGTTCGAGGCGGACATCGTCATGTGGTGGAACTTCGTCGGTCGCCGCCACGAGGAGATCGTCGAGGCGCGGGATGCCTGGGAGTCGGGCTCCGACCGATACGGGCACGTCGTCGGGCACGGCGACGAGCGGATTCCCGCGCCGCCCCTACCCGGTGTGCGGCTGACCGAGCGGCGCCGGCGGGTCTGAAGGTCGGTCCGTTGCGGCGTTTCGACGCGCAGCGCTCGCTCAACGACCGGGGCGTGTCGCCGGCTCCCCTCGGCGCGCGCTCAGAGACCGGGCTGTGAGTCGAGCGCGACGTCGTCGAGGGTGAGGGCGTCGACGGGGTCGAGGGCCGCACGCGCACGACGACGGGCGTCGGACGCGGCCGCCGTGTAGACGGCGCTGTTCTCGGGGTCGGCGGCGGCGAGCGCGGCCAGACACTTCTGCAGCCGCAGCTGCACCTCGACGATGCCCGAGCCGTCGCGCGCGATCGGTCGGAAGGCGTCGGTGACGAGATCTCGCAGTTCGGGCGCCCGCACGTGGACGTGCGGAAAGTCGACCTCTCCCGACGGCTCCGTCGTCGCGGTGAGCGTGAAGACGCGTTGCAGGGCGGCGATCACATCGATCGCCGTTCCCGGGTCGTTCGTGGCGGGCGACAGCGCGCGACTGGCGATCTCGCTGAGGGCGATGACGCCGAGCCGGGGGTCCTGGTCGAAGTCGCGGTGATGCTCGATCAGGAAGGCGCGGCGCACGACGTCTCCGAGGGAGCCCGCGTCGCGGGCATCCGTCGTCTCTTCAGCGGGAACGACGTGGGCGAGCGGATGGAGCGCGTCGGCCACCGAGCCCGGCATGGCGGCGACGTAGACCTCGGCGCCCGCGCGCTGAGCGGCCCGATCGATCGCCGCAAGATCGATGTGGGCGATGTAGCCCGTCTCGTCGGCCCACACCGTCTCCGCGTCGCGCGGCGCCTCGCGGTAGGGACGCGCTCCCAGGGTGGGCGCGGCGGCGAAGGCCGAGATCGTCTCGGACGCGGCATCCTCCACCCGATCGATGACGTCCGTCATCCGGCCGAACCCGGCGAGGTGCCCGATCCACCGCAGGAGCGTCACGACGATGATCGCGACGACGATGAGCGTTCCGAAGAAGAGGATCGTGCGGCCCTCCTCGCCGTAGTACCCCGTCGAGAGGGCGATGATCCCGACCAGCGCGAACACGAAGGCGCCGAGGAACGTCGCGAGCGCGTTCTGCGATGTCGGATCGGCGATGAGGAGGCGAGTCGCGCGCGGGGTCGCCGACGTCGCGGCGGACGAGTAGGCCGTGACCATCGCCGTCACCGAAAAGGTCGTCGCCGTGAGCATCGCCGTAGCGATGATCTGGAGGATCGAGCCGACCGAGTCCTGCCCGAGATCGATCGCGAGATCGAACGGCACGAGCTGGCCGACGACGCCCGCCACCAGCGCGAACACCACCGCCGCGAGGGCGAACACGGCGGCGCGCACCCACACCTGCCGGGAGAAGCGCACGAGAGCCGACAGGAGCGCTCCGCGGGCGGGGTTCGACATCCGTCCACGATAGCTCGGAGCCGCGCCCCGCCTGCATACGCACGGCCCGTGCGCCCGGCTCGTGTCGCTGCGCGGACGGTACGCTGGAATCGTGGCCCGCACCCCGATCCTCTCGACGCGCGTGCTGCTCGTATGCGCCGCGATCGGCGTCGCGACCGGCATCGTCGGCGGTGTCGCCGGAGTGCTCACACCGGTCGTCCTCGCGGGCGCACCGTTCCTGTACGGCCTCGTGCTGGGGGCACACGTGCTGCCCGGGATCATCGCGCAGGAGGTGCTGCGCCTCCCCTTCGTGGCGCTTCTCGCGCACGTCATGGCCGCCCTGGTCTCAAGCGCCTTCAATCCGGCCTGGGCGGGGCGATTCCTCGGGACCGCCCTGCTGTTCGGCGCGATCCAGGAGGGCGTCGCGGCCCTGACCCGCTACCGCGCGTGGGGAGCCTGGCGCTTCTTCGTGTCGGCCGTCATCATCGGCGCGATCGTCGCGGTCGTCGTCTACGCGGTCGTCGATCTCGGCACGCTGCCGATCTGGGCGCAGGTGGCCTATCTCGCTCTCTCGGTGCTCGGCCCCGTCGTCTGGACGGCGGTCGGACTCGGCATCGGCACGTCGCTCCGGCGCGCGGGCGTCGCCAGCCGCAGCGTGCGCCGCTGAGCCCGGCCGCGCCGGCTGATGGCGCCATTGCCCGACACGGGGCGTTCGGTTCGCAGGACTTCCTCGACCGCCGACGCGGTGGGCCCCGGCATTTCGGGCCTGGTGCCCCGCCCACGACCGAATCTCCTGCGAACCGAACGGGGTGACGGCCGGACCCGACGTGTTACGCGAGGTTAGGGTCGGCTAAGTTAGGAGATGCTACCTTCGCGGCATCCCGCCGCCGAGACCTCGCCGCACCGCCGCCCGCCGCGTTCGCGGCCCGCGCCCTCGATCGTCTGGACCTCCCGTGACCTCAGCCGCCTCCACGCGCACCGCGGCCTCCGCCGACGGCGCGGCGGCGCCGCTGCTCTCGGTACGGAGCCTCGCGATCCGGCACGAGAGCGCCGCCGTCGCGACCCCCGCCGGCGCGAGCTTCGAGGTCGCACGCGGCGAGGTCGTGCTGCTCCTCGGTCCGAGCGGCGCCGGCAAGTCGACCCTCGCACTCGCGCTCAACGGGCTGATCCCCCAGGCGGTGCCGGCGAGCGTCGAGGGGGTCGTCCGCGTCGACGGACTCGACACCCAGACGACACCGGTCTCGCGCCTCAGCACGCATGTCGGCATGGTCTTCCAAGACCCCGACGCGCAGCTCGTCACCGGCACGCTGCTCGACGAGGTCGCCTTCGGCCCCGAGAACCTGCGGGTGCCGGTCGACATCGTCCTCGCGCGCGCCGAAGACGCACTCCGCCGTGTCGGCCTTTGGGAGCGCCGCGCCGAGAACCCCGACCGCCTGAGCGGCGGCGGACGTCAGCGCCTCGCGATCGCATGCGCCCTCGCGATGGGCTCACCCCTCCTCGTACTTGACGAGCCGACGGCGAACCTCGACCCGCAGGGCATCGAAGAGGTCTACGCCGCCCTCGGCGATCTGGTCGCCGCCGGCGACCGGTCGATCGTCCTGATCGAGCACAACCTCGACGCCGCCGTCGCGATCACCGACCGGGTCGTCGTCCTCGATCACGAGGGCCGCACCTACGCGGACGGCACGGTCGACGAGGTCCTCCGCGCTCGCGCCGACGAGCTGCACGCGATGGGGGTCTGGCTCCCCGTCGCGACCCTCGCGGCGCTGCGACTGCGCGCGGCCGGCTGGAGCATCGACCCGTTGCCGGTGGATGCCGACGAGCTCCGCGTCGCCGTAGCCACGGCATCCTCGCCCGCGCCTGCCCTCGAATCCCGCACGCCGTCTCCCGTCTCCGCCGCCTCCGGCAACGCGACGACCATCGCCGACGCGACCACGATGGACACCGCGCCGCTGATCCGTGCCCGGAATCTCCGCACGCAGCGCGGCAGGACCGAGATCCTGCACGGCGTCGACCTCGACGTGCGCCCCGGCGAGTTCGTCGCGATCGTCGGCGCGAACGGCGCCGGCAAGACGACGCTCCTCCAGTCGCTCGCCGGGGTGGTGCGCGTTCCGCGCGGTCAGGTCTCCGTCGACGGCGCCGACATCTCGCGGGTCGACCTCCGGAAGCTCTCGCGCCGCGTCGGCTTCGTCTTCCAGAACCCCGAGCACCAGTTCATCGCGCACACCGTCTTCGACGAGCTCGCGCACGGACTGCGACTGCAGAAGCTCCCCGACGACGAGGTCACCGCGCGCACGACCGAGGTGCTCCGCCGCTTCGGCCTCGAAGACAAAGCCGACGTCCATCCGTTCCTCCTCTCCGGCGGGCAGAAGCGGCGTCTCTCGGTCGGTACGGCGCTCGTCGCCGGTGCGCCCGTGCTGGCGCTCGACGAACCGACCTTCGGGCAGGACCGCGCGCGGGCCGACGAGCTGCTGACGCTGCTGCAGGACCTCAACCGCGAGGGCACGACGATCCTCGTCGTCACGCACGACATGCAACTGGTCACCGAGTACGCGCAGCGAACGATCGTCGTCGGCGACGGCCGGATCATGGCGGATGCCGCGACGCCCGACATCTTCGCCGATGCCGCCCTGCTCGAGCGCGCCGGCCTCCGCCGCCCGCCGCTCGCTCGCGCGTTCGCGGGCCTGACGAGGCATCCTTCGCTCGCCGGTGTCACGCGCCTCGCCGACCTGCCGCGGGCCGCCGAAGCGCCCGCCGCGACGGGGGACGGGGCATGAGCGCCGTCGCCATCGACCCGTACGCGACCGCGGCGCCCTCGGGCCGGTACCTCTACCGGCTCGGGCCGATCGCGAAGTTCGCCGCGCCCCTCCCCGCGATGATCCTGCTCGTCTTCGTCCGCGACCTCGCGACGCCGCTCGCCTTCCTCGCGCTCGCGTATCTGGTGCTCCTCACCGGCGCGCGCCTGACGGGGCGCCTCGCGCTGCTGCTCGGCGTCGCGATCCCCGCCGCGGCGATCGTGCTGGGCCTGGGCATGGCGGTGTGGACGGATGCCTCCCGCGTCGACACGTCGGTGACCGTCCTGCAGATCGGGGGCTGGCACCTCTACGGCGGGGCGCTGATGATCGGCATGGCGACGGGCGTGCGGCTCGCGGCGATCATCGCGCTCGCCTTCATCGCGGGGCTCACGACGGCCGGCCCCGACCTCGTCCGCGCCGCCGTGCAGCAGCTGCGGGTGCCGTACCGGATCGGCTACACGGCCCTCGCGGCATTCCGCTTCGTGCCGCGGTTCGGGTACGAGCTCGAGGTCATCCGGCAGGCGCACCGGGTGCGCGGAGCGCACGTCGGGCGCGGCCCCTTCAGCTCTCTCGCGCGCTGGTGGGGGTACATCGTGCCGCTGCTGGCGGGGGCGATCCGGCATGCCGAGCGGGTCGCGCTGGCGATGGATGCCCGGGCCTTCGGCGCCTACCCCGACCGCACCGAACGCCACCTCGTGCCGTGGCGGAGGCGCGACACCGTGTTCGTCGTCGTCTTCTGGCTCGTGAGTGCCGGCATCCTCACCTTCTTCTTCCCCTGGACACTCTGATGACGTGCCCGCCCGCCGATCCCCGGCCCGGGGAAACCTCCCGCCGAAAGGACACCGCATGGCCCGCGCCTCCGCGCTCGTGAAGCCCGCATCGCAAGAGCTCCTGCGCCTCGAGGTCCTGCGCACCGAACGCCTGGGCGCGCACTGGATCCGTGTCACCCTCGGCGGTGGCGACATCGCGCAGTTCGTGCCGATGGGGTACGACCAGTGGTTCCGCCTGTTCCTGCCGCGCCGAAACCACGACGGCGGCGACGGCGGTGACGATGGGCTCGAGCGGATCCCCGCGAAGGCGAACAAGATCTTCGGGTACGTGAAGTATCTGCGGATCCCCGACGGGGTGCGGCCCGTCATGCGCAACTACACCGTGCGGGCGTTCCGGGCCGCGGGCGCGTCGGGAGGGCCCGAGATCGACGTCGACTTCGTGCTGCACGGGTCGGGTGCGACCGCCGGCCCCGCGTCGCGCTGGGCGGAGGCGGCGACGACGGGCGAGTCGGTCGTCATCATCGACGAGGGCCTCGGGTTCAACCCGGCGCGCGGTGTCGACGACCTGCTGCTCGTGGCTGATGAGACGGGTGCGCCCGCGGTGGCAGGTGTCTGCGCTTCGCTGCCACGTTCCGCGACGGGCGTCGCGATCATCGAGGCGCCCTCGTCCGACGATGTACTGCCCTTCGAGGCGCCCGAGGGCGTCGAGGTGCGCTGGCTCGTGCGCCCCGAGGGCGTCAAGCCCGGCACCCTCGCCCTCGCCGAACTGCAGACCCTCCCGGCGCCGGCGCCCGCAACCCACGCGTTTATCGTCGGCGAGCAGGCGCTGCCGACATCGGCGCGCCGCCACCTCGTCTCGCAGGGGCTCGACAAGAGCCAGATCAGCTTCGTCGGGTACTGGCGCGTGGGCGCCTCCTCACCGACGCCGAAATCCGAACAGAACCGCGCGGAACACAACCACACGGAAGGAACCCTCTGATGGGCAAAGCCACCACCGCCTACCTGCTCACCTGCGCCGCGATCGGCGTCGCCACGGGACTGCTCATCATCCCGATGACCGCGCTGTCGACGCTCACCTACGCGACGTTCCCCCCGCTCGGCGCCCTGACGGCCGGCGCGTGGGTCATCGGATTCGTCATCGCCATGCGTCTCATCGAGAAGCCCGGCGCGGCTGTGCTGACGGGCCTCATCTCGGGACTCGTCGCGGCGCCGTTCTCGGCGAGCGGGCCCGCGATCGTCGTCACGAACGTCATGTTCGCCGCGTTCATCGAGTTGCCGTTCCTCGTGACGCTCTACCGCAAGTGGGGCCGCGGGCTGTACTACGTCGGTGCGCTGAGCGCTTTCGTGCTCTACGCGCTGTGGACCGTGACCTCTGCGAACATGACCGCGTTCCCCTGGTGGGTCGTCGTCCTCTACGTCGTCGGTCTGCTCGCGTCGGCGGCGGTCGCCACGTGGCTCGGGCTGGTGATCGCCGACCGGCTCCGCGCTGCCGGGGTCGCGCGCCTCGCGCGCCGGCGGGCGGCGGCCGCGGATCCGGCGCCGGTCGCCCCCGTCGCCGAGGGCTGATGCCCGGGGGAAGGAGTCTCGGCATCCCACTGCCCCTGTCACCAACGGCAAGGCTTCGACGCCGACACGCCGTCGCGCGCACGTCGAGTGCGGCGTGTCGCGCACGGGGCCTTGCCGTTGCGTCCGCCCCGATCCCGCTCGGAGGTCGGCGTCAGGATGCCGGACACGCGAACGGCCGGGAGGGCGAAGCCTCCCGGCCGTTTCGGTGTCGACGTCGCCGACGGGTCAGATGAGCGTCAGCGCTTGCCGGCGATCTGACGCGAGACGATGTCGCGCATGATCTCGTTGGTGCCGCCGTAGATCCGGTGCACACGGGCATCCAGGAAAGCACGGGCGATCGGGTACTCGGTGATGTAGCCGTAGCCACCGTGCAGCTGCACGCCGATGTCGAGGATCTCCCACTCGCGCTCGGTCGCCCAGAACTTGTACATCGCGGCATCCTCGGCCGAGAGCTTCTTGTCCTTGTACGCGAGCAGCGCGCGGTCGGTGTAGGCCCACAGCGCCTCGACGTCGGCGGCGATCGACGCGAGCTGGAAGCGCGTGTTCTGGAAATCGATGATCCGCTCGCCGAAGGCCTCGCGGTCCTTCGTGTAGGCGACGGTCCACTCGAGGGCAGCCTGCGAGGCGGCCGCGGCGGCGACGCCGATCGACATGCGCTCGAGGGGGAGATTCATCATGAGCTGGATGAAGCCGCGGCCCTCTTCGCCCGAGATGAGGTTCTCTTCGGGGACGAACACGTCGGTGAACGAGAGCTCGGCGGTGTCGTGGCCCTGGAAGCCCATCTTGTGGAGCTTCTTGCCGTGGTCGAAGCCCTCCATGCCGTTCTCGACGATGAGGATCGAGAACGCGTCGGGACGGTTGCCCTCGCCCGTCTTGACGAACGTCACGACGATGTCGGCGGTCTTGCCCGAGGAGATGAAGGTCTTCGCGCCGTTGACGATGTAGCCGCCGTCGACCTTCTTCGCGGTGGTCTTGATGCCGCGCAGGTCCGAGCCGGCGCCCGGCTCGGTCATCGCGAGCGCGCCGAGGACCTCGCCGGTCGCCATGCGCGGCAGCCACTTCTCCTTCTGCGCCTGCGTGCCCATGTGGACGATGTACGGGATCGCGAGGTCGTCCTGGATGCCGAAGGCGCCCGCGAGCGAGCCCGCGCCGGCGCGGATGACCTCTTCGTTGACGATCGCGCGGAAGCGGTAGTCCTGCAGCATGCCCGCGCCCCCGAACTCCTCGGGGACGCTCAGGCCGATGATGCCCGACTCGCCCGCGGCGAGCATGGTCGCGCGGTCGACCTCGCCGTCGGCATCCCACTTCTCGCGGGCCTCGTTGGTCACATACCGCTTGACGAACTCCTTGACGACGTCGCGGAACGCCTCGTGGTCTTCGTCGTAGATGTCGCGCTCCATGGTGCGCCTTCCTCTCGTCGTCGAGTTCTCGAAGATTGCGGGAGTGCATCCACCGGATCGTGAGATTCCATCCCAGAGGTAATGGTACTGGGTTTCACGACGGCGTGTGATGGACGTCTTGCGACGCTATCGCATATCTGTTCTAATGTCGATATGCGGTGGCGGGGACAGAGTATCGGAGAGAAGGATGCCTCCGCGCTGCCCGGACTCGAAACGCTCGAGGGCCTGGTGCGCTCGGTGACGACACCGGAGTTCCAGGGAGTGACGTTCCACGAGGTCCACGCGAAGTCGGCACTCAACCACGTGCCGGCGATGTCGGCGATGCCGTTCGACTGGACCGTCAATCCCTATCGTGGATGCACTCATGCATGTTCGTATTGCTTTGCTCGCAATACGCACACCTATCTCGACCTCGACGCGGGGCGCGACTTCGACAGCCAGGTCGTCGTCAAGGTGAACGTCGCCGACGTCCTGCGACGCGAGCTCGCAAAGCCCACGTGGGCCCGCGAGCCGGTCGCGCTCGGCACCAACACCGACCCCTACCAGCGCGCGGAGGGCCGCTACCGGCTGATGCCGGAGATCATCGGCGCCCTTGCCGAAAGCCGGACGCCGCTGTCGATCCTGACGAAGGGGACGCTCCTGCGACGAGATCTCCCGCTGCTGGCGGATGCCGCGACACGTGTGCCGATCTCCCTCGCGATGTCGATCGCCGTCTTCGATGACGCGCTGCAGGCCGCGATCGAACCGGGGACGCCCAGCGCGGCCGCGCGGCTCGCGACAGTGCGCGCGGCGACGGATGCCGGATTCCGGGTGTCGGTCTTCCTCATGCCCCTCCTCCCCCACATCACCGACTCGGCGCCGGCCATCGACGACGCGTTGGCGCGGATCCGCGCCGCGGGGGCGACGCGCGTCGTGTTCGGCGCGCTGCACCTGCGCCCTGGTGCCAAGGAGTGGTTCTGGCAGTGGCTCGAGCGCGATCACCCCGAACTGGTGCCGGCGTACCGGGGGCTGTACCCCGGGGCATCCGCCTACGCGCCGGAGGGATACCGGAAGATGCTCGCCGCGCGCGTGCGTCCGCTGCTGCGACGGCACGGACTCGGCGGCGGCGCGGAAGAGGAGGTGGAGAATCGGCCCCCGCGGGCAGGCCCCGTACGGACGACGGCGCGCGGGGCGCGAGCAGCGCCCACGCCCCGCGGCGAGGCGCTCGCTGCGACGCGGCTGTTTTGAGCGGGGCGGTTGCGCTCAGAAGGTGTTGGTCGCCTGCGTCGCCGAGACGAGGTAGTCGCGGGCATGCTCCTCAGTCATGCTGCCAGTCACGATGTACCAGTTCGACTTCGCGTCGAAGGCGTACCCGGTCGTGCCGCCCATGCCCTCCTCGACGTTCGTGTAGAAGTTGTACGCACCGACGGCGGTCATCTCGTACTCCGAGGCGTCGAGGGCGGCGATGAGCGCGTCACGTGCACCCTGGTCGGAGAAGTCGGCGAGCGTGAACGTCATCCCACTATCGGAGTTCGGCACGCCCCACCCGCAATCGAGGATCTCCACGGCGCTCGCGGCGGCCTCCTTGGCGGCAGGTCCGATGACCTTCTCCGCGAGGGGCTTCGGGTCGTACTGCACCTGTTGCCAGGCGGGGCTGCCCTCGAGATCCTGGATCGTCGACAGGGGGATCTTCTGCTCGCAGGCGGCCGCGGTCTCGGCGTCGGGCTGCGGGGGGCCGTCGAGCGTCTGCGTCGGCGTGGGCGTCGGTGTGGCGGTCGGTGAAGACGACGGGGTCGACATCGGAGACGACGGCGAGGCGGTCGGCGCGGGATCGGGGCTGCATGCGACGCAGGCGACGATAAGGGCACCGGCTGCGGCCGCGATGACGGGCGTTCTCAGGGTGAGCTGTCGCATGCGCATCGAGGCTAGGGGCGCCAAGACCCCACGCCCACCCCCTGGCGGAACGGTGAGACAGCCGCCTACGATGACGCCTGATCCGACCGAGCATGACCCCCACACCGACCGAGAAGGGGCCGATCATGGGCGACGACGAGAAGCGCACCTATCCGACGGGCGTCCCGTGCTGGGTGCAGCTCGACACGCCCGACACGGCCGGCGCGGCGGCGTTCTACGCGGGCCTGTTCGGCTGGACGTACGCGAGCGCGATCCCGACGGAGCCCGCCGCGTATCTGTTCGCGCGGCTCGACGGCGCGGATGCCCCGGGCCCACGCGCCGACGTCGCGGCGCTCGCCCTCTCCGCCCGGTCCGAGCCGGGCGCCGAGGCGCCGCACGGGTGGGTCTCGTTCATCGCGACCGACGACATCGAGCAGACGTGCGCCGACATCGAGGCGGCGGGCGGCACGCTCATCGAGCTGCCGGATGCCGGGAGCCCCTTCGGCCGGGGCGCGCGTTGCGCCGACCCCCTCGGCGCCGTGTTCGGACTCTGGGAGGCCCGCGCCCATCCCGGCGCGCAGGTCGTCAACGCACCCGGCGCGTGGAACTTCAGCGACCTCGTCACCCCGGACATCCCCGCCTCGATGGGGTTCTACTCCACCGTCTGGGGCTGGGAGTACGACCCCGGCCTCGCCGCGGGAAGGATCCGACTGCCCGGCTACGGCGCGCACCTGGCGTCGACGGTGGATCCCGGCATCCACGAGCGGCAGAGCTTCGCGCCCGAGGGCTTCGCCGACGCGGTCGCGGAGATCTTCGAGAGCACGGACGACGAACCCGCCCCCGGGTGGTGGGTGCGGTTCGCCGTCGCGGACCGCGACGAGTCCGCGCTCGTCGCCGAGCGCCTCGGCGGCGAGATCGTCTCGCGCACCGACACCGAATGGACGCTCGAGGCGGTACTCCGCGACCCGCAGGGGAACGCCTTCATCGTGAGTCAGCTCGCCCCGCGGTCCTGAGTCGGCTCACTCCGCGGCCCGTGAACGCCGTCGCCCCGCGCTCCGGCCGCAGAGGTCGACGAACGCGGGGCGAGCGGCGGATGCCGGAGGTCAGGCGGTCGGGTCGACCTGCACACCGGCGAGTTCGAGCAGCAGCTCGTCGCCCGGGCGGGCGTCCTCGAACGGCGCGTCGATCTCGGCGCGGTCGAGCATCTCGGTCATGCGCCGGCGGCGCTGACGAGTGATGAGGGTCACGACGGTGCCGCTGCGGCCCGCACGCCCTGTGCGACCGGAGCGGTGCAGGTACGTCTTGTACTCGTCGGGAGCGTCGGCCTGGACGACCAGGTCGATGTCGTCGACGTGGATGCCGCGGGCGGCGACATCCGTCGCGACGAGCACGTTCACACGCCCCGACGTCAGCTTCTCGAGGTTGCGCGTGCGCTTGGCCTGGTTGAGGTCGCCGTGGAGGGCCACCGCGCGGATGCCGGCGTCGTCGAACTGCTCGGCGAGCATCTCGGCGTACGCACGCGTGCGGGCGAAGACGAGGGTCCGCCCCTCGCGGTCGACGAGCTCCGTGAGGATCTCGGCCTTGTCACGGTGGTCGATGACGAGCACGCGGTGGTCGATCGTCCCCGAATCCTGATCTTCACCGGCGACCTCGTAGACGGCCGGGTCGACGAGGAACTCGTCGACGAGCGCCGCGACCTCGCGGTCGAGGGTGGCCGAGAAGAGCAGCTTCTGGGCATCCTGCGGCACGAGGCGGAGGAGACGCTGCATCGGTTCGAGGAAGCCGAGCTCCGACATGTGGTCGGCCTCGTCGAGCACGACGATGCGGATCTCCGACAGGTCGAGCTTGCCCTGCTCCTGGAGGTCTTCGATGCGGCCGGGCGTGCCGATGACGATGTCGACGCCCTTCTTGAGCGCACCGACCTGACGCGCCTGCGGCACTCCGCCGTAGACCTGCGTCGTGAAGAGGCCGACGCTCCGCGCGATCGGCTGGATCGTGCGGTCGATCTGCAGCGCGAGCTCGCGCGTCGGCGCGAGGATCAGAGCCTTGGGGCTGCGCCCGAACTCGCGGCGCTTGCCGGCCTGACCCCGGAGGATCGACTCGACGAGCGGAGCGCCGAAGGCGATCGTCTTGCCCGAGCCAGTGCGGCCGCGCCCGAGCACATCGGCGCCGGCGAGGATCGGTCCGATCGTCGCAGCCTGGATCGGGAAGGGGGATGCCGCGCCGAGCTCACCGAGCGTCCGCACGATGTTGTCACCGAGGCCGAGCGACGAGAACGTCGCATCCGCGACCTCGACGGCCTCGACGGCCTGCGCCTGCAGCTTCTCGTGGACGGTGTCGGCGTGCTCCTCGTAGGCGCGGCGCTTCTCCTCGGCCTTCGCGTCGGCGTGCCAGTCGGACCGGTTGCCGCCGTAGGTCGGACGGTCGCCGCGGGCGGGACGGTCGTCACGGCGGGGGCGGCCGTCGAAGGAGCGAGCGGGGCGGTCGTCGAACTTCCGGGCGGGACGGTCGTCGAACTTCCGCGCCGGGCGGTCGTCGTAGTTCCGGGCGGGACGGTCGTCGCGGCGGGGGCGGCCGTCGTAGGAGCGAGCCGGGCGCTGTTCATAACTCCGGAAATCCCGGCCCTGAGCGCCCCGAGCACCCCCGTCACGGCCGCCGCGCGCCGAATCTCCGGAGTTGCGAACCGGACGATCGTCGTAGGAGCGCACCGGACGGTCGTCGTACTTCCGCGCGGGGCGGTCATCGTACGAACGGGCCGGACGGTCGTCGCGGCGGGGACGGTCGTCGCGGCTCGTGCGGTCGCCGTGGGCCTGGGTGCGGATGCCCCGGGCCTCATCGCGGCCCGCGCGCTCCTGGGCGCTCCAGCGCTGCTTCTTCGCGGGGGTCTGCTCGTCGGTCGCGTCGGGACGGTATCCGCGGTGGCTGGGGCTCCTCGAGCCGGGCTTTCCGGCGGACGACTGTCCCGGGCGACGCTTCGCATCCTGGTACGACGTCTTCTTCGCGCCGTAGCGCGGCTCGAAGCTCTGGGCGCGGCCGCCGGCCGGCTTCTTGTTCTTGGGCATGGTGGTGTCCTTCTGGGTTTCTCGTGCGAGAACAGCGCCCACCCGTCGCCCTCCGATGAGGTGGGGCGCGTGCGGACAACCCGGACGATCGTCGGCCGGGGGCCATTCACAGTGATGGTTCATGCGCGCCGAACGGCGCTCACCATCGGCCCCGTGGACTACACACAGCACTCACTGCCCGAGCCGCGCTCGCGCGCGGTGTCCAGAGCCGACCTGCCCAGTCTACTGGGGATGCCTGGGCACTCACCCTGAGCCGGGTCCCGAGAGGGCGATTCGCGCAACCGCGACACGCAGTTTTGGGCATCCTGCAACATGCACGCAACAATGAACGCGCACAATGGTCAGATGACAACCACCGACCTGCATCCGATCACGGTCGCGATCGAACGCCGGATCGACCCGTCGCGCACCGTCGAGGCAACCAGCTGGATGCAGGCCGGCACCGATCTCGCCGCGCACTTCCCTGGCTTCCTCGGGTCGGGGTGGGTGCGCACGGGCGAAGACAGCGACCACTGGTACATGCTGTATCGCTTCCGCGATCTCGAGACGCTCGAAGCCTGGGAGACCTCCGGCCAGCGCACCTGGTGGCTCGACTCGGGCCGTGCGTTCGCGCGCGAGGTGCGGGTCGAGCGCCGGACGGGCATCGAGGGGTGGTTCGACGCGCCGTTCGCGACGAGCGTCGAGTCGCCCGCGGCGTCCGCGCACGCTTCCGACATCCCCGCGACCGGCCCCGTCCAGGAACCCCTCCTGCCCGCTCCCCCGCCGTGGAAGCAGGCCGTCGCCATCTGGCTGGGCTTTTTCCCGGTGAACCTCGTCGGCACGTGGCTGCTGCTGTTCGTTCCGACGTTCGCCGCGTGGCCTCTGCCCCTCCGCGTCGCCGTCAGCACCCTGATCTTCACCCCGATCATGGTGTTCTGGGTGCTCCCCTGGATCACCACCATGCTCCGCCCCTGGCTCCTGCGCCCCCGGCGACGCTGAGCCCCGCACGCGCCCACGCGTCACAGAATCGGAGATGGTGAACAGATTCGGATGCCTTGGGCATCCGCGTCCGAATCCGTGACGCATCTCCGAATCTGCGACGGGTGCGGGAATCTGCGACGGGCGCGGGCGCGCGGGCGAGGCGCGGGTCAGTCCGCGGGGCGGGCCCGGCGGCGGGCCCGGCGGGGGTGCAGCTGGGCGGTGGATGCCGAGGTCACAGCACCCTCCGAGGTCGCGTCGCCGTCCGAGGTCGCGCCGTGGTCGCCCGCGTCGTCGGCATCCGAGCCCGCCGCCGCACCATCACCCTCGCGGGCCGCCCGCCGCGCGGCGCGGCGCTCGCTCGCGCCCTCCACGAGGTTGTAGAGCGTCGGCAGCACGAGGAGCGTCAGGAACGTCGACGAGATGAGGCCGCCGATCACGACGATCGCGAGGGGCTGCGAGATGAACCCGCCGTGGCCCGTGATTCCGAGGGCCATCGGGGTGAGGGCGAAGATCGTCGCGAGCGCCGTCATGAGGATCGGGCGCAGACGCCTCGCGCTACCGGCCATCGTCGCGTCGTGGGTCGACAGACCCTTCTCGCGATACTGGTTGACGAGGTCGACGAGGACGATCGCGTTCGTCACGACGATGCCGATCAGCATCAGCACACCGATGAGCGACGCGACGCCGAGCGGCACCCCGGTCGCGATCTGCAGCAGGATCGCGCCCGTCGCGGCGAACGGCACCGAGACGAGCAGCAGCAGCGGCTGGCGGAGCGACTTGAAGGTCGCGACCATGACGATGTAGACGATGAGGATCGCCGCGAGCATCGCGAGGCCGAGCTGGCTGAAGGCATCCTGCTGCTGCGTCAGCACGCCGCCGATCTCGGCGTCGGCTCCGGTCGGCAGCTCGACGTCGTCGAGCGCGGTGCGGACCGTCGCCGAGGCGGCGTTCAGGTCGTCGGTCGTCGGGGTGACGGTGACGGTCGACGTGCGCTGACCGCGCTGCGTCGTGATCGAGGTCGGGCCCTGGCTCTCCTCGACCGTGGCGATCTCCGACAACGGCAGCGGGCCGGTCGCCGTCGGGATCTCGAGCGCCTTCAGCGCGTCGATCGTGTCGGGCACCGACTCGGCCTGCAGGTACACGGTGACGGCACGCCCGTCGAGTTCGACCGTGCCGACCTGGCGCGGCTGCATCGTGTTCGACACGAGCGCGCCGACGGCGACCTCCGAGAGACCGAGCGCCGAGGCCTTGTCACGATCGACGGTGACGGCGACGTAGGGCAGGGATGCCGAGAGGTTCGACGTCACCTGGCCGATGCCGTCCTTGCCGTCGAGCGAGGCGGCCACGGCATCGGTCGCGGTCTGCAGGGCGTCCGCGTCGGGGGCGGTGACGTCGACCTCGATGTCGCTCGATCCGAACCCGCCCTGGCCCGCGGCGACCGTGATGGTGCCGACGTCGTCGAGCGCTTCGACGGCATCCTGCACGTCCTGGCGCACCTGCTCCTGGTCGGCAGACGCATCGGTCGTGATCGAGTAGGTGACGCCCGACGACCCGCCGGAGAACGCGTCGCGCACCGCGGACCCGCTCGACCCGATCGAGGTCTGCACCGTCGTGATGCCGTCGACCCCGAGGATCGCCTCTTCGACGCGCTGCGCCGCGGCATCCTCTGCGTCGAGGCTCGCCGCGGGGGCGAGTTCCTGCGTGACGGTGAACGTGTTCTGGCCGCTGTCGCCGAGGAAGTTCGTCTTCATGAACGGCGCGGCCGCGAGCGTGCCGGCGAGGACCAGCACGGCGATGAGGAGCGTCGTCCACGAGTGCGTGAGCGTCCAGCCGAGCACCGGCAGATAGCCGCGCTGCAGACGCGTGGGCGGGGCGGCCGGATCCTCCGGGTCGATGGGGTTGCCGTCGGCATCCTTCGGGGCCTTGCCGGGCTTGAGGAACCAGTACGCGAGCACCGGCACGATCGTCAGCGACACGAACAGCGAGGCGAGCATCGCGATCGTGACGGTGAGGGCGAAGGGTCGGAAGAGCTCGCCGGTCACGTCGCCGACGAACGCGATCGGCAGGAACACGGCGACGGTCGTGATGGTGGATGCCGTGATCGCCGCGGCGACCTCGCGCACCGCGAGGCGGATCGAGGCCCCCTTGTCGGCGCCTTCGACGTAGTGCCGGTTGATGTTCTCGATCACGACGATGGAGTCGTCGACGACGCGCCCGATCGCGATGGTGAGAGCGCCGAGGGTCAGGATGTTCAGCGAGTAGCCGAACGTCTGGATGCCGACGAAGGTGATGAGCACGCTCGTCGGGATCGAGATCGCCGCGACGAGCGTCGAGCGCACCGACAGCAGGAACAGGAAGATCACGATCACCGCGAAGACGAGTCCGAGCAGACCCTCCTGGGCGAGCGCCTCGATCGACTGCTCGATGAACGGCGCCTGGTCGAAGACGACGGTGAACTCGGCGTTCGTCCCGATGGCATCCTGCAGATCGGGCAGGAGCGCCGTGACCGCGCGCGAGACGTCGACGGTGTTCGCGGCGGGGAGCTTCGTGATCGAGATCGTGAGGGCCGGCTCGCCGTTCACCCGCGAGATCGAGGTGACCGGGTCCTGCGCGAGCGCGACGGTCGACACGTCCGCGATCGTGACGGGGCCGCCGGCGACCTGCTCGGGCGTCGAAGGCACGAGCGGAAGCTGCGAGATCTCGTCGACGGTCGTGAGCTTCGCGCCCGACTGCACGGTGAGCGTCTGATCGCCCTCGGTGACCGACCCCCCGGGGAACAGGGTGCCGTTCTGGTCCAGCGCGTCGGTGATGGCGCTCTGCGTGAACCCGGCGGCGGCGAGCTTCGCGGGGTCGGGGGTGATGGTGACGCGCTGCCCGCGCCCGCCGACGATCGTGGCAGAGCCCACGCCGTCGACGTCTTCGAGATCGGGGATGACGCTCGTCTCGAGCTGCGACTGGATCGTCTCCTCGTCGTCGTAGCCGGTGACGGCGAGCGCGATGACGGGAAGGTCGTCGATCGAGAACGACACGACGTTCGGCTCCACGCCGTCGGGGAGCGTCGACTTGATGCGGTTCACCGCCTGCAGGATCTTCTGCTCGGCGGTCGCGAGGTCAGTGCCGTAGGTGAAGGATGCCTGGATGATCGACGCGTTGGTCGTGGAGGTCGCGGTCGTCGACTCGAGCCCCGGGATGCCCTGGATCGCGGTCTCGATCGGGGTCGACACGTCGTTGTTGACGACGTCGGGCGAGGCGCCCGGGTAGGTCGTGAGCACCGACAGCTGCGGGAACTCGATCGAGGGGATGAGCTCCTGCTTGAGGTTCGTGAGCGCCAGCCCGCCGAAGATCGCCGCGACGATCGTGATGAGCGCGATGAGCGCGCGGTTCTTCAGGCTCAGGACGGCGAGATTCGACACGGGAGACCTTTGCTGTGAGCGCGGTGCGATGGTGCGGTGCGGCGGACGGCCTTCGATACAGGAATGTATCGAAGGCTATTCTCGCATGCGCGAGAAGCGGTGCCGCGCGCTCAGCGCGGGAAGAGTCCGCCGATCAGCAGGCCGAGCGCCGCGGCGATCAGGCACGCCCCGAGCGTGCCGAGGAGATTGGTCCACGCCCAGTCGCGCCGCCCGCGCCGCGCGAGGAGCACGGACTCCACCGATACGGCGCTGAACGTCGTGAAGCCGCCGAGCAGGCCGGTGCCGAGGACCGCGAGCCACACCCCCGTGAACTGCGGAATGCCGGTGAAAAGGCCCAGCAGGAACGACCCGATGACGTTCACGATGAGGATGCCGAGGGGGAAGGCATCCTTCCGGCCGCGCGTGACGAGGCCGTCGACGATGTAGCGGGCTCCCGCGCCGAGGCCTCCGCCGAGAACGAGCGCGCCGATCTCGAGGGGCGTCACTCGGCATCCTCCGGGGCGGGCGTGTCGGCGGGCGGGACCTCGCCGCTCCCCCGCCGGAGTCCCCACTGTAGACCGAGCGCCGCGGCGAGCGCCCCGCCGAAGACGGAGAGTGCCATGAGGAGGAGCCCCGCGAGCGGGTTGGCGCTGCCGAGGGTGACCGCGTGCACGGCGAACGCGCTGTAGGTCGTGAAGCCCCCGAGCACCCCGGTGCCGAAGAACGCGCGCAGGTGCGCATGCCTCTCCCCCAGGCGACCGACGACGACGCCGAGCAGGAGCGACCCGACGATGTTGATCGCCATCGTCACGGCGGGCACCACGAGCGGGTGGGCGCCCTGGGTATACGCGCCCTGGGTATACGCGCCCTGGGTATACGCGCCCTGAGGGATCGGGAGGATGAGCGCCGCCCGCGCCGCGACCCCCAGCGCGCCGCCCGCGACGACGAGCGCGAGGATCGTCGGCGAGAACCAGGCGGCGCGGGTCATGACCGCACCCTAGCGGCGCGGCGGGCGATCGCCGCGGCACCCGCCGGGCGGGTTTCCCACGTGCGGGGCGGGCGCGCGGCGCCGGGCGCGTGAGGTGCCGGCATCCGTCGGTATGGGCACGGGATGCCGACAGAATCCGGCACCTCGATCGCGCCGCGCCCCGCGCGCGTCACCCGAGGATGAGGGTGCGGATCGCCGACTCGGGCGACACCGTCGTATCGAGCACGATGCCCCTCTTGTAGCGGGCGAAGACCCGCGGGTCGATGTACGAGCTCCGCGCCACCGACGGCGTGTTGCCGAGCGCCGCGGCGGCCGCCTTCACGGCGAGCACCTCGGCGCGCTTGCGGTCGGTCTTCGTCGTCACGGGGCCGATGCGGGCGAGCGCGTCGGCGGCGAGGATCGTGCCGCGGAGGGTGCGGAAGTCCTTCGCGGTGAAGACGCCGCCGGTCATCGCTCGGACGTACGCGTTGACGTCCTTCGGTGTCAGCGAGACCCGCCGGCGCCCCCGGACGTAGGCGAGCAGCGGCGCCGCGGGGCGGCCCGCGACGAGAAGCTCGATCACCATCGCGAGCTCGGCGTCGTCGATGTCGAGTTCCTGCCTCTTGCCGCTCTTGCCGAGGAAGCGCAGGCTCGTCACCGAGGCCGCCACGGCGGCATCCCGCCGGCGCAGCGTCGTGAGGCCGCGACTACCGTGCTTCGCGAGGTACTTCGCACTCCCGACACGGGGTGCCGCCTGGTCGAGCAGCCGGAACGCGGTGGCGAGCACCCGCTCGCGGTCGAGGTCGGTGCGCCGCAGCGACACCGTCACGCGACCGCGCGCACGCGGCAGCGCCTCGGCGAGCTGCAGGGCGCGCGCGTACTTGCCCTTGTCCCGTCCCGCCGACCAGTCGGGGTGGTACATGTACTGCAGGCGCCCGCCCTCGTCGATGCCCGTCGCCTGGATGTGCCCGTTCGGGGCGGCGCTGATCCAGACGTCGGTCCACGCGGGCGGGATGACGAGGGCGACCGCCCGTTCGCGGTCGGCCGCGGGCAGGGCGGCACCCTCGGCGTCGGTGTAGCGGAAGGTGTCACCCGAGCGGGTGCGGCGGAAGCCGGGGTCGGTGCCGGGATGGACCTTCTTGAGGCGCGGCATCAGTCCTCGCGCAGCATCTCGATGAGCTGCGCCTTGCGCTTTCCCGAATAGCCGGTGATGCCGAGTTCCTTCGCCCGGGCGCGGAGTTCGGCCACCGTCCAGTCCTGGTACGACCCCGATGCCCCGCCCCGTCTGCCGACGGCGCTGCGTCCGTCGCGCGCGGCGGCGTTCGAGATGCGGGCGGCCTTCTGCTTCGAGGCGCCCTCCTTGCGGAGCTCTTCGTAGAGCTCCGGGTCCTTGAGGCTCGACGGGGTCTGATTCTGGGGCATACACCGGCCCTATCGCAGATCATCGTCACGGTGCAAGGGGGTCAGCCGATTCTCAGGCAGCAGGTAGGTTCGGGATGTCACAACGCCCGTGACGACATGGGACAAGCTCCCATGAGTCCCCCGCGGAAGGAGCACCCCCATGAACCTCGCACTCCTGATCATCATCATCGTCGCGATCGTCATCGCGATCGTCAGCGGCCTGAACGCCTCGCTGCAGTGGTTGCTGTGGGTCGCGATCATCGTCGGCGTCATCGCGCTGATCGCGTTCCTCTTGCGCGTCGTCCGCGGCAACAAGTAACGCCGCGCGACCGTACGACAGAGGCGGCACCCCCTGGCTTCGGGGGTGCCGCCTCTTCTCGTGTACGGGCGTTTCGAATCGCCGCTGCGCGACTCGCTCAGAGCTGCGCGTCGGCGTACGCGGCGAGCGCGTCGCGGACGAACGCCGCCCCCGCCTCGCCGCCGTAATTCGCCGCGAATCGCGGGTCGGCGACATACATCTCGCCCAGACCCCGCACGTAGCCCGCGACGTCGCCGCCCGAAGTCGCGGCGGGCGTGCCCGGTACGCTCCGGAGCCACGCGACGTGCCGACCGGCGAGCGCCTGCGCCTCATCGCCCGCGGCGGGGATGCCGCGCGTTGCGGCATCCTGCCATGCGGCGTTCAACGCCGCTGTCTGGGCGGCGAAATCGCCCTTCAGCGCCTCGTCGAGGCCCGTCCACCACCGGTCGGACTCGGCGTAGGCCGCCTCGCCCCACCGCTCGATGACCTCGTCCTTGTGCTGGGTGTGATCGAACCCGTCGAACATGTCCTTCGCCATGGGTTCCTCTCCTTTCTTCAGTGTGGTGATGGTCGACTCGACCGACGCGATCTGGCGCGTCAGTCGGTCCTGCTCGCTGCGCAGCCACGCGAGGTGCTGCGTCAGCGCGTCTTCGGTGGCCGTCGGCCGCGCGAGGATCTCGCCGATCTGCGGGATCGACAGCCCGAGCTCTCGCAGCAGCAGAATGCGCTGCAGGCGCACGAGCGCGGCACTGTCGTAGCGGCGGTAGCCGTTCGCGCCGATGCGCGTGGGGGCGAGCAGCCCCACGTCGTCGTAGTGACGCAGAGTGCGGCTCGTCGTACCCGCGATCTTCGCGACCTCTTGGATCGACCATTCGTTCATGTCATCCACGGTAAAGGTTGACGCCGCGTCAAGGTCAAGCCGCGATCTGCGCAGCGCGAGGGAGGATCTTGACAAACTCGCGATATATCGTGTTATGGTCGCTCCATCGCGATATATCTCGATTCGCGAACCTGACACAAGGAGAGAATCATGACCCGCGAGAAGTGGCTCATCAAGCCGGGCGAGACCCGGGTGATCGACCTCGACGACATCCGCAAGCTCAAGGCCGGACTCATCGGCGGCCAGATCGACATCGTCGGGCACGACGAGCCGGGCGTCCGCATCGAAGTGCACAGCGTGACCATCCAGGACCTGCGCATCGAGGCATCCGACGACACCGTCGAGATCGATCACCCCCAGCTGCGGTGGGACAACTTCCTGCAGGTGTTCCGGAACTTCGGCTCGGGCGGGCCCAAGGCTGAGATTTCGGTCGCGGTCCCCCGCGGCATCGCGCTGACCCTCGGCGTCGTGTCGGCGAGCGCTCTCGTCTCGGGCCTCGTCTCGGGCGCGCGCCTCAACACGGTCTCGGGCGACATCATCGTCGACGGGATGCAGGGCGACGTGACGGCGAATGCCGTTTCAGGTGACGTGCAGATCCGAGGACTCGACGGCACCCTGAGCGCCAACTCGGTCTCCGGTGCGGTCGCTGCGATCGGCGCCGTGCGGAAGGCATCCGTCGACACCGTCTCGGGCGACATCATGGTCGACTCGGCGGGCCGCGTCGACGCCATCGGTCTCAACACCGTCTCGGGAGAGAGCACGGTGCGCCTCGACGAAGACCTCCCGGCCAACTACGTCCTGCGCTCGGTCAGCGGACGCCTGCTCGTCGACGGCGTGACGCGGTCTGGTTCGGGTCCCTCGAACTGGGTCGCCTCGGTGGGTGAGCTGAGCGGCAGTTTCGTCGACCTGCGCGCGAACTCGGTGTCGGGAGCGATCACGGTGCTCCGCCGCAGCGCCGCCGTGCCGTCGGGTGCGTCCGACGAGGCGGTGGATGCCGCGGCATCCGCACCGGCCGTCGATCCGGCGCCGGCGGAGAGCGTGTCGGCCGAGCCCGGGCCAGGAGTCGAGTCCGCCCAGCCCTGGCAGACACAGCCCGAGCAGAGCGAGACCGACCCGACCGACCCCGCACGGGAGGCGTGAGCATGGCTCCCGTCTTCTCCCACGGCGACCTGCGGCTCTACCTGCTGAGCCTGCTCGACGAGTCGCCGCGACACGGCTACGACCTCATGCAGGCGCTCTCCGATCGCACCGGCGGCACCTACACGCCGAGCGCCGGAACCGTCTATCCACGGCTCGCGAAGCTCGAGGAGGAAGGCCTCGTCACAAAGACCATCGACGGCCGCAAGACCGTCTACGCGATCACCGAGGCGGGGCGCACCGAGGTCGCAGCGCGCTCCGGCGACCTCGAGGGGATCGAGGCGGGCCTCGCCGACAGCATCCGCCTCATCGCCGACGAGGTGCGCGGCAGCGTGCAGGAAGCCATGAAGAGTCTGCGCGCCGACCTCGCCGCCGCAGCGGCGGCGGACCGCGATACCTCCCGGCAGCGCGCCGCGAGCGCGACGATGCAGGAAGATGCCGCGCGCGCCGACTCCCGCGAACAGCTGCGCCGGGCCGAGGGCCTCGTCGGCGAGTTCCGCGCCAACGTCCGCGCCGACCTGCGCAGCCATCTGGCGCACGGCGGGGTCATCGTGGCATCCGTGGTCGACGACCTCAGCCGTCACCTCGACACCGCACTCGCCGAGCTGACCCGCTCGCTCCGCGGCTGAACCGCCGGTCGTCTGCCTGACCGCCCGTTCGCTTGCCTGGACAGGCGGTCAGGCGGTCAGGCGGGCGGGTCGGGCCAGAGGGCCTCGTCGTCGGCGGCGGGGTCCTCCAGCGGTACCACCAGGATGGGGCGCGACTGGCGGTGCGCCAGACGCGCGGCGACCGACCCGGTGAAAAACTCGCGGATCGACTCGCCGAGGCCGCGCCGCCGCGTCCCCACGACGATCAGGCGGGCCTGCGACTGCTCGGCGAGGTGCTTGAGCGCGAGCGCGGGGTCGCCCACGAGTTGCCGCACCGACCAGTCGACGTCGGCCGCATCGAGCACGGCGGATGCCTGGGCCCGCACCTTCTGCAGCTGCGCCTCGCCGGTCGCCGCGTCTATGTCGAGGGGAGCCGACTGGATGAACCCGTCGGGGTCTTCATAGGTGATGAATCGGGTGACGTCGACGTGCGCGACGATGAGCGGCGCGCCGAACAGCTTCGCGTACCGCACGCCCTCTTTGAGGACGCGCGAAGGCTGATCGGGGATCGCTCCCACGATGACTGCGCCCGCGGGCACCTCGTCGGATGCTTCGTCTGACATCTTTCGCTCCGCCCGCTCGCGCCATTCGTCCCGAGAACCGCGAGGGTCCGGGGGCCCCGTGTTATTCTGAATGCTACTCTTCCCGGCTGAAGAGCCGGATCGCGGATGCCTGGCGTATCACAGCGCTCGGCGGCGCGAATGCACCGGGTGAGGGCGAGCAGCAGCCGCACCGCCCGTGACGTCAGAAATGAGGGGGTCCCGCATGGGGCGTGGCCGTCAGAAGGCGAAGCACACCAAGATCGCTCGCGAACTCAAGTACGACACGTACAACGTGAACTACTCCGCTCTCGAGAAGGAACTGGGACACCACGAGGACGACCCGTACGTCGACAAGTGGGCAGACCAGTACGACGACGAAGACGAGGACGAGGACGCCGCGCGCGTCTGATCATCGCCGCGCGCCTCTGATCATCGGCGCGCGCTCACGTCCACGCGCGCTCGCTGCGCTTCTCCCACTCCTCCTCGATCGTGCGCGTGCGCGTCACGACGTATCCGGCAGGGATCGTCACGAGGAACAGCGCCCCGAGGACGAGGAGCGGGGCGACCCACCCTCCCGTCGTCTCGTGCAGGATCGCGAACGCGAGCGGGAAGATCGCCGCGATCGCGTACCCGACGCTCTGCGTGAAGCTCGACAGCGCCACGGCGCCCTCGTGCGTCCGCGAGCGACGCTGGATGAGCACGAGCACGCCCGGGAAGAGCCCCTGCGGCACGCCGAGCAGCACGACCCAGAGGATCGTCGCGGTCGTCGGCGCGAACACCATACCGAGCGCACCCGCGAGGCCGGTGACGAGCGCACCGACGTACATGAAGCCGACGCGCCCGGTGCGGCTGATGATCATCGGCACGAGCAGCGACCACGGCATCCCGAGCGCTCCGAAGAGGGCGAGCAGGGCGCCCGCGGCGGCATGCGAGACGCCGGCGTGCTCGACGAGCACCGTCGGCAGCCACGCGAAGCACGCGTAAACGGATGCCGACGAGACGGCGAACGACGCCGCGAGCGCCCACGCGAGCGGCACGCCGACGAGGCGGCCGAGCACCCGCGGGGTCGGCTCGTCGATGTCGATGTCGTCGTCGGTCTCCGCGAGCGCAGCCCCGGCACGGCGGTCGGTGCGCGCGGCCCCCGCCAGCATCGTGACCCACGGGACGATCGCGGCGAACGCGAACGCGGCCCACAGGCCGAGAGAGATGCGCCACCCCGCGGCCTCCGCGATGGGCACGGCCACCAGCGGCGGGACGAACGCGGCCACCGCGAGAAGCGCCGAGTACAGCGCCGTCATCGACCCGGTGCGGTCCGGGAAGTACCGCTTGATCAGCGGCGGCAGCACGACGTTCCCGACGCCGACCGCCGCGAAGAGCACCGTCGTGACGAGCAGCAGGCCCACGGCGTCGCCGACGAGCGCACGCCCCAGCATGGCCAGGCCGGCGACGACCATGGATGCCGCCGCCAGGCGCTCGAGACCGAACCGGCGCTCCAGCGCCGGCGTCACGATGCCGAACACCGCGAAGCACACCGGGGGCGCCGCCCCGATGAGACCGACGACCCAGCTCGGCACCGCGAAATCGGCGTTGACCTCGACGAGGATCGGCGAGAGCGACGCGACGGCCGACCGCAGCGAGAACGCGACGAGCACGATCCCGAGGAAAGCGAGGAGGCGTCCCTGCCAGAGGGGCCGCGGCGCCGACGATGAACCGCTGGAGGTCACGACTCCTGCGTGCCCTCGACCCAGGAGAGATACTCCTCGGTGACCGTGCCGGTGATGTAGCGGCCGTCGAAGCAGCTCATGTCGAGGTCTTCGACATCGGGCGCGCCCTCGAGGATCGCGGCCTTCAGGTCGTCGATCTCCTGGTAGACCATGTAGTCCGCGCCGAGCTCCTCGGCGATCTCGGGGATCGTCCGCCCGTGCGCGACGAGCTCGTGCCGCGAGGGCATGTTGATGCCGTAGACGTGCGGGTAGCGCACCGGCGGGGCGGCGGAGGCGAACGTGACGCTGAGCGCCCCGGCATCCCGCGCCATCTGGATGATCTCCTTCGACGTCGTGCCGCGCACGATCGAGTCGTCGATGAGAAGCACGTTCTTGCCCTTGAACTCGCTCGACATGGCGTTGAGCTTCTGGCGGACGCTCTTCTTGCGCACCGCCTGCCCCGGCATGATGAACGTCCGGCCGACGTAACGGTTCTTGTAGAAGCCCTCGCGGTACTCGATGCCGAGCTTGCGCGCGACCTGCATCGCGGCGGGGCGCGACGAGTCGGGGATCGGCATGACCACGTCGATCTTGTTCTTGGGGGTGTACTTCGCGATCGTGTCGGCGAGGCGGTCGCCCATGCGCAGGCGCGCCTCGTACACCGAGATGCCGTTCATGACCGAGTCGGGCCGCGCGAGATACACGTACTCGAACGAGCACGGCACGAGCTTCGGGTCGGCGGCGCACTGCTGCGTGTGGAGCTTGCCGTCGAGGTCGATGAAGACGGCCTCGCCCGGCTCGACGTCGCGGACGACCTCGAAGCCGCCGTTCTCGAGCACGAGCGACTCCGACGCGACGACCCACTCGTAGTGGCCGTCCTCGTGCAGGCGCGTGCCGAGGATGAGGGGGCGGATGCCGAAGGTGTCGCGGAACGCGAGAAGTCCGTAGCCGGCGATCAGCGCGATCGCCGCATACGACCCCTCGACCCGGTCGTGCACGCGCGAGACGGCCTGGAAGATCTGCGCGAGGTCGAGCTCGAGACCCGAGATGGATGCCTGCAGCTCGTTCGCCAGGACGTTGACGAGCAGCTCGGTGTCGGAGCTCGTGTTGAGGTGACGACGGTCGGTGCGGAAGAGCTCCTGCGTCAGCTCACGCGTGTTGGTGAGGTTGCCGTTGTGGACGAGGACGATGCCGTACGGCGCGTTCACGTAGAACGGCTGCGCCTCCTCCTCGCTCGACGCGGTGCCCTTCGTCGCGTAGCGCACATGTCCGAGGCCGATGTTGCCGAGCAGGGCGCGCATGTCGCGGGTGCGAAACGCCTCGCGCACCTGACCCTTCGCCTTGAAGAGGTGGAAGACGCCGTTCGGCTCGGCCGTCGCGATGCCCGTGGAGTCCTGCCCGCGATGCTGCAGGAGGAGGAGGGAGTCGTAGATCTCCTGGTTGACGTTCGCCTGCGAGGCGACGCCCACGATTCCGCACATTCTTGTGGATGAGTCCGTTTCTGCGCCCTGTGCCGCTGATGCCTATGTCGCCGAGGAGTACGTGCTCACGAGGCGCACGGCGCCGCCGTCGACGCCCTTGGCGCCCTGCTCGAAGTGGTCTCCGTCATCGTCCGGGCGCGGGCCTTCGTTGACGACGCCGACCGGCCAGGCCGCGATGCCCTCTTCGGCGAGCGCGCTGATCGCGGCATCCGCCTTCTCGGGGGCGACGACGGCGAGGAATCCGATGCCGAGGTTCCAGGTGCCCTCGGTCGCGGTCAG
Source organism: Microbacterium sp. bgisy203 (assembly GCF_057706945.1). NCBI lineage: Bacteria > Bacillati > Actinomycetota > Actinomycetes > Micrococcales > Microbacteriaceae > Microbacterium > Microbacterium sp. bgisy203. The sequence goes on along the minus strand of NZ_JBYIPF010000004.1, from coordinate 164,381 downwards.
CTCGAGGCCGCCGAGGTCGGCGAGGACGCGGAAGACCGGGGGCGGCGACCAGGTGGAACGGTCGACCTCCACCCACGAGCCGACCGGAAGGACCCGCGCGAGGTTCGCCGCGATGCCGCCGCCGGTCACGTGGCTGAGCGCGTGGACGGCGCCCCCGTTCGTGTCGCGCAGCTGGCTGAGCAGGCGCAGGAGCGGCAGGGTGTAGAGACGCGTGGGCTCGAGGAGCTCCTCGCCCCACGTGCGGCCGAATTCGGGAGCGTACGCGCCGTAGCTGACGCCGACGCGCGCGACGATGTGACGGATGAGCGAGTAGCCGTTGGAGTGGGGGCCGCTGGATGCCAGGGCCAGTACGACGTCGCCGGGGCGGACGCGCTCGGCGCCGAGGACGTGGTCGGCCTCGACGACGCCGGTGGCAGCCCCTGCGACGTCGTAGTCGTTCACGCCGAGAAGCCCGGGGTGCTCGGCCGTCTCTCCGCCGACGAGGGCGGTGCCGGTGAGCTCGCAGCCCGTCGCGATGCCGCGGACGATGTCGGCGATCCGCTCGGGCACGACCTTGCCGCACGCGATGTAGTCGGTCATGAAGAGCGGCTTCGCACCGACCACGACGATGTCGTCGACGACCATGCCGACGAGGTCCTGGCCGATCGTGTCGTGCTTGTCGATCGCCTGCGCGATCGCGACCTTGGTGCCGACGCCGTCGGTCGAGGTGGCGAGGAGGGGCTTCGTGTACGCACGGAGTGCGGAGGCGTCGAAGAGGCCGGCGAAGCCGCCGACACCGCCGAGCACCTCGGGTCCGTGGGTGCGCCGGACGGCCGACTTCATCAATTCGACGGCGAGATCTCCCGCCGCAGTGTCGACGCCGGCTTCGGTGTAGGGGTTCTGTGGGGCCTGTGCCACGCGACCAGCCTACCGGGCCTCCGCAGCGCCCGGGGTTGCCTAGGATGTCGGCATGGCGGCGGGTGGACCGGAGTGGGTCGTGCGCGAGGATGCGAGCATCCCCGTGCTCGTCGCGCTGTATCTGCGCCAGGCGCTGGGCATCCGCTTCCCCGAAGAGCTGCCGCACCTGCGCGGCGCGGCGCCGACGGCATCCGATCCGGGTGAGGGCGAGAGCCGAGGCGCCGATGCCGACGCCGACGCCGACGCGCTCGCCGACGCGCTCGAGCGCCAGTGGCGCACCTATTGGGATATGACCGTCGAGCCCCTCGCGCACCGATCGACCGTGCCCCTCGACCTCATCGACGGCTTCGACACCTACGTCGCCCTGCCCGTCGAAGGCTTCGACGAGCTGGCCGCGGCCGTCGCTCCGCACGGCCCGGCCGCCGTCGCCTTCGCGAAGGGCGCGGCCGAGCGATATCAGGAGCGGGCGAAGTCCGAGGCACGTTCGGGCGGATCGACCTACCGCGCCTACGCCAGTGCGATCGCGCAGCACGAGCGCGCCGCCGGGCGCCGGGCGCACTCGTTCGAGCTGAACGTCCAGGTGCTCCCGTTCGAGCAGCGCGGCGTCTGGTGGATCGGCGCGCTCACCGTCGCGGTCACCGACGGCCTGCGCGGCGACATCGTCGCCTTCGACGCGGCGATCGCTCCCGTCATCGCCGAGCTCGCCTGAGCGGGCCGGCGGCAGCGCGCGGGCGGGCGCTCAGCCTGCGGCGGGATCGTGCTCGTCCTCGTGCTCGACGTGCTCGTGCTCGACGCGCACCTCGCGCGTGCGGCGCGAGAAGGAGCGGTCGAGCAACAGCGCGACGATGCCGCCGACGGCGAGGCCGACCGCGATGCCCACGAGGGCGAGGAAGCCGAACACCTGCCCCGTCGTATAGGTGATCTCGGTCGTCGCGCTCTTGTCGACCCCGTCACCGACCGCGAAGGTCAGAATCGCCGCGACGAGGATGCCGAGCAGCGCGCCCACGACGAGGAACACCGCGTACCGCGGGCTCCGGCGCACGCGCGCGGTCTCGATGTGGTGGGCGGTCGTCTCGGTCACCCGTCCATTGTCTCACCCGCCGATACGGCGCCCCACCCGCCAGGGGTCGCCCCCTACGGATGAGGAGGTGACCCCGGCCGCCGCGCGGTCACCCCGCTCGTCGCTGCCACGGCAGCACGCGCATCATGCTCATCGTCGATACGATCGCGACGCTGAGCGCCGCGCCCGCAGCCAGCAACGGCGGCACGAGGGGCGGGAGACCGCTCGTCGCGTCCGGCACCAGGCCGTCGCGCTGCGGTTCCGTCGTGATGGGCGCCGTCGCGGGGCCCAGGAACGCGGCGAGCTCCGCCTCCGGCGAAGGAGCCGCCGGCATCCGGATCGGATTCGAGGGGGCGGCCGTCGCGGGCGCCGCCTCGCCGCTCGAGGGCGGAGGCACGGTGACGGGCGCTGCGGCGTCGAAGCTGATGTACACGGGCGCGGCAACCTTCTTCGCGTCGGCGGCACCCCCGCTCGAATACCAGTAGGAGTGCTGGCCGGTCTGCTGCTGGAAGTCAACGAACGACTGCGGGAAGGCACCCCACGACGGGCCCGAGGTCACCTGAGGCGTTCCGGCGCGCGTGTCGATCCTCACCCCGAGATAGGCCGGAGTGACAGCGAAGCCCGCGGCTGCGCCCGACTCGGCGCCGCGGATCTCCGCGAGGACGATCTCGCGCGACGGGAGCTTCTCCCACTTCGAGTGATCGTCCATGTCGGCCCCGTGGCCGCTCGCGGTACCCGTGAGCCGCCCGTCGCCGCGCGCGTCGAGCGTCAGTACGGGGTCGCTGACGCTCCAGTAGGTCATGCCGCTGTAGTAGACGATGGTGAAGGAGCCGCTCCAGCGCAGCTGCAGGGCGCCGTCCCTGACTGTGCCGACCCCGCGGTCGATCACGACCTGGTTTCCCGAGGTGCTCGCCGTGGCGGTCGTCACGCGCCGGCCCTGTGCGTCGAGGCACCGGTTGGCGGTGCTCGCGACCGTCCATTCGCCGCTCGCCGTCGGCTTCTCGATGCGCACGGCGCCGTCTTGAGTGCGATAGAGCGGGATGCCGGCATCGGTCTGCCCTTCGGTCCACGAGTTGGGGCCTCCCGAATCGCCCGCGATCCCCGCACTCAGGAAGTTGCAGGTGCCGGGGGCGAAGGCTCCGCCTCCCGATTCGGCGTTGAGCGCCCAGCGCAGCTGCGCGTTGACGAGATCCCGGTCTCCCGTTCCCGGCGCCGCGGTGCCCTCGCCCTCGGGGACGGTCACGATGACGTCGTCCGGACCCTCGTCCGCGAGAGCGGGCAGCGGGGCCGTCGCGAGGCCCAGCGCGAAGACCGCGGCAGCGAGGCCGCGCGCGCATCGCTTTCGCCGGCGGATGCCGCGAGCCCGCATCATCGACCGGCTCCGACCTGCTCGGCATCCATCGTCGGGAGGACGGCCGTGCGATCGTCGAGCGCAGGCACGGATGCCGCGGAGACCACCGCGCCGGGTGCGGGGGCCTCCGTCGGCGCGGCGCCGACGGCACGACGCTGTTTGCGCCTGGCGCGTGCTCTGCCGATCGCGGTGACGATGCTCGCGATCACGAGCGCCAGAGCGAGCACGATGCACAGCAGCATGAGGATGAGAACCCACTGCGGAACCTCCTCGGCGGGCGCGGCAGGCGTCGCCGCCGTTCCGCCGGTGACGACGACCTCGGCCTCGGCGACAGCTCCCGACCCGGCCCCGCGGAGCGTGACCAGGTGCGTCCCGCTGCGGATGTCGCGGGGAACGGGCAGGGCCCCGGCCACCTCGCCCTGCGCTCCCGCCGTCAAGGGTCCCACCGCGGTCAGTCCGCCGTCGAGCGAGGCGACGACCTGCTCACCGGGCGCGAATCCCTGCCTCGTGAACACGACCGAGGTTCCCGCGGCGATGTCCGTCGTCTCGACGCCGAGCCGCACGGCTCCGGCCGCGCCGGCCGGAGCCGTAGCGGTCTCGCCGCCGTCGGCGTCGGCTGCCGGCGCCGACGCGAAGCTCAACGGGGTGAACGTCTCGTTGTTCGCGTTCTTGACGCCGTGCGCGCCGATCGTGATGATCCCGCACGTGACCTGCAGGCAGTCGACAGCGGTCACGCCGCCGTCGAGATCCTGGCTCTCGAACCGCGCCCCCGGGATGACCATGTCGATCGACCAGGAACCGTCGGCCCCCAGCACGCCGTTCGCGGAGCTCTCGGTCTGGCTGCCGGCGAACGAGATGAATCGCTGGTACCCCGCGTTGTCCGCCGATTCCGCGTCCGGCACGTAGCGATAGTCCGCACCGACGACGCCGCCCTGGCTGGGTCGCCAGCCGCCGCCGGCCGCGTCGTCGACCCACCCGAAGAGGACGTAGATTCCCCCGAATCCGTTCTGGATCGCCTGGAACCCAGAGCCCGACACCCTGACCTGGGTCGCGTACTCCGCCGACACCGTCGCCGAGCCGTCCGGCCCGGTGACGGTGACGCCGGCGGCGGCCCACGCCGGTGACGACACCGTCACGGCGCCGGCGACCAGGGCGATGCCCGCAAGAGCGGCGAATGTCGTGCGGGAGAGATGGTTCATGCGATGCGATCCTCGGTCTCGTCGGATTCGGGGGTGGCGGCCAGCACGAGCACTGTGCCTCGCGGGCCGTCGATGACGTCGATCGGATGCCGATACACGCGCGTCAGCAGAGCGGGCTCGAGCACGTCTCGAGGCGGGCCGGCGGCGATGATGCGGCCGCCGTCGAGCAGCGCGATCCGGTCGGCGTAGGCGGCGGCGAGCCCCAGGTCGTGCAACACGACGACGGCCGCGCCGCCCGCGGCCACCCGCGCACGGGTGCGAGCCAGCACGCGATGCTGATGCCGGATGTCGAGGCTCGCGGTCGGTTCGTCGAGGAGGGCGATCGCGCATTCCTGCGCATACGCCGATCGCGTTGACGGCGATCCCCGTGAGCACGAGGGTGACGACCTCGGTTCGCCCGTCCGCCCTCGCGGATGCGTAGACGACCACCGTCGCGACGAGCCCGCCGACGAAGGCGAGCGTCGGAAGGGTGAGCGGCCCGAGGAACGTCAGTCCGAAGACGATCGCAGAGCACGCCCCGACCGCGGCCCCCGACGAGATGCCGATGACGCCGGGCTCGGCGAGCGGATTGCGGAAGACGCCCTGCATGACGACGCCCGCGGTCGCGAGGGTCGCCCCCACGAGAATCGCCATGAAGATCCGCGGCATCCGGATGAGCCACAGCGTCGCCTCGCCGTTGACGTGCTCCATCGCGGCTCCCGGCGGGAGCGTCAGTGCGGGCATCCCCATCGCGCGGACGGCGTCGTTCCAGGCGCGGGCGAACGCGCCGACCACCTGGTCGGGCGGAATCGTCAGCTGCCCCGTGCCCGCCGAGACGACCGCGAGCGCGACGAGGGTGATCGTCAGTCCGACGAACACGCCCGAAACGAGTCCCCTCCGGGAGTGCCGGCGCACCGGCGCCGTCGTCGCGGGTTCGGCGACGACGGCGGGCGTCACGACGCTCACTGCGCCTCTTCCGGCGCATACACCGCCACGGCGAGCGCATCCAGCACGCTCGCGGCCGCCGGTCCGAAGCTCAGGACGGTCGTGTCGGACATGTCGACGATGCGCCGGTGGCGACCGGCATCCGTCTGCGCGACGGCGGGCAGGTGCTCGACGAGTCCGTCGACCCCTCCGACGGACTCGAGTCCCTTCGTCATCATGATGAACAGGTCGGGGTTCGCGTCGACGAGCGCCTCGTCGGTCACGGGGCGCATGCCCTGCCAGCCGATCTCGCCGGCGACGTCGACGCCGCCCAGCGCCTCGATGAGACTGTCGGCGCCGGACTCCTCGCCGAACAGGTAGTACACGCCGGACTGCCCGCGCGCGTAGAGGAACATCATGCGCAGCTTCTTGTCCGGGTCGGTCGGTGCGATTTCGGCGATCTGAGCGATCTTGTCGTCGACTGCGGCCGTTGTCCGGGCGGCGAGCGCCGCGCCGCGCTCCGGCACGCCGAGCGCCGCGGCGACCTGCTCGGTGAGCGAGCCGATCGAGTCGAGCGAGCGATGCGCATCGACGACGACGACCGGGATGCCGGCGTCGCGCATCTGCAGGATGGTGTCCCACGGGCCGAGACTCGTGTCGGTGAGGATCACCGTCGGCGCGGCCGCCAGGATCGCCTCGGCGTTCAGGTCGTGACCGTTCTCGGTCACGACCGGCAGATCGGCGATCTCGGGGAACGCGCTCGAGGTGTCCCGCGCGACGACCTGGTCGCCGAGCCCGAGCTCGAACACGATGCGCGACAGCGAGCCGTAGATGTCGAGCGTCAGAATGCGCGACGTGTCGATGACCGTGACTGGTGTGCCCTGGGCGTCGACGACGGATGCCGGAAGGGTCTGGGAACCGTCCGTGATCGGGTCGATCGCCGCGGACGCCGCGACGGCTGTCGACGGGCCGTGCCAGGACAGCGGATCGGCGAGCGGAGTGACGTCGGCGAGGGCCGGCGTCACTGCGCCCTCGGCCGCGCCGTCGCCCGCCGTGGGGCTGCAGGCGCTCAGTACGCACACGACGGCGAGCGTCGCGGCAAGCAGGCCGAGGGTCTTCGGCATCCGTCGGGGCATCGGTATCCTGTCCGTACTTAGGTTAGCCTTACCGAATTGTTGCGTTGGAATCTCGCTGCGTGGTTAGGTAAGGCTTGCCTATCCTTACACATTCGATCCAATGTACGCGCCCGGTTCCCGCAGCCGTCGCACATCTTCGGGAAGGCACGTCACGAAGGCAATGAACGTGGACTCTTCCACCATGCGTCGACGAGGGTGGGGCCGCCCGGCCGCAGCCACCGCGACAGCAGCAGCACTTGTCCTCGGGGGTGTCCTGGCCGCCGCGCCGGCCACAGCCGCCGGGACGACGATCGACGATGCGGTCTTCCGCTGGGGGATCAGCGCGGAGGCGAACGCCGCCGCATACGCGCCGGGCACGTACAACCTGCTCAGCGCGGGAATCGTCAGTGCGACCTCGTCGAGCGACCTCATCACCGCGACGAACTGGAAGCAGAGCGAAGGCGATGTCAGCGTCCTCAAGCTGCAGAGCGACGGCAGCTACGCCGACGCGACGTTCGCGGGTCTGCGCACCAATGCGGCCGGGACGGTCATCTCGACCTCGAACGGCCTCAACTCGGGCCACGTCGTCGAAATCGCGAACGGAACCGGAACGGTCGACCCCGCCGCCGGCACCGCCGAGATCCAGTGGACGGGCACGTTCACCTCGGCGTTCTACTCCGGGATGACGCGTGCGTGGATCACCGATCCGCATCTCAGCGTCGCCGCGAACGGCACGGGCACGGTCACCGCCACGCTCGGCGGCTACCGCACCTCGATGGACGACACCAGCCTCTTCGAATCCATCACCCCCGCAGAGAACGTGGTCATCGCGACGCTCACCGGCGTCGACGTCACCGCGACCGGCTTCACCGTGACGCCCGACTACCTGGGCAAGACCGTCAACACCGGTAGCGGCACCCCCCAGGTGACGACGGGCCCGAACTTCGGCGCCTTCCCGCAGTCGTTCGTCGACTTCCAGGTGCAGACCGGCCAGTCGAGCTACTGGTACTCGTCGGGCGGCGCGGCCGACGCACGCAAGCCCGCCACCCCGCTCGCCGTCTCCTACACGGCCGCAGCCGTGCCCGCGACGCCCACCGTCACGGTGTCGAAGACCACGGGGCTCACGAAGGGCGAGACGGTCACGGTGACGGGCTCGGGCTTCGTCGCCTCCGCACCCGCCACGAACGGCACCCGACCGCCGCTCGCCGGCACCTTCGGCGGCGCGTACGTCGTCTTCGGCAAGTTCCCGCAGAACTGGAAGCCCTCCGCCGGTGTCGCGAGCTCTGCACGCACCGTCATCTCGCAGAAGTGGGCCGTCCCCGCGGCGAGCGTGGCGACGATCGGCGGTGCCGGCTCCGGTGCGATCGAGCTCGCTCCCGACGGCACGTTCTCGACGGAGATCACGCTGTCGCCGACCGACGCGCAGGCTCTCGCGGCCGGCAACTTCGGCATCTACACCTACCCGGGCAGCGGCGCCGCGTACGCGCCGTTCGAGACGTACACGCCGCTGACGTTCGCGGACGAGTCGACCGTCGTCGTCGAGGTTCCGACGTGGGTCGACAACCCGTCCGGCTCGTTCGGCTGGGCGTTCGCCGGTACGTCGCCGGCCGACCTCGGCACGGCGACGCAGGAAGGCGACAACTTCGTCGCCTCCGGCTCGCTGACGAACATCGTCGTCACCGACACGCGTGCCGGCGGAACCTCGCCGTACACGTGGAGCATCTCGGGCCAGGCCGGCACGTTCAGCTCGACCGGCGGCGCGTCGTTCTCGGGCGGTCTGCTCGGCTGGACCCCCAAGATCGTCGCCGGCGGCGCCTCGGTGTCCGCGGGGGCCGAGGTCGCCTCGACCCGACTGGGCGGCGCGGGCCTGGGCTCGTCGCGCGTACTGGCATCGTCGACGGCAGCCGCGACCGCGACGGTCGGAGCCGATCTCGATCTCGTCATCCCCGGCACCACCGCCGCGGGCGACTACACGAGCAAGCTCACCATCACCGCACTCCAGTGAGTGCGTCGGGGCCCCGGCACGACGCCGGGGCCCCGGCATCCGACCCCCGAAAGCCAGCCGTGACCGATTCCGCTCCCCACCCGCCGCGTCGCCGGCGCGTCCTTCTCGCTTCCGCCGTCCTCGTGGCCCTCGGTCTCACGGGGGCGTTCGCCGTCGGGACTGCCCCCGCACGCGCCGACGACTCCGCCGGCGGCGTCGCGTGGTCGGTGCGCACGGCCGACAACGCGAACGGCAACGCTCGCGCGAACTTCATTTACGACGTCGATCCCGGCGCCGTGATCGAGGACGCCATGGTCGTCGTCAACACCGGCACCGAGGCCCTCCCCCTCGCGGTCTACGCGGCGGACGCATTCACGGCATCCAGCGGCGAGATCGACGTCGTCGTCGACGGCACGCCCTCCGTCGACGCGGGGACCTGGGTCGACGTCACGTCTGCGACCCTCGAACTCGCCCCGGGCCAGCAGACCGAAGTGGCCTTCACGATCACGGTGCCCGCCGACGCCCGGCCCGGCGATCACGCCGCGGGCATCGTCACGTCGCTCCAGACGACGGATGCCTCGCAGTCACTGTCGGTCGATCGACGGCTCGGCACGCGGATCAATCTCCGCGTCGCGGGCGAACTCGCGCCGGCCGCGGCCGTCTCGAACGTCGAGGCGTCCTACACGCCGTCATGGAATCCGTTCGCGCCCGGCGTTCTGACGATCTCCTACGCGCTTGAGAACTCCGGGAACACCCGCATCACGGGGCTGGAGACCATCGCGGTCGCCGGGCCGGGGGGCCTGTTAGGGACCACCTTCGCCCCGACGCAGCTCGCCGAGGTGATCCCCGGCTCGACGATCGAGGTCGCGACCGAGGTGCCGACCCTCTCGCTCGGCTGGCTGAGCGGATCTGCCACGGTGACTCCGGAGGGAGTCGGTCTCGGCGCCGGATCGGTGGCCCCCGTCGCGATGGAGTTCTCGATCGCCGCGGTGCCGTGGAGTCTGTATGCGCTGCTCCTGCTCGTCGTCGGCGCTGCCGTCTTGGTGGTGGCGCTCATCCGCCGTCGCGAGCGGCGCCGGACGGCCTCCTCTGCGTAACAATCGGTGCGGAAAGCAGGCTCAACCGTTCGACCGGGCCCGATCGGCAGCGCGAGGTGCCGATCGGGCCTGCTTTCGACGCGCCGGCGCCGCCCCACGCGCACCGGTCCCGCCGGTGCAGGTCACGGCCGCAGCGGAAGGAGCGCCGAGATGTCGGCGCGGGTGCCCGAGGCGGCGATCCGGCCGGCGGCCGCGGCATCCGCCCACGCCTCACCGCCGGTGGCGAGCGCGATCCAGGTCGCCGCGTCGGTCTCGACGACGTTCGGCGGGGTGCCGCGCGTGTGCCGGGGGCCCTCGACGACCTGGACGGCGCCGAAGGGCGGCACCCGCACCTCGACCGTGTTGCCCGGCGCCTTCTCGACCAGCAGCTGCAGGAGATAGCGGACCGCCGTGGCCGTGTCGGTGCGGCTTGCGGGGGCGGCATCCGGGCTCGCGGCGGCCCCGGCGACGGCAGCGAGCGCCGCCCGCCCGTCTCCCGTGGTGATCTTCCGCGCCATGGGTCCACGCTAGCCGTACACAACTCAGGCAGAACCGCCCCCGGCCGGCGGCTCCGGGGCCCACGGCACCGTTCTGCCTGAGTTGTGTCACCGCGCCGGGGCCGCAGAGCGCCCGCGGCCGGCGTGCCGTATTCAGTCTCGGCGTGCGCGCGACCGGTCGCGGTCCGCAGAATCCCGCGGCGCGCCGTCACCGCCCGAACCGTACAGACTGAAGACGGAACACGAACCCCGCCCGACCCCGTCGGTAGGCTGGGCGCGTGCGCATTCTCGTCCTCGGTTCCGGTGCCCGCGAGCACGCCATCATCCTGTCGCTGAAGGGCGAGGGCGGGCACGAGCTGTTCGCCGCGCCCGGCAACGCGGGCATCGCGGGCGACGCCACCATCGTCCCCGGCCTCGACGCAAACGACCCGGCCGCCGTGACCGGTTATGCCAACGAGGCGCAGATCGATCTCGTGATCATCGGACCCGAGGCGCCGCTCGTCGCAGGGGTCGCCGATGCGCTGCGCGGACGGGGCATCCCCGTGTTCGGGCCGGGAAAGGCGGCAGCGCAGCTCGAGGGCTCGAAGTCGTTCGCGAAGCGGATCATGGATGCCGCGGGCGTCCCGACCGGGCGCGCCACGCGCGCCACCACCCGCGCCGAGGTCGAGGCCGCGCTCGACGCCTACGGCGCCCCTTATGTCGTCAAGGCCGACGGCCTCGCCGCCGGCAAGGGCGTCATCGTCACCGACGACCGCGACGCCGCCCTCGCGCACGCCGACACCTACCTCGCGACGGGCGCCGTGCTCGTCGAAGAGTTCCTCTCCGGCCCCGAGGTCTCGCTCTTCTTCGTCAGCGACGGCGACGCCGTCCGCGCCCTCACCCCCGCGCAGGACTACAAGCGCGCACTCGACGGCGACGAGGGCCCGAACACCGGCGGCATGGGCGCCTACTCGCCCCTCCCCTGGCTCGCGGAGCGCTTCGGCAGCGAAGAGGCCTTCGTCGACGAGGTCACCCGCACCGTCGCCGAGCCCGTGATCCGCGAATTGGATGCCGAGGGCACCCCGTTCATCGGACTCCTCTACGCCGGGCTCATCGTCACGGGCGAGGGCGACGACACGCAGATCAAGGTCATCGAGTTCAACGCGCGCTTCGGCGACCCCGAGACGCAGGTCGTCCTCGCGCGCCTCACGAGCCCCCTGTCGCGCCTGCTGATGTCGGCGGCGAGCGGCATCCTCGAGGACGAGCCGGCGCCGACGTTCGCCGACTTCTCCGCGATCACGGTCGTCCTCGCGAGCGAGGGCTACCCCGAGTCGCCCCGCACGGGCCGCGAGCTCCACGGTCTCGAGGCCGCGGCCGAGACTCCCGGCATCCACATCGCCCATGCGGCCACCGAGGAGCGCGAGGGCATCCTCGTCGCGACCGGCGGACGCGTGATCAACGTCGTCGCGACGGGTGCGTCGTTCGCGCAGGCGCGCGAGCACGCCTACGCGGCGCTCGATGAGATCTCGCTCGACGGCGCGCACTTCCGCACCGACATCGCCGCGCGCGTCGCCGACGCCTGATCCCCGCGCCCGGCCCCACGGTCGCGGCGCCTCCCCCGCCCGCGAGACCGCGCAAATGTCACGATCCGGCGTCCGGAAGCGTACATTTGCGCGGTCTCGCGGTCAGTGGGGGCGCTACAGCCGGGCGTACTCGTCGATGTCGGCGAGGAAGTCCGACACCGCGTCGGGCGACACGGTGGCCTTCGTCGCGCCGAGCGCCGCGAGGTACTCCCCCGTCGTGAGCATCGCGTGGGTCCCGTCGTCGCCGGCTCGGAGCGCGCGGGCGAGCGCCTCCTGCGACGCGCGCCGTGCGGCGTACTCGATGTCGGCCGGGGTGAGGCCCGCGCTCGCGTTCACGAGCGCCGAGATGTCGATGCCCGCCGTCGACTCGCTCGGAATGTAGCGGCTCCAGATCGCGAAGCGCGCCTCGTCGTCGGGCAGCCCGATCGGGATGACGTAATCGAAGCGCCCGTGCCGGAGGAACGCGGCATCCAGCGCTCGTACGAAATTCGTCGCGCAGATGAGGATGCGCCCCTCGCGCTCACGGAACTCCGCGACGAGCTTCAGCAGCTCGTTCGTCACCCCCTGCGTCGGCGACGGCGGCACTCCTCCGCGGCGCGACGCGATCTCCTCGACCTCGTCGATGAAGACGACGGCGTGATCGAGCGCGTCGATCCGCTCGAAGGTCGCCCGGAGCGCGCCGGCGAGTCCCGCGGACGTGTCGGCGAGGCGCGAGGGGAAGACCTCGACGAACGGCCAGTCGAGGCGGGATGCCACGGCTTTCGCGAACGTCGTCTTTCCGGTGCCGGGAGGGCCGAACAGCATGACCGCGCGCGGCGGCACGACGCCGAACCGGTCGGCCATGTCGGGACGCGAGAGGGGCGTGACGAGGCGCGCTTCGAGGAGGTCCTTCTCGTGGCGCATGCCGCTGACGTTCTCCCAGAGGTGGCGGGGCAGCACGCGGCCGCCGACCTCCTTGAGCTGGTCGAGTTCGCGGCGCTGCACCGGCATCCGCCTCTCGAGGTATCGCAGCGGGTCGCGCACCTCGAACCCGTTCGCCGTCAACGCGGCGAGCGGCTCCTGCTCCTCGGCGAGGAGGATCGACAGCTTCCCGAGACCGAGAGGCGCCATCCGGCGTTCGAGGGCGTCGAGGAGGCTGCCCGACACGTGCTCCGCGCCCGGCACCCCGGCCATGCCGAAGAAGACGATCCACCCCTGCGCGTGCGCCGCGCGCCCGACCGCGACTCCGACGAGACGGTCGTCGCGCGTGGCGACGACGGCGTGGTCGGCCTGGCACGAGGCGATGACCTCGGCGAGCGAGTAGACGGGGTTCTCGTCGTCGCCGTTGAGCTCCTCCCAGAGGCGCACGACGGCTTCGAGATCGTCGTCATGGAAGTCGCGCACCTGCGTTCGGCTCACACGGTCATTGTGCCCCAGCCGCGTCTCCGCCCGCGAGACCGCGCTCCCCCCGCCCGCGAGAGCGCGCTCCCCCGCCCGCGAGACCGCACACATGTCACGATCCGGGGCGCGGAAGCGTACATATGCGCGGTCTCGCGGGGACGGAAGGGCGAGAAGAGGCGCTCAGCGCCTCGCAGGGAGGTGCGCGGGGCGTTCCATGAATAGGACCGCGACCACGCCGACGAGCAGCACCGCCGCCGGCAGCAGCATCGACTGGGCCATCGCCGACGAGAAGCCCGACACGACGGCATCCGGCAGGGCGCCGCCGCCGAACTCGCCGACCCCGGCATCGGCGAGCCCGGGCAGGTTCGCCTCGAGCCGCGCCTGCATGAACCCGGCGATGGATGCCGAGCCGAGCACCGAGCCGATCGTCCGGGTCGTGTTGTAGATGCCGGCTCCGGCGCCCGCCTGGCGCGGCGCGAGGTTGCGCGTCGCGGTCGTCGCGAGCGGCCCCCACATGCCGGCCTGCGCGATGCCCATGAGCGCCGAGGGGAGAAGGAACTCCCACGTCGCGGAGCTCGGGTTCATGAGCGCCGCGTACCAGAACAGCGAGACCGCGGCGAGGAAGAGTCCGGGGACGAGCAGCGTCCGGGCATCCACCCTGTCGAGCACGCGCCCCGCGATCGGCGCGAGGACGCCGGAGAGCACCGCCATCGGGATCAGCAGCAGCGCCGACTGCGTCGGGGTGAGCCCGCGCGCGAGCTGGTAGTAGAACATCATCGGCAGCGACATCGCGGTAACGGCGAATCCGACGGTGGCGATGCCGATGTTCGCGACCGAGAAGTTGCGGTCGCGGAACAGCTCGAGAGGAACGAGCGGCTCGCTCTTGGTGCGCGCCTGCTCCCACAGGAACAGCGCGAGCAGCACCACACCGCCGGCGATCATCCCCCACACCCACGGCGCCCAGTCGAAGCGCTCGCCCTCCTGCAGCCCGAAGACGATGAGGAAGAGGGATGCCGCGGAGAGGAACACGCCGACCAGGTCGAACCGGTGCGGGTGGGTCGGAAGGGCGGGAACGAGGATCCAGGCGAGGACGAAGCCGACGATCCCGACCGGGATGTTGACGAAGAAGATCCACTCCCACCCGAGGCCGTCGACGATGAGACCGCCGGCGAGCGGGCCGACGAGCGTCGCGACGCCCGCCGTCGCGCCCCACAGCCCCATCGCGGCACCGCGGTTCGCGGGCGGGAAGGTGCGCGTGATGACCGCCATCGTCTGCGGCGTCATGAGGGCCGCGCCGAGGCCCTGCACCGCACGGAAGACGATGAGCATCTCGAGCGTCGACGACAGTCCGCACCCGAGGGACGCGATCGTGAAGATCGCGAGGCCGACGAGGTAGACCTTCTTCGGACCGAAGCGGTCGCCGAGACGGCCGGTGATCAGCAGCGGCACGGCGTAGGCGAGGAGGTAGGCGGAGGTGACCCACACGACGTTGTCGAGGTTCGCGGTGTCGGGGTCGAGCGCGGCCTTGATCGCCGGGTTCGCGACCGACACGATCGTCGTGTCGACGAGGATCATGAAGAACCCGATGACGAGCGCCCAGAGGGCGGGCCACGGGCTGTGCGCGGGGGTGGATGCCGCAGCGTCGGATGCCGGAGCGCTGGATACCGGAGCGTCGGATGCCGGAGCGTCGGATGCCGGGGCGCTGGATGCCGCGGCATCCGTGCGGTGTGCGGTGGGATCGGTCATTGCCGTGCGGCCTCTCTCTGAGCCAGGTAACGGTCGGTCTGTGCGTGAGCGCCCCAGACGAAGTCGGGGTGGGCGAGGCGTTCGAGGAACCCCGCGAGCCAGTCGTGCTCGGCGGCCAGGAGCGCGCCCTGCCGCTCGACCTCGATGAGGTACTGCTCGAAGGTGCCGCCGTCGAGGGCCTGCGCGCGCCCGCGCACGTGCACGTCACGCGCCTCGGCGAGCGCGGCGAGACGCGTCCGCAGGAGGGCGATCGTCTCCGCGCGCGAGAGGTTGTGCGCCTCGGACAGGGCGACGCGGAACTCGGTCGGCCGATCGAGCACGGGAAGCTCCCGTCGCACCCATTCGGTCACAGCGTCGCGGCCGGCATCCGTCAGCGCGTAGGTCGTGCGCTCGGGGCGGTTGCCGTCGCGGTCGATGCCGACCTCGGCGAGGAGCTCCTGCCGTTCGAGCCGGGCGACGGTGTGGTACATCGTGCCGTTCGTGATCGGGACGATGCGATCGTCGTGGCGCTGGCGCAGCAGGCGGATCATCTCGTACGGGTGCATGTCGTCTTCGCGCAGCAGCGCGAGCACCATGACCCCGAGCGGGGTGAGGCGCGCGACGGTGTCCCTCAGACGTCCTCCCGTGTGGTCCGTGTCGACTAGTCCATGTGGACTATACACCCCATGCGTGTCTCAGCGCGTCCTGTCTCAGAGGGTCCTGTCTCAGAGGGTCCTGTCTCAGCGCGTCCGTGTCTCAGCGCGCCCTGTCTCAACGCGTCGCCGACCCGCCGGTGGGCGCGGTCGCCGTGTCGACGCGCACCACGAGAGATGCCGTGAACCCGCCCGTCGCATCCCCCGTCACGGTCGCGACCTGCAGTGCGCCACCGTCGTCACCGAAGACGTTGTCGGTCGCGAGGCTCACGTTCGCGAGGTTCCGCGCCGACCCGTCGTAGGCGGCGAGCGCGTAGACCGGCCCCAGCATGCTCTCCGGGAAGGCCAGCTGCGAGGTCGCGATCGCGTTGCCGGAGTCGGTGATCTGCGAGACCGACGGGTAGACCTCGAAGTGGATGTGCGGCCAGCGGCCCGAGTAGCACCCGGGGACGATGGAGGTGAAGGTGACCTGGCCGTCGGCATCCGTCACCTGCACGCCGCGGAGATACGTCTCGTTCTCGATGCCCGACGAGTACATCGAGTAGCGGCCCTGCGCGTCGCAGTGCCAGGCGTAGACGGCGACGCCCGCGAAGGGTGCGTCACCGTTCGCCATGTCGGTGAGGCGCAGGGTGAACCGCAGCGGCGCGCCGTCGGCGGTCGCGCCTCCCCCGATCGAGGTGCGGAGGTCCTGGCGCACGATGCCCGACTGCTCGAGCACGTCGGGGCCGTTCGACCCGTCGCCGGGGTAGGGTCCGGCGGTCTCGTCGGGGATCTCGCCGGCGGGGAGCGCGACCGTCGCGGCAGGCGTGGGGGTGGGCGTCGCGGTCGGGGTGGGGGTCGGGGTCGCGGTGCGGGTCGCCGCCGGGGTGGCCGCGGCATCCGCCACTGCCGAGCACGCCGCGAGCGCCACCGCTCCGAGGCCGAGGCCGGCGATGCCGAGGATCCCGCGACGCGACACGAGGGTCATCAGGTCGAAGCCGGCGCCCTGGTCGACGACCTCGTCGTCGGGCCGGTCGAGGGGTCGGCCCTCGTAGCGGGGACCGTCGGGGGTGTGTTCGGGTTCGGGAGTCATGCGACCAGCATCGGCCCGGCGCCCAGGCGTCGCCGCTGGGGCACCTATGCGTCGCCGATGGATGAGAATCGCCGTCCGGTTCGCAGGAGATCTCGTATCGTCGGCGGGCGGTGGCCCCGGTTCGTGCGGGGCGTGCGCCGCCCGGAAGACGAAAGTCCTGCGAACCGAACGCGCGGCGCGGAGCACCGGGATGCGGCACCGGCCGCGCCCGGCGGCACGGCGACCTGGCCGCCCCGGCGCCACGGCGACCCGCGATAATGGTGCGGTGACGGATGCCCTCGATCTGCCCGGCTGGACCCACGTGTACTCCGGGAAGGTGCGCGACCTGTATCGGCCCGCAGACACCCCGGATGCCCCCGACCGGATGCTCGTCGTCGCGAGCGACCGGGTGAGCGCGTTCGACCACGTCTTGAGCCCCGGCATCCCGGACAAGGGTGTGCTGCTGACGACCCTCAGCCTCTGGTGGTTCGACCAGCTCGCCGGCGCCGACGGCGGACCGCGCATCCCGAATCACCTCGCCCCCTCGCATGTCCTCACCCTCGGCCCGGACGGCGAGGCGAACACCGCCGACGACCTCGTCGACCTCATCCCGCCCGCCGTCGCCGGCCGCGCGATGGTGGTCCGGAGCCTCGACATGCTGCCGATCGAGTGCGTCGTCCGCGGCTACCTCACCGGGTCGGGCTGGAAGGAGTACCGCGCCGAGGGCACGGTCTGCGGCATCTCCCTCCCCTCCGGCCTCGAGGACGGCGACCGCCTGCCCGAGCCGATCTTCACCCCCGCCTACAAGGCGCCGATGGGCGAGCACGACGAGAACATCTCGTTCGCCCGGGCCGAGGAGCTCGTGGGCGCAGAGCGTGCCGCAGAGCTCCGCGACCGGTCGCTCGAGACCTATCGTCGCGCCGCTGCGACCGCCGAGGCGAAGGGGCTCATCCTGGCCGACACGAAGTTCGAGTTCGGACTCGACGCGGACGGCACCCTCACCCTCGCCGACGAGGTCCTCACGAGCGACTCGTCCCGGTACTGGGATGCCACCGCCTGGGCGTCGGGGACGACCCCCGCCGAACGCATGGCGAGCTTCGACAAGCAGATCGTCCGCGACTGGCTCGCCGCGCACTGGGATCCTTCGCGCGACGGCGAGGGCACCCCACCCGAGCTCCCCGCCGAGATCGTCGAGCGCACCGCGGCGAAGTACCGCGAACTGCTCGAGAAGCTGACCTCCGACACCGGCGCGCGCTGACGTGGGGCGGCACCGCTCCCGCTGGATCGTCAGCGGCACCGTCGGCCTCGTCTGGCTCGCGACGGCGCTCCTCGCGGCCGCCGTCTCGCTGACCCCGCTCTCCCGCGTGCAGCAGGCCGTGCTTCCGGTCGGCGCGACGCCGTACGTCTGGTCGTGGCCGGCGCCCTGGCCGGCTCTCCTCCCCCTCGCCGGCGCGGTCGCCGTCGCCCTCGTGCACGCGACGCTGCTGCATCTCGCACCGCGCTCGGCGCCCGTGCCGACGACGTGGCTCGCGACCGGCGCGGCCGGCGCGATTGTCGGCATGACCGTCGACATCGCGCTCGTCTTCGGCCCCCTCCTGACCTCGGGGTGGGCGCTGTGGTCGGTCGACCTCGGTTCGCGGGCCGCGTCGGGCGCGTACTGGGGCCTGCTGTACGGCTGGATCCCCGCCCTCATCGCCGGACGGCTCGCGCGGCGCGCACAGACAGGCGACGCCGACGCGCAGCCGGACGCGCCGCGCACCGGGCGGCGTGGCCTGGCGATCACGGCGACCGTCGCCGTCGTGGCCCTCGTCGCGCTCGCCGCGGTCCGGGTCGGGGGCGACGAGGCATCCCAGGCTCAGCTGCGCGCCGAAGCCGAACAGCAGGAGCCGCCGCCCGCCGACGGCTCGCTGCGCCCCGACCCGGATGCCGCGGGCGAACCCGTCCCCGAGGTCGCGCCCGGGCCCGGCATCACCGACATCGACGGCTGCACTCCCGCGCGCGCGACGATCCTCCTCGGGAGCGTCGACGGCGCGACGGGCCACCGGGGGCTCAGCCTCGAGCTCATGAACTTCTCCGACCGCCCGTGCGTGATCGAGGGCTATCCCGACATCGCGTTCGGCGACCAGAACGGGCACCTCCTCGCCGTCGCGGTGGCGCAGGGCGGCTCGTTTATGGGGAGCGACGCCGGGCCGACGCGCGTCGAGATCCCCGCGGGCGGGTCGGCGGTCGCGACGATCGGGTGGGATGCGGCATCCACGCAGGGCGCGCTCGTGACGCGCACCCTGTGGGCGGCGGTCCTCGCCGGAGAGACGCGCGGGTCGTGGCCGATCGACCTCGATGTCGTCGAGGGGTCGGACGTCGCGGTGACGGCGTGGGCGCTGCGGGATCCCGGCGCCGCGACCGAGGGATAGTTCCGTACCGGGGCATCGCGGCACACAGCACCCTCCCAGGTAGTCTGAGCGCTGGCATCCCCCCCAGTTCGAACGAGGAGCACCCCCATGCCCATCTGGACCCTCCACGGCGACGGGCGCACCGTCGAACCCGGCGCCGTCGTCACCCCGTCCGAGCGCCTGAGCTGGCCGGCGACCATCGCGATCGGCGCGCAGCACGTGGTCGCGATGTTCGGTGCGACCTTCCTCGTACCGCTGCTCACCGGCTTCCCCGTCTCGACGACGCTGCTGTTCTCGGGACTCGGGACGCTGCTGTTCCTCATCCTCACGAAGAACAAGCTGCCGAGCTACCTCGGGTCGTCGTTCGCGTTCATCGCCCCGATCGTCGCGCTCGGACCCGGCGGCGGCAAGCCGCTCGACTCGCCGGAGCAGATCTCGCAGGCCCTCCTCGGCGTCTTCTTCGTCGGCATCCTGCTCGCCGGCGTGGGACTGCTCGTACAGGCGACCGGCACGGGCTGGATCGAGAAGCTCATGCCTCCGGTCGTCTCGGGCGCGATCGTCGCCCTCATCGGCCTGAACCTCGCCCCAGCCGCGTGGAACAACTTCAAGACCGACGGCCTGCTCGGCACGATCACCCTCGTCGCGTGCATCCTGTTCGCGGTGCTGTTCCGCGGGTTCCTCGGCCGCGTGTCGATCTTCCTCGGCGTCGTCGTCGGGTACGTCGCCGCGGCGATCCTGGGGCGCATCGACTGGAGCGGCGTGGAGAGCGCGGCATGGATCGGCCTGCCCGAGTTCCACTTCCCCGCGTTCGGCGACCCGCAGGCGTGGGGCGCGCTGCCGATGTTCCTCCCCGTCATTCTCGTGCTCATCGCCGAGAACGTCGGCCACGTCCGCGGCGTCGCGACGATGGCTCAGGACCCGTCCCTCAACAAGAGCACCGGCCGGGCGCTTCTCGCCGACGGCGTCGCGACGACGATCGCGGGCCTCGGCGGCGGCTCGGGAACGACGACCTACGGTGAGAACATCGGGGTCATGGCGGCGACCCGCGTCTACTCGACGGCGGCGTACTGGGTCGCGGGCACGGTCGCGATCCTGCTGGCCTTCTCGCCGAAGGTCGGCGCCGTCATCTTCGCGATGCCCGCCGGCGTCCTCGGCGGCGTGACGACCGCGCTCTACGGCCTCATCGGCGTGATCGGCATCAAGATCTGGGTCGACAACCAGGTCGACTTCTCGCGTCCCGTCAACCAGTACACGGTCGCGGTCGCGTTCATCATCGCGATCGCCGGCTTCGAGTTCACGCTCGGCAGCCTCAGCTTCGGCGCGATCGTCCTCGGCGCGGTCGCGGCGCTCCTCATCTATCACGTGGGCAACGCGATCGCCCGCTGGCGCAAGACCGGCGCCGACGACGGCGGCCCCATCGTCCCGATCGGCCAGCTCGGCGGCGACCCCGAGTGACCCGGCGCTGAGGGGATGCCTGGACTCGCGCCATCCAGGCATCCCCTCACCTGCCTGCACCCCTCTGGCAGCACCCCCCTGGTAGCACCCCCCATGGCAGCACCCGCCCCGCGGAGGTTTCGTCGGCGCAGATCGCTCTCTCCGGGCCGGATGCCGACGATTCGCGCCGACGAAAGCGCGCGTGACGACGATTCGCGCCGATACGACCACGAGAGACGGCGCGCGAGGCGCGTCAGGCCGAGTCGCGCACCACGAGGGTCGTGTCGAGCATCGTGACATGCGGCGGCGTGCCGCCCGCGAGGAGCGACAGCAGCACGTCGGCCATCTTCTCGCCCTGTGCGTGCGAGGGTTGGCGCACCGTCGTCAGCTGCGGCTGCACCGCGACGGCGACCGGCGAGTCGTCGAACCCGACGATCGCGACATCCTCGGGCACGCGGATGCCGGCTCTGCCCAGCACCGCGAGCGCGCCCCGCGCCATGAGGTCGCTCGCGACGAACAGGGCGTCGAACTCGACGCGCCCGTCGGCGTCGGTACCGGCGCCGGCGAGGATCCGCTGCATCGCGGCCCCTCCGCCGTCGGCGGTGAAGTTGCCGTCCTCGACGGCGACGGGTTCGAGCCCGGCATCCTTCAGCGCCGCGCGGAAGCCGTCGAGCCGGTCGATCCCGGCCGGCATGCTCAGGGGACCGGCGATCGTCGCTATGCGCCGGTGGCCCTTCTCGAGCAGGTAGCGAGTCGCCGCCGCCGCGCCGGCGGCGTTGTCGACATCGACGTAGTAGTCGCGCTCGCGCTCGCGGACGGGCCGGCCGCCGTACACGACCGGCACCGATGCGGCGATGCTGTCGATGAACGTGTCGCTCGTGTGGTGCGAGACGACGACGGCCCCGTCGACCGCGCCGCTGCGGACATAGGCGACGGTCTTGTCGCCCGGGTCGTCGCTCGCGATGATGAGGTTCAGCACGTAGTCCGACCGGCTGAGCCGGGAATGGATGCCGGAGACCACCGCCGCGAAGAACGGGTCGCCGAAGAAGCGCGTCGTGTCCTCGGGGACGACGAGGGCGATCGCCATCGTGGCGCGCGACGCGAGCGAGCGCGCGGCGCGATTCGGCACATAGTGGAGCTCGGCGATCGCGCGGCGCACGGCGTCGGCCGCGGCGGGGCTGACCGCGGTCGACCCGTTGACGACGCGCGACACCGTCGAGCGAGACACGCCCGCCGCGGCGGCGACCTCCTCGATCGTCGCGGCCGCACGCGGCGTGTCGATGGTCACGGGGAGGGAACCTCACTCTGGACGGCGGTGGCAGAGGATGCCGCGGCGAGCGCGTCTGCGGGGTGACCCTGCGGGACGTCGATCGCGCGTGCGGCGATGATCCGACGATACTCCAGCGCACTGTCCTTCAGCGTCCGCACCTGGGTGTCGTAGTCGACGTGGACGATGCCGAAGCGCTTCTCGTACCCCCACGCCCACTCGTAGTTGTCGAGCAGCGACCACGCGAAGTAGCCGCGCACGTCGACGCCCGCGTCGACGGCATCGAGCACGGCGCCCAGGTGCGCGCGCAGGAACGCGACCCGGTCGGCGTCGTGCACGCGAGCCTCGGAACCGGCCCCGACGAGGACGTCGTCGTAGGCGGCGCCGTTCTCGGTGACGTACAACGTCGTGCCGACCGGCGCGGTGTACTCGTCGGAGACGCGGCGGAGGAGGGTCGTGAGCGCGGCCGGGTCTACCTCCCAGTGCATGCTCGTGCGCGGCAGGCCCCGGTCGTGCCAGAAGATCCCCTCGTGCGACGGGAACGGCGACTCGGTGCGGCGCGGCGTCGGCGCATCGCCCGGGGCGGGCGCGTGCGGGTCGGGCGCGCCGCCGACGAACTCGCCGTGGTAGTAGTTGACGCCCAGCGCGTCGATCGGGGTCGCGATCGTCTCGAGATCGCCGGGAAGGGTCGCGGCGTCGAGCGCGGCGATGGCCTCGGGGTCGACGGCGCGGATGTCCTCGACGGCGTCGGCGGGGTACGCCGCCCGGAAGATCGGATCGAGGAACCAGCGGTTGAACTGCCCGTCGATGCGACGGGCAGCGTCGAGGTCGGCGGGCACGGCGGCATCCACCGGCTCGGCGACGGTGAGGTTGAGCGTGATGCCGAGGCGCAGCGCCGCGTCGCGGGCGCGCAGCTCACGGACCGTCTGCCCGTGCCCGAGCAGCAGGTGGTGGGCGGCGAGCACGCCGTCGGTGACGCTGTAGCGGCCCGGCGCGTGGATGCCGGCGGTGTAGCTGAGGAACGAGGAGCACCACGGCTCGTTGAGCGTCGTCCAGTTCGCGACGCGGTCGCCGAGCGCGTCGTGCACGTCCAGCGCGTACTCGGTGAACCGCTCGGCCGTCGAACGGACGGTCCAGCCGCCCTGCTCTTCGATCGCCTGGGGCAGGTCCCAGTGGTAGAGGGTCAGCCACGGCAGGATGTCGTTCTCGCGCAGGTCGTCGACGAGTCGCTTGTAGAAGTCGAGGCCCTTCTGGTTCACCGCGCCGCCGTCCGGTCGCACACGCGCCCACGACACCGAGAAGCGGTAGGTGTCGAGGCCGAGCTCCTTCATGAGCGCGACGTCCTGCGGGTAGCGGTGATAGTGGTCGCACGCGACGTCTCCGTTGTCGCCGCCGATGACGGCGCCCGGCACGCGCGCAAAGGCATCCCAGATGGATGCCGTGCGGCCGTCCTCGAACGCGGCCCCCTCGATCTGGTAGGCGGCCGTCGCCGCGCCGAAGAGGAATTCCGGCGCGAAGGCGCGCGAGTGCTCAGCCATGATGATCCTTCCCTGTCGCGGCGGGTCTCAGCCCTTGACCGCACCTTGCATGATGCCACTGACCAGCTGCTTGCCCGCGAAGACGAACAGGATCAGGAGCGGGATCGTCGCCAGCAGCACGCCGGCCAGGACGATCGAATAGTCGACGAAGTAGTTCGACTGCAGCAGCGACAGTGCGACGGGAAGGGTCGGATTCTGCCGGTCGAGCACGATGAAAGGCCAGAAGAAGTTGTTCCAGGCCGATACGAACGTGAAGAGGGCGAGCATCGCGGCCGCGGGCCGCGCGGCGGGCAGGCCCACCGTCAGGAACGTGCGGAACGAGCTCGCACCGTCGACGCGCGCGGCCTCGATGAGCTCGTCGGGCACCGCCTGACGCAGGTACTGCGTCATCCAGAACACGCCGAACGCACTCACGAGCGCGGGCACGATGATCGCGCCGAGCTGCCCCGTCCAGCCGAGGTCGCCGAAGAGGATGTACAGCGGCACGACGCCGAGCTGCGTGGGGACGGCCATCGTCGCGATGACGAAGACCAGCAGCACGCTCGACCCGCGGAAGCGCAGCTTCGCGAACGCCCACCCGGCGAGGGTGGAGAAGAAGACGACGGATGCCGCGATCAGCGCGGAGCTCACGATCGAGTTCCACAGGGCCACCCAGAAGTTCACCGCCGGGTCGTTCATGACCTTCGCGGCGTTCGCGAAGAAGTTGCCTCCGGGGATCCACGACATGTTCGGGTCGCGGATCGTGTACGAGTCGCCCGAGCCGATCAGGAACGACCAGTAGAAGGGGAAGACGCTCGCCAGGAGCACGATGCCCAGGCACGCGTACACGAACCACCCCGGCCGGGCGCCCTTGACGTGGCGCGCGCGGGGACGGCGATTCTCGGCGGGGATGTCGGTCTCGTCGATGACGATGGGCCGCTCGTTCAGGACGCTCATCGAACGGCCTCCCTGGTGTTGTCTCGGGTGCGCGCGCCGGTGTGCGCGCTCGCGCCGCCGGCGGCGACGGATGCCTTGGCCTCGCGCCGGGCGGCACGCAGCTCCGACCTGCTGAGCGGGCCGCGGGCGCCCTCGTCGCGGACGAGGCTGCGGGTGATGAAGAGGTTCAGGATGCCGATCGCAAGGATGATGAGGAACAGGATCCAGGCGAGCGCGGCCGCGCGCCCGAAGTTCCACTGCCCCCACCCGACGTCGTAGAGCCAGAGCGAGATCGTCAGCCACTGGCTGTTCGCGCCTCCCGTGCCGTACTGGTCGTACATGCGCGGCTCGTCGAAGATCTGCAGGCCGCCGATGGTCGAGGTGATGATGACGAAGATCAGGGTGGGGCGAAGGCTCGGCACGGTGATCGCGAAGAACTGACGCACCTTGCCAGCGCCGTCGACGGTCGCGGCTTCGTAATAGTCGCGCGGGATGGCCTGCATCGCGGCGAGCAGGATGAGGGTGTTGTAACCCGTCCAGCGGAAGTTGACCATCGTGGCGATCGCGATGTGGCTCGCGAAGGCGTTGGAGTGCCACTTGACCGGCTCGATGCCGATGCTGCCCAGCCACGTGTTGACGAGGCCGTACTGGTCACCGAACAGGTTCGAGAAGATGAGCGCGACGGCGACGGGCGCCATCACGTACGGCACGAGCACGCCCATGCGCCAGAAGGTCTTCGCGCGGATGTTCTGGTCGAGGAGGGCCGCGATGAAGATCGCGGCGATCAGCTGCGGCACCGACGAGAGCAGGAAGATGCTGAACGTGTTGCGCAAAGCCGTCCAGAACTTCGGGTCGTTCACGACGCTGGCGTACTGCTCGAAGCCGATGAACTCGCCCGAGTTTCGCACGAGGTCCCAGTCCATGAAGGAGATGACCGCGGTGTAACCGATCGGGAAGAGCCCGACGACGACGAACAGGATGAAGAACGGCGAGATGTAGAGGTAGGGCGAGACCTTCAGGTCCCACGCGCTGAGCTTGCTGCTGAAGCCGACGCGCTTCGGGGTGCGCGCGGGGGTGGTGGATGCCGTCACGGTCGGCTCCTTTCCGGACGAGCCCGGTGGTCGGGCGGGGCGGCGCCCCGCCCGACCACCGGTGCGATGACTACTTGATGGCGGCGACTTCCGTCTTCCACTGGTCCCACGACGCCTGCTTGTCCTGCGTTCCGTCTTCGACGCGGGTCAGAGCCTTCTGCATCGCGTCGTTGATCTGGAAGTAGAACTCGCCCTTGAACGGCGACACCGTGACGGCGTTGGCGCGGTCGGTGAGGATCTGGCCCACCGGTGCGTTGTTGAAGAACTCGTTGGTCGAGTCGAGCAGCGTGTCCGACTTCATGGCGTCGAGCTGGCTGGGGAAGGTGCCCGCGTTCTCGAACGCCTTGAGCTGCGTCTCGGGGCTCGTGAGCCAGTCGGCGAGCTCTTGCGCCGCCGCGACGTTCTTGCCGTTCGCGGGGACGGTCAGGTACGAGCCGCCCCAGTTGCCGCCGCCGCCGGGGAACACGTTGGCGATGTCCCAGCCGGTGACGTCCTTGGCGTTGCCCTCGATGACGCCGAGCATCCAGCCCGGGCAGAGCATCGTGGCGAACGCGCCGTTGGACAGCCCCGCCATCCAGTCGTCGGACCACTGACCGAGGTGGGCCGACTGCGTCGCGCTCGCATCGAGCACCTGGTTGTAGATGTCCTCGACCTCGGGGGCGATGTCGATCTCGCCGCTGGAGGGGTCTTCGTAGGCCGCCTCGACCTGGTTGATCATGCCCTGGTAGGTGCCCCCGGCGGAGTCGAAGAACGCCTTGCCGGTCGCCTTGGTGTACTGCTCGCCCACCGCGAAGTAGTTCGCCCAGTCGCCTTCGAGCAGCTTCGTGACCTCGTCGCGGTCGGTGGGCAGGCCCGCTGCGGCGAACAGGTCGGAGCGGTAGCAGACGCCCTCGGGGCCGATGTCGGTGCCGTAGCCGATGAGGTTTCCGTCGGCATCCGTCGCGCCCTTCTCCTTCCAGTCGAGCCAGCGGCCCTTGAGGTCGTCGGGCACGGGGGCGAGGAGATCGGAGTACTTCATGACCTCGGGCATCCAGTCGATCTCGATCGCCTCGATGTCGGCGAGGCCGGTCTTGCCGAGCTTCTGGAAGTAGTTCGCGCGCGCGTCGTTCGAGGTGGCCGCCTTGTTGTGAACGATCTTCACGTTCGGGTGCTCCTTCGAGTACTCGGCGAGCAGCGCGTCGGTGTAGCCGAAGTCGTTGAAGGTTGCGACGGTGAGGGTGACCTCGCCGTTCGGGTCGGAGGTGTCCCCGCCCCCGCCGCTGCCGGCACAGCCGGCGAGAACGAGAGCCGAGGTGGTGGCGACGCCGGCGACGAGGCCGATGCGACGCAGTGCGCGTGTGTTCACGTGTCACTCCTTTGTGGTGTGGGTGCGGGCGCTCCGCGGGATGCGGGGGCGTTCGTCCGGTGATCGTCGTGCGCGTCTCTCGCGTACCGCTTCCCGCCCGTGGGAGCGCTCTCATCGGACGACTCACACTGTATGGGATCGCTCCCACAGGTGCAAGAGAGCGCTCCCACGCGGACGGTCACGCTTCGGTAACGGCGGATGCCCGGCGCGCGTCGACACGCCCGTAGACTGGACGCGCCCCTTCCCCGCGACATCCGGAGCCGTCAATGCCCACCATCGTCGTCGACGTCATGCCCAAGGCCGAACTGCTCGACCCGCAGGGAAAGGCCGTCGCCGGTGCGCTGACGCGACTCGGCTACGAAGGCTTCGACGGTGTGCGCATCGGCAAGCGGTTCGAGCTCACCGTGGACACCGCCGACGAGGCCACGCTCGCAGCCGTCAAGACGATCGCCGACGAGATCCTCTCGAACTCCGTCATCGAGGACGTCGTGGGCATCGAGGTCCTGCCCGAGGCCGCGCAGTGACCGTCCGGATCGGCGTCATCACCTTTCCCGGATCGCTCGACGACGGCGACGCGTGCCGCGCGATCGCGCTGGCGGGAGCGGAGCCGGTCTCCCTCTGGCACGCCTCCCACGACCTCGACGGCGTCGACGCGCTCGTCCTGCCGGGAGGCTTCAGCTACGGCGATTACCTGCGCGCCGGCGCGATCGCGGCGCACGCCCCGATCATGTCCGAGGTGAAGGATGCCGCTGCGGCGGGCATGCCGATCCTCGGCATCTGCAACGGCTTCCAGATGCTCGTCGAGGCGCACCTGCTGCCGGGCGGCCTCATCCGCAACGCCCACCAGCAGTTCATCCGTCGCGACCAGCGCCTGCGCGTCGAGAACGCGTCGACGGCATGGACGAGCCAGTTCGAGGTCGGCCAGGGGATCACGATCCCCCTGAAGAACGCCGACGGCGGGTACATCTGCTCCGCCGAGACCCTGGCGCGCATCGAGGGCGAGGGCCTCGTGGCCTTCCGCTATGTCGGCGTCAACCCGAACGGATCGCTCGACGACATCGCCGGCATCACGAACGCCCGCGGCAACGTCGTCGGCCTCATGCCGCACCCCGAGCACGCGGTCGAGCCCGGCTTCGGCCCCAACACCCCCGAGGCGATGCGCTCGGGCATCGACGGCCTCTCGTTCTTCACCTCAGCCGTCGCGTCACTGGCCGCCGCCGCGGCCTGACCTGCGCGCCGCGCTCGGACACGGGTAGCGTCGAGGGGTGAGCATCCTCGTCACCGTCCCCACCGAAGAACTCGCCGCCGCGATCGGCCCCGTCCCCGGTGACGTGGACCTGCGCGTCTGGCCGATGGACGGACCGCCGCCCGGTGCGGCAGAAGGCGGCGCCGACATCGCGATCGCGGTGCCGCCGTACATGTCGCTCGGTCCGGCGCTGAGCGTGCTGCGCGGGCTCCCCGACGTCCGCATCGGGCTGCTGCAGGGGCAGGCGATCGGGTACGAGGGCATCGCCGACCGGCTCCCCGCGGGTTCCGTGTTCGCGAACGCCGCGACGGTCCACGAGACCTCGACCGCGGAACTCGCGCTCGCCCTGACGCTCGCCGCGCAGCGCGGCATCCCCGGATTCGTCCGCGACCAGGACCGCCACGCGTGGACGACCGCGTTCCACCCGAGCCTCGCCGACCGGCGCGTGCTGCTGCTCGGCTACGGCGGCGTCGGTAAGGCGATCGCCGCGCGGCTGCTGCCCTTCGAGGTCGACCTCGTGCCGGTTGCCTCGCACGCCCGCGACGAGGACGGCGTGCACGTCCACGGCATCGATGAGCTGACCGAGCTCCTCCCGACCGCCGAGATCGCGGTGCTCGCGCTCCCCGGCGGCGACGGTACGCGGCACGTGATGGATGCCGCAGCACTCGCGCTCCTTCCCGACGGAGCGCTCGTCGTGAACGTCGGTCGCGGCACGCTCGTCGACACCGACGCGCTCGTTGCCGAGGTCGCCTCCGGTCGGCTGCGCGCCGCGCTCGATGTCGTCGACCCCGAGCCGCTGCCCGCCGACCACCCGCTCTGGGACCTCGAGGGCGCTCTCATCGCCCCGCACGTCGGCGGCGCATCGACCGCGATGCTGCCCCGGATGGCGGCGCTCGTCCGCCGCCAGATCGACCACGTCCGCGCCGGCGAAGAGCCCGAGAACATCGTCATCCGCACCTGAGGGGCGCGTTCGCGGCGGGATAGGCGAGGGCGTCAGGCGGGCGGGGGGTCAGGCGGGCGGGGCGTCGACGTCGGCGCCGTCCCAGAGGTCGCCGCATTCGGTGCGCTCGGCGCCGTGGGCGGCGAGGTACGGGCCGGCACCTTGGTCTCCCGCCAGCTCCGCCGAGAGCGCGCTCCAATGCGACCGCCCGATGACGACCGGATGCCCCGGCACCCCGTCGTAGACGGCGCGGCGGAGGGTCTCGACGTCTGCGCCCGCGGCGAGGCGGGCGACCGCCGCCGCCGGGAGACCGGGGGTGTCGACGGGGACGAGCACCGCCGCCGAGGCACCGGTCAACGCCCCCGGCACGGCCGATGACTCCAGCGCGCCGAGAGCCGCGCGGACGCTCGCCGAGAGGCCCTCCGCCCAGTCCGCGACCTCGACGATCTCAACGCGCCCGTCCCCGGCGGGAACGAGACGCCCTGCCGCCGCGCGCTCCGCCCCGAGCGCCACGACGACCCGCGCGCATCCGCCCGCCCGGAGGGTCTCGACGGCGCGGACGATCCAGGGGATGCCGTCTGACCCGACGACGAGGGCCTTCGGCATCCCGTAGCGCGTGCCCGCACCGGCGGCGAGGACGATCCCGACCGTGCCGCTCACGAACCCGCCGCGTGCAGGGGTCCGGATGCCTCGGTCAGCGGAACCGCGCTGCGCCCGTGCCGCACCGCGACGATCTCGGCGAGGATCGACAGCGCCGTCTCCTCGGCCGAGCGTCCACCGAGGTCGAGGCCGATGGGCGAGCGCAGCCGCGCGAGCTGCGCGGGGGTGACGCCCGCGGCGCGCAGGCGGTCGAGCCGGTCGTCGTGCGTGCGGCGGCTGCCCATCGCGCCGACGTAGCCCGCGGAGCTCGCGAGCGCGACGCGGAGCGCCGGCACGTCGATCTTCTCGTCGTGGCTGAGGACGCACACGGCGGTGCGGTCGTCGAGTGTCGCGCACGCGAGCCACCGGTCGGGCCAGTCGCGGACGACCTCGGCATCCGGGAACCGCTGCGCGTCGGCGAAGGCGTCACGCGGGTCGACGACGGTGACGGCGTACCCGCACGCGGCGCCGATGCGTGAGAGCGCGACGCCGTACTGCACCGCGCCGACGATGACGAGGCGCGGCGGGCCGCCGAACGGCACGACAAGGTACTGGGTGAGGTACTGCGTGGCGGGGTCGGCCTCGGTGAGGCATCCGTCGCCGTCGTAGCTGAGCAAGCGCGCCCGGTCGCCGCCCGCGAGCGCAGCCGCGTCCGGCGGGATGCCGGGGTCGCCCGCGCCGCCGACCGACACCCCGCCGACAGACACCCCGCCGAGCTCGTCGCCCCGCACGGCAAGAGTGAGGACGAGGGGGGCCTGCGGGTCGCGCAGGCGCGCGAGATCGGCGGCTTCGGGCGTGCCGGGGCGCACGGGACGGACCAGCACGTCGATGCTGCCGCCGCACATGAGCCCGACCCCGAGCAGGTCGTCCTCGGCGATGCCGTAGCTCGCGACACCCGCGCGGCCGGTGGCGAGCGCGTCGAGGCACGCCTCGATGACCGCGCCCTCGACGCAGCCGCCCGAGACGTTGCCGCGTACCGTGAGCCCGCCGGCCTCCACCTCCGCGACGATCATGCTCGCCCCGAGTTCGCGCGGGGCCGAGCCGCGGACGGCCACAACGGTCGCCACGGCGATCGCCCGACCCGAGCCGAGCCAGGCGACCGCGTCGTCGAGGATGTCACGCATCGGCGGTCTCGCTCTCAACGAGAACGGGTTGCGCCGCGCGCGCCGCCGCGAGGCGCCACACCCGGTCGCGCGACATCGGCAGCTCGTAAGGCCGCGTGCCGAGCGCGCGGCGGATCGCGTTCGCGAGCGCGGGTGCGACGGGGTTGTACGGCGACTCGCTCATCGACTTCGCACCGAAGGGGCCGAGGTCGTCGCTCGTGTCGGCGAACAGCACCTCGGTGCGGGGGATGTCCGCCAGCTGCGGCACGCGGTACACCCGGAAGACGGGCGTCTGCAGCGCGCCCGACGGCGAGACCATGATCTCTTCGTACAGCGCCGATCCGATGCCCTGCGCGACGCCGCCCTCGACCTGACCGCGGCACTGCTCGGGATTCATCACGGTTCCGGCATCCGCCGCCTGCACCGACTGCAGAATGCGCACCTCGCCCGTCTCGGGCCGCACCGCGACGCGGAACGCGTGCACGTTGAAGGCGAGCGAACGGTGATCTCCGAGCTCGCTCCCGTCGGTTCGGAGACCCTCGCCGTGCCGCCGATCCGCGGGCGCCGCGGCGATCAGCTCGGTGAATCCGACGAGGCGACCGGCCTCCACGCCATTCGGCGTGAGCATGCATTCCTCAACGGGAATACCGGTGAGCGCGGACGCCGTCTCGCGCAGCACGCGGGCGAGCGCGAGCGCCGCGGCGTGCAGCGCCTTGCCGGCGACCGTGATGCCGGCCGACGCGAAGGCGCCGGTGTCGTGGCGTGCGGCATCCGTGTCGGAATGATGCAGATCGACCCGGTCGGGTGTCGTCGCGAGGTCGGTCGCGACGATCTGCGTGTGCACCGTCGTCGTGCCGTTGCCGAACTCCGCAGTGCCGATGCCGACCCGGTAGCGGCCGTCGGGGGTGACGTCGAGGGTCACGTGCGAGATGTGCCCGAAGGGGGCCATCGTCGCGATCATCGCAGCGGCCATCCCCTCGCCGACGAGCCAGCCCGCGGGGGCCTCGACCCCGTTGCCCCGCTCGAGCGCACCGCGGGCGAGGTCGAGGCACTGGTCGAGGCCGTAGCTGCCCCACACGAGGTCGGCGTCAGGCTCGCTCGAGTGGTGGAGGAGCGCGTCGCCCTCGGCGACCGCGTTCCGCCGCCGCAGCTCGAACGGGTCGATGTCGAGTTCGATCGCGAGCTCGTCGAGCGCGCTCTCGACCGCGAAGATGACCTGTCCGAGGCCGTAGCCGCGGAACGCCCCGGAGGGCACGTTGTTGGTGTAGACGGCCTCGGCATCCAGCCGCTTCGCGGGGCAACGGTAGAGGCTCAGCGACTCGGCGACGCTGTGGAAGAGGACGCCGCGCGAGTGGTTGCCGTAGGCGCCCGTGTCGGAGAGGAGGTCGACGTCCATCGCGGTGAGGATGCCGTCCTCATCCGCCCCGAGTGTCACCGACACGCGCATCGGGTGCCGCACCGCCGTGCGCTCGAACTCCTCGCGGCGGGTCAGTTCGTACGCGACGGGGCGACCGGTGCGGAGCACGGCGAGGGCGACGAGATCTTCGCAGAAGAGCTCCTGCTTGCCGCCGAATCCGCCGCCGACGCGCGCCGTGTGCACGCGGACGCGATCGCGGTCGAGCCCGAGGATGTAGGCCAGCTCGTCGCGGACGAGGAACGGCACCTGGGTGCTCGTGCGGATGACGAGGCGACCGTTTTCGTCGAGGCGTCCGATCGCGCCGCGCGTTTCGAGCTGCGCGTGGATGACGCGCCCGTTGCTCCACGTGCCGCTGACCGTCGTGTGAGCCGCCGCGAGCCCGGCATCGACGTCGCCGTAGCCGTCGTGGAGGGAGATGATGACGTTCCGGGCCGCGTCGTCGACGCGGTCGGCGGGCGTCCGCTCGGGGTGGATCAGCGGCGCGCCGGGAGAGCGGGCGAGCTCGGGATCGAAGACGGCGGGGAGCACGTCGTACTCGACACGGATGAGGCGGAGCGCCGCCTCGGCGATCGCGGCGGTGTCGGCGACGACCGCCGCGACCCGCTGCCCGGCGAAGCGCACGGTGTCGTCGAGGATCAGCGTGTCGTCGGGGTCGTCCTCACGATGCTCGTGGCGCCCGGTCGAGAAGCGCGGGGTGTCGACGCTGCGGTGATCGAGGACGAGGTGGACCCCGGGCAGCGCCTCGGCGGCCGACGTGTCGATCGCCGCGATGCGCGCGTGCGCGTGCGGCGACCCGAGGACGCGCAGGACGAGCGCGCCCGCGAACGGGCCGGCGAGCTCGTCGGGCGTGAGGTCGAAGGTGTAGGGCTCGAGGCCCGCGACGACGCGCGCGGCGGCGGGCGGGTGGACGGAGCGGCCGATGGCGTCGCCGGGCGCGATGGTCTCCGGCGAGCGCGGCGCGTCGCGGATCTCGCCCGGGCGGATGCCGGTGGACCCGAGGTTCTGCGCGCCGCGTGTGCGCACCGCGTCACTTCCGGCGCTCACGCCGCGCGCGACGCCGTCGCGGATCGCCTCCTCCACCGCCCGGTACCCCGTGCAGCGGCAGAGGTTGCCCTTCATCCTGCGGGGAAGGTCGTCGAGATCGCTTTCGCCGAGGGTCGAGGCGGTGACGATCATGCCGGGCGTGCAGTAGCCGCACTGGAACCCGAAGTGCTCGACGAACGACTCCTGCATCGGCGACAGGTCGCCGGGCGTGCCGAGCCCCGCGGCGGTCGTGACCGAGCGCCCCTCGATCCGCTGCGCCGGGAAGATGCACGAGTGCACGGGTTCGCCGTCGACGATGACCGAACACGCGCCGCAGTCGCCGGCGTCGCACCCGCGCTTGACCTCGGTGTGGCCGTGGTCGCGCAGGAGCGTCCGGAGGCACTGGCCGGGTGCGGGCGCGGCATCCACCTCTTCGCCGTTGATCTCGAACCTCATGCGGCGGGCTCGTTCTCTGCGGGATCGTTCTCTGCGGGCTGGTTCTCTGTCGGCTCGTCGCGTGTCAGCTCGTCACGGATCTCCTCCGCGAGCACGCCCGCCACCTGGCGACGCCAGTCGGCGGTGCCGAGCGGGTCGGTGTAGTACCCCGCGAGCCGGTCGATGTCGGCGCGGAGCGCGGCGGCATCCGGCATGTACGGGTAGCGGAGGATCGAGGGGCGCTGCGTCGCGGCGGTGATCGAGAAGACGACCGCGCCGTCCTCGTCGACGCGGCCGATCACGACGGCTCCCGAGCGGCCGAGCTCGGCGAGCGCGATCTTGCGCAGCGCCGTGCGCGCGCGGAGGGCACGGGCGGGCAGCTCGACGGCGCGGAGCACCTCGCCGGGGCCGAGCGAGGTCGTGCCGTTGCCGGTCACGAGGTCGGCGACGGCGATGCGGTAGGCATCCCCCGACGGCGTCCAGATCTCGGCGACGCCGTCGAGCGCCGTGCACAGCGACACCATCGCGCCCGCCGCGAACGCGCGACAGATGTTGCCCCCGACGGTCGCGACGTTCCAGACCTTGAAGGATGCCAGCAGCGCGTGCGCGCTCTGCGTGAACAGCGGCGCGGCCCGCCACGGGTGACGGTGTCCGCGGTAGCGGGTGAGCTCGGCGATCGTGCAGGTCGCGGCGATGCGGATGCCGCCATCCGGCGCCTCGAGCTCCTCGATCGGCCGCCAGCCCATCGTCGTGAGGTCGACGAGGCCCGTCGTCTCCGGCTGCGGCTCGGAGTAGAGCCAGGTGCCGCCGCCGAGGATCCGCTCGCCCGGCGCGAGGGCGAGGTCGGCGCGGGTGCGCGCCGCGCGGTAGGCGGTCACGGTGGTGAGGTCCACGGCATCCCCTCTCGCGCTCTCTCGTGCGGTGCCGGCGGATCCGGGCGCCGCGGCGTGCGCTCAGCCAACACCACGCATGTGTCGGCGATGTAAAAGGGACGTGCGGATCGGCCGCGTGGGTCGGCGGCGGGCGCCCGGTGTGTCGTATCCCGGTGCGTCGTATCCCGGTGCGTCGTATCCCGTCTCTGCGCTCGTCGACCGACGCTCACCCGCGTGATTCCGGCGCTACTCCAGCGCGCCGACCCACTCGTCGGTGCCGTCGGCGAAGAGCTGGTGCTTCCAGATCGGGACGGTGGCTTTGACGTCGTCGACCAGGTCGCGGCACGCGTCGAACGCGGCGGCGCGGTGGGCGCTGCCCGCGGCGCACGCGAGCGCCAGGTCGCCGATGACGAGGTCACCGACGCGGTGGACGACGGCGAGCGCGACACCCGGATGCCGGGAGGCGATGCGGGCCGCGGATGCCGCGAGCATCCGCTCCGCGTCGGGGTGGGCCTCGTACGATAGCCTCGTCACCGCACGACCCCCGTCGTGGTCGCGGACGACGCCCGCGAACGACACGACGGCGCCGTGCGCGGCATCCGCCACGACATCTTCGACCTCGGCGAGGGCGACCGGATCAGCCGCGATGCGCGCGAGGCGGACGGTCATGCGGGCCCTCCCGAGGGCGGAGCGGGTGCCGGGTGGTCGCCGCCGCGCAGCTGGTCGAGCGCATGATCGAGGACCTCGCCGAGGACGTCGAGGCCGTCGCGCACCCCCGACGGCGATCCGGGGAGGTTGACGATCAGGGTGGGCCCGGCGGCTCCCGCGACGCCGCGGGAGAGGAGCGCGAGCGGGGTGTGCGCGGCGCCGCGACGGCGCAGCTCTTCGGCGATGCCCGGCACTTCGCGCTCGATCACGGCACGGGTCTGCTCGGGGGTCGCATCGGTCGGAGACAGGCCCGTGCCGCCGCTCGTGACGACGAGGTCCGCCCCGGCGGCCACCGCGGTGCGGAGCGCGTCGCCCACCGGGTCGCCGTCGGGGACGACGACGACCTTCGGCTCCGGCCACCCTCGCGCGACGAGCCACTCGGCCACGAGCGGCCCGACCCGGTCGGGGTAGACGCCGGCGGCCGCACGGGTCGACGCGATCACGACGACCGCGCGGCGCGCGGCGCTCGCTCGGGTCGCGCCGGTCGCATCGCTCGCGCCGGTCGCATCGGTCGCGCCACTCATGCGCCCCCGCCGATGTCGCTCTTGCCGCCGCGCTTCTCGACGACGCGGATGCCTTCGATGACCGCCGTCGCGTCGACCGCCTTGATCATGTCGAACACCGTGAGCGCGGCGACGCTCGCGGCCGTCAGCGCTTCCATCTCGACGCCGGTCGGCGCGGTCGTCTTGACGAACGTCTCGATGCCGATGCGTCCCTCCTCGGGCGTCAGCGCGAACGACACCTCGACCGCCGACAGCGGCAGCGGATGGCACAGCGGGATGAGCTGCGGGGTCTGCTTCGCCGCGAGGATGCCGGCGATGCGCGCCGTCGCGAGCGCCTCGCCCTTCGGCAGGTCGCCCGTCGCAACGAGCGCCACCGTCTCGGGGGTCGTCACGACGACCGCCGAGGCGCGCGCCGTGCGGACGGTCGCCTGCTTCGCCGACACGTCGACCATGTGCACGGCGCCGTCCTCGCGCACGTGCGTCAGCGCCGGCTCGGACCCGCGGTCGTTCTCACTCATCCAGCACCCACACCTCCACGTCGTCGCCCGCCTCCAGATGCGCGACCCCGACGGGGACGTGCACGAGGGCATCCGCCGCCGCATAGTGCGCGATCAGGTGCGAGCCGGGACCGCCGACCGTCGCGACGGTGCCGTCGCCCCGCAGACTACCCCGCCGGATCTGATGCTGGTGGGCGGGCGACTCGATCGCCTCGGCGAGCGGTAGGCGCTCGACGCGGCGCGACGGGGTGAGGCCCGCGCGCCCCCGTAGCCAGGGCCGTAGGAACAGCTCGAAGGAGATCAGCGCGCTCACGGGGTTGCCCGGGAAGCACAGCACCGGCACGTCGCGCCCGTCGAGTGCGACCACCCCGAGGCCCTGGGGGCCGCCCGGCTGCAGATCGAGGTGACCGAACCGGACGCGCTCACCCGCGAACGCGAGCTTCACGACCTCGTACGCGCCGCGGCTGACCCCTCCGACGGTGACGATGACGTCGGGCCAGCGCCCGGCCCGCGCGAGGAGCGCGCGGAACTCGTCGGGGTCGTCGCTCGGGCACACGATCCACCGGGCGCGGGCGCCGGCGTCGGTGACGGCGCGCACCAGCATGCCGCCGACGGCGTCGGGGATGCGCGCGTCGTCGCCCGACCCGAGCGTGGGCTCGTGTGCCGTCGCCAGCTCGCGCCCCGTCGTCACGACGAGCACGCGCACGCGCGCCCCGACGCAGACCTCGCCGACGGATGCCGCGGCGAACGCGCCGAGATGCGCCGGGCGCACGGGGGTGCCGGCCGCGGCCAGCAGGTCGCCCTGCGCGATGTCCGCGCCGCGCACGCGGACGAACGTCCCCGGCGCGACGGGCTGGGCGAAGGTCACGTGCTCGGCGTCGAAGGTCCCCGGCGCGGTGCGCTCGACCGGGACGATCGCGTCGGCACCCGCGGGGATCGGCGCGCCGGTCATGATCGGCGCCGCCGTGCCCGGCGCGAGGGCACCGGCCGATGCCCCCGCCGCGATGGGTGCGGCCACGGGAAGGGTGACGGGGTGTGCGGCATCCGCGCCCGCGAGATCAGCCGCACGCACGGCGTACCCGTCCATCTGGGAGTTGTCGAACCGCGGCACGTCGCCCGCCGCGACGACGTCGCGCGTCAGGCGGCGTGCGCGCGTGCGTGAGGGATGCCGGGCCACGTCCGCCGCCGAGACCCCGACCGCGCGCTCGCGCACCGGGACCGCCGCGAGCACCTGCCGCACCGCGGCGACGTGGTCGGCGATCGAGGTCATGCGACCATCCTGCCGCACGGCATCCCGCGTTCTTCGGAGATCGCGCGTTCTCCGGACGCCCGCCGCCCAAAACGTCCGAAGTACACCGGATCTCCGAAGATCGCCCGTCGATCCCGTGCGGGCGAACACCCCGCGCACCGCACATGCGGAAGTATCATGCGATCCATGCCGCATTATCGGATCAGCGAGGCCGCGAGCCTTCTCGGAGTGAGCGATGACACCGTGCGCCGGTGGGTGGATGCCGGGTCGCTTGGCGCCGAACCCGACGACGCCGGCCGGCTCGTCGTCGACGGCGTGGAGCTCGCCGACCTGGCACGCGAACGCGCCCGCGAGACCCGCGACCCGTCGGGCATCGGCAGCTCGGCGCGCAACCGCTTCGTCGGGATCGTGACGCGCGTCGTCGCCGACACCGTCATGGCGCAGGTCGAACTGCAGTGCGGCCCGCACCGCTGCGTCTCGCTCATGAGCGCCGAAGCGGTGCGCGAGCTCGGCCTCGTCCCGGGAGTCCTCGCGGTCGCCGTCATCAAGGCGACGCACGTCATCGTTGAGACCCCGCACCCCTCCCCCTACCCCGACAGCGAGCGCGAGGTGACCGCGTGAGGCGGGCGGCCGCACTCGCGGCATCCCTCGTCGTCGCGGGCCTGCTGCTCACGGGGTGCGGACCGTCCTCGGAGACCCCGTCGCCGTCAGCCTCGACGGCATCCGGCGACGCGCTTGCGGGCGACATCACCGTCTTCGCAGCGGCGTCGCTGACGGGCACGTTCACCGAGATCGCGGATGCCTTCGAAGACGCGCACCCGGGCGTGCACGTGACCCTGAACTTCGCCGGGTCGTCGGCGCTCGTGACGCAGCTGACCGAGGGCGCGCCCGCCGACGTGTTCGCCTCCGCCGACGAGGCGAACATGACCAAGGCGCAGGATGCCGGGCTCATCGACGGCGACCCGGAGATCTTCGCGTCCAACACCCTCGAGATCGCGGTGCCGCCGGGAAATCCCGCCGGCATCGGCTCGTTCGACGACCTGGCCCGGCCGGGCCTGCGCCTCGTCGTCTGCGCGCCGCAGGTGCCGTGCGGCGCCGCGACGCGCGAGGTGGCGGAGCTCGCGGGCGTGACGCTCACGCCGGTCAGCGAAGAGAACGCCGTCACCGACGTGCTCGGCAAGGTGGCCGCGGGCGAGGCCGATGCCGGCGTCGTGTACCGCACCGATGTGATCGCGGCGGGCGACAGCGTCGAGGGTGTCGAGTTCCCCGAGTCGGACTTCGTCATCAACCGCTACCCCATCGCCGTCCTCGCGGGCAG
This sequence comes from Microbacterium sp. bgisy203, assembly GCF_057706945.1. Lineage (NCBI taxonomy): Bacteria > Bacillati > Actinomycetota > Actinomycetes > Micrococcales > Microbacteriaceae > Microbacterium > Microbacterium sp. bgisy203. The sequence continues at coordinate 125,998 of NZ_JBYIPF010000004.1, read as the reverse complement.
TTCCGCGCCCGACGTCGCCGCGGCGTTCGCCACGTTCGTGCGGGGGCCGTCGGGGCGCGAGATCCTCGACGCGTCCGGCTTCGGCGACGACCGATAGGGGCACCGATGACGCTCACCGCGCCGCGGCGCACACCCCTGCCCTGGTGGGTCGTGGTCGTCGCGGTCGTGGCGGTGGTCTTCGTCGTCGTGCCGATCGTCGCGCTCACGCTCCGGGTGGACTGGTCGCGGTTCGGTCAGCTCGTCACGAGCGAGTCGGCGCTCACCGCCCTCGGTCTGAGCCTGCGGACCGCGACGATCAGCACGATGCTGTGCATCGTCCTCGGGGTGCCGCTCGCGCTCGTGCTCGCGCGCCTGCGCGGACGCACGGCGACCGTCGTCCGCACCGTCGTCCTGCTGCCGCTCGTGCTGCCGCCCGTGATCGGCGGCATCGCCCTCCTCGCCGCGTTCGGCCGCCGCGGACTGCTCGGCGCGCACCTCGAAGCGCTCGGGGTGCAGATCGCGTTCACGACGACGGCCGTGGTGATGGCGCAGACCTTCGTCTCGCTCCCGTTCCTCGTCGTCGCGGTCGAGGGCGCGCTCCGCGGCGGCCGCCCCGACTACGAGTCGGTCGCGGCGACCCTCGGCGCCGCCCCCGGGACGGTGCTCCGCCGCGTCACGCTTCCGCTCGCCGTACCGGCGCTCGTCTCCGGGACGATCCTCGCCTTCGCCCGGTCGCTCGGCGAGTTCGGCGCGACGCTCGCCTTCGCGGGGAGCCTCGAAGGCACCACCCGGACGCTGCCGCTGGAGATCTACCTGCAGCGCGAGACCGATCCGGATGCCGCGGTCGCGCTCGCCTTCGTCCTCGTCGCCGTCGCGGTCGCGACGATGGCGGTCACCGGCGCCGCGCGCGTCGCGGGAGGCGAACGGTGAGCGGCATGAACGCGGTGAGGGCGGTGAGCGGGCGATGAGCATCCACGCGCACGTCGTCGTCGACGCGCGGGGCGTCGACGTGCGCCTCGACGTACCCGACGGGCAGACGGTCGCTCTCCTCGGCCCGAACGGCAGCGGCAAGTCCACGGTGCTCGGGGCGATCGCCGGCATCCTCTCCCCCGATCGGGGTCGCATTGTCGTGAGCGGGCGCACGCTGTTCGACGTCGGGGCCCGCGCCGAAGGCGCCGTCGGCCGCACCCGTACCGACGTCCCCGCGCACCGCCGCGGCGTCGCCCTCCTCGCGCAGGACCCGCTGCTGTTCCCCCATCTGACCGCGCGGGAGAACGTCGCCTTCGCGCCGCGCAGCCGCGGCGACGGGCGCGCGGCGGCGCGCACCATCGCCGACGCGCGTCTCGGGGACGTCGGCGCGGCGGCTCTCGCCGACACGCTCCCGCACCGGCTGTCCGGCGGGCAGGCGCGTCGCGTCGCCGTCGCTCGCGCCCTCGCCGCCGACCCGGTCGCGCTCCTCCTCGACGAACCCCTCGTCGCGCTCGACGTCGCGGGACGCGACGAGGTGCGCCGCGTCCTCGCATCCGCCCTCGCCGCCGTTCCCGGCATCGTCGTGACGCACGACCCGCTCGACGCGCTGCTGCTCGCCGACCGCGCCGTCGTCCTCGACGCGGGCCGCATCGTCGAGGACGCCGCGACGGCGGACCTTCTCGCGCACCCCCGCACGGCGTTCTCGGCGCGGCTGGCGGGGGTCGCGCTCGTCGCCGGCGTCGTGCAGGCCCCCGGTCTCGTCGACGCGACCGGGCTCCGCATCCCGGGCGATCCCGGCCCGCTCGCGGAGGGGACGCCGGCGTTCGCGGCGGTGCCTCCGGATGCCGTGACGGTCCGCGCCGACACCCTGCCCGCCCGAATCGACGATGCGGAAGGCGCCCCCCGCGTCACGCACCTCGACGTGGTCGCGGGGCGGCTGCGCGTGACGGCCGGGGGCCTCGTCGGAACAGCCGCCGACGGCGCAGACGCCCGCGCCTTCGCTCCCGGAAGCCCCGTGCTCCTCGACGTCGACCCGCGCCTCGTCCGCCTCTACGCCCGCGAGCCCGACGTATCCTGAGGCGATGACGGTGCTGCTCGGACTCCCCCGGCGGCGTATCTCGACGTCCGGCGCCGCCGCGGATCTCGCCGCCGATCTCGCCGGGCGCCCGGCGCACCCGGGACTCGTCGACCGGTTCGGCCGCGTCGCGACCGACCTCCGCGTCTCGCTCACCGACCGCTGCAACCTCCGCTGCACGTACTGCATGCCCGCAGACGGCATCGATCCCATGCCGTCGGGCGACGTCCTGACGGATGCCGAAGTCGTGCGCCTCGTCGGCATCGCCGTCACGCGGCTCGGGGTCAGCGCCGTCCGCTTCACGGGCGGGGAGCCGCTGCTGCGCGCCGGGCTCGCCGACATCGTCGCGGGCGCGGCGGCGCTCCACGACCCGAGCGGCGCGCGCGCCGACCTCGCACTCACGACCAACGCGATCGGCCTCGCCGAGCGCGCCGCCACGCTCGCCGCGGCGGGCCTTCACCGCGTCAACGTGTCGCTCGACAGCCTCGACCCCGAGGTGTACGCCGCAGTGACGCGGCGGCCGCTGCTCCGGCGCGCGCTCGACGGCATCCATGCCGCCCGCGATGCGGGGCTCGCCGTGAAGGTGAACGCGGTCCTCGTTCCCGGGGTCAACGAGCACGAGGCCGCCGACCTCGTCTCCTGGGCGCTGGATGCCGGCGTCGAGCTGCGCTTCATCGAGCAGATGCCGCTCGGCGGTGACCGGGCCTGGACCCGCGGCCACGTCGTCACAGCCGCCCGCACGCGTGCGCTCGTCGCGGAGCGCTTCGACCTCGAGCCGCACCCCGCGCCGCGCGAGGGAGCGCCCGCCGAGCGGATCGACGTCCGCGAGCGCGACGGTCACCGCTCGGGGACCATCGGGATCATCGCGTCGGTGACCGAGCCGTTCTGCGGCGACTGCCGCCGCACCCGCCTGACTGCCGACGGCGCGATCCGCGACTGCCTGTTCGCGCACGACGAGACACCTCTGCGCGACCTCCTGCGCGCCGGGGCGACCGACGACGAGCTCGCCGACCGCTGGCGCGCCGCGATGTGGCGCAAGCGCGCCGGACACGGCATCGACGACCCCGGCTTCGCCCAGCCCGCCCGCCCGATGAGCGCCATCGGCGGCTGACGAGAGAGCACAGGATGCCTGCCACCACCACCGTCCCCGTGACCGTGCGCTACTTCGCCGCCGCGAAGGCCGCCCTCGGCGCGGCCGAAGAGCGCGTCGACGCCGCCGACGTCGTCGACCTCGCGGCGCTGATCGCGCGCGCCCCGGCATCCGCCCGCCCCGTCCTCGAGCGCTGCTCGTTCCTCGTCGACGGCGTCACGACGACCGATCTCACGACGCCACTCCGCCCCGGCATCCTCGTCGACGTCCTCCCGCCCTTCGCCGGCGGATAGTGGGGTGTGGGGTCGCGGTCGCGCGGCAACATGCGGCACGCGCGCTCGCGGGCCGCACGAGCGGGGGCGGGAGCGGGAGCGGGAGCGATGCGGACAGTGGGCGCCACTTTCCTGTCCGGGCGCCACAGTTTTCTGGCGCCCGGACAGCAATCTAGCGCCCGACGCGAACCCCCTGCAGAAACATGGCGCCCGACGCGCACCCCCGGCAGGAACGTGGCGCCCGACGCGAACCCCCGGCAGAAACATGGCGCTCGACGCGAACCCCCTGCAGGAACGTGGCGCCCGAACCGCAACCCGCCGCCCGAGAAGCCCGGCCCACCCGAACAGCGAACGGATGCCGGCACTCGCGTCACGCGGGGCGCAACGCCACCTCGCGCCAGGTCGTGTCGAGCGCATCGAAGACGAGCACCCGCCCGAGGAGCACGTCGCCCGCGCCGACGATGAGTTTGAGCGTCTCGCCCGCCATGACGCCGCCGATCGCGGCGCACAGGGGTCCCGTGACACCGTCGACGACGCACCGCCGATTCGTGTCGGCGAGCGGGTCGGGGTGCAGGTCGCGAAGCGTGACGCCACCGCCGGGCGCGTCGGCCCAGAACACCGACACCATGCCGTCCGTGCCCACGGCCGTTCCCCACACATAGGGGATGCCGGCGGCCATCGCCGCGTCGTGCAGCACCAGCCGGGCGGCCGCGTCGTCGGTCGTATCCATCACGAGATGGATGCCTTCGAGATGGATGCCACCGAGAGAGCCCCCGATCCGCTCCGTCACGGCGACCGCATCGCCGAACGGGTTCAGGCGTCGCGCCTCGGCGGCCGCCGACTCGGCCTTCGGGGTGCCGGGAGCGGCGCCGGCGTGGATGAGCTGCCGTGGCAGGTTGCTCTCTTCGACGGTGTCGTCGTCGACGATCACGAGCGTCCCGACCCCCGCCGCGGCGAGGTAGGAGATCACGGGAGACCCGAGGCCCCCGGCCCCCGCCACGAGCACACGCGCGTTCTTCAGCCGACGCTGCCCGACGACGCCGATGTGGGGCAGCGCGATCTGACGCGCGAAGCGTGCCGATTCGGCGGGGGTGAGGGCGTCGGCGGGTTCGACGAGCGGGGTACGAGGCATCCGTCCATTGTGCGCCGCCCCGATGCCGCCCCAGCCCGCCGCCCGAACACCACCCCGGCCCGCCGCCCACGAACCGCCCCAGCCCGCCGCCCACGAACCACCCAGCCCCGCGCCGCCGTAACGCCTCGGAAACAGTGCGCCCCGTCCGCGAAACGTCGGAGTCCTAGTGTCGATCCGATCTGGGGTGCCACAGCATGCCGTCGACCCGAACGACGGCATGGCGCCCCGGTCACCCGCACCGGCCGGTGTCACCGACCCCTGCGACCACCCACAGCACCACGTCGTTCACCAGGAGGCATCCATGTCATCGTCCCCGTCCCGCCGCGTGCGCCGCCTCGGCGCCACGCTCGCCGCCGTCGCGGTCACCGCCCTCGCGCTCACGGCCTGCGCCGGTTCGAGCTCGCCCTCCTCCTCGGGTGGGAGCGGCGACGCCTCCGCCGACTACGGCGACATCAGCGTGCAGTACTCCTGGATCAAGAACGAGGAGTTCGCGGGCGAGTACTACGCCTACGAAGAGGGCTACTACACGGATGCGGGCTTCGGCACCGTCACCGGCATCGCCGGCCCCGACACGGGTGTCGCGAAGCTGCTCTCGGGCACCGTCCAGGTCGCCCTCACCGACGCGGCCTCCGTGGGAGCGGCCGTCGCCGAGCAGGATGCCCCGCTCAAGATCATCGCGACGACGTTCCAGAAGAACCCGTTCACGATCCTCTCCCTCAAGGACGGCGGCAACATCGCGACCCCCGACGACCTCAAGGGCAAGAAGATCGGCGTGCAGGACTCGAACGCCTCGGTGTTCGCCGCGCTGCTGAACGCCAACGGCATCGACGCGAGCGAGGTCACGATCGTTCCGGTCGACTTCGACCCGACCCCGCTCATCAACGGCGAGGTCGACGGCTTCATGGCCTACCTCACCAACGAGGCCATCACGGTCGAGATGGAGGGCTACGAAACCACCAACCTCGCCTACGCCGAGAACGGCCTCCCCTACGTCGCCGAGTCGTTCGCCGTCACCGACCAGTACCTCGCCGAGAACAAGGACCTCCTGAAGGCGTTCCTCACGGCCGAGATCAAGGGCTGGACGAAGACCTTCACCGAGTCGATCGACGACACCGTCGCCCTCGTCACCACCTACTACAACGAGTCGGCGGCCGCCGGCGACCTCACCTTCGGCGACCTCGACCCCGACAAGACCGCGGCCGGCATCGAGGCGCAGGCGAAGCTCATCTCCACCGAGGAGACCGAGGAGAACGGCCTGTTCACGATCTCCGACGACCTGAAGACGCAGACGCTCGCCTCGCTCAAGGCGTCGGGCTGGGAGCTCGAGGCCGACGACCTCTTCGACACGACGATCATCGACGAGATCTACGCCGAGAACCCCGACCTCAAGAAGTACCTGCCCTGATCGGGAACCCCTCGATCCGGAAACCACCACTCGGGAACCCATGTCGAATCTGACGAACGTGGATGCCGGTGCCCGCACCGGCACCGGCATCCACATCACCGGCCTCTCCAAGACCTTCGCCCTGCGCGGAGGCGGCTCGCTCACGGCGCTGCAGGACACCGACCTGCACACCGAGAAGGGCTCCTTCCTGGCCTTGCTCGGCCCCTCGGGCTGCGGCAAGTCGACGATCCTCCGCATCCTCGCCTCGCTCGAGAAGCCGACGAGCGGCGTCGCCCTCGTCGACGGCGAGACCCCCGACCAGCTCCGGGCGAAGAGCGAGCTGGGCATCGCCTTCCAGGACCACGCGCTCCTCCCCTGGCGGAGCGTCCGCAAGAACATCGAGCTGCCGTTCGAGGTCGCCGGCAAGAAGGTCGACTCGGCCTACGTCGACGAGCTCATCGGCCTCGTGGGCCTCACCGACTTCGCGAACGCGAAGCCCGCGCAGCTGTCCGGCGGCATGCGCCAGCGCGCCTCGATCGCCCGCGCCCTGGTCCTCCGCCCCTCCGTCCTCCTCCTCGACGAACCGTTCGGCGCCCTCGACGACATGACGCGCCAGAACCTCAACCTCGAGCTCCTGCGCATCTGGACCGAGAAGCCCGCGACGACGCTTCTCGTCACCCACGGCATCAGCGAGGCGATCTTCCTCGCCGACCGCGTCGCCGTGATGTCGCCGCGCCCCGGCCGCGTCAAGGAGATCATCGAGATCGACCTGCCGCGCCCGCGCACGCCCGAGATCATGCGCACCCCCGAGTTCCACGCCTACGTCGACCAGGCATCCGAGCTGCTGTTCGGGTCGGACGGACGCGCCGAAGCGGAGGCGTGATGACCCGTACCCGCATGCCCGGCTGGGTCGCCGCGATCCTCGGCGGCGTCGCCCTCATCCTCGTCTGGTGGATCTTCGCCCTGACGGTGTTCACCCCCGCCGAGGGCACCACCTTCACGCCCGTGCCGACGCCCGCGGCGGTGTTCGACTGGCTGTTCGTGAAGGGCAACATCGCGGGAACGTGGAGCGTGTTCGGCCCCACCCTCGCGGCGGCCGGCCTCGGGTACCTGTGGGGGAACGGCATCGCCCTCCTGCTCGCGACGATCGTGCTGCTGTTCCCGAAGACCGAGACGGTCATCACACAAGTCGCGGTCGTCACCTACTGCCTGCCGATCGTCGCGATCGGCGGCATCTCGATCGTCGTCCTGGGCGGCGCCAAGAATCCGGGCGACCCGTCGGCGACCGCGATCTTCCTCGCCGCGCTGGTCTGCGTCTTCACGACCGTCGTCGGCGCTCTCCTCGGGTTCCGCGCGGCGGACAAGGCCGCCCTCGACGTCGTGCACGTCTACGGCGGCGGCCGATGGATGCAACTGCGGAAGGTGCGCATCATCGCCGCCCTCCCCTCGATCCTCAACGCGCTGCAGATCGCGGTGCCCACGGCCTTCCTCGGCGCCGTGCTCGGCGAGTACCTCGGAGCGATCACGGCGGGCGTCGGTCCGACCCTCATCCGCCTGCAGGGCCAGCTGGACTCCGCCGGCGTCTGGTCGGTGTTCCTCCTGTGCGCGGTGTTCGCGCTCGCCGCCTACGGCCTCATGGGCCTGCTCATCCGACTCGTCACCCCCTGGGTGGCCGGCGAGACCGGAAAGGCCGCCTGATGTCCCGCACACGCACCGCCACCCTCGACAACGCGTCGGCCGGCGCCTCGGCCACCGCGAAGCTCGCCGTGAGCGCCGACCCCGCCGCGCTCGCCCAGTTGCGCGCCGACCGGCGACGGGCGATCGCCCGCTCCCTCGGCAGGTCGCTGCTGAACGCGCTCCTCACCTTCGTCGTGCTGATCGTGCTGTGGCAGGCGGTCGTGAGCCTCACCGGCATCTCGCCGTACGTCGCCAAGGGCCCGCTCGACGTCTGGAGCTTCCTCGTGACCGACGAGGATGCCGCGAAGCACCGCGACCAGCTGTTCCCGCTTCTCGGCCAGACCCTCAGCGACTCCCTCATCGGCTTCGTCGTCGGCATGATCGTCGCGATCGTCCTCGCGATCGCGTTCAGCCTGTCCAAGGGGGTGGAGGCGGGCGTCATGCCGCTGGTGCTGCTGCTACGCACCATCCCGCTCGTCTCGATCGCGCCCGTCATCATCCTCATCACGGGGCGCGGCACGCCGGCATCCGTCGCCGTGATCGGAACGATCGTCGTCCTCTTCCCCGCCCTCGCGAACGTGCTGTTCGGGCTCAGCCGCGCGAGCAGGCAGAGCCTCGACGTGGTGCATGTCTACGGCGGCAGCCGGTTCACGGCGCTCCGGAAGGTGAACCTCCCCGGCGCGCTCCCCTCGATCTTCGCGGCCATGCGCGTCTCGGTGCCCGCGGCGGTCACCGGTGCGCTGCTCGCCGAGTGGCTCTCGACGGGAACGGGCATCGGCGGGTCGATCCTGAAGTTCAACGCCCAGGCGCAGTTCGCGCAGCTGTGGGCGTCGATCGCGCTCATCACGATCATCACGCTGCTGCTCTACAACCTCGTGCAGATCCTCGAGAACATCGTCCTCGCCCGTATGGGCATGGCGACCTCCACCGCCTGACGGGCTGCGGGTCGGGTCGGGTCGGGTCGCGGCGGACGGGTTCAGTGCGGGTGGCCGCGCAGCGGCACGACCGCCTCGGGCAGCTCGTGGACCTTCGCCGACGCCTCGGCGGCGAGCGGGTTGGTCGAAGAGCCCCCGGCATCCACCAGCTTGCCGCCGACATAGACCGCGACGAGGTTCCGCGGGCTCATCGCGAGGACGTACGAGCGCACCGGATGCCAGAGAGGCCCGGCGTCGGGCCGGCGCGGGTCGACGAGGACGAAGTCGGCGAACTTGCCGACCTCGAGCGACCCGACGCGGTCGGCGACGCCCATGATCTCCGCCGACCCGAGGGTGTGCAGGCGCAGCATCTGCTCGGGCATCATCGACAGCGGGTCCTTCGTGCGCGCGCGCTGCGCGTAGATGCCGATCCGCATGTTCTGCCACGGGTCCGACAGGTCGGTGCAGGCCTGGTCGTCGAGGCCGACGCCGACCTTCATCCCCATCGCGAGCATCTCGGGAACGAGCGCCGTCCCCGATGCCAGACGCCCGTTGGATGCCGGCTGCCACGACATCGAAGCCCCGCCGGCGACCGACTGCGCGATGATCTCGGGCGTCGTCTGGATGAAGTGGCCGAACGTGAGCCCGAGTTCGAGCGCCCCGGCGTCCCGGTACAGCGCGAACTTCGACTGCTGGTGCGGCACCGCCTCGGGCGATTCGAGGAAGTGCGCCTGGTTCGTCACACCGTACCGGCGCATCGCCTCGACTTCGAACTCCGCTGCCTCCGGATGCGGCGACCACTGCACCTGCCCCATGATCGACGAGCCGAGTGCGAAGTCGGGGTCGAACGTGCGCGTATAGGCGACCTCGGCGGCGAACCGGTCGAACACCTCGTCCGGGGTGCCGGCGGTGACGTCCATGCCGCTCGCATCGACGAAGCGGATGCCGGAGTCGCGCGTGCCGTCGGCTTGACGGTAGTGGTACTCGAGGCCCCGGAGCACCGCGTCGCCGACGCGCTTGCCGTCGACCATCGACTCCCACGCCTGCAGCGGGTCGGTGAAGTTGTAGGCGGTCGTCACACCGTTCGAGAGGAAGTCGAGCGAGCCGTGGAGGGTCGACCAGTACATCTGCTCGGGCGTCATGACACGGGTCGTGCCGAGCATCGAGTCGCACCAGCCGTAGAGGGTGTCGGCGACGCCGAGACCGCGCAGTCCGCTCGTGAACAGGTGCGAGTGGCTCGAGACGAAACCGGGTGCGACGAAGCGGCCCGCGGCATCCAGCGTCTCGTCCGCCGTCGTGCCCGCGGGAGGTTGCCCGGCGCCGATGCCCGCGATGCGTCCGTCGTCGCCGACGAGCATCCAGCCCTCCTCGAGGTAGCCGGGGTCGTCGGTGCCGGCGGGCACCGTGATGAGGCGTGCGTGTGTGACGAGGAGGGACATGCTCCGACGCTATCCGGGGCATGTTTCGGCGCCGTCACGGGACGGAAACACCCGGGTACGACCCGGAAACACGCGGCGCTTAGCGTCGGAACAGGAGGTTCACATGGCGTACTCGCTCACCGTCTTCTGCGGCTCGTCCCCCGGGTTCGACCCGATCTACATCGACGCCGCCGCCCATCTCGGGTCGCGGATCGCGGCGCGGGGCATGTCGCTCGTCTACGGCGGCGGTCACGTCGGGCTTATGGGCACGGTGGCCGATGCCGCGGTGCGCGGCGGGGCGCAGGTGACGGGGGTCATCCCCCGTGCGCTGCAGGCGCGCGAAGCGGTCAACGAGAACGTGACCGAGCTGATCCTCGTCGACTCGATGCACGAGCGGAAGACGATCATGGCCGACCGCGGCGACGGGTTCCTCGCGCTTCCGGGCGGGCCGGGCACCCTCGAAGAGCTCACCGAGCAGTGGACGTGGGCGCAGCTGGCGATCCACGCGAAGCCGGTCGCGATCCTCAACGTCGACGGCTACTTCGACCCGTTCCTCGCGTTCGCCGCGAACATGCGCGACCGGGGCTTCACGCACCCGCGCTTCATCGACATGCTCATCGTCGGGTCCGACGTCGACGAGGTCCTCGATCGGCTCGAGGCGTATACGCCGCCGCCGCGCTCAGACTCGTCGCCGGGCGCCGAGATGACGGGCGCGATCGGCATCCCGCTGCGCCCGTGACCGCGCCGATCTGACCGTTCCCGCCGACGCTCCCGGGCTGGCCTTCCCGGCTGGGCCTTCCGGCCTGGCGCGCCGGCGCGGCGCGCGGCCGGCGCGCGTTCACAACTCCGGAGAATCGGCTTCGCACCGGTCCCCGAGGGCCTTCCCGGCCCCGTTCCACTGCGAATCTCCGGAGTTGTGAACGCGGGGCGCGCCTCAGGCGCTCAGCCCACGCCGCGGCAGCGCCCCGCCCCGCCCGACCCGCCCGGGTCAGGCGACCGGCTGCTGCAGGTCGACGATCCAGCGCCCGCCGTCCTGCGGGGTCTCGTGGTACACCTCGCGGCAGGTGCCGACCGGCCGCAGGCCACGGCGTTCGACCTCCGAGACGAGGCTCTGCCAGGCGGCCTGAATGCCGGCGAGATCGTCGGCCTCCAGCCGCAGCGTGAGCGCCTGCGGCACGGCATCCAGCACCGCCGCATCGAGCCCGTCGGGCACGGCGGACGGCGCGACCTGCTCGGCCGCGGCGGCGATCATCTGGTCGCCGTCGACCGTGTAGTGCGCTACACCCGGGGAGGGGAGGGCGACGCCCGCCTCCATAAGGGCGCCGACGACGCGGTCGAACATCGGGCCGATCTCCTGCTCGATCTCGGCCATATCGCCGACGCGCGCCGACAGCTGGGCGAGCTCGAGCCGGGGAAGCTTGGTGGCCGTGAACTCGGTGGAGGTCTCGGTGGTGGTCATGGGATCATTCCTTTCGATCGTCCGAAGGCGCGCCTCGACGTGCCGCATGCGGCGCACGTCGGCGTCGATCTGCTCGCGAAGCTCGGCGCGCCGCCCCCGCAGGAGCCCGGCGATCCGCGGCGACGAGGCATCCTCGTCGAGCATCTCGCCGACCTCTTCGAGGCGGAAGCCGAGATCCTTGAGCGCCACGAGCCGATTCGCGCGATCGAGCTGCGCCGTCGAGTAGTAGCGGTACCCGCTGTACTCGTCGACGCGCTCGGGCACGAGCAGGCCGAGCCCGTCGTAGTGCCGCAGCATGCGCTGCGAGACTCCGACGAGGCGGGCGAACTCTCCGATACTCAACATGGTGATCCCACTCGACAGCTTGACACCGTGTCAGGGTCAAGAGCGAGTGCGGAATCGCTCAGGCGCGGGGCTCGTGCCCGAGGAGCAGCACGGATTCGGCGAGGGCGCGGATGCCGTGCGCCACGTCGCCGGCCGCGACCGCCTCGTCGGGGTGGTGGCTGATGCCGTCAGGGTTCCGGAGGAAGAGCATGCCGACGTCGGCGATCGCCCCGAGCGCCATGCCGTCGTGGCCGGCGCGGCTGAAGATCACCGGCGGCGCCTCGCGCGGATTCGGTGCGAACCCGGCGATGCCCGCCGCGACGACGTCCTGCAGGAGCGGCGCGCAGAAGACGGCGGGTGCGCTGTGGACCTCGCGTGCGGTCCAGCGAAGGCCTCGGCGCCCCATGATCGCGTCGAGCTCGCGCGTCACGGCATCCCACACCCGGTCGCGCTCGCCGTCGAACTCACCGCGCAGGTCGAGGGAGAACTGCACCTCGCCCGGGATGACGTTGACGGCGCCCGGGAACGCCTCGAACTGCCCGACGGTGCCGATGATGTGGTGCTCAGCGGAGCAGATCCGCTCGACGGCGAGCGCCGCCTCGCTCGCCCCGAGCAGGGCATCGCGGCGCATGTCGTAGGGGGTGCCGCCGGCATGCCGCGCCTCGCCCTCGACGACGAGCTGGAATCGGCGCGCCGAGGCGATCGACGACACGACGGCGAGCGGCTGGCCGGAGCGGTCGAGCTCGGGACCCTGCTCGATGTGCGCCTCGAGATAGGCGACGACCTCGTCGGGGCGCTTCGCGGCCTCGCCGATGCGCCCGGGATCGAGTCCGAACTCGAGGAACGCGCGGTGGAGCGTCACCCCGTCAGCGTCGGTGAGCTGCCACCACGCGTCGTCCCACGACCCGGCGACGGCCGACGAGCCGAGCAGCGCCTTTCCGAAGCGGGTGCCCTCCTCGTCGGAGAACGCGACGACCTCGATCGCGAACGGCAGCGGCACCGCCCACGCCTGGCCGTCGGGTGCCGCGCCGTCGCCGACCGGCACGCGCAGCAGGCGCACGACCTCGAGGGCCATGAGGACCCCGACGATGCCGTCGTAGCGGCCCGCGTCGAGGACGGTGTCGAGGTGCGAGCCGAGGACGAGGGCGGGGCGGCGGTCGCTGTGCGACGGCAGTCGATCGGCGGCGGGGGCGGATGCCGGCTCGATGCGGCCGAACTGGTTGCCCGCGGCATCCTGCCACGTGCGCATGCCGAGTTCGCGCATCCACTCCGCGGCGAGCCGGTTGACGCGCGCGTGCTCGGGCGAGAGGTAGACGCGCTCGATCTCACCGGGCGTCGCGGTCACGCGGGCGAGTTCGTCGCAGCGCGCCATGACGCGCCGCGCGGCGGCGGCGATCTGGTCGCGCGTGGCGCCCAGCAGACTCACACGGCCCCCGAGTCGGATGCCGCGTACACCCCGGCCGCGGCCTCGACGCCGCCCGAGACCGGCACCGACGCCCCGAACCGGCGGAGCACCGCCTCGAGCGCGGCGAGGGTTGTGAGCACGGCGTCCTTCCGGGCGTTGTAGCCCATCGTGCCGATCCGCCAGACGCGGCCGTGCAGCGGGCCGAACGACGTGCCGATCTCGACGCCGAAGTCCTCCAGCAGCGCGCCGCGCGCCGCATCGCCCGGCACGCCCTCGGGGATCTCGACCGCGACGACATTCGACATCTTGTGGGCGACGTCGCCGAACACCTCCAGCCCGAGGCCGCGGACCCCCTCGAGCATCGCCCGCCCGGCCAGGTCGTGCCGCGCGATGACCGCGTCACGACCCTCGAGCAGCAGCACGCGCGCGCACTCGCGCGCGGCGTAGAGCATCGAGGTCGCCTCGGTGTGGTGGTTGAGGCGGCGCGGGCCCCAGTAGTCGAGGATCATGCCGACGTCGAAGTAGTTCGAGCGGACGAAATCCGGCGACGAGGCATCGCCCGGCTCGCGGATGCCGGCTTCGATCTTCTTGCGCGCCGAGATGACCTCCACGGCCCGTTCGGACAGCGTGATCGGCGCGGAGCCGCTCGGTCCGCCGAGGCATTTCTGGAGCCCGGCGGTCGCGGCATCCAGCCCCCACCCGTCCGCCTCGAACGCGTTGCCGCCGAGAGAGGCGGTCGCGTCGGAGTAGAAGAGCACGCCGTGGCGCGCGCAGATCTCTCCGATGTCCTCGAGCGGCTGCAGCATGGTCGTCGAGGTGTCGCCCTGCACGAGCGCGAGGAGCGTCGGCCGGACGCGCACGATCGCCTCTTCGATGACGGATGCCGGGAACACCTGCCCCCAGTCGGTCTCGATCGTGTGGACCTCGGCCATCGCCCGCTCGGCGATCTCGGCGAGGAGGTGTCCGAAACGCCCGAAGATCGGCACCAGCACCCGGTCGCCGGGTCGGACGAGCGAGACGATCGCGGCCTCGATGCCCGCGCGAGAGGTGCCGTCGATGAGGAGGGTCGCGTCGTTGCGGGTGTTCCAGACGCCGCGGTAGAGCTCCTGCGTCTCGGCCATCGCGTGCGTCATGAACGGGTCGTATTGGCCGACGAGCGGGGCCGACATCGCCCGCAGCACGCTCGGGTACGCGCCGATGGGACCGGGGCCCATCAGGAGGCGCGCGGGCGGGTCGATCGGGCCGGGGATCGGGGTGACGGTCATGCGGCATCCGTTTCGGTCGTGAGGGAGGCGGGCGGCGCCAGCGCCGCGACGAGGTCGCGCAGGCGCAGCGCCGCACGGACGAGGGCGATGTCGGTGCCGGCACGCGAGACGAGGCCGACGCCGACGGGAGCGTGCTCGGGTGTGCCGCCCGACGCGGTGTCGGCGGTGCGCACGAGAAGGAGCGGCGCCGAGAGCGCGGGGAGCCCCGCGACCGCGGCGGGCGTCGTCATGCGGAGGGTCGCCTGACGCACCGCGTCGACGTCTTCGCCCCGAGCCGTCCGGAGTGGCGCGGGGCCGGGGACGACGGGGAGGATCAGGAGGCGGTCGCGGACGAGGTCGTGCATCCGGTCGCGGAGCGGTGCGAGGGCGGCGCGGGCCGCGCGCTCCTGGTCGGCCGTGATCTCGGCGCCGGCGCGGAAGCGCGCGGCGACGGCGGGTCCGGTCGCACCCGGGTGCGCGCGCAGCCACGCGCCGTTGTTCCGCCAGGCCTCCGCACCCTGGACGATGCGGAACGGCTCGTAGTACCCGTCGAGGTCGCCGATCGAGACGGTCTCGACCGGGGCCCCGGATGCCTCGAGCCGCGCGACGAGGGCGTCGAACGCGTCGCGCGTCGCGGGCTGCGCGGCATCCCGCACCTCTTCCGGTACGAGGAACGACCAGGGCAGGTCGCCGCCCGAGGCGCCCAGGACCGACTCCGTGGATTGCGACCCGTCGTAGCTGAGGCACCACTCGGCGACGTCGTGCAGCACCTCGCCGTCGCGGGTGATCCAGCCCACGGTGTCGAAGCTCTGCGCGAGCGGGAGGAGGCCCTGCCGGGGCACGAGGTCGTGCGTCGTGCGCAGGCCCCAGAGCCCCTGGTACGACGCCGGCACCCGGACCGACCCGGCGGTGTCGGTGGCGAGACCCACGTCGGCCTGACCGGTCGCGACCGCGGATGCCGGTCCGCTCGACGACCCGCCGGGGAGCGCGCCGGCGCGCGCGCCGTTGGGCGGCGTGCCGTAGTGGGCGTTGTCGCCGGCGATCGAGTAGGCGAACTCGTCTGTGCGGGCGATGCCGCGCAGCGACGCACCGCCGCGGAGGAGGTCGGTGACGGCGGGCGCCGTCGTCGTCTCGGCGCGTGCGGAGTCGAGGAAGGCCGGGTTGCCGGCGCCGATGCGGTAGCCCTTGATGGCGAAGAGGTCTTTGACGGCGACGGTGAGTCCGCGCAGCGGCCCCTCCCAGGCGCCCTGGAAGAGCGGGTCGCCGACCGTGCGCCACACCGATCGGTCGAGCGCCTGCGCACGCGGGGTGACGTGGGCGGCGGTGATGAGCCAGGTGCCGCCCCGCCGCTCCCACACCTGGGTCTGCAGGCCGGTGCCGCCGTCGCGGTAGCGCGAGACCGAGACGAGCAGCGCGACACCGTCCGCGAGCGGGCGGTACTCGACGCGTTCGATCTCGCGCGGCGGCACGCCGCCCCGCACCCCGCGGAACCGGCTGATCGCGTCATGGCCGACGAGGAGGCCCGCGCCGTCGCCCCGGAGCGTTCCGGGGCCGGGCGCGAACGCGGCATCCAACGCCTCGAGATCGTTCGCGACGATCGCGCGTTCGTATGCCTCGAACGCCTCCCGCAGGTCGGGCGGGAGCTCGCGCGGGATCTCGGCGGACGTCATGAGCGGCCCGTGACTCCGGCGAAGTCGGCCTCGCGGATGCGCGCGTGGACGCCGCAGACGATGTCGACGACCTGCGAGATGTCGAAGTTCGTCGCCGCGGAGAGATAGGCGTAGGCGAGGTGCTCTTCCATGCCGTAGCGGGCATGAAGGAGATCGAGGGAGGCGCGGACGGCCTTTCGCATCGCCTCGTCGAGGTCGGGGTCGAGGCCCGTCGGCACGAGGTACTCGTCGGTGCGGACGAGGGGGCCGGCGAGGTCGCCGAACTCCGCGAGAGCCTCGCTCCGCGGCACGACCTCGAACCGGAGCGTCGCCCGCAGGGATGCCTCGAGGGCCGTCAGGGCGACCTCGCCGTCGCCCTGGGCGAAGTGCGGGTCGCCGACGTAGGCGAGGGCACCGGCCACCTGCACCGGCAGGTACAGCACCGTCCCTTCGACGAGGAGGTTGATGTCGATGTTGCCGCCGTGCGGCCCCGGCGGCACGGAGTGGGGGCGTTCGCCGCCCGCGACGGCGACGCCCATCGTCCCGAGGAACGGCGCGAGGGGGAAGCGCACGACGCGCTCGCCCCCGTCGGTGAGCGGCAGGGCCCCGGCGCCCTCGTCGACGGGGGTGAAGACGCTGACGTTCTGCGGGCCACGCGGGAGCACGCCGGGGAGGGCGCCCTTGCCGTGCCGGTTGCTGATGACGCCGTACGGCACGCGCGGCGCGAGCTTCTCGACCGTGATCTTCAGCAGGTCGCCGGGCTCGGCCGACTCGACGAACACCGGCCCGGTGATGACGTGCGGACCGTCGAGGGTCGCGTCGCGCGGGACGGTGCGGGCGACCTCGACCGCGTCGGTGAGAACGTCCTCGGCGGCGACGCCATGGCCGGTGAAGAAGGCGAGCGGGTCCTGGCCCTGATCGGGGAGGATGCCTTCGTGGCTGATCGTGTCGAAGGTCACGGTCTGGCCCGGCGCGATGCGGAGCACCGCGGCATCCGTCTCGCACGGCAGCCGGCCCCACAGCACCGTCTCCGGCGTCGCCGGGAGGTAGTGGTCGCCGGGGATCTCTCCGAGGCCCGGTTGTAGGATGCCCGGTTGCAGGATGCCCGGTTGCAGGGTGTCGCTCATGCCGTACCTCTCTGAAGGAGCCGCCCGGCCGGTGGGCGGCGGAACCACGGCGCGTCGCCCGCGCCGCCTTCGCTCGCGTCGAAGACACTCTGCCCGCGCAGCCACGTGCGTCGCACCTTGCCGGTGAGGAGCTTGCCGTCGTACGCCGAGATCCGGTTGCGGTGCTGCAGCGCGCGCGCGTCGATCGGGAGCGCGTCGTCGAGGCCGAAGACCGCGAGGTGGGCGGGTGCCCCGACCTCGATGCGGCCCCTATGGGCGAGAGCGGCCTGCTCGAGCCCGGCCTGCTCGAGCCCCGAGACCCGCGCCGGCCCTGTCGTGAAGAGGGGCACGAGCGCCTCGAACGGGATGCCGCGGGCGCGCGCCTCGGTCCAGACGGCGGAGAGTCCGACCTGAAGGCCCGCGATGCCGCCCCACGCAAGGCCGAAATCGCCCGCGCCGGCGCGCTTCATGTCGATGGTGGAGGGTGAGTGGTCGCTGACGATCGCGTCAATCGTCCCGTCGACGACGCCCTGCCAGAGGCGGTCCTGGTTCGCGGCCTCGCGGATGGGCGGGCAGCACTTGAACTCGCTCGCGCCGTCGGGGATCTCCTCGGCGCGGATCGTCAGGTAATGCGGGCAGGTCTCGACCGTGAGGTCGACGCCGTCGGCCTTCGCCGCGGCGATGCGGGGCAGGGATGCCGCGTCGCTCAGGTGCAGGATGTGCGCCCGTCCACCGGTGCGGCGGGCGGCGGCGATGACGGCGTCGATCGCCGACTCCTCGCTTTCGGGCGGGCGCGAGGCGAGGAAGGCGGCGTAGTCGCGGCCGAGTGAGCCGTCGGGGCGTGCCTCGCCGTGTCGGTGGGCGCGTTCGTCGCCGCGCAGGAGCGCGGGGTCTTCGGCGTGGACGATGAGGCGCGAGCCGAGAGCGGCGACCTCGTCCATCGCGGCGTTCAGCTGGTCGCGGTCGAGGTGACCGAACTCGTCGACGCCGCTGGGCGCGAGGAAGCACTTGAACCCGAAGACGCCGGCCTCGTGCACCGGGCCGAGCGCACCGAGGTTCTCGGGCACCGCGCCGCCCCAGAACCCGACGTCGACGTGCGCCTTGCGCCCGGCGGCGGCGCGCTTGATCTCCAGCGCCTCGACGGTCGTGGTGGGCGGGATGGAGTTCAGGGGCATGTCGACGAGCGTCGTGATGCCGCCCGCCGCGGCGGCGAGGGTCGCCGACCGGAACCCCTCCCATTCGGTGCGTCCCGGCTCGTTGACGTGGACGTGCGAGTCGACGAGGCCGGGGAGGAGCACGGCATCCTCCGGCACCTGCACGGCGCCGCGCGGCGCGCCGACGGGAGCGTCGATCGCGGCGACCAGGCCGTCCGCGATCGTCAGCTGCGCGGGCTGGAAGCGCCCATCGACCCACGCGCGCTCGGCGCGGATGGTCCAGCGGTTCGTGGGCACATGTCTCCTTGGTCGTGGTGCCGTCGCCGCCGGTCGCCGGGGATCTTCGGACCTCCGGTTCTCGCGGCGCGCGGCACCGCTGTAAAGCTATAGCTTGACGATTTCGGCGGTGTAACGCCGACGTGAATGCGCCGCCCCCGCCCGCTACTCTGACCGCATGCGCGTGAGTGAATTCGACGAGGCGGATGCCGACGTCGCCACCGACCTCGTGGCCGTGTGGGCCGCGATCCCGCACTGGGTCGAGGCCGTCGTCGCGGGCCGTCCCTACGGCTCGGTCGACGCGGTGGCCGCGCGTGCCGATGCGCTCGCGCGCGACTGGTCGCACGCCGACCTCGACGCGGCGCTCGCCCACCATCCGCGTATCGGCGAGAAGCCGCGCGGGTCGGGCGACGAGGCCGCCGCCTCGCGCGGCGAACAGGCGGCGGTGGCCCGGGCATCCGACGATGTCACCGCGGCCATCGCGGCGGCGAACGCGGACTACGAGGAGCGGTTCGGGCGGGTCTTCCTCATCCGCGCCGCCGGGCGCTCGCCCGAGGAGATCCTCGCCGAGGCGCGACGCCGACTCGGGAACGATGCCGACACCGAGGCCGACGAGGCCCTCGATCAACTGCGCCAGATCGCCCTGCTGCGTCTGCGCTCGAGCCTGGAGGACGCCCCCGCGATGACACCCAGCACGACGACATCCACGTCCGGCACGACCCCTCATGTCACGACCCACATCCTCGACGCGACGGCCGGCATCCCCGCGGCGGGCGTCGCGATCGTGCTGGCGGATGCCGAGGGAACCGAGGTCGCGCGGGGCACGACCGACGCCGACGGGCGCCTGGGCCTCGGCCCCGCGGCGCTCGCGCCCGGCGAGTACGCCCTCACCTTCGCGACCGGGGCGTACTTCGCGGGCCGAGAGGTCGCGACGTTCTACCCCTCGGTCACGATCCGATTCACGGTCGCCGACGCACCGCACTACCACGTGCCCCTGCTGCTCAGCCCGTTCGGCTACTCCACCTACCGCGGAAGCTGAGCCGGCCCGGCGCACCCCACCCCGGTAAGCCCCGACTTAACACTCCGGCACCCGTCGGGAAACACGGCGGTGACATCGCGCTCCTAGCGTGTGGGCATGAAGATCATCGTCATCGGCGCGGGGATCGGCGGCACGAGCGCCGGCATCGCCCTGAAGCGCCTCGGACACGAGGTCGTGATCTACGACCAGATGCGCGAGAACAAGCCGGTCGGTGCGGCACTGTCGCTGTGGTCGAACGGTGTCAAGGTGCTCAACTGGCTCGGACTCGGCGCCGAGGTCGCCGCTCTCGGCGGAGATATGGCCGACATGGTCTACGCCGACGGGATCACGGGTGAGACCCTCTGCGACTTCTCGCTCGCCCCCGTCACGGCGCAGACGGGCCAGAAGCCGTACCCCGTCGCGCGCGCCGACCTGCAGGCCCTCCTCATGGAGGTTTTCGGCAGGGACGACATCCACCTCGGCACGAAGATGGTCGCGCTCTCCGACGACGGCGCGCACGTCACCGCGACTTTCGCCGACGGCTCCACCGACACCGCCGACATGCTCATCGGCGCCGACGGCGCACGCTCGATCACGCGCGCGTTCGTCCAGCCCGACGGCGCCCCCGAGATCGTCCGCGAGTACTCGGGCTACACGAACTTCAACGGGCTCATCCCGGTCGACACCGCCATCGGGCGGCCGGATGCCTGGACCACCTACGTCGCGGGCGGCAAGCGCGCCGCCGTCATGCCCGTCGCCGGCGACCGCTTCTACTTCTGGTTCGACGTGCCGCAACCGGCAGGGCTCCCCTACGACCGCGCCGAGGGCAAGGCCCCGCTGGAGGCGGCGTTCGCCGGCTGGGCGCCCGGCGTCGAGGCGCTCATCGGAGCGATCGACCCCGCGGCATCCCTCAACCGCGTCGAGATCTGGGACATCACCCCCTTCCACACGTGGGCGAAGGGGCGGGTCGCGATCCTCGGCGACGCAGCCCACAACACCGCGCCCGACATCGGGCAGGGCGCGTGCTCGGCCCTCGAAGACGCGTTCGCGCTCGGCATCGCCGTCGCCACGAACACCGTGAGCGTCGAAGACACCCTGCGTCGCTACGAGAAGATCCGCACCGAGCGGGCGGGCGAGCTGGTGCTCCGCGCGCGCAAGCGCGGTGAGGAGACCCACGCGTACGATCAGGCCGCGACGGATGCCTGGTACGCGAGCCTGCGCGGAGCGGACGGCGCGGGGATCATCCGCGGCATCGTCGGCAACATCGAGGGAAGCCCCGTGAACCTCGGCGCCGGCATCCTCTGAGCGTCACCGCATCCTCTGAGCGTCACCGTATCTTCTGAGCGCCACCGTCGCCGCCTCCCGACAGACGCCCACCGGAGCGCTCAGTCCTCGCTGAGCTCGCGCACGGTCAGCCAGATCGCGACCGCCGGGGCATCCGTCGCGTTCACCACGCGGTGCGGCCGCGTGGCCCAGAACGCGAGCGATCCGCCGGGACCGAGCTCGATCGTGCCGTCGGTGAACTCGAACTGCAGGGTGCCCGACACGACACGCCCGGTCTCGTAGCCGGCGTGCACGAGCATCGCGCCGTCGATGCTCGACGAGGCGCCGGGCGGATACGTCGACTCGAACAGATCGATGCCGTCGAGCGCGACCGGGGTGAGCCGGCGGTACGTCACACCCTGACCCAGCACGGTCGATTCGTCCCCCTCGAGCGAGGAGACGTGCACGCCCGGCAGCGGCTCGCTCGCGGCGGCGGAGAGCGTGCGCGGCTGGAAGAACTCGGCGTCGCCGAAGATCGCCGCGACGGGTGCGCCGATCTCCCCGACGAGCTCGATGAGGCGGTTCACGGACGGCTGCATCACGCCGGTCTCGATCTGCGACAGCGCGCTCGACGAGATGCCGACCGCCTCGGCGACCGACGCGAGCGACCGCCCCGACGCGAGGCGCGCCCGACGCAGCCGGCCGCCGATCGTCGTCGCTTCCTTCTCGTTCACGCGCCCTCCCCGAACCGAGTCTAGGCGGGCCGACCCGCGCGGAACGCCCCGCACACGCCCGCGCCCGGCCGCGGTATCGTCGGGTCACCTGCCGGCTTCGACGAAAGGCCCGCCACGAGCACCCCGCCCCCCGCCGTCGCCCCGGCGGCGCGCTTCGCCGCGATCGACCAGCTCATGCGCTCGCGCCTCGGCGTGCACCTCGCGGGGCTGCTCGCGGCGGCGGGCTTCCCGCTCACCGTCGACGACCTCACGCGCCTGACGGGGCGCAGCGCCGCGGCCGTCGAGAGCGCGTTGCAGGATGCCGGCGACGCGGGCGAACTGGGCATCGTCCGGGCGGGCATCCTGCGGACGAGCGACGGCGTCGCGATCACCGCACCGGATGCCGTCGCGCACGTCGTCCGGAACCTCCACCGCGGCCCTCTCGCGCCCGGGTCGGAGACCGACCCTCGGACGCAGCGCGCGGCGCTCGCCCCGTTCCGCGCGGCGCTCCGTGCCGGCGCCCTGTCGGCGCTCGAGGAGTGGGGCTGGGAGCAGACGCCGCCGTACCTGCGCGGCGCCGGCCTGCCCCGCTCGATGCACGACCGCCGCGACGAACGCGACCTCCTCGTGCGCCTCCTCACCGATGCGCGCCGCCAGGAGGCGGTCGCGGCGGCAGATCCCGACGCGCCCTCGGCGCAGATCGACGAAGCCGCGCACGCGATCGCCGACACCGCGACGACGACCGCCGACCTCGGCGACCTCGGCGCGCTGCTCGTCGCGGCGCACCAGGTCCGGCCGGTCGACGGCGCGCCGCCGCACGGCGTCGCCCCCGTCTTCGCGTTCAGCGGCGACCTCGAACGCGCCCGGGCGATCGCCGACGAGGTGCGCGTCGAGCCCGACATCGAGGCCGCGTACGTCGGCGAGGCGGCGGCGCGCGCCGGTTATCACGAGGGCGCCGAGATCGCCGGGTCGGCCGCCGCGGCGGTGCGGGCGGCCGCGGCCCCCGTCGGCGCTCTGCTGCGCGTCGCTCAGGCGGTCGCCGGAACGGCGCTGCACACGGACGACCCGGATGCCGCAGCCGCGCTCGCCGGCGAGGCGCGCGCCCTCGTGGCATCCGCGCTGGAGGTCGACGAGCCGGTCGCCGAAGTCGCGCATCTGAGCCGATCGATCTTCCGGGCCGCGCGCGACCACGAACGGGCGAACGGGGCGACGACCCTCGCAACGGCCGCCGCGGCCCTCGCCCGCGCCGGCGACGACGCAGCCGCCGCGGCCACCGCGGACGCGGCCGACGACCTCGTGGACGGGATCGTGGTGGCTTCGCTGCGCGCGCGGACGCTCGCCCGCCTGTCGGCGCGTCTGCGCGGCCGCAGCGCCGCCCTCACCGACCGCGCCGATCGTCTCGGCGAACGCGCCGTCGAAGCGGCCCGCGAGGACCTCGCGACGCGGGCCGAGGTCGCGCGACTCCTCGTCGACACCGGCCCCGCCACCGGCCCCGACCCCGACCCGCCCGCCGTAGGCGATACGCGACGCGCCGAACCGCTCGCCCGCGCCGTGCTCGCGGAGGTCGCCTCCTCCGACACCCTCGTGCCGCGCGGCGTGCTGCACGACGCGGCCGCCGCGCTCGACCGGATCGCACCCGACGGCCCCGCCGTCGCAGCGGCCCGGGCGACGGTCGAACGGGTCGCCGACGCCCGCCACGGCACCGCGATGGAGCGCACCTCCCGCGCGCTCCACGAGGCGGTCGTCCTGGCCGAGGCGGCGGCGATCCTCGATCGCGCGGGCCTCGCGGACGAAGCGACCGCCGCGGCCGGGCGCGCGAGGGAGATCGCCGATCGCATCCCCGCTTCCGCCCGCGCCCGCACTCTCGCCCGGATCGCCGCGGAACTGCTCCCCGCCCGAACGCCCGCGGTCTTCGACCTCGGCATCCGGGCCGCCGACGACGAGCGGAGCGGATCATCGCGCTATCGCGATGCCGGGGCCGCCGAACTCGTCGCCGCCGCTGCGGCGGGCGCCGAGGCGGGCCTGGGCGGCAGCGAGCCCGCGGACGCCGACCGCGCCGCCCGGCTCGACGAGGTCTTCACGCAGGCGACCCGCAGCCTCCGTCACCACGGCGAGGCCGCCGCGCTCATGCGCCTCGCCGACCTCGACGCCCGTGCGGGCCGGCAGGAACGGGCCGAACGTCTCGCCCGCGACGCGCTCGTCGCGGCGCGCGCGCCCGACCCCGTGCGCCGCGGGCGGGCGCGTGCCGCCCTCGCCGCCGCACGGGACGGCGTGGTGTCCGCGCCCGGCGCAGAATCTCCGGCATCCCCGCCGCACGACTCGGACACGGCGCAGAGCTGGGCGGACACGGCGCAGCGGTGGCTCAGCGACGGCTACCCCCTGAGCGACCTCGCCGCGCTGAAGAGCGCCGATCCCCGGGTGTGGTCCCGGGTCTCGGCGCTCATGTCGAGCGAACTGGCACGCTGAGGGCGCGACGGGTCAGTGCTGCCCGTCGGTCGTGGTCTCACCGCTCGGGTCGGTCTCAGGCGCCGTCCCGGGTGCCGGCACCCCGTCCGTGTCGAGCACCGCCGTCGGGATGAGTCCCGTGCCCTGCGCGTCGGGGTGGACGAGTGCCGCCGCCGCCGGACCGCGGACCGCGTCGTGCGCGCTCATCTTCGGTTCGAGGGCTTCGGCCGCCTGGATGTCCTTGCCGTTGAGCAGCAGGTTGAGGAGGATCGCGACGATCGCGCCCGCCGAGATGCCCGAATCGAAGATCAGCTGGAACCATTCGGGGAACCGGCCGTAGATGTCGGGGGTCACGGTCGGCAGCAGTGCGACACCGATCGAGATCGCGACGATGAGGACGTTCTTGTTGTTGAACTTGACCTTCGACAGGGTGCGGATGCCGGAGGCCGCGACCATCCCGAACAGCGCGATCCCGGCGCCGCCGAGCACCGCCCGGGGCACGCCCTCGACGATCGCGGACACCTTGGGGATGAGGCCGAGGACGATGAGGATCGCACCCGCCATCGTCGCGACGTAACGCGACCGCACTCCGGTCAGCGACACGAGCCCGACATTCTGGGCGAACGCCGTGTAGGGGAACGTGTTGAACATCCCGCCGAGCACCGTGCCGAGACCGTCGGCGCGCAGGCCGTCGGCGAGCTGTCTGCGCGTGACGGGCCGGTCGACGATCTCGCCGACGGCGATCATGTCGCCCGTCGTCTCGGTCATGATGACGACGCCGACGATGCACATCGCGATGATCGAGGCGATCTCGAACTGCGGCAGTCCGAAGTGGAACGGGGTGACGATCGCGAACCATCCGGCATCCCCCACGTGCGACCAATCCGTCATGCCGGGCACGAGGAGTGCCACGAGCGTGCCGACGACGAGGCCGAGGAGGACCGAGACGCGAGCGAACGCGGGCGGCGCGAAGCGCTCGACGAGCACGATGAACAGGAGCGTTCCGGCGGCGAAGGCGACGTTCACGACGGGAGCGCCGGGTTCTGCCTCACTCGAGCCCGTCATGATCCAGCCGGCGGCGACACGCATGAGCGAGAGCCCGATGATGAGGATGACGGTGCCGGTCACGATCGGCGGGAAGAACCGCAGCAGCTGCGCGAAGAACGGCGCGACGAGGATCATGAACAGGCCGCACGCGATGACGGATCCGAAGATCGTCTGGATGCCGTGTTGCTGCCCGATCGCGATCATCGGCCCGACCGCGGCGAAGGTGACGCCCTGCATGAGCGGCAGGCGGACCCCGAACCTCCAGAAGCCGACCGATTGGATGATCGTCGCGATGCCCGCGATGAACAGGTCGGCGCTGATCAGGAACGCGAGGTCGGCGGGGTCGTAGCCGAGGGCTCCGCCGACGATGAGGGGCACGGCGACGGCGCCGGCGTACAGCGCGAGGACGTGCTGGAGTCCCAGCGGGAAGAGTCTCGCGAGGGGCGGGATCGCATCGACCCCGTTGTCCTCGGCGCGTTCGCGACGCGCGGCGGCTTTCGCGGCCTTCTGCTCGGCCTTCTGTTCGGTGGTGGTCATGGCGGCTCCCGTCAGTGGGGGCGCGGGCGGCTCGCACCCCGTCGTGACGATGACGTTAAGCCAGGACTGAAGACCGGTTCCACCGAAATCCGGTTCCGTTCGCGAGATTTCACAGGCCGAAACGGCCCGGAAACACGGGGCGCGGGGGTTGCGGGCGGGGGTTGCGCGGGGCGCGGGGGCGCGCGTTGTTCGGAGATCGGGCGTTCTGCGGACATTCGACGCCGAATCTGTCCGAAGAACGCGGGATCTCCGAAGAACCGCGGCGCGGTGAGGGGTGGTGGGGGCGAGGGGTGGCGGGGTGAGGGGGCGCGGGTGGGTCAGAGGCGCTGAGCGATGGATGCCGCGACACTCAGCCACGCGTCGCGGGTCTCGGGAGAGAGCGCCTCGAAGTCGATCGGTCCCCCGTCGACGAGAGCGGCGTCGAACGGCACGTGCACGACGTCGGCCGTGACCTGCGCGAAGTGGCGCTCGAGACGCTCGGCGAGCTTGCGATCGGGCTTCGCCGACGGCGCCGCGAGAATCGTGACGGCCTCGTCGATCTTCTGGTCGAAGCCCTTCTCGCGCAGCCCGTCGAGCAGCCACGCCGCGCTCGCGGCGGTGTCCTCGCGCACCGTCGAGACGATGACGAGCTGGTCGGCGGCGGCGACGGCGGCGACCCAGTTCGAGGCGCGCATGTTGTTGCCGGTGTCGACGATCAGCAGGCGGTAGTACCGCGAGAGCACGCCGTGCAGGCGGTCGA
The DNA here is from genome assembly GCF_057706945.1 of Microbacterium sp. bgisy203. Classification (NCBI taxonomy): domain Bacteria; kingdom Bacillati; phylum Actinomycetota; class Actinomycetes; order Micrococcales; family Microbacteriaceae; genus Microbacterium; species Microbacterium sp. bgisy203. Next base: position 99,709 of record NZ_JBYIPF010000004.1, on the reverse strand, counting down.
AGGCGGCGGCGTCGATGGTGGAGGATGCCGCGGCATCCTCATCGGACGCGAGCACATCGAAGCGCGCGTCCACCTGCGTGCGGACGTACGTGTCGAGCGCGGCGAGGCTCGCCTGGGTGGGCTCGGTGAACTGATCGAGGTGCTCGAGCAGATCGACGGCGGTGCGGTGGTGCGGGGCGTTCTGGGCGCGCCAGCCGAGCGTGCCGCGGGTCTCGTTGTTGTCCCACGCGAGGGTCGCGCCGCCCCGCTGCGTGCCGAAGGTCGCGGCGAGCAGCAACGTCGAGGTCGTCTTGTGAGCGCCGCCCTTGGGGTTCAGGATCACGATGGTCCGCGGGCCGTCGAGGCGGCGCTGCACCGCGCGCTCGCGGTCGAGGCGCGACTGCTCGGCCTTGCCGGGACGCGGCGAGATCGCCCCGCCGGTCGCGCGGCGGACGGCGCCCTGCCAGCCTTCGGTCGCGCGCGGCTTGGCGCGGTCGGTGCGCGAGTTCAGCAGGTCTTCGACGGTCGGCCTCGCCCGCTGGGCGGGGTCGCGCAGCGCGCTCTCGCGCCGGGTCGCGTCGCTGCGGAGCATCGGCGCGGGCTCGGGCTGCGGGCTGGGCGCGGGCTGCGGGCTGGGCTCGGGCTGCGGGCTCGGCGCGGGGATCGGCGCGGGCGCCGCGACCGGTGCCGTTTCCGGGGCAGGCGCGGACGCCGGGGCAGGCGCAGGCTCCGAAGCAGGCGCAGGCTCCGAAGCAGGCACGGTCGCCGACTCCACGACAGACGCGGGCGCCGCGGCATCCGTCGAGCGCACGTCTGCTTCGCCGGCGTCGCGCACCGCACGCGGGGCCGACGCGGGTTCCCCGTCCTCGGTCTCTGCGAGCGCGGTCGCCTCGATGAAGGTCCCGTCGGGGTGGACGATCAGCGGCCAGCGCACGTCGCCCTGCACGACCATCGCGGTCACCGGCTCGCCCGCCGACGCGGCGAGCTGACGGATCGCCTCGATCACGCGGTGGCGCAGGGTCTGCTCGGTCGAGGCGAACACCTCGTCGACCTCGCCCCGCACGTGGATCTCGGCGGCCGTGGTCGACGTGAAGTGGACGGTCGGTTCGAAGGTCGCGGTTCCCATGGGGAGCCTTTCTGTCAGGTCGAGCGAGTCGGGTCGGGCGAGGAGCGTCGGGCGGAGCGGGTCGAGCGGAGAGGCGCGGCGCGCCCCGTCACATCCGGAACACGGCGTGCACGGGTCCGCAGACCTCTTGCCCGCCGAGCTCGACGAGGTCGATGATGACGGCGGTGCCGGCGAGCGCGAGGTCGAGCTGGGCGATGAGCTGGTGGCCCGCGCGGAGCGTGCCGCCGGTGGCGAGGATGTCGTCGACGAGCAGCACGCGGGTTCCCGGCGCCAGGTCGTCGCTCATCTGGATCGTGGCGGTGCCGTACTCGAGGTCGTAGTCGACGGATGCCGCGGGACGCGGCAGCTTGCCGGCTTTGCGGATCGGCACCATGCCGACCCCCGCCGCGATCGCCACCGCTCCCGCGAGGATGAAGCCGCGCGCCTCGATGCCCGCGACGACGTCGAACTGCCCTGCGAACGGCGCGATGACCGCATCGACGACCGCACGGAACGCCGGTCCGTCGGCGAGCAGCGGAGTGATGTCGCGGAAGAGCACGCCCGGTTCGGGGAAATCAGGGGTCGTCACGATGAGGGATTCGGCGCGCGCGAGGTCGTCGGAGGTCACCTGCCCAGGGTACGCGCTCCGCCCGGATTCCCTGTGCGTAAGCGCTTACACTAGACTGTCGGGATGAGTTCGCAGCTGACCTCCCCACCCGCTTCCCCCGCGCACCTCCCCGCCATAGGCGAGAACCGCCCCGGCGCCGAGTGGTGGCGCACCGCCGTCATCTACCAGATCTACCCGCGCTCGTTCGCCGACGCGTCCGGCGACGGCATCGGCGACCTCGCCGGCGTCACCGCCCACCTCGACGACCTCCGCGCCCTCGGCGTCGACGCCGTGTGGCTCAGCCCCTTCTACCGGTCGCCGCAGAAGGATGCCGGGTACGACGTCGCCGACTACCGCGACATCGACCCTCTCTTCGGCACGCTCGCCGACTTCGACGAGATGCTCGCCGCCGCGCACGACCGCGGCATCCGCGTCATCGTCGACCTCGTCCCGAACCACTCCTCCGACCAGCACGTCTGGTTCCAGGAGGCGCTGGCCGCCGAGCCCGGCAACGCCGCGCGCGCCCGCTACCTCTTCCGCGACGGGGCGGGCGAGAATGGCGAACTGCCGCCGAACAACTGGGAGTCCGTCTTCGGCGGCCCCGCGTGGACCCGCACGACCGACCCCGACGGCACCCCCGGACAGTGGTACCTGCACCTGTTCGACACGACGCAGCCCGACTTCGACTGGGCCAACCCCGAGATCCAGGAGGAGTTCCGCGGCATCCTGCGCTTCTGGCTCGACCGCGGCGTCGACGGGTTCCGTGTCGACGTAGCGCACGGCCTGGTGAAGACCGACGGCCTCCCCGACCACGTGCCGGCCGTCGACCCCGACACGGCCCACGGGGACAGCATGGGCGGCGACGATGACGACGTGCCGTACTGGGGTCAGGACGGCGTGCACGAGATCTACCGCGACTGGCACCGGGTGCTCGCGGAGTACGACGGCGACCGCCCGCTGTGCGCCGAGGCGTGGCTGCCGACGGTCGACCGGACCGCCGAATGGGTGCGCTCCGACGAGATGCACCAGGCGTTCAACTTCCCTTACCTGATGACCGAGTGGGACGCCCCGGCGATCCGCGAGGTGATCTCCGAGTCGCTGCGCGCCTTCCCCGCCGTGGGTGCGCCCGCGACGTGGGTGCTCTCGAACCACGACGTCGTACGGCACGCGTCGCGGCTCGCGCTGACGGCCGAGAACCCGCAGGGTCACGGCATCGGACCAGACTCCCCCGGACAGCCGATCCCCGAGGTGGGCCTGCGCCGCGCCCGCGCCGCGACGACCGTCATGCTCGCCCTGCCCGGATCGGCGTACCTGTATCAGGGCGAAGAGCTCGGGCTTCCCGAGGTCATCGCCCTGCCGGGGGAGGTCCGTCAGGACCCGACGTGGTTCCGCACCGACGGCGAGCGCTACGGCCGTGACGGATGCCGCGTGCCGATCCCGTGGACGGCGGATGCCCCGGCCTACGGCTTCAACGAGACCGGCGCATCGTGGCTGCCGCAGCCGGCGGAGTGGGCGACCCTCGCCCGCGACGTGCAGGAGCAGGACCCCGAATCGACGCTGTGGCTCTACCGCACCCTGCTCGCGACGCGCGCCGCCGAGGGCCTCGGCGCGGCGGCGCCCACCGGTCTCGAGTGGCTCGACGGCTACGGCGACGACGTGCTCGCGTTCCGCACGGGCGGCATCACCGTCATCGCGAATGCGTCGGATGCCGCCGTCCCGCTCCCCGCGGGGACTGTGCTCGTCGCGAGCGAGCCGTTCGAGGGCAGCGAGCTGCCCGTCGACACGGCCGTCTGGATGCACGCCGGCTGACATGCCGAGCCTCGACGACGTCGCCCGCGCCGCCGGGGTCTCCACGGCGACCGTGTCACGCGCCCTCAGCGGGCGCGGGCGGACGTCGGAGGAGACCCGCGAGCGGGTGCGGGCGGCGGCCGAGGAGCTCGGCTATGTGGCATCCGCCACCGCGTCGAGCCTCGCCTCGGGCCGCGCCGAGAACATCGGCGTCGTCGTGCCGCTCATGGACCGATGGTTCTTCGCGACCGTGCTCGACGGCATCGCCTCGGTGCTCGCCCCGCACGGCTACGACATCACGCTCTACAACCTGACCGATGACCAGGCGCAGCGCCGGCGCCTGTTCGACACGGCCCTGCGTCGCGGGCGGGTGGACGCCCTCATCGTGCTGTCGGTGGAGCTGTCGGATGCCGAGGTCGCGCGCCTCTCGTCTCTCGGCCTGCCGGTCGTGGGGCTCGGCGTCCCCCGCGCCGAGCTGCCGGGCCTGCGCGTCGACGACACCGCCGTGGGGCGGCTCGCGACGGAGCATCTGCTGGCGCTCGGCCATCGCGACATCGCGCACATCGGCCTCTCGCGCAGGGATGGGCGCGAGGCCCTCGACATCCCCACGCGCCGCCGCCAAGGCTTCGACGACGCCGTCGCGGCGGCACGAAAAGCAGGGTCAACCGTCACGGCCCGCTTCGTCGAGGCTGATTTCACGGTCTCCGGCGCGCGCCGGGCCGCATCGGCCCTGCTTTCGGAACCTCAACCGCCGACGGCGGTGTTCGCCGCCTCGGACGAAATGGCCTACGGGGTGCTCGCCGCCGCGCGCGACCGTGGGCTGTCGGTGCCCGGCGACCTCTCGGTGATCGGCGTCGACGGTCACGACCTCGCGGCGCTGTTCGACCTGACGACGATCGACCAGTTCCCGCACGCTCAGGGCGAGCGGGTGGGCGCCGCCGTCCTCGCCGCGCTCGGGGTCGGGGGGGTCGATGCCGGGCGACCCCCCGAGGCTCCCCTTACCGAGGCATCCCTGCCCTTCCACCTGGTCCCCCGGGCCACCACCGCCCCACCCTCCTGACCGACCCGCCCCGCCGGCTCGCGGGCAGAGGGCGCGGGCAGAGGGCGAGGCCAAAGGGCGAGGGCAGAGGGCGGGAAAGTAGGCTCGGAGCATGAGCATCGATCTCGAGGCCCTGTACATCGACCTGCACCGGCACCCGGAGCTCTCCTTCCAGGAGACCCGGACGGCCGGCGTCATCACCCGCGAACTGGCCGCGCTCGGCCTCGACTACGTCGAGGGCATCGGCAAGACCGGCGTCGCGACGACGGTCACCGGCGCGAAGGAGGGCGACGGCCCCGTCGTCTGGCTCCGCGCCGACATGGACGGGCTCCCCGTCGAGGAACAGACCAGGCTCCCCTACGCCTCCACCGCTCGCGGCACCGACCCGGCGGGCACCGACGTCCCCGTCATGCACGCGTGCGGGCACGACATGCACGTCACCGCGATGCTCGGCGCCCTCGAGCGCCTCGTCGCCACCCGCGACGAGTGGTCGGGCACCGTCGTCGCCGTCTTCCAGCCCGCCGAGGAGTACGGCGCGGGCGCGCAGGCGATGATCGCCGACGGCGTGCTCGACCGGTTTCCGAAGCCCGACATCGTCCTCGGCCAGCACCTCACGCCCCTCCCGGCCGGCCAGGTCGGCGTCCGCCCCGGCACGCAGATGGCGGCATCCGACGGGCTCACCGTCCTCCTCCACGGCCGCGGCGGCCACGGCTCGCGCCCACACGCGACGATCGACCCCGTCGTCATGGCGGCGGCGACGGTCATGCGCCTGCAGACGGTCGTCTCCCGCGAGGTCGACCCGCGCGAGATGGCGGTCGTCACGGTCGGCTCGATCCACGCGGGCCTGAAGAACAACATCATCCCGGCCGAGGCGAAGCTCGAGCTCAGCCTCCGCTACCCCGACGACGAGGCCCGCGTCGACGTCCTCGCCCGCGTCGAGCGGGTCGTCCGCGCCGAGGCGGCGGCCTCGGGCGCCGAGCAGGAGCCGACGATCACCGTCGACCACTCGCTCCCCCCGACGATCAACGACCCGGCCGCGACCGCGCGCCTGGTCGCGGCCTGGTCGCGCGCGTTCGGCGAGGAGTCGGTCGTCGACCCGGGCATGTTCACCGGCAGCGAGGACGTCTCGTGGTTCGCGCGCGAGGCCGGCGTCCCGCTCGTGTACTGGTTCTGGGGCGGCGTCGACCCGCAGGAGTATGCGGATGCCGAAGCGCACGGCACGATCAACGAGGACATCCCGACCAACCACTCGCCGTTCTTCGCGCCCGTCCTCCACCCGACGATCGAACGCGGCGTCGAGGCGCTCGTCGCGGCGGCGCGGGAGTTCCTCGCATGAGCTGGGCCGACCTGGGCGTCCCCGAGCCGAGCGGCAACGAGACACCGGCACCGAAGCCGGCGAAGCAGCCCACGCCCCCCAAAGAGCCGAAGCCCCCGAGGACCCCGAAGCAGCCGGGCAGCGGCGGCGGCTCCCGCACCCCCCTGATCCTCGGGATCATCGCCGGCATCCTGCTCATCGCGGTCATCGTGACCCTCGCCATCGCCCTCACCCGCCCGAGCGGCGACGCGCAGCCCGCCCCCGCGCCGCCGACGAGCGAGCCGGGCACCGCGAGCCCCGCGCCCACGCCGACGGCCACAGCGACCGACGAGGTCGGCCCACCCACGGCAATGACGTTCTCGGGCACCGGCTTCGTCCTCACCGACGAGGACGGCGACGAGGTCTTCACGTACGCGTGGCGAGACGACGCGCAGGATGCCGTCGACGCGCTCACCGAGGCCTTCGGTGCGGCGCCCACGCAGCGCGTCGAGCCGGGCGACGGCACGCACTATCCCGACTACACGGTGTATCAGTGGGACGGATTCCTGCTCTTCGACATGATCGAGTCGACCGGCGGCGCGACGCGAGACACGTACCCCCAGCCCTCGTACGTGCTGTTCTCGCGCAACGAGGTCGGCGGCATCGCGATGGAGGCCGAGCACGGACTCGAGATCGGGATGCCGATCGCCGCCGTGCGCGCCGCGGGCCCCGACCAGGAGATCCCGCGCGGCAACGTCGGCGCGATCCGCTTCGTCTTCGACCAGGAACGCTCGGCCGGCGACGATCCGCTGCAGTACAGCACGTTCGCCGACACCGACGGCTCGGTCGTGACGGCGGTGCTGTACTACCGCTACTCGAGCCTCTGACGCGCGTTCCCGGCGCCGGCGCGGGGTGCACGCTCGCGCGCGTCGATGACCTCCTGCCCCGACAGGATGCCGGGGAGCCCCCGCCCCCGCGAGGTCGTGAACACCAGGATCAGCGAGACGACGGCGAACACGAACGACAGCCACTGCCACCCCTCCGGCACGAGCCCGAGCAGCAGGTATCCGCCGATGCCGCCGACGAATCGGAGGACGCGTGCGAACGGGCGCGGGAGCGGCCCGCCCGTGTAGCGGAGTTCGACGGTGACGTCGCCCGGCGTCCGGCCCGTCGCGAGGGTCGCTATCGCCCACACGACGAGCGGCACGACCGCGGTGGCGACGGATGCCGCATCGCCCGCGACGACGGCGGCCCGGTCACGGACGACGTACTGCAGCCACACCTGCACCGCGACGCCTGCCGCAAATCCCACGAGCGCGCTCGCGAGCAGGTCGCACACCATCGCCAGCAGACGCCGGCCGCGGGTCACGGGGCGGGGCACTCCGGCATCCGCCGCTTGCGCCGCTCCCCGGTACTCGCGGGGCACGAGGAACCCGAGGAGCGACCCGAGGAGCGCGCCGACCGTGTTCGTGAGCAGGTCGTCGACGTCGAAGACACGGTAGGCGCACGGGTAGAGCCCCCAGACGCCGGTCAGCTGTGTCGTCTCGATGGCGAGCGAGACGCCGAAGCCGACGAGGAGAGCCACGACGATCCCGCGCCCGCCGAGCACGCGCAGGAAGAAGCCGAGGGGCACGAACAGCAGCACGTTGAGCGCGAGCTGGAGCACCGCGAAGTCGGTGACGCTCCGCGCCGAACGGAGGTCGTCGAGGAATGCCGTGAGGTCGAGGTTCACGCCCGCGCAGACGTAGTCCGTGCTGTCGGGGAGCGGCAGCAGCGTGTACGTCCAGATCGCGAGGAAGTAGACCAGCGCCGCCGCCCAGAGGAGGAATCGGCCGATCGTGAGACCCCCGCGGCGCCGGTAGCTGAGGGCGACGAACGGGACGAACAGGGCCACGCCGACGAGCGCGCCGAGGCCGATCGCGACCGCTCCCGAATACACCTCGTTGCCCATGCCTCGATCCTTGCAGGCGCCTGGATTGCGCGCAGGTCACGGGAGGCGTAATGTCGCCCGCCGTGACTGACGACGAACGCGTCGGGGCAGACGAGGCTCCGATCGCGAAACGCATCCTCATCGGGGAGCCTCTGACGAGCGAAGAGCTCGAGGGGCAGCTGCTGCCGAAGAAGATGGCGCTGCCGATCTTCGCCTCCGACGCCCTGTCGTCGGTGGCCTACGCGCCGCAGGAGCTCCTGATGATCCTGCTCATCGGCGGCACCGCGTTCCTCGCCTTCAGCCCGTGGGTCGCCGCGGCGGTCGTCGCCCTGCTCATCGTCGTGGTCCTCAGCTACCGCCAGCTCATCAAGGCGTACCCCTCCGGCGGCGGCGACTACGAGGTCGCGCGCACGAACCTGGGCGAGAAGGCCGGCGTCATCGTCGCGGCGGCGCTCCTCGTCGACTACATCCTCACGGTCGCGGTGTCGGTGGCATCCGGCGTCGACAACATCATCTCCGCGCTGCCGGGACTCGCCGCGTGGCGGGTCGAACTCGCGGTCGGCTTCGTCATCCTCATCATCCTCGTGAACCTCCGCGGCGTCCGCGAGGCATCCACCGCCTTCGCGATCCCCACCTATCTCTTCATCGGGTCGGTGCTGCTCATGATCGTCGTCGGGCTCATCCGCTGGAGCCTCGGCGACCCCCCGACGGCATCGAGCGCCCAGTACGCCGTACAGGCCCAGGACATCTCGCAGGCGGCGGTGTTCCTGCTCATCCTCCGCGCCTTCTCGAGCGGCTGCTCCGCCCTCACGGGCGTCGAAGCGGTCTCGAACGGCGTCCCCGCCTTCCGCCGCCCGAAGGTCAAGAACGCTCAGACGACGCTCGTGCTCATGGGATCGATCGCGATCCTGATGTTCGCGGGGCTCACGCTCCTCGCACTCGTGGCCGGAGTGCACTATTCCGAGAACCCGTGCCACCTCGTCGGCTTCGACTGCAAGAACGCGATCCAGCCGAGCCTCATGGCCCAGGTCGCCGCGGCGACCTTCGGCGAGGGGAGCATCGCGTTCTTCGTGATCCAGGCGGCGACGGCGTGCGTCCTTCTCCTCGCTGCCAACACGGCGTTCAACGGCTTCCCGCTGCTGGGGTCGGTGCTCGCGCGCGACGGCTACGCCCCGAAGGCGCTCAACACGCGCGGCGACCGTCTCGTCTACTCCAACGGCATGATCATCCTGGGCCTCGCGGCGATCGCCGTCCTGATCGTCTTCCAGGCGCGACTGACGACCCTGATCCAGCTGTACATCATCGGCGTGTTCGTGTCGTTCTCGCTCGGGCAGCTCGGCATGGTCAAGCACTGGCGACGCGAGCTGCGCCTTCTCCCGAAACGGGCGGTCGGCGAGCGCCGCGCGGCCATGACGGGTCTCTTCATCAACTCGCTCGGCGCGACGTTCACCATCGTCGTGCTCGTCATCGTGACGGTGACGAAGTTCACGCACGGCGCATGGCTCGTCTTTCTCGCGATCCCGGTGCTGTCCTTCCTCATGGTCGGCGTCCACCGCTACTACCGCGACGTCGAGCACGAGATCACGATGGACGACGACGTGCACTTCGGGGCGACCGGCGACGTCGCGATCGTCCTCGTCGGCAAGCTCCAGAAGCCCGTCGCGAAGGCCATCGACTACGCCCTGGCCGCAAAGCACGACAAGACCCTCGCCGTGCACATCGCCGTGAGCGCCGACGATGCCCGCACCGTCCAGGAGGAGTGGGAATACCACCGGATGCCGATTCCGCTCCTCGTCATCGAGTCGCCCTACCGGCAGTACGCGACCCCGCTCGCGCAGTTCATCACCGAGTACCGCCAGAAGCACGGCTCGTCGGTCGTCACCGTCTACCTGCCGCAGTACATCGTGGGGCACTGGTGGGAGACGTTCCTGCACAACCGGCGCGCCCGCCGCATCGCGCAGCAGCTGATGCTCGTCCACGGCGTGCAGATCACGCTCGTCCCGTGGCTGCTCGACTCGTCGGAGGTCATCTACGGCCGCCGCTCGCGCCCGATGCCCGGCGACGACCGCGCCGGCCGCATCTCGTCGTACGGCCTGGTCTCGCACACCGACGACGAGGCCTGAGCCTCCGGCATCCCGTCTCGGGTCGGGCGCCACATCGCTGTTCGGGCGCCACATTCCTGAGCGCCCCGGATCTCGGGCGCCTGTCTGCTGTTCAGGCGCCACATTCCTGAGCACCCCGGATCTCGGGCGCCACATCGCTGTTCGGGCGCCAGAGAACTGTGGCGCCCGAACAGAAAAGTGGCGCCCGAACGCAGCCTCACCGAACACAGCCTCACCGAACGCAGCCTCACCGAGCAAAGCGCCCTGCGCACCCGGTGGAGCACATCAGCCGCGCCCGAGCAGCACGCCTTCGCGGCGACGCGCCAGGTCGTCCAGGCGCGCGTCGACCGCCGCGGATCGCGCGGCGAGATCGCTTTCGAGACGGGTCAGACGCACATCCAGATCGGATGCCTCGGCCTGCGCGGCCGTGATGCGGTCGCGCACCATCCAGTCGCTGAGGATGTTGTCGAACAGGACGTCGAACACGGCGAGCTCCTGCGAGATCTCGACGCCGCGCACCGCGCCGCCGCCGATGTCGGCGAGCTCGACGCGCAGCCGCTCGAGGGCGCGGTTGACGCCGGCGAACGCGGCGGTCGCCTCATCGAGGCGCTGATGCTTCATCAGATCGGCGACGAACCCTCCGCCGAAGAACGTGTCGTAGGTCGACCACCCGCCCGCGCTGTCGAGGGCGCGCACCGCGACCGCGAGCGCCTGCCGTGCGGCGACGGATGCCGCGACGGCCTCCGCGATCTCGCGCTTCTCGTCGCTCGCCGCCCCGGTGCTCGCGGCGATCTCGGTCAGCTCCCCCGCGTCCCCTGCGGCGCGCAGCTCGGCCTCGTGCGCAGCGAGCGCCGCCGCAAAGGCCTCCTCGACATCTCCGAGGGCCGCGCGTTCCGCGCCGATGCGCAGGGCCTCGGCATCCGCCGAACGCTTGCGCTCCTGCGCGCCCGCGACGGCGCGCGCCGCGGCATCGCGCTCGGCGCGTTCGGTCGCGGCGCGCTCGTCGGCGTCTCCGCGGAGCGTCGCCCACAGCCGCGTCGGCGACATCCCCTCGATGCGGCGGACGTCGGCCTCTTCGACGGCGAGGCGTGCCTCGAGGTCGGCGAGTTCGGCGGCACGCGTCGCCGCGAACTCCTGCGCCGCCGCGAGGCTCGCCCCGAGCGAGCGGTACCGCTCGCGATCGGCGGCCGTCCGGATCAGGGCATCGAGCGAAGGGGAGGGATCGGTCATCGCCCCAGCGTCGCACACCCGCGCCCCCGGACACCCGACCCGCCACCCCCGGATCCCACCCCATCGGCGGGGCGTAGCCTAGAAGGCGTGACTTCCCCGACCCCGACCGCCGCGCCGGCGCACGGCACCCCGAGTTCGGACGACGCGACGCGCGAGAGCGAACCCCTGGATGCCGCGGCCCTGCGTGCCGACTTCCCGATCCTCGATCAGGAGGTGAACGGGCATCCCCTCGTCTACCTCGATTCGGCGGCGACCAGTCAGCGGCCGCTGCCGGTCCTCGACGCCGAGCGGGAGTTCCTGCTGCGCCATAACGCCGCCGTCCACCGCGGCGCACACACCCTCGCCGCCGAGGCGACCGACCTGTTCGAAGACGCGCGGGCGACCGTCGCGGGCTTCGTCGGGGCGCAGCCCGACCAGCTCGTCTGGACGAGCGGCGCGACGATGGGCCTGAACCTCGTGGCGTACTCGATCGGCAACGCCTCGATCGGACGCGGCGCCCCGGCATCCGCCCAGCTTGCCCTGCGTCCCGGCGACGAGATCGTGACGACGGCGATTGAGCACCACGCGAACCTCATCCCTTGGCAGGAGCTCGCCGCCCGCACGGGCGCGGTCCTCCGGCACATCCCTGCGCACGACGACGGCACCCTCGACCTGGCGGCGGCCGCCGAGATCATCGGCGCGCGCACCCGCATCGTCGCGTTCACGCACGTCTCGAACGTGCTCGGTATCGTGAACCCGGTCGCCGAGCTCGTCGCGCTCGCCCGGTCGGTCGGCGCGCTGACGGTGATGGATGCCTGCCAGTCCGCGCCGCACCTGCCCCTCGACCTCCCCTCTCTCGGCGTCGACCTCGCGGTCTTCAGCGGCCACAAGATGCTCGGCCCCTACGGCGTGGGCGGACTCTACGGCCGTAGCGAGGTGCTCGAGGCGATGCCGCCGTTCCTCACCGGTGGCTCGATGATCACGACCGTGACGCTCGACGGCGCCGAGTACCTGCCGCCGCCGCAGCGATTCGAGGCCGGCACGCAGCCCATCGGGCCGGCGATCGGACTCGCCGCGGCCGTGCGCTACCTCGACGGCGTCGGCCTCGAGAAAGTGCACGCCCACGAGCGCATGCTCGCCGACCGCATGCGCGCGGGACTCGTCGAGATCCCCGGCATCCGCCTGCTGGGCGATGCGCCCGGAGAGCGCGTGGGCCTCTGGTCGTTCGACGTCGCGGGGGTGCACGCGCACGACGCCGGCCAGTTCCTCGATTCCCGCGGCATCGCCGTGCGCGTCGGCCACCACTGCGCCGCGCCGCTGCACGCGCGCTACGGCGTGACCGCCAGCGTCCGCGCCTCCGCGGCCCTGTACAACACGGTCGACGACGTCGACGCGTTCCTCGATGCCGCCAGCGGCATCCGTCCCTATTTCGGAGTCTGAAAGTCTGACGCATGAGCGACCTCGACGCCCTCTACCGCGAGCTGATCCTCGACCACTCGAAGCACCCGCAGCACTTCGGCCTCGCCGCCGACGACGCCCAGCCCGGATCGAGCGGCACCTCGTACCAGAAGAACCCCGTGTGCGGCGACGAGATCACCCTCCGCGCCCGCGTCGACGGCGAGACCGTCGCCGACGTGACCTGGGAGGGACGCGGGTGCTCGATCTCGCAGGCGTCGGCATCCATGCTCGCCGACCTCGTCGCCGAGGAGGGCCTCAGCCGTACCGAGATCGTGACGCTCGTCGAAGGCTTCCGCGAGGCGCTGCGCTCACGCGGGCAGCTCGAGCTCGACGAGGAGGTGTACGGAGACGCCGCGGCCCTCTCCGGCGTCTCGAAGTTCTCGGCGCGGGTCAAGTGCGCCATGCTCGCGTGGGTGGCCCTCGAAGACGCGATCGCCAAGGCGTGAGCGCGATATGAGTCATCCCGAGGCCGCGTCCCACCTGCCGCACGTCGTCATCATCGGGGGCGGATTCGCCGGCGTGAGCGCCGCCCGCGCCCTCCGGAAAGCTCCCGTGCGGGTGACGCTCGTCGATCGGCGCATCTACAACACGTTCCAGCCGCTGCTGTACCAGGTCGCGACCGGCGGGCTGAACCCGGGCGACGTGACGCACTTCCTGCGGAGCCTGCGCATCCGCCAGCCGAACCTCGACGTCGTGCACGAGCACCTCATGGAGATCGACACGGAGGCGCGGACCGTGCGCCTGCTCGACGGGCAGGAGATGCCCTACGACTACCTCCTGCTCGCGAACGGCGTGACCACCGCCTACCACGGCACGCCGGGGGCGAAGGAGAACTCCTTCGCGGTGTACTCGCGGTCGCAGGCGATCGCGATCCGCGACACCCTGTTCACACGTCTCGAGCGCGCCGCGGTCAAGCCCGACCGCGACAAGGGCCTGTCGGTCGTGGTGATCGGCGGCGGCCCCACCGGCGTCGAGATGGCGGGTGCGCTCGCGGAGCTGCGCGATCAGGGCCTCGAACCCGCCTATCCCGAGCTCGAGGGCGACGCGTTCCGCATCACGCTCGTGCAGCGCAGCGAGATCCTGAAGCCGTTCCTGCCCAAGCTGCGCACCTACGCGCAGAAGCAGCTGCGGCGGCGCGACGTGACGGTCCGCCTGGGCGCCGGCGTCGAAGAGGTGTGCCCCGACTCGGTGCGGCTCTCGGACGGCGAAGTGCTCCCGTCGGACCTCACGATCTGGGCGACCGGTGTCGCGCCGCACGAAGAGGTGCGCGAGTGGAGCCTGCCGCTCGACGCCGGCGACCGCATTCTCGTCGGCGACGATCTCCAGGTGCAGGGCCTCCCGCGTGTGTTCGCCGCCGGCGACGTCGCGAAGACGCCGCAGGACCTGCCGCAGCTCGCCCAACCCGCGATCCAGGGCGGCGCGCACGTCGCGCGGCAGATCCAGCGGCTCCTCGCCGGAGAGCCCACCGAGCCGTTCGAGTACTACGACAAGGGCCAACTCGCGATCATCGGGCGCCGGTCGGCGGTCGGCGAGGTGCCCGGGATCGCGAACCTCCCCGTGCTCCACCGCCTCGGCATCCTGCAGCGCGTGCCGCTGCTGCGCCACATCGTTCCGCTCACCGGCCGCCCCGCCTGGTTCGTGTGGCTGTTCGTGCACATCTCGAGCCTGCTCGGCCCCCGCAACAAGCTGCAGGTCATGGTCGGTCTCGTCGCCCGCTACGGGCCGCGGCTGCACCGCGCGCCCGTGCCGATCGTGGGCGACGTCCCCGCCATCCGCCCCTCGAAGGCGCAGCGCCGCAGGCTCTCGCCCGCCGAGCGCCAGGCGGTCGACGCGGCCGCCGCCGAAGACGCCGGCTGACCCGGGACGCTTCCGGCACGCCGGAGTCGAGCCCCGTCACGATCACCGGCTGACCCGGCCCCGTCACGAAAGCAGGGCCGATCGGCCGATGGCCGGCGCCCGACGCCCGCCCGGGTCGGTTCGCCCTGCTTTCGGAACGGGTCGGCTCCATCGCCCGTGCGGGAGTCCGAGCTCCGCATGGAACGCGTGAGGGCCGCCGCGCCCGGCGTATGGAAACCGTGAGGATGCCCGGCGACTCCCGGGCGCGGGAGTTGTATCGGATCCCGTGATCGACATCGTCTACCTCCTCGCGACGCTCGCCCTGTTCGGGCTCGTCGCGCTCATCGCCCGGGGGGTGGAGAAGCTCAAATGATCTTCTTCTCCTTCCTCGCCGCCGCCCTCGGCGTCGCCGCCATCGTGTACCTCGTGGTCGCGCTCGTGAAGGCCGAGCACTTCTGATGACGGGCACCGACAGCGCCTCGATCTGGTCAGGCATCCTGCAGATCGCCACAGTGATCCTCGCCCTCGTGCTCATCTACCGCCCCCTCGGAGACGGAATGGCACGCGTCTTCACGAGCCCCCGCGACTCCCGTGCCGAGCGCGGCGTCTACCGCGTCATCGGGGTGGATGGCTCGGCCGAACAGACCTGGCAGGCCTACACCCGTGGGGTGCTGCTGTTCTCGCTCGCCGGCGTGGTGTTCGTCTACCTCCTCCAGCGCCTGCAGGCCTTCCTGCCGTACTCGCTGGGCCTTCCCGCGGTGCCGGAGGGACTCGCGTTCAACACCGCCGTCTCGTTCGTGACGAACACGAACTGGCAGAGCTACTCGCCCGAGGTGACCCTCGGCTACACGGTGCAACTCGCAGGCCTTGCGGTGCAGAACTTCGTCTCGGCCGCCGTCGGCATCGCCGTCGCGGTCGCGCTTGTGCGCGGTTTCGCGCGTCGCGGTTCGGCGACGATCGGCAACTTCTGGGTCGACCTCGTGCGCGGCGTCGGTCGCGTGCTGCTCCCCCTCGCCATCGTGATGTCGATCGTCCTGATCATCGGCGGCGTCGTCCAGAACTTCACCGGCTTCACCGACGTCACGACGATCACCGGCGGCACCCAGACCATCCCGGGCGGCCCTGTCGCATCGCAAGAGGTCATCAAGGAGCTCGGCACGAACGGCGGCGGCTTCTTCAACGCGAACTCGTCGCATCCGTTCGAGAACCCCACGCCGTGGACGAACGTGATCGAGATCCTGCTGATCCTCGCGATCCCGTTCTCGCTGCCGCGCACGTTCGGCCGCATGGTCGGCGACAACCGCCAGGGCTACGCCATCGCGGCCGTCATGGGCAGCCTGCTGCTCGCTTCTCTGACCATCGTGACGTGGCTGGAGCTGCGTGCCGCGGGCACCGCCCCCCAAGCTGGCCGGCGGAGCGATGGAGGGCAAGGAGGCGCGCTTCGGCATCTGGAGCTCGACCTTGTTCGCCAGCGCGACCACGGGCACCTCGACGGGCGCCGTCAACTCGATGCACGACTCGTACACCGCACTGGGCGGGATGATGCCGCTGGTGAACATGATGCTCGGCGAGGTCGCCCCCGGCGGCGTCGGCACGGGCCTGTACGGCATGCTGATCCTCGCCGTGATCGCCGTGTTCGTCGGGGGGCTCCTCATCGGCCGCACCCCGGAGTACCTCGGCAAGAGGATCGGGCCGCGCGAGATCACCCTCGCGAGCCTCTACATCCTCGTGACCCCGGCCCTCGTGCTCGGGGGCACCGCCCTGAGCTTCGCGATCCCGGCGATCCGCGACGATGTCACCACGACGTCGATCTGGAACCCCGGCGTGCACGGCATGACCGAGGTGCTCTACGCCTTCACCTCGGCGGCGAACAACAACGGCTCGGCGTTCGCCGGCCTCACCGCCAACACGCCCTGGTTCAACACCGCCCTCGGCGTCGCGATGCTGCTCGGACGCTTCGTGCCGATCGTGTTCGCCCTCGCCCTCGCCGGATCGCTCGCGGCGCAGGAGAAGGTTCCGACCACCGTCGGCACCCTCCCCACCCATCGGCCCCAGTTCGTCGGACTCCTCTCCGTCGTCGCGGTCGTCGTCACTGCACTCACCTATTTCCCCGTTCTCACGCTGGGTCCCCTGGCGGAAGGTCTCGTCTGACATGTCCCTCACCACCTCATCGCGCAACATCTCCGGGCCGGATGCCGAGGCATCCCGCGCCTCGACCGAGACGCCGCGCACCCCCTCGCGCGCGTCGTCGCGCGCGTTCGGCCCCGCCCAGCTCGCGAAGGCGCTGCCCGGCGCGCTGCGCAAGCTCAACCCCGCCGCGCTGTGGCGGGATCCCGTCATGTTCCTCGTGTGGGTGGGGGCGGCGCTGACGACGCTCATCGCCGTCGCCGAGCCGTTCCTCGGCGGCCCCGAGCAGTCCGGCGGCACGACGGTGCCGTGGGGCTTCACATGGCGGATCGCGATCTGGCTGTGGATCACCGTCGTCTTCGCGAACCTCGCCGAATCGGTCGCCGAAGGTCGTGGCAAGGCGCAGGCGCAGTCGCTGCGCAAGACCCGCACCACCACGAAGGCGCACGTCGTCAGCGCGTACGATCCCGCGACCGACGCGGCCGCAGAGCACGCGCCGACCGCCGAGAAGGCATCGAGCGAGCTGACCCTCGGCGACGTGGTCGTCGTAACGGCGGGCGAGCTGATCCCCGGCGACAGCGACATCGTCCACGGCATCGCCACCGTCGATGAGTCCGCGATCACGGGCGAATCGGCGCCGGTGGTACGCGAATCGGGCGGCGACCGGTCGGCGGTCACCGGCGGCACGCGCGTGCTGAGCGACCGCATCGTCGTGCGGATCATCTCGAAGCCGGGGCAGACCTTCGTCGACCGCATGATCGCGCTCGTCGAAGGAGCCTCGCGCCAGAAGACGCCGAACGAGATCGCCCTCGGCATCCTGCTCGCAAGCCTGTCGATCGTGTTCGTCGTCGTCGTGCTGACGCTCAATCCGATCGCCTCGTATGCGGCCTCGCCGGTGTCGGTGCCCGTTCTCGTGGCGCTGCTGGTCTGCCTCATCCCGACGACGATCGGCGCCCTGCTGTCGGCGATCGGCATCGCCGGCATGGACCGTCTGGTGCAGCACAACGTGCTCGCCATGTCGGGGCGCGCCGTCGAGGCCGCGGGCGACGTGTCGACCCTGCTGCTGGACAAGACCGGCACCATCACCTACGGCAACCGCCAGGCCTCCGAGTTCGTCGCCCTCGCCGGGGTCGATGCCGCCGACCTCGCCCGCGCGGCGGCACTGTCGTCGCTGGCCGACCCGACACCCGAGGGCGTGTCGATCGTCGATCTCGCGACCCGGCAGGGCGTGCACGTCGAGGCGCCCGCGGGGTCGACGGCGGTGCCCTTCACCGCCCAGACCCGCATGTGCGGCGTCGACCTCGCCGACGGCACCCAGGTGCGCAAGGGAGCGGCATCCGCCGTGCTCTCCTGGCTGGATGCCGAAGGCGTCACGCTGGGGGCATCGGTACGCGCCCAGGTGATCGCGGAGGCCGAGGCGATCGCGCAGGCGGGCGGCACTCCGCTCGTCGTCGCGACATCGGCGACGCTCTTCGGCGTCGTGCACCTGAAGGACATCGTCAAGACGGGTCTGCGCGAGCGGTTCGACGAGCTGCGCGCGATGGGCATCCGCACCGTCATGGTCACGGGCGACAACCCGCTCACCGCCGCCGCGATCGCGAAGGAAGCGGGGGTCGACGACTTCCTCGCCGAGGCGACGCCCGAAGACAAGCTGGCCCTCATCCAGCGCGAGCAGCGCGGCGGCAATCTCGTCGCGATGACCGGCGACGGCACCAACGATGCCCCCGCGCTCGCGCAGGCCGATGTCGGTGTCGCGATGAACACCGGCACCTCGGCAGCGAAGGAAGCCGGCAACATGGTCGACCTCGACTCCGACCCGACCAAACTGATCGACATCGTGCGCATCGGCAAGCAGCTGCTGATCACCCGCGGCGCGCTCACGACGTTCTCGCTCGCCAACGACATCGCGAAGTACTTCGCGATCATCCCGGCGATGTTCATGGGAGTGTTCCCCGGCCTCGCGGCGCTCAACATCATGGGGCTGCACTCTCCGGCATCCGCCGTGACGAGCGCGATCATCTTCAACGCCGTCGTCATCGTGTTCCTCATCCCGCTGGCTCTGCGCGGCGTGAAGTATCGCGCGCAGAGCGCGTCGAAAACGCTCAGCCGCAACCTGCTGATCTACGGCGTCGGCGGCGTCATCGCCCCCTTCATCGGCATCAAGCTGATCGATCTGGTCGTCAGTCTCATCCCCGGGTTCTGAACCCGACCCGCCGACTTCTCCATCAAAGGAAGCACTTCATGGCCACCATCCGCGCCACCCTGCGCACCACCGGCGTCGCGTCCCGCGCGATGCTCGTCGCGACCCTCGTCCTCGGCGTCGCCTACACCCTGCTCATCACCCTGATCGGCCAGCTCGTGCTGCCCTCTCAGCTTTGGCCTCGTTGCCGACGCCGTACTTCACAGGGATCTGCGCCATCTGGTAGGCCTCGCTGGCGTCGAAGATGTCGCTCACAGGGAACCACTTCTTCGTGTCGTCCTCAGCGGCTTGCGTGATCTGCTCCTTAGTGAGGAACGCAAGGTGGTACTTCAGGCCGGCCTCGTTTTCGGGCGCCTCGCCGAGCAGGTTCAGATAAAGCCGTCGCTCGGGGTATGACCATGCCTTGTTCGCCCATGCGCGCGGATTGCGGTAGGCGTAGGTGCCCCGTAGTCCGATGTTCAGCGAGGTGAGCCGCTGCTGGCCGTCGAGAACAGCGATCACCTCGCGGTCGGTCGGGATGTCGACCACCGGGTTGTGCTTCTTGTCGTAGCCGCTGTAGTCCTTCAAGAACCCGTAGAACTTGAATGCGCCTACGGTTTCCGGCGCGACTTTCCAGGACAGGAAGCTGCCGACCGGGTATCCGCGCAGAACGGAGTCGAAGATCTTGATGACCTGCGACGGCTTCCAGACGTACTCACGCTGGATCGCGGGGAGGATCAACTCGCTCTTCTGGATCAGCTTGAGCGCGGTAGCGATTGTCATCGGTTCTTTGTGGCCCACGCGGAAACACTATCGATGAGGGCGGACGGTCCCGCGACCAAACTGGCGAGGGCGGCAACCCGATCGATTGGGCTTCTGTCGCTGGCACGTCCTTCACGACGAGGAATTGATGTCGGCGGTGGCGTCTATGGTGGCCGTGATGACCGACACTCCCGCACCACCGATCAGCATCTCGCTCGACGGATTCTCCGAGGACTACGACGACCCGGAGCTGGCCGGCGCGTTGTCGTTCATGATCGAGCAGCAGGGACTGCTGCAGACGCTGGTGACGGGGATCGTCGAGTTGCTCCCGGACACGTCGCTGTGGCGGTTGACGCTCACGGGCGACATGGTCGCGACCGTGAACCGGGTCACCGAACGCGCGGACGACAACCCCTACACCACTGACCGCGGCGCCGGTCATGCCGGGGCTATCACTCTCCCGCACGATGACGGCAAGTTCGACATCGTGGTCTCCGCGAACGTCCTGTTCGCCACCCGGGAGGACGTCGAGTCTGTCGAGGCGCTCATCGCCCACGTGATCGCCGCGGCCGAGCACTTGAGCCGGCACGAGGCCGGGCATGCCGCGCTGCGGCTGCGCGGCGAGGACGCGGACGCCTACCAGGACGTCGAGGGCCTGAGTAAGAGCGACGCGGCCTGCCGCAAGCCGCTCGCCGCGCACGTCGACGACAACCGCATCGAGCAATACACCGCCGTCCACGCGCCGTCGCCGCTGCACCACGTCGACCACCTCACCGACGCGATCGCGCACCTGCGCGCCGAGCTCAACGAAGCCCAGCGCACCTGGCGCGCCGATATCGGTGACGCCGCCTACAGGACCCTGAACGCCGCGAACGGGCTGATCCGCGTCTTCGCCTACCTCGCCCCCGAACTCGGCCTCGACGAGAACGGCAAGCCCCGCCGCCCCAACCCCGTGCCCGCGGGCTGAACCGACTACGTCGAAGACAGTTGGGACGCCTGGAGCCTGACCTCCCACCGGCTCCAGCCGGTGGACGAGCCCATGACCACCGACGAGCTCGGCGCCGTGCTGGCCGATCTCTGTCGACTGATGAACGCCTGGCTGCGGTCGATCGGCATCGAATGGGGCCTCACCGACGACGACCAGGAGTACATCTTCTGGGAGAAGGACAGCTACTAGGCCATCATCACCCGCCTCGAATTGTGCAACGAGCCGTTGCACCAACTCACAATCGGACCTCGGCTGATGTCGGGGGATGCCGCACCGCTGACATCGTCAGCGGCCGTCCGACACGAAGCCGTCACGACTCCTCGCCGAGTGTGATCCCAGTGCGGCTCGAGATCAGGTGAGGAAGCTCCGACACAATCCGCCGCCAGCCACGTACTGATAACGAAGTCCGCGATTCGAGAAGCGCGCTCAGATCATGGGAGTCGAGCGCGCGCCGCGCCCTGAAGGGAGCGTTCGCTGAGCGTCAGACAGCTGCTCCGCAGCATTCGTCTGGATATCAATCTGGGCCTGCAGCCGCCGCACGATGTCGGACGCGATGTCGAGCGGGATTCGCTCTTGCTCCACACGTCGGTACCTCGCGGACGACGGGTCGTTGAGCAGTTCGTACAACGCCCGCTCGTCGTGTTCGAGGTTGGCGGGCGCGGGACGGCGATCGGCGGCGATCGGATTCCCGCGTTTGTCGCTATTCGTCCCGTATAACTCCCACCTCTCATACGAGGGAATGTCCATGAACAGCGACCGCGCAGGTATGTCGGCGTCGCGGAACTGGGCGAGGATCCGGAGTCCGTCGGCGTCCATGTCGCCCCAGTAGATGACCAAAGGCGCCTGGCGAAGCCAGTCGGTATCTGCGAACGCCCCAGCGCCCGACCCCGCGCCTTCAACCGCGATCGCTCCACGCACCTGTGGGAAATGGATCGCGGTGTCTTTGTTCTCGCAGATGATGACGATCTGCGGCGGGTACGCCGGCTTGAATGCGTCTCCGACCGTTGCGGAGTCGTGCCGTCGGTTGCCTGCTTCTAGGTGTGCCGGGTCGAGGTATGTGAAGTGGATGCGGGAAGGGTGAGGCGGGTGCAGCCCGAGGTCGCTGAGGCCAGCGAGGCGCGCGACGGTCTGCGTGCGGGACTCGAGCCACTTGGTGTGGAGCCCCTCGAGCGGAACCTCTCTGGGGCTGAGGTCCGATCTGGGGTGCTGCTCGAACCATGAGGCCGCTTGGGCGAGGAGCCCGACGTCCACGCGCGTCCAATCCGCCGTCGCGAGAATCGTGCGAGCCAGGACGTCTCGGCGATGAGGGAACTGGGCGTCGATGATCCTGCCGTACTCACGCCCACGGGCCAGCCGCGCCGTCCAGCCGGGCCCGGCGATGGCGGCCGCCACATCGATGCTGGGAATGACGATGTGAGACGGCATCGGATAGGCGGTGCCGTCAGCACGGATGTTCCGCTCTGCGACTTCCGCACCCCATGCGGTTGCCTGCGTTCGCCAAGAATCCACGAGTTCGATGAGGTCGCCGAATCCGGTTTCGAGCATGTCGGCGTCCGGGCGGCCAAGCGGGTACGCTCGCGGCCACCACTTCTGCTCTCCCGTGCTCTCCGAGGCGACCTCGTCGGCCCACCGCTCAGTCACGTGCAGTCGGACGCGTCGTTCGACCTCTGCGACCGTCTTCACGCGACGCTCTCTTGTCGTTGGTGGTAGGCGTGGTCGACGAATGAATGTCCCGTTTGGCGGTTCTTCGAGACGAGGACGGTCTGGGCGACGTGGCGTTCGAGCCCGGTGTACTTGTCGAACGGCGCCCCGATGATGAGCTGGAACCCGAGTCCCTTCCATGCCTCGACGGCCCGGCCCGCGTACTCGGAGTCCGCCTTGATGAAACCTTCGTCGAGGAACACCGGGGCGAACCGTGGGAGATGGCCGAGTTCGTCGCCGAGCTGGAACCGAAGCGCGGCTCCGACAATGAACGCGACGAGCTCCTGCATCTCTCCGCCACTCTTACCTGCGAGCGATGAGTACTCGGCGACGGGATCCGCGTCGCGCGCATCGGCGTACTGCTTCGCAGTGATCTCCACATGTCGTCGCACGTCGAGAATCTCCTCGCGGACGACTTGAGCTCGAAGCTCAGCGGTGAGCGCCGGGTCGTCGCGCTTGCGGATCTTGGCAACGAACACTCTCATCTGCGTGAACCGCTGTACGAGCTGCTCCTCAGGCGCGCCCTGCGTAGCGAGCTTCTTCAACCCGTCCAGCTCGCGACGGAACGTTGTGACCGTCTGCGGCGCGAGGCGTCGCAGGTCGATCTTTAAGCGTCCATCCGTGGGCCCGAAGGGCAGGCGCTCGAGGATCGCATTGACGGCGTCGAGGCGGGCCTGGATGTCGTCGACGGCGGAGCTCATCGCGCTGCCCAGCAGTCGAAGACTCCTTCCGCTCCACTGCAGCGCAGTCTTGCGCCATTGCTCACGCTGTTCGTGGATCCCGACGCGCTGGATCTCGTCGAGGATCGCGACATACTCGCGGTAGGAGTCAATCGTCTGACCGCGCGTCGGGTCGTTCCATCGCTCTTGGAACTGTTCGAAGGCGCGCTCGATCTGCTTGCGGCTCGACGCTTCCTTCTCGGCTGCGCGTGAGACCCCATCGGCGAGGGCTCGTTCGAGCCGTCGCAGGTCTGTCTTCCAGGTCCCACTCGTCGGCGCCTCGCTCGCAAGTGCGCGCTCCCATGCTTGGTCGAGGGTCGTCGATAGAGCCTCGTCGAGCACCACTGATCCGTTCTCCTCGAGGGGCCACAGGGCGTCGTTGACGGTGTCAATCATGTCCGCCAAGGCGCTTCGTTTGTCTGCGACTTCTGAGAGCTTGCCCTCGAGCGAGTGCTGTAGGCGTCGGGCGCTGTCGGCTACCGCGGACAGGGTTTCGACCTGCTTCTTCAGCACGGCGAGGACGCCGTCGTCGGCGAGCAGCTTCTCCTGCAGCGCACGCAGTTCGGCGATGTGACGGATCGGCGTGTCCACATCAACGTCGACCCACGAGAAGTCGAGGGTGCGGAGGTAGGCGGCGTGCTGCTTGTCGACTGCCTGGATTTCCGCGGCGACCCGCGCCCTAGCCCGCTCGGACTCTGCTAGCTGCGCACGAAGGTCCTTCTGCTGCGCCTCGAGCGACGCCTTCAGGCCGGCGTTGTCGAATCCGATGATCGGGCGCGCTGTGTTCCCTCCGTGCGCCCCTCGCCGTCGTTGTCGTGTCTGACCCGAGGGCGTCACGCGGAGACCTTCACCAGCGAGTCCATCCGTGCTCGAGACGCACAGGGCGTTCCTGGCCGGTGAGCTGAGATGCTCGATGACCCATGCCTGGTACGGAGAGTCCTGGTAGTCCAACTTGCCGGCAATCCGCTGCGGGTCCATAGGCGCGGTGTGCGCGACGACACTGCGTTCAACGCCTTCGAAGTTCAGCCGTACTGACGACCGGATCGGGTCGATGGCCCGGGAAAAGCGTTCAAGGTGCTCGCCGGGCACAAGCAGGATCCGCGCGCTCGCGTACAGGACCGTCTCGATCGCGCCCCGCCACCGGTCCTCTCCATCAGCAACGTCGATGAGTTCGGCGACGAAGGGGAGGTCGGCCACGTCGAGTCCGGCTGCGTCAGCGGCCTCGCGGCGCCGAGCGTCCATCGATGCGTCCACGCGACCAGAGCGGCCTTCGAGCGAGCGGAGCTCCGCCCGGACGCTCTTGAGCTCCTCGCCGAGCGGGTGCTCGTCGCGGATCATCTGCTCGCGCTTGCTCTCGAGTTCCGCCTTCAGCCCCGCGGCGCGCTCAGGGAATGCGCGGGCTTCGGAGTGGATCGTGAGAAGGTCGCCCTCCCTGTCGACGACGCGATCGAGATCGGCCAGAGCGTCATCGAGTCGCGCGCGCATCCCGCGGCGACCTTCGGCCGCCTGTTCGTACCGAGTGATCTCATCCGTGAGCTGCCTGTCGCGGTCCCCGCCGCCGGCGTCGTAGTCGGCTTTCGCGACGTCGAGCAACCGCTCCGCCTCGTCGGTGGCCGTTGTCGCGGTACGGAGCTGCTCCTGGAGCGCGGCGGCCCGCTCGCGGAGCAGGCCGTCTTCGCGCTCGAGGATGGCGGAGTGGGTGCGAAGACGCCAGAGACCCGCCGGGGTGTTGTCGTCGTCGATCGCTCCGAGTGCGCGCGCCTGCGCGATGTCGCGCTGCGCGGCGACCATCTCCTCATAGAGGTCGGGCACCGGCGCCAGGAGATCTGCCTGGTGCTGGGAGGTCTCCATCTTCCGATACATCTCGTCGAGTTCATCGAATGTCGCGATGGCTTCGTCGGCGACACGGAACGTCTCCGGGATCTCGATGACGAGCCGTTTGTAGAGGTCGTCGACGGTCGGCGACATCGTTCCGGCCTGGATGCGGGCGAGCAGAGCGAGCGCGTTCGCCCCGTCGCCGCCCTGCCCGATCCCGAGCCTCGAGAACAGCGCGTGCGAGAACTCTCCGTACGAGCCATATATGCGCAACTCCGACCACTTCTGCTTCATCGCCTTTGCCGGGTACGACTCGGAACCCACGCGGGCGAACTCGCCAAGCTGACGGATCTCGAACGACCCGGGAATCGTCATCATCCGCTTGACGACGTCGCCGTCTCGGGCCACGCCCACCGGGACGAAGTACGCGCGCATGGCCGTGAACCGGTCTCCCGTCTCGGCGATGAAGGTCGCCGCGATCGCTCCCCAGGTGGGTTTGCCCTGGCCGCGCAGCACCTTGTCGACGGTGACACCATCCTCGACAGTGTCATCGGTCTTCCCACGCAGGTAGGTCAGTACACTCCGCTGCTCTGCCCCCCTCGCACGCCCCACGGTCGCTGCGTTCGAAGCACCGTTGAAAGGGACGTCGGAGGGCATCATGAGCGCAAGGTAGGCGTCAAGGACCGTGGACTTCCCCACACCGGATGCGCCGGTGACGATGGTCGTCTCGGGGTGGAACGCGAACGTTGCCGTGCGCTGGTGGAAACCGCCCCAGTTGACGAGCTGAATCTGCTCGATCCGCCACTGCGAGCTCGGCAGGAGCGGGATGCCTGCGGAGACTTCACTCATCGTCGTTTGCCTCCGTGAAGTAGGTGACCAGTTCGCGCAGCCTCGTGAGGGGCAGCAGTCGAGGCAGTGCCGGCGAGATCGTGTACACGCCGTCCTCTGCCGTCTTGTCGAGAAGTCCGGCGGCGGCGACCGCATCGATCGCGCGATTGACTCGGCCGGCATCCATGTACTGATCGGTCGCTGTCTTCGGACGGTTGCCGCCGATGAATGCGTGAATGTCGCTCCTTGAGACGACTGCGCGGCTCGCCCCGCTTGAAGTCTGGTCCCGGTGGGTGAGGCACAAGTGGACGAGCACGGCGGTCTGGTCCCGATTCCAGGTCATCGCCCGCAACAACGCGGGGAAACCACGTGTGCTGTCGGCGTTACGTACCTGCACCTTGAACGCGACCTCGTACTTGGCGTCATACTCGAGGTCGAGATACATGTCGTTGAGTCTCGACTTCACCTGCGCGTGGGCGGCGGTGAGCGTCTGCCACTCCTTCTTGTGCGTGTCGCTGGTGATGAAGCGCTCGTTGAGGACGGCGACGAGCGCAGACCGGACCTCGGCGACGAGCGTCCCGGTGTCACCATCGAACTCCACCGATGACAAGTCGTCGTCGACTTCCTGCTCAGGCTCGTCATAGAGGTCCTCTGGCGTGCGGTCGGTCAAATCATCGACCGACAGCTCGGCAACCGCGTCGTCGAGCTCCTGGAACTCACTGGTCATCGTCGAGCCTCCGCGTCCGGGTGATCTGCGGCAGCAGCAGGACCTGTTCGGTACCGTCGGGCCGGCGAGTCACGTATGCCTCGTGCGTGCCCGTGCGCACGAGGTCTTCACGGTCCGCGATCAGGTGCAGGATACCCAGCGCGTCCACGGGCCGCCGCTCGTCAGCCGCGAGCCGGGGGAAGAGGTCTGCACCGATGGTCCACTCGCCGTCCGATGCTGCAGCTTCGTCGAGCGCACCGCGAAGCGCGTCCAGGTGCGGTCCTCCGTAGCGGCGAAGCTCATCGAGTGACATGGACTCCGGGCGATCCTCTTCGGCGCCGTCCTCGAGCGGGTCGAGAGGAACATCCGAGGCGGGGTCATACAGCTTCTCCTTCAGGTGCAGGATGTCCAACCCGTCGGGCAGCATCTGAACTGGAACTGTTTCTCGTGGCCCCGCTGTCTGCATCCACGCACTCAGGCCGGCTTCCAGTTGCATCAGCACCCTGTCCAGTTCACGATCCTCGGAGATGTTCCGCGATCGGATGAAGGTGTTCAGAGTCTCGATGGTGTCGACGATCTTCGCCATCGTGTCTCGCGCTCCGTCGCGCACGACGCGGACGATCCCGATCATCGTCTGCTTCTCCGCGGTAGTGAGAACCGGAGAGATGTCGGGATGCTCGACCAGCGCGGTGATGTCTGAGCGAAGCTGATCGGTGAGCGCATCGTCATCCAGCAGGTTGAACGCCCCCTCGAACGCGCGCCCTTCCGGTGTCGCGGTCGTCAGGTCGTCTGCGCGGACCAGGAAGTCAGCGACAATCTCCCCGGGCGGTCGCTCGTCTGCCCGGAAGTCCTCCCGCAACCGGTCCTGCAATGCCTCGACGACCTCACCCACACGGGCGAACTCAATGGGGAGACCCGAAACGAGATCCTGCAGCTCGACAAGCCCCTCGAGGATGAAGTCGGCGGTGACCGGGGCGATCGGCTCCCCCGCCTCGAGCCGCTCCAACTCCGCTTGCTGCTGCGCGATCTGCGCGCGCAGTCGGGCGATGCGGGCGCCACGGTCGGGGTTGGATGCGGCGTTCAACCGGTTCGCGGTCTCCACGATGTTCTTGATGCGGTGTTCGGACAGATTCACCCGGTCTCGCGTCAGGGATTGCACCAGGCCGAGCGCTTGCATCGCGTAGGACGTGAGCGTGTAGCTCTGTCCGTCGACGTCACGGGTCAGCCACCGCCGGCGCACCCACCCCATGCACACCTCTCTGCCATCTCCATCCGGGACGTGGGAGATCCCTCGCTCGCGAAGCTCTCTGAGGAGTGCGTCCACCATCTGGTGCAAGCGGGCAGTCGGCTGAGTCTTCGAGTCCCGCGGGAACCCCGAGCGAAGAATCGCGACGTTCACTGGTGCGAGATTCCCCCGCAGCAGAGACAGCGTTGGCTCCTCGAAAGCCGCGATCACGCGACTGTGTTCCGCGACGATGCTGCTCACTTACACCTCCCCCAGGCCAAGCATGACGAGTCTGTCCGCAATGATGCCCGAGGCCGCCGACATTGACGAAGTAGGGCATCTGAAGCTGCGTCGCCACGACACGTCCTACGAAACGCGCATCCATTGAGATGGCCGACCGCCGGGCTCGCCGGTAGCGTCAACCCCGTGCCAACCGCCTGGGAATCCCTCCACTTCGTACGAGGCTCCGCCGAGGCCGACGAACCGATGGGATCCAAGGAGAAGTGGTGGGTCGATCTCCCAATGTTCGGGTAGCGGCAGTGGTTGCTCAAACTTGCGCGTCTCGACGAGCACGACGGGACTGTTAGCGGGGAGGACTGGGCCGAGTGGACCGTCCACCAGTTGGCGGAGAAGCTTGGTGTCCCGAGCGCGACCGTGCGTCCGGCAACGCTGGAGGGACGACGGGCGATCGTTTCAAGATCGGTACTGCGAGACCGCCTTGAGTATCTCGATCATGGCAACAGCGTGCTGTCAGCGCGATTCCCCGACTACGACCAGTCAGTCCAAGGGGAGAACCAGGGGTACACACCGATGGCAGTCCGGGATGCCCTCGGCGAGGTTGGGCCGCCAGCCGATGTTGACTGGCCGAGCGGCTTCACCGCGTTTGACGCCTGGGCCGGCTATGTCCTGATGGATGCCTGGGTTGCGGGGCGCGATCGGCACCACGAGAACTGGGCAGTCATCCTCCGCGGAGACGAGCGCCGACTGGCGCCCTCGTTCGACCACGGAAACGCGCTCGGCTTCCAGGAGCGAGACGAGAGACGTTTACGGATGTTGAACGACGAAGGCCACTCATGCGCTGGGTGGAGCGCGGAACCAGCCACCACTTCGCCGGAAAGCCCAAGCTGACGGATCTCGCGTTGCACGCACTGGGGCTTGCATCGGCAACGGCTCGCGTGTTCTGGATCGATCAACTCGATGCGATCTCGGAAGATGCAGTTCATTCCGTCGTCTCACAGATCCCGCGCGCGATAATGTCTGAGGTCACTTGTACATTCGTTCTCCGGCTGTTGGCGACGAATCGGAGGAGGTTGCTCGATGGCTACTCACGCACTTGATCGCGACCAGCTCGATCTCACGGCGAGCCGAAGGACTCTCATCCTCGTCTGGCAGAACCCGACGTCCAGGCTCTTCATCAAGGTCGGCCAGCTCAACGCTTTGCCCGGCGGGCGGTTCGCCTTCCACTATCTCGCGGGCGCGTGGAACGACCCTGACTTCGTCCCACTGCTTGAATACCCCGATCGCGATGCCGCTTACGTCTCGGATGAAGTCCCAGCGTTCTTCGCGAATCGCATCCTTTCCGTCGATCGCCCAAATTACGACCGCTACCTCAGCTGGCTCGGAATCGAGGATCTCAGCCCGGAGGATGTGCCATTCGAGGTGTTGGCTCGCACGGGCGGCGGGCGAGCAACAGACACCTTCCACGTAGTCGAGCTTCCTCTCACCCAAGCCGACCGGCTAGCAAGCCGATTCTTCGTATCTGGTGTCCGCTATTTCGTTGAAGCCGACGCCGCGATCGCGTTGCTAGGGGAAGGTGCGAACCTTCGCCTCGAGCTCGAGGAGGGCAACGAGGTGAACCCGAAGGCCGTTCTTGTCAGCACCGTCGATGGCCAGAAGTTCGGATACGTGCCCGACTGGCTCTGCGGGGATGTGCACAGCCGCATCAAGGATGGATGGTCCATCACCGCAGTGGCTGAACGCGTGAATCCAGATGCTCCGGCCCACGTCCGCGTGCTCTGCCGCCTCGAAGCACAGCGAGACTAACCGCGCCGGGGCCACATGAGTCAGCAGCTCCCTCGGCCGCCGCTCTGTCACGCCATGCAGGCATCCCCGGGAAAGTGTCACGACAAAGTCGACCCCGGCCGCCCGAAACCGCGCGTTCTACGTGACATCTAGTGTCATCTCGCCGCGTTCCCGACACCAGCCCTGCTCGCCCTAGATCCCCGAACGAGCTCGGCGCGTGAGGCGAAGAACGGTGCTGCTGTTCCGGGTGGGGCTGCGCCCACGGACTCCGCGCCGAACACACCGTGGTTCGCGCGGACCTCGGCGCGTGAACGCGCCGCCGCCCACCACGACGGCGTCAACCCCCTCCCCGGCGCGGAGCAGCGGGAGTACTGTCACGCTGGAGGGTCGATTCCGGCCCACAATCAACGGCGGCAGACCCGGGAGGTCCCATGAGCATCAACGACGACGACATCACGACGACGGGCGCCGCAGGCGGGGAGGGCCCCGCCGACGGCGGAGCGAACCCCGGCGGCCACGACGGCGGAGCCGACGGCTCGGCCTCGGCCGGCGAAGGTCCCGCGGACGGCGGCGCCAACCCGGGCGGCCACGACGGCGGCGCGGACGGCTCGGCCTCGGCCGGCGAAGGCACGGCCGACGGCGGCGCCAACCCGGGCGGCCACGACGGCGGCGCGGACGGCTCTGCGTGAGTTCGGGTGACGGGGGCGGGTCGAGAAGTCGGCCCGCCCCCGCGCTCGCGCGGCTGACCGGACTCGACCCCGACGCCTTCGCGTCGGAGTACTGGGGCACGCAGCCGCTCCTGACGCGCGCGCAGGGGAGTTTCGACGACCTCTTCAGCGCCGCCGCAGTGGACGACCTCGTCGCCGACCGCGCGCTCCGTACCCCCTTCGTGCGCATGGCCCACGAGGGTTCCGTCCTCTCGCCCCCTTCGTTCACCGGCTCGGGCGGGTTCGGCGCCGAGATCGGCGACCAGCTCGACTCCGCGAAAGTCCTCCGCGAATTCGCCGGCGGGGCGAGCCTGGTTCTCCAGGGCCTGCACCGCACGTGGGCGCCGATCGCCGACTTCACCCGCCAGCTGGTGGCCGACCTCGGGCATCCCGCGCAGGTGAACGCCTACATCACCCCGGCATCCTCCCGCGGATTCGATCCGCACTACGACACGCACGACGTGTTCGTGATCCAGATCTCCGGAGCGAAGCACTGGACGATCCACGAACCGGTGCACGAGCACCCGCTCGCCGACCAGCCCTGGAGCGACCACCGCGACGCGGTCGCCGCCCGCGCCCGCGAGACGCCCGCGATCGACGCGACCTTCGAGCCGGGCGACGTCCTCTACCTCCCTCGCGGCTGGATCCACTCCGCCGTCGCGCAGGGCGGCACCTCCGTGCACCTGACGATCGGCGTGCGCGCGGCGACGCGTTTCGACGTTCTCCAGCGCCTCGTCGCTCAGGCGGGTGAGGATCCCGAGCTCCGCCGCCCCCTCGCGCTCGGCGTCGACTACCTCTCTCCCTCGTTCGCCGACGACATCGCCGCCACGGTCTCGGCCGCGCGGGCGTTGCTCGATCGTGCGGATGCCTCCGCCCTCGGCGCCGGGATGGAGCGCGCGTTCGAGCGCGCGACCCGGCCCGCGCCGGTCCGCCCGCTTGCGACCGTCGACCTCCTCGCCGATCTCGCGCCGTCCACGATCGTCGGCTGGCGCACGGGGCTGCCGGCGCACGTGCAAGATGACGACGCCGGCGTCCACATCGTCCTTCCCGATCGGACGATCACCCTGCCCGCCGAGGCGAGCGCAGCCATCCACGCCCTGACCTCCGCCGATCACGCCGCCGGATCTCTCCCCGCCCTCGACCCCGACTCGTCGCTCGTCGTCTCGCGGCGCCTCGTGCGCGAGGCGGTCCTCGTCGTCCGATGAGCGCGACCGCGCTTCCTTCCACGGGGCTCGAGGCGGGGCGGTGGGAGCCGTGCAGCGACCGCTCGGCGGATCGCGCCGACCCGCTCGCGGGCACCGCGGGCTTCGGCGAGCGCTGGCTGCTCGTCGAGATCGACGGATCCTGGGGCCGGCATGCGTTCCTCGAATCTCGCCTCGACCCGACCGTCGGGCGAGCGCTCGTGCGCCGTGCGGAGGCGGCCGGGATCCGTCCCGTGGCGATCCGGCGGCCCGGCCGGCGCGCCGACGAGCGTCGGGCGACGACCGGTTGGCGCTGGGCGGTCGCCGATGTCCGCCCCGGCCGCGAGGGGGTGCGCTGGGGGTTCGCGGCGGAGGCCGAAGACCTGCTGACTGTGCCGCTGGATCCTGTGCCGCGGGATGCCGCTGAGGCGGATGCCGTCGACCGTGAGCGTTCCGAGGCATCCTCGGCCCCGATCTACCTCGTCTGTGCGCACGCTCGCCACGATCAGTGCTGCGCCGTGAAGGGACGCCCGGTCGTGACCTCTCTCGCGGCGGCGTACCCGGAAGAGACATGGGAGTGCTCCCACCTCGGCGGCGACCGGTTCGCCGCGACGATGCTTCTCCTGCCGCAGGGCCTCTCGTACGGGCGGGTGACCGCCGGTGCCGTGTTCGACATCGTCGGTGCGGCGTCGCGCGGTCTCGTGCTGCCCGCGCTCTACCGGGGACGGACCGCCTTGACGATGCCGGTACAGGCGGCGCAGGCCTTCGCGCGGGCGGCATTCGGAGACGACGGCATCGACGCGTGGCCTCCGCTCGGCGAAAACCGCCAGGAGGCGCCCGCCGGCACCCTCGTGCACGTGCGACTCGGCGCGTCAGGTGGGCAGCCGCAGGTCACCGTGACGATGCGCGAGACCCTGTCGGATCCGCTGCTGTCGACCTGCACGGCGACGATCGCCGCACCCGTGCGTCAGTTCGCCCTCGTCGCGATCGAGCCTCGACGGCGCTGAACGTGCGGGATGCCCGCGACCATCGCGCCCCGTCAGACGACCGTCACGCTCCGGGCGTCAGCGGAACCGCCGCGCTCTCCGATGTGTGCGATGCCGGGTCATCCGCCCCTCCGGCGGGGGAACCGGCGGCGGACGCCGCCGCCTCGACACGGGCGCAGCGCCGTGCCCACACGATCGTCGCGAGCAGCATCACGCCGCCCCGAGGACGGAACGCGCGGGTTCCGTGGGGCGGACATCGCCCACCGAGACGGCTCCGACGCACGGGACGGCGAGGACATCACCCGCGGTGACGTCGCCGGGAAGGAGCAGAGTGACGGCATCCACCGCGCGTCCCGCAGCCTCGGACACCGCGAAGCGCCGATCGGCGCCGACGCAGATGCGACCGACGACGCGCGCGTGGCTCCACTCCGGCGCACACGCCGTGAACGCTCCGTCGAGGACGAGAGTCGGCAGGGCCGCGGCGCCGTCGCTGCGCTCGACGCGGACGATGCGCACCGCAATGACCGAGGTGGTCGCGGTGAGTGAGGCCACGCCGCCCGACAGGGGGATCACCGCCGGCGCCGTCATCACCGCGGGCGTGTCGCACAGCGCGACGAAGCGCACGAGCGAGACACCGCCGATCACGAGGTCGTCGCGAGCGGCGACGGTATGGACCGGCCAGACGTCGCGGGCGAGGGGGTCGGGAATGCTGCGCCGCAGGGTCGGGAGGAGT
Organism: Microbacterium sp. bgisy203; assembly: GCF_057706945.1. NCBI lineage: Bacteria > Bacillati > Actinomycetota > Actinomycetes > Micrococcales > Microbacteriaceae > Microbacterium > Microbacterium sp. bgisy203. The sequence continues at coordinate 66,683 of NZ_JBYIPF010000004.1, read as the reverse complement.
GAGGTGAGGGTCATGCCCTCCGGTCTACGCGGCGGCCGCCGGCGCCGCAGTCACCCTCACGCGTCACATACGTGTTCGGGCGCGATCCTGACGCCGCGAGCGCGTCGGCGGCGTCATCGCGGCGCGGTCGATAGGCTCAGTCTCCCTGGACCGTCACGAAGGATCCTCATGCGCGTGTGGAAACGAACGCTCGCCGTCTGCGTGAGCGCGCTGATTCTGGCGACGACGCTGGCCGGGTGCTTCCTCATCCCCCTCGCCGACAACCGCTCTCCGTTCGACAGTGCATCCAACGCCAGCAACGCTGAGATCAACGATGCTTTGAGTGAGATCAGCCCGGCGCTGGAGTCCGTCGATACCCACCAAGGCGCCTGGCGCATCACGGCGTACCGCGGAGCGGACAACTGCGAGGGAGCCTGCAACCTGAGGGTCGAGGTCGAGATCGCCCCCGCAGACGTGTCGTCGATGGAGCCGATCGATCCGACCGACGAGAGCACACACATGCCGCCGCGTTATGCCGTCCCCGAGGACGTGCTGCGCCAGACGCTGATCACGGCGGTGCCCATCGGCGAGGAGAAGAAGGTGGACGTGCGCGTCGTGGCCGGCTACCGCGAGGACGGTGAGGGTCTGGCGGACTTGAGGTCCGCGGTCGAGGCGCTCTTCGGGCCGGAGACGACGAGGGGCGACGGCTTCTGGGCGTCGGCGTCCGAGTACGACAGCGACGTCAGCGCGTTCACCCGAAACTGGACGGGCGTCCTGGCGAACATGGGACTCGAGTAGGCATCGCACCGCTGTCAACCCCCCTGCGCACCGCGCCGAGCACGCGCAGACTCGTCTCACGAACGGTGACAGGCACGACGGAGGTCCCCATGTCCGACCAGACCACTCCCGACCAGACCACTCCCGACCAGGCCACTCCCGACCAGGCCACTCCCGAGGACGCCGCGCCCGAAGAGCCGAGAGAAGAGCCGGGAGCACAGACGGATGCCGCGGCGGAAGCGCCCGAGCCGAGCACCGAGAAGCCGCATGATGAGGAGCCGAAGGCGCCCGCCAAGAGGTCCGATCCCGAACCGAACCACGAAGCGGTGGGCATCGGCGTGATCGACTACCCCGACGACGACTGGGACCCGGTGACCGGCCAGAGAGTCTGAACCCCGCTCATCGGAGCGAACCGCGCGCGCTGCTCGACGACGATCCAGACGAGCGCGCGCGGTGCGCTCACACGCGGGAGCGGGTGCTCACGCTGAGGCGCACGCGACGCACATCGTCGAGAACGGGCGCGCTTCGAGCCGCCCTTCGGGAATCTGGGAGCCGCACACGACGCACACGCCGTAGGTGCCTGCCGCGACGCGCTCCAGCGCGGCCTTCACCTCGCTGCGCTCGGCCGCGGTCGACCGGCGCAGCGCTTCGATACGCTGCCACTCGCCCGACAGCGTCGACCCCTCGGGGTCGTGCTCGTCGTCGGCGGTCTGATCGGCGCGGTCGGCGCGTACCGCGGCGTCGTCGGCGGCGAGCCGGGCGAGCAGCGCATCGAGCTCGGCCGCCCGCGCCCGCAGCTCCGCCACGACATCGGCCCTCTCACTCATGCACGCAGCTCCGCGCTCATCAGCCCCGGTAACCGATCAGCCATGTGACCCCGTAACGGTCGCGCACCTGCCCGTCGTGATCGCCCCACGGCTTGAGCGTCAACGGATCGAGAACTCCGCCGTCGGCCGCCAAGATCGCGAACCACCGCTCCAGCACGTCCGGCTCGGCGGTGCCGAGCAACGCGAACTGGATGCCTCGCAGCACGGTCGTCTCTTCGCCGGGCGCCGTGTCCGCCGCGAACAGTTCCACGGGGCCCTGCAGCATGCCGTGCGCGACGGCTTCGGCGGGCCCGTCGGCGCGCCCGAAGTCGGCGTACGTGTTCAGAACGATCTCGCCGCCGAACACGTCGCGGTAGAACTCGAGCGCGGCACGCGCCGCGCCGTCGAAGTGCAGGTAGGGAGTGATGCCGGTCATGCGCCGACTCTACGACCCGGTCCGGACACACGCGATGCCCCTTGCACTGCGCGCTCAGACGACTCGGAACAGGAGGAGCCCGGCGAGGAAGCGCTCGCACCGAACCGGGAGTGAACGCCGACTGAGCCGCGGACGAGCCCGCCGACGCCACCAGCGCGCGCGGCTAGACTCGAGGCATCCCCCGCCGGCTTCCCGAGTCTTGGAGTCCCGCCGCGTGAGCACCCCCGTCACCTCGCCTGTTGCCGACACCGTCGAAAACGCCGCCGCCACGCCCGAGAAGGAGCAGCCGTACGCCGCGCTGGGCCTGAAGCCCGACGAGTACGCGCAGATCCGCGAGATCCTGGGCCGTCGCCCGACGAGCGGCGAGCTGGCGATGTACTCCGTCATGTGGTCGGAGCACTGCTCCTACAAGTCGTCGAAGATCTACCTGCGCCGCTTCGGGCAGAAGGTCTCCGACGAGATGAAAGAGCGCCTCATGGTCGGCATGGGCCAGAACGCCGGCGTCGTCGATGTCGGCGAGGGCTGGGCCGTCACCTTCAAGGTCGAGTCGCACAACCACCCGAGCTACATCGAGCCCTTCCAGGGCGCCGCGACCGGCGTGGGCGGCATCGTCCGCGACATCATCTCGATGGGCGCGCGCCCCGTCGCCGTCATGGACCAGCTCCGCTTCGGCGCGATCGACCACCCCGACACCCCCCGCGTCGTCCACGGCGTGACGAGCGGCATCAGCTTCTACGCGAACTGCCTCGGCCTGCCGAACATCGGCGGCGAGACCGTCTTCGACGCCGTCTACCAGGGCAACCCCCTCGTCAACGCGCTCGCGGTCGGCGTCCTCCGTCACGAGGACATCAAGCTCGCCAACGCCACCGGCGCCGGCAACAAGGTCGTGCTCTTCGGCGCCCGCACGGGCGGCGACGGCATCGGCGGCGCGTCGATCCTCGCCTCCGACACGTTCGCCGACGGAGGGCCGACAAAGCGCCCCGCCGTGCAGGTCGGCGACCCGTTCGCCGAGAAGGTCCTCATCGAGTGCTGCCTCGAGCTCTACGCCGGCGAGCTCGTCGAGGCGATCCAAGACCTCGGCGCCGCCGGCATCTCTTGCGCGACGAGCGAGCTGGCCGCCAACGGCGGTTCGGGCATGCGCGTCGACCTCGAGAACGTGCTGCTGCGCGACCCCACGCTCACGCCCGAAGAGATCCTCATGAGCGAATCGCAGGAGCGCATGATGGCGATCGTCTCCCCCGCGAAGCTGGATGCCTTCCTCGCGGTGACGACCAAGTGGGATGTCGAGACGTCCGTCCTCGGCGAAGTGACCGGCGACGGTCGCCTGCAGATCTTCTGGCACGGCGAGCAGATCGTCGACGTCGACCCCTCGACCGTTGCGGTCGACGGCCCGGTGTACGAGCGCCCGGTCGCCTACCCGACCTGGATCGACGCGCTGCGGGATGACTCGGCATCCGCCCTCCCCCGCACCGACGACCCCGACACGCTGCGGGCGCAGTTCCTGCAGCTGCTGGGTAGCCCGAACCTCGCCGACACGAGCTGGATCACGAACCAGTACGACTACTACGTGATGGGGAACACGGCGCTCAGCTTCCCGGATGACGCCGGCATGATCCGCGTCGACGAGCAGTCGGGTCTCGGCTTCGCGATCGCGACCGACTGCAACGGCCGCTACTGCCAGCTCGACCCGTATGCCGGGGCGCAGCTGGCCCTCGCCGAGGCGTACCGGAACGTCGCCGTCACCGGCGCCGTCCCGACCGCCGTCACCGACTGCCTGAACTTCGGCAGCCCGGAGAACCCCGAGGTCATGTGGCAGTTCGGGCAGGCCGTCGACGGCCTCGCCGACGCGTGCTTCGAGCTCGGCGTGCCGGTCACGGGTGGCAACGTCAGCTTCTACAACCAGACCGGCGACGTGCCGATCTTCCCGACCCCGGTGGTGGGAGTCCTCGGCATCATCGACGACGTCGCCCGGCGCATCCCTTCGGGCTGGCAGGATGCCGGCGAGAACATCTACCTTCTCGGCGTGACCGCGACCGAGCTCAGCGGTTCGCAGTGGGCGGGGACGGTGCACGGCCACCTCGGCGGACGCCCGCCGGCGGTCGACCTTGCGGCGGAGAAGCGTCTCGCGGAGCTGATCCAGGCGGCATCCCAGCAGGAACTCGTCTCGTCCGCGCACGACCTCTCCTCCGGCGGCCTCGCGCAGGCTCTCGCCGAGGCCGTCATGCGCTTCGGGGTCGGGGCGCGCGTGTGGCTGCGCGAGATCATGGAGCGCGACGGTGTGGATGCCGCGACCGCCCTTTTCTCCGAGTCGACCGGACGTGTCATCGTGTCGGTGCCGCGCGAAGAGGACGTGAAGTTCCGCGGGCTGTGCGAAGGACGCGGCTACCCGGTGCTGCGCATCGGCGTGACGGACCCCGCCGCCGACGGCGACGAGCCGGCCCTCGAGATCCAGGACGTCTTCACGCTCACGGTGCCCGAGCTCCGAGGCATCTCGCAGGGGACTCTCCCGGCAGTGTTCGGTCCGACCGTCGCCGAACCCGTAGGCTGAGCGGCATGACCAAGCCTTCCGACGAAGAATTCAATGCGCTCGTCGCGAAGCGCGCACGCCGCACGCGCATCATCGCGTGGGTCGTCATCATCGCGCTGATCCTCGGCGGCGGCGGTGCCGTCGTCCTCGCCCTGATCTTCGGCTGACGCGCGGTCCCCCACCCCACCCCACCCCGCACCGCACCGCACCGCACCGCACCGCACCGCACGCGAATCACCGCCGCTTTCACGAATCACCGCTCGATTCGCGCGATTTCGGCGGTGACTCGCGAATCGGGTGGTGATTCGCGAGCATCAGGCGAGCCGGAGTCCTCTGTGTAACCCGCGTGCGGGCGAGACTCCCCGACCGTTGTCAGGCACGATGGATAGCATGGCGACGTGGATCCGGTCTGGGCGATGGTCGCCGAGTTCTGGTGGATCGGGCCGACCGTGATCGGCGCGGGCACCCTCGGCTGGTTCGGCCTGCGCGGGCAACGCACCGCGAAGGCGCGTCGGCTCGCCTACGACGCCTCACGCGAGGCGCTGCGCACCGCTCGGCAAGACGCGACGACCGCGCGCCTCGGCGTCCGGGCGGCCCGCGCCGAACTGACCCGCGCGCAGGCCGCGCGCACCGCCGGTTACGGCACGAGCGAAGAGGTGGCCGCCGCCCGTCGGGCTCTGGACACCGCGCAGCGCAAGACCAAGGCGGCCTCCGCCACCCTCCGCGCCCGCCGCGCGAACCTCTCCGCCGATCGCGCGGCGCTCGGCGCTCGGTCGGACGACCCCGCGCACCTGCCCCTGGCGCGGGTCATGGCAGCCGACGACGCCCTGACGGCGCGGTGGATGGAGTATGAGACGGATGCCGCGAAGGTCCTCGCCTTCCCCGCGATGAGCGACGCCCGCGTCCCCGCGACGGCCGCGTTCCACGCCGACCACCACCGGGCCCGGGCGCTCCGGCCCGCCGCGGCGACCAGCCGCATCACACCGGCCCAGTTCGGCGCCTACCGCGATGCCGTGGCCCGGATGTACCGCTCCTTCGAGGCCGCGGAGTCCGAGGCGTGGCGCCGCGCCCGCGCCGCCGGCTCGGCGCCGGCCGGCCCCGGCCCCGACAGCGCACGTCCCGCGATGACCGCGCCCGCCGAATGGATGACCTCGGCGCAGGAGATCGCGCAGAACCTGACTCAGTCGATGCTGGCGCGCGGCGCAGAGGCCCTCTCGCGCATGTCGACGCCGCGCTCCCGCGACGCCGACGACGACCCGCACGATCCGCGGAACGGCCGCGCGTAGGCTTTCTCCGTGGACGAGTTCTGGGCCTTCGCCCGCGACTACTGGTGGATGGCTTTCCCGATCATGGCCGTCGCGGGCGGCTTCGCGCGGCGCTGGGAGTTCGGTGCGCGCGCCCGCCACAAGCGCCGTCTCGAGATCCTGCAGGCGAAGGCCGCACTGAAGGCGGCGAATCCGCCCCGGCAGGTGGCGACGGCATCCGACCCGCGCCCTCTGACGAAGCCGACCCCGAGCCAACCGCAGCTCGAGAAGCTCTTCGCCGAGCACGACGCCGTCACGGCGCGATGGCTCGACTACGAGCTCGACGTCGCGAAGCTCATCGCCTTCCCGACGATCAGCGACGGCCGCCAGCCCCTCACGGCTGCCTTCCTCCGTGCGAAGAAGACCGCCGACCGGCTGCGGCCGGCGTCGGTCAAGGCTCATCCGAGCGACCAGGAGCTTGCCGCCTACGCGGCTGCGGTCACCGACTACGAGGTCGCCTTCGATGTCGCCGAACGGGAGGCGCGCCGGCTGCGCGACTCGGATTTCACGGAGAGTGAGCGCAAGCGCCTCGCGACGGCGCAGCAGTTGCTGACGGTCGCCGTCGACCAGGCGGCGACGCCCGCCGAACGCCAGGTCGCGTACAAGCGCGTGCGCGAAGAGCTGGACGGGCTGATCGTCGTGTCCGACGATGCGATCACGGTGCTCGAGGAGAAGGTGGCCCTCGCGCTCGGACCCGCACCCACACCCGCACCCGCACCCACACCCGCACCCACGCCCGCACCCACGCCCGATGCGCCGGGAACAGACGACGGACGGGGCCCGGCCGCTGCCGAACCCCGTCCGTGACGTCCGTGGGGACGTGCGCGAGAATGCGTCAGGCCGTCAGGCCGTCGACCCAGTCCTGGTTCTCTTCGATCCACTTCTGCACGACGGGGCCGTAGTCGTCGCCGTCGTAGGCGTTGAACATCGCGTCCTCGAGCGAGTACAGCATGTCGCTGGGCATCTTGAAGTTCGAGATCCACTCGTGCACCTCGGGGAAGTCGTCCGCGAACGAGGTCGCGGCGACCGAGTGGATGCTCTCGGCGTCGCCGAGGAGCCCCTTCGGGTCTTCCAGGTCGCGGACCGGGAAGGCGTTGTACGCCCAGTGCGGCCGCCACAGGGTGACGACGATGTCCTCGCCGGCATCCGTCGCCTTCTTCAGCTCCGCGAGCATCGCGGGCGTCGACGACTCGACGAGGTCCATGTCCTCCAGGCCGTAGCCGGGGACGACCTCTTCGGACGTCACCTCCATGAGGCCCGCACCGGGCTCGATGCCGACGATGCGTCCGCCGAAGTCGTCGGATGCCGCGGCCAGCTCGTCGAGCGAGGTGATCGATGAATCCTCGTTCACCGCGATGGTGAGCTTCGCCTCGTCGTTCCACGCACCGAGGTCGTCGACGTCGTCGCCGTACTGCTCCATGTAGGTCGCGTGCGTGATCGGCAGCCACGTGTCGAGCACGAGGTCGAAGTCACCGCGCGCGAGGCCCTGGTAGACGGGGGCGACGTCGGCGTAGGTGAGGTCGACGTCGTAGCCCTTCTCTTCGAGGATCGCCTCCCACAGGTGCGACGCGGCGATGCCCTCGTCCCAGCCGTTGAAGACGGCGATCTCGACCGGACGGTCGGCCGGGCCGTCGCCCGACCCTGCATCTCCCGATCCGCCGGCGCAGCCGGCGAGGGTCAGCGCCGCGGCACCGGCCAGGGCGATCGTGCTCAGAACGTTCCTTCTCTTGGTCCCATGCTTTCTCTGGGTCATCGTGACGTCCTCTCCATCCGTGTGCTGTGCACGGATCGGTCGTTGTGTGTCAGACGCGGAGTCTCCGCGCCCCCGGCGGGTGATGGGCCCGCCTGGTCTGTGGGGTGTGAAAGGTCAGACGGCGGCCGGCGCGCGGCTGACGGAGTCGGCGGCATCCTGCGCATCGCGCGCTCGCTTGCTTCTCGTGACGCGACGGGCACGATCGCCCTGGCCGAGCGCGGAGGTGACGCGGTCGAGGATCATCGCGATCACGACGATCGAGATGCCCGCCTCGAAGGCGAGCCCGACGTTGATGCGTCCGAGCGCTCGCACGATCTCGCCGCCGAGGCCCCCGGCGCCGACCATGCCGGCGATGACCGCCATCGACAGGCTCAGCATGATGACCTGGTTGATGCCGGCCATGATCGAGGGCAGCGCGAGCGGAATCTGGATCTGCCGCAGCACGCGCCCGGGCGTCGCTCCGAACGCCTGACCGGCCTCGACGATCTCCGGGTCGACGCCGCGGATGCCGAGCTCCGTGAGGCGCACGCCGGGGGCGATCGCGAACAGGATCGTGGCGATCATGCCGGGCACCGCGCCCACGCCGAAGAAGAAGATCGCGGGGATCAGGTAGACGAACGCAGGCATCGTCTGCAGGAGGTCGAGGAGGGGACGCACGATGCGCGAGACGCGGTCGCTGCGCGCCGCCCAAATGCCGATGGGGATCGCGATGACGATCGCGATGACGGCGGCGACGAGGACGAGCGCGAGCGTGTCCATCGCGTTCTCCCACTGGTCGACGCCGACGATCAGCAGCAGTCCGAGCACCGTGCCGAGGGCGAGCTTCCATCCGCGCACGACGAACGCGACCGCCGCGAACACCAGGATGATCACCCAGAACGGGGGCGCGGTGAGCAGCCAGTCGAGCCCGTCGTAGACGCCTCGCAGCGCTCCGGCGATGAGGTCGAAGAGCCAGCCGAACGCGTCGCCGAGGAAGTCGACGACCGCTTCGGCCCACTCGCCGAGGGGAATGCGGAATCCGTTCACGAGCGTGCTCCTTCCGTCGCGGCCTCGGCGGGCGGCGTGGGCGACCCGGCCGCCGCATCGACGAGCGGTGTGAACTCGGCCACCATGTCGATCGGGGTCTGGATGACGGGCATCTCCCGCGTGACGGCGGGGACGTTCCCGAGCGCCGCGAGCAGGGTGATCCGGGGGATCACGCCCAGCAGGCGCCGGTGCTCATCGATGACGGCGAGGGGGACGTGCGCCTCGACGGCGGTCTCGACGATGTCGGTGAGCAGGTCGTCGGGGCCGACGGTCGGCACCGCGGTATCGACGATCTGGCGCAGGTCGGTCTGCCCGGCCTTGACGGCGCGGATGACGGCACGGTCGGTGACCACGCCCACCAGGCGGCGGTTCTCCGTCGCGAACACCGCCCCGGCCTGCTGGGAACGGAGGGTTCGCAGCGCCCCGCGCACGCCCGCGGTGAGCGGCGTCGTGAGGTGCGGGGGCTCCATCACCGAGGCGGCGGTGAGCACACGGGCACGGTCGACGTCCTGCACGAACTGCGCGACGTAGTCGTTGGCGGGATCGGTGAGGATCTCCTCCGGCGTGCCGTTCTGGACGATGCGGCCGTCGCGCATGACCGCGATGCGGTCGCCGAGGAACATCGCCTCGTTGAGGTCGTGCGTGATGAACACGATCGTGCGGCCGAGTTCGCGCTGGAGTTCGACCAGCTGCTCCTGCATCTCGCGGCGGATGAGCGGGTCGAGGGCCGAGAAGGCCTCGTCCATGAGCAGGATGCCGGTGCCTGCCGTCAGCGCGCGGGCGATGCCCACGCGCTGGCGCATGCCGCCGGAGAGCTCGTCGGGCATCGCATCGGCCCGGTCGCCGAGGCCGACGCGCTCGAGCACCTCCATGGCGCGCGCACGACGCTCGGTCTTGCCGACGCCCTGGATCTCCAGGCCGTAGGCGGTGTTGTCGAGAACGCTGAGGTGCGGCAGCAGCGCGAAGTGCTGGAACACCATCGACACCTCTTCGCGCCGGATGGCGCGCAGCTCGGTGGCAGAGGCGGTGGTGACGTTCCGTCCGTCGATGACGACCTCACCGGCGGTCGGGGGGAGCAGGCCGTTGAGCATGCGGATGATCGTCGACTTGCCCGAACCCGACAGGCCCATGATGACGAAGATCTCGCCGGGCTGAACCGTGAAGCTCGCGTCGATGACGGCGGCGGTCCCCGCGTCGGCGACCTGGGTGCGGGTTTCGCCGGCGCGCAGTCGGCTCACCGCCTCTTTCGGAGCGCGGCCGAAGACTTTGAAGAGATTCCTCGCCTCGAGCGCGGGAGGCGTGGTTTCAGGAACGGATGCAGTGGTCACAGGACACCTCGGGCAGCCCGGTGCACAGGCTGCAACGGTCACGTCCGGGTGACGGTCGTCGGCTCGAGGATGTTCGGCACCGAGGGGTTCGGCGCCGGCATGTTCGGCATCAGGAGCGTCGGCGCAGAAGTCGGTTCCGCGCCCGGACCGCCGACCGTACGCTCGCCCGGCGCCGGAGAGTTTCGGGTTCTCGGTGGCACGGGGTCGACCGCGGACTGGTCGAGTGGGGCCCGTCAGGGCCGTCATCCAACGTTTCATGCGCCCGCATGAAGACGCAAATTCGACATCTGCACCCGTGCTTGCTACACGCGTGTGCGCGACTCTTGACGGCAGGCTGGTTCTATGGTTACTTAGTCAAGTAACTAACCCACTAACCAGGACGGAGCCGGTGTGATCGAAGAGGGAAAGGCACTCTTCCTGCAGATCGCGGAGAGCGTCGAGGACTCCATCCTCGACGGCAGTCTCGCCGAGGACACCCGCGCCCCCTCTACCAACGAACTCGCCGCCTTCTACCGCATCAACCCGGCCACCGCCGCCAAGGGAGTGAACATGCTCGTCGAGAAAGGTGTGCTGGTCAAGCGCCGCGGCATCGGCATGTTCGTCGCCCCCGGCGCCCGCGCCCAGCTCCTCACCGAACGGCGCGGAGCCTTCGCCGACCGCTTCATCGAGCCGCTCCTCGCCGAGGCGCGCACCCTCGGCCTCACCCCCGACGACCTCGCCCAGCTGGTGCGCGAGCGGGCCACGGCATCCGTCATCACCCATCCCGACATCACGGAAGGACACCCCTCATGACCGTCATCGAGGTGCAGCACCTCACCAAGCGTTACAAAGACACCCTCGCGCTCGACGACGTCAGTGTCACGTTCGACGAGAACGTGATCTACGGCCTGCTCGGCCGCAACGGGGCCGGCAAGACGACGCTCATGTCGATCCTCACAGCGCAGAACTTCGCAACCTCGGGAGAGGCCCGCGTCTTCGGCGAGGAACCGTACGAGAACGCCCGCGTCCTCTCGCGCATCTGCTTCGTCCGCGAGAGCCAGCGCTACCCCGAAGACGCCCTCCCCGCCCACGCGTTCCGCATGGCGAGCCTCTTCTTCCCGCACTGGGATCAGGCGTTCGCCGACGAGCTCATCACCGCTTTCGAACTCCCCCTCAAGACCCGCATCAAGAAGCTCTCGCGCGGGCAGCTCTCGGCGGTCGGCGTCATCATCGGCCTCGCCTCGCGCGCCGAGATCACGTTCTTCGACGAGCCGTACCTCGGCCTGGATGCCGTCGCCCGCCAGATCTTCTACGACCGGCTCCTCGAGGACTACGCGGAGCACCCGCGCACCGTCATCCTCTCCAGCCACCTGATCGACGAGGTCTCGAACCTCATCGAGCGGGTCGTGGTCATCGACGGTGGGCGCATCGTGCTCGACGACGAGACGGATGCCGTGCGCTCGCGCGCCGCGACGATCGTCGGCGACGCGGCGGCGGTCGAGGCGTTCGTCGACGGACGCGAGGTGATCCACCGCGAGAGCCTCGGTCACGTCACGAGCGTCACGGTGCTCGGCGAGCTCACCGCCGACGACCGCGCGCGCCTGCAGGCATCCGGGCTGGACCTTGCACCGGTCTCGCTGCAGCAGCTGATCGTCCGCCTCACTCAGCACGCCGCGACCGCCGCGGCATCCACACCCTCGCCCTCATCCACGGAAGGAGCACGACGATGAGTCGCACGCTGAACGTCGTCCGCATGCAGCTCGCCAACCGCGAGACGTACCTGTGGGTGCCGCTGCTGATCCTCGGGAGCGCCTTCGTGATCTCCGTGATCATCTGGGCCATCCTCGCCGCCGGCGGTGTCACGACCAACATGTACGGCGGCGGCGCGCAGGCGCCCCTCTGGTACTTCGTCGCCGTCGGGGTGCAGGCGCTCACCCTCACGTTCCCGTTCTCGCAGGCGCTCAGCGTCACGCGCCGCGAGTTCTTCTTCGGCACCATGCTCACAGCGGCGCTGGCCTCGGCGCTGCTCGCGCTGGTCTTCGTCGTCGGAGGTCTCATCGAAGACGCGACGGGCGGTTGGGGCATCGGCGGCTACTTCTTCCGCCTCGACTGGCTATGGGCGTCGGGACCGTTCGTCGCGGGGCTGTTCTTCTTCACCCTGACGATGCTCGTGTTCACGCTCGGGTTCTGGACCGCCACCGTCTACAAGCGGTGGGGCGCGTTCCGCCTGACCCTCATCCTCGTCGGCATCGCGCTCGTGCTTCTCGGCGTGATCTGGACGATCACGGTGACGAAGTCCTGGCCGCAGGTGTGGACGTTCATCGTCGAGTCCGGCGTGTGGGGTCTCACCGCGGTGCTCGCCGTGATCACCCTCGCGCAGGCGCTGGGTGCGGCGGCCGTGCTCCGGAAGACGACCGTCTGACGCCCCGTTTCGACTCGCTGCGCTCGCTCAACGCCCGGAAAGGGGTTCCGCAGCACCTCGCCCGGTCGTTGAGCGAGCGGCGCAGCCGCGAGTCGAAACGCGCCGACCCTCCCGACCTACGCGCCCTCGGCCGCCGCCGTGTGGTGGCGGATAACCTCGGCGACGACGAAGTTGAACCACTTCTCGGCGAACTCGGGATCGAGGTCGGCGTCGACAGCGAGGGTGCGCAGGCGCGCGATCTGCTGCTCCTCCCGAGCGGGGTCGGATGCCGGCATCCCGTGCTCGGCCTTCAGCAGCCCGACCTGCTGTGTCGCCTTGAATCGTTCGGCGAGCATGTGGATGAGCGCGGCGTCGATGTTGTCGATGCTGCCGCGCAGGCGGCGGAGGGTCGCGGTGGGGTCGGCGCCGTCGGTCATGTCCCCGAGAGTATCGCGCGAGCGGTGACGCACCACTCGCCGTGCGGCCCCTAGAGTGTGACGCATGAGCGAATCCCGACCCGAGAACGGCTCGTCCGACGTGCGCGCGGCCTCCTCGGCATCCGCCGAGCCCACCCCCGATTCGACGAGTGTCGCCCTCGAGACGCCGACACCCTCGCGCACCTTCTGGGCGAACCTCAATCACCCCTTCGTGGTCGGGTTCTTCCTGACGCTCGGCGGTCTCGTCGCCTTTGCGCTCGGCATGGCGATCTCGAGCCTCGTCACGATCTGGATCTACGTCGCCTTCGCGATGTTCGCCGCCCTCGGCCTCAACCCTCTCGTGGAGCGCCTGCAGAGCCGCGGGATGAAGCGGGCCTGGGCCATCACGGTCGTGTACTTCGTGTTCGCCGTCATCCTGATCGGCATCGTCTGGTTGATCGTGCCGACCGTCATCTCGCAGATCGCCCAGTTCTTCCGCGATCTGCCGAACATGATCGGAGACTTCCAGCGCTCCGACCTGTACGCGTGGCTCGTCACGCAGTTCGGAGACCAGGCGCCCGAGCTCGTCGCCGAGCTGCAGAAGTTCCTCTCCGACCCGGGCAACATCGCCGCGATCGGCGGAGGGGTGCTCTCCATCGGAGTGACGATCGGATCGACGATCTCGGGCGTCATCATCATCATCGTCCTGAGCCTGTACTTCCTCGCCTCGCTGCCGGAGATCAAGCAGGCGTTCTACCGCCTCTGGCCCGCGCGGCTGCGCAAGACCACCGCCGAACTCACCGAGCAGATCACGTCGTCGGTCGGCGGATACCTCGGCGGCATGGTCGTCCTCGCGTTCTTCAACTCGCTGGTCGCGTTCTTCCTCTACCTGTTCCTGAATCTGCCGTTCCCGGCGCTGATGGCGGTCGTCGCCTTCGCGATCACCCTCATCCCGCTCGTCGGCTCGGTGCTCTTCTGGGCGATCGGAACGGTCGTCGCGCTCATCGCCTCGCCGCTCGGCGGACTGATCTTCGCGATCGTCTACCTGGTGTACATGCAGATCGAGGCATACGTGTTGACGCCGAAGGTGATGAACAAGGCGATCTCGGTGCCGGGCGCGCTCGTCGTCATCGGCGCGCTCGTCGGCGGCACACTGATGGGCCTGCTCGGAGCGCTCGTCGCGATCCCGGTGACCGCGTCGATCCTCCTGATCATCAAGAAGGTCTACATCCCCAAACAGGATGCCCAGGTCTAGCGCGCCTTGACGGCTCCCCGACCGGCGCCCGCGCGCGCGGACCGGCGCCCGCGCGCGCGTGCACGGGCAGTCGGGATTCAGGTGATCGTGAGCCAGGCGCGCGCGGCGCTCCGCATCGCGGCGACGCCCATGGTCAGCGTCGGCTCGATGACAGGCGCGTACTTCGGGGAATGATTCGAAGGCAGCTTCAGGGCCACCGCGACCGCGTCCTCGAGGGTCTTCGCGTCCGCGAAGAGAGCGGGGTCGGCCCCGCCGAGCACCCAGTAGACGCACGGCACGCCGGCGGCCGTCGCGAACGCGCCGACATCCTCGCTGCCCGTGACGACGCCCTGGTCGATGATCATCGCGCCAGGTATGTCGGCAGTCAGGGCACCGCGCAGTCGCTCGATGCCGTCGGGATCGTTGACGAGCAGAGGAAAGCTGTACTGCGACACGATCTCGGGCTCGCGCGGAGCGCCGGCCGCGGCGGCCTCGCCCTTCGCGATGCGCTCGATCGCGGCGCTGAGGGTGTCGTGGACCGCGGGGTCGAACGAGCGCGTGCTCACCTGCAGCTCGGCTGTCTCGGGAATGACATTCGGAGCCTGTCCGGCGTTGAACGCCCCGACCGTGACGACGCCGACCTGCTGCGGCGCGATCTCGCGCGAGACGATCTGCTGCAGCCGCGTGACGATGTTCGCGCCGAGGACGATCGGGTCGACCGTCGTCTCGGGCCGGGAGCCATGCCCTCCCTTGCCGTGCACGATGATCGTCATACCCTCGGATGCCGCGTAGGACACCCCTGCGTGGAGCCCGAAGCTCCCCGCCGGCATCGGCGCGACATGCTGTCCGAGAACGACCAAGGGCGTGCCGAACCGGTCGAAGAGGCCGTCGTCGATCATCGCCTTCGCCCCCGATCCGGGCTCTTCGGCGGGCTGGAAGACGGCCATGATCCTGCCCGCCCAGTCTTGATCGTCGACGAGTGCGGCCGCCGCTCCGAGCAGGGCCGTGATGTGGACATCATGGCCGCACGCGTGCATGACCCCGGTGACGCGTCCGTCGACCTCGGCCGTCGCGACGCTCGCGTAGTCGAGCCCGGTCTGCTCCGTGACCGGCAGCCCGTCCATGTCGGCGCGCAGGAGCACGGTGGGCCCGTCGCCGCGCTGCAGGATGCCGACGACACCGGTCCCCCCGACGCCCTCGGTCACTTCGTACCCGAACCCGCGGAGCTTCTCCGCCACGATGCCCGCCGTCCGGTGCTCCTGAAGTCCCAGTTCGGGATGCGCATGCAGGTCGACGTAGATCTCCGCGAGCTCGTCCTGGCTGAGGGAGACGCCGGTCGTCGTGGTCATGGTTTCCTCCTGAGGGCTTACGAGAGAGCGACGAGGAACGTCCCGCCGGGCGCGACGGCGACGTGACAGACCGCCTCGCCGACCGCGACCGGCTCACCGAGCGGGGTGAGCATCGCGTCGCCGCGCCGCGCGAACGCCTGCACGGTGCCCGCGGCCTCCTGCGCCGCGTAGACGACATCGAGCGACGGATGCCGCGTCACCCACGAGGGCGACGAGGTGACCGCCGCCGTCCCGGCGAAGGTGAGGTCGCCGCTCGCGAGGGCATCACCCGGCGCGCCGGCGTGCAGGATGCCGATGCCCTCCGCCGACCCGTCCGCATCCGCCGTGTAGCCGCCGACCCAGAAGCGCATCGCGGCGCTCAGTCGACGAGGTCATGGCGGACGATGACCGCGTCGCGCGCGGCGCCGACCCCGATGACGGAGATGCGGGTGCCGCTCATGGCCTCGAGCGCCAGGACGTAATCCTGCGCCTCGAGCGGCAGGTCTTCGAACGTGCGCGCGCCGGAGATGTCCTCGCTCCACCCGGGGAAGTACTCGAGGATCGGCTTCGCGTGGTGGAAGTCGCTCTGGTTCACCGGCACCTCGTCGAAGCGCTGGCCGTCGACGTCGTACGCAACGCACACGGGGATCTGGTCGAGCCCGGTGAGGATGTCGAGCTTGGTGAGCACGAGGTCGGTGATGCCGTTCACGCGCGTCGCGTAGCGGGTGACGGGGGCGTCGTACCAGCCCACGCGGCGCGGGCGACCGGTGGTCGTGCCGAACTCGAACCCGCGCTTGCGCAGCCACTCGCCCTGCTCGTCGAAGAGCTCGGTCGGGAAGGGGCCCGACCCGACGCGGGTCGTGTACGCCTTCACGATGCCGACGATCCGGTCGAGGCGGTTCGGGCCGACGCCCGACCCGGTCGACGCACCGCCCGCCGTCGCCGACGACGACGTCACGAACGGGTACGTGCCGTGGTCGACGTCGAGCATGGTCGCCTGACCACCCTCGAAGACGACGACGTCCCCGGCATCCAGTGCGTCGTTCAGCAGCAGCCCCGTATCGCACACCATCGCGCGCAGCCGATCGACGTACGAGAGCAGGTCGTCGACGACCTCGTCGACGGTGATCGCGCGACGGTTGAAGACCTTGACCAGCAGGTGGTTCTTCTGGTCGAGCGCGCCCTCGACCTTCTGGCGCAGGATGTTCTCGTCGAAGAGGTCCTGCACTCGGATGCCGACACGGTTGATCTTGTCGGCGTACGTCGGGCCGATGCCGCGCCCGGTCGTACCAATCATGCGCTTGCCGAGGAAGCGCTCGGTCACCTTGTCGAGCGTGCGGTGGTACTGCGTGATGACGTGCGCGTTGGCGCTGATGCGCAGACGTGACGTGTCGACCCCGCGCGCGTTCAGGGCTTCGAGTTCTGCGAAGAGCACCTCGAGGTCGACGACGACACCGTTGCCGATGACCGCGTTGACGCCCGGGGACAGGATGCCCGAGGGCAGCAGGTGCAGCGCATACTTCTCGTCGCCGATGACGACGGTGTGCCCGGCGTTGTTGCCGCCGTTGAACTTCACGACCCAGTCGGTGCGCTCACCGAGAAGATCGGTGGCCTTGCCCTTGCCCTCGTCTCCCCACTGGACTCCGACGATGACGATTCCCGGCATGGCTGCTCCCCCGTGTCTGGACGGTTACACCTCAGTCTATCGGGGCGCCCGACGTCGCCCGGGCGCCCGAGATGTCGGCATCCGTCGTCATCACGCGCGGATGCCGACAGATCACGGCACCTCGTTGTACGCCGGACCACCGCGGGCGGCGACTGTCCACAGGGGAGGGAATGCGGGAGTTGTCCACCGATCGAGGCTCTGGCGCCCCGAAGGCGCGGGCCGGCGGTCACACTCGCTGACATGTCGCGCCCGTTCGTCCGCCTGCCACCCGGCCTCGGGTCGG
The DNA here is from genome assembly GCF_057706945.1 of Microbacterium sp. bgisy203. NCBI lineage: Bacteria > Bacillati > Actinomycetota > Actinomycetes > Micrococcales > Microbacteriaceae > Microbacterium > Microbacterium sp. bgisy203. Next base: position 49,440 of record NZ_JBYIPF010000004.1, on the reverse strand, counting down.
GGTTCAGCGTCGCCGCCGCGCGCGGCGCCGGCGTCTCCGAGCGGCGACTGCGCGGCGGCGACCTCGAGAGCCCGTTCTGGGGTGTGCGCTGCGCGCCCTTCGTGCCGCCGCCGCAGAACGGATTGGCCGACGTCGACGCACTCGAACTGCGTCACCGAATGGATGCCTACGCGCAGCGGATGCCCGAGCACCGGTTCTTCTGGGGGCTCGCGGCGCTGGTCGCGTGGCGCGGCATCCTGCCCGTTCCCGCGCCGCTGCTCGCCGTCGGCGTGCTCGCGCCGGACCGTGCCCCGCGCGCCGCGGGTGTCGAGGGTCGACGGTTCGCGCCGCATCTCGTGACTGTGCGCGAGCACGGCGGCCTGCGAGTGACCTCGCCCGCCTCGACCTGGATGACCCTGGCCCCCGTGCTCCCGCACCGCGATCTCGTCGCGGTCGGCTCGCTCCTGGTGACCCCGCCGCGTGGCGCAGGTGGCGCGGTCGTCGGGCCGCCGCTGTGCACGGTTTCGAACCTGCGCTCGGCGATCGACGCGGGTCCGCGCCCCGGCATCCGCGCCGCGCGGCGGGCGGTCGCACTCGTCCGCGTGGGGGCGCGCAGCAGGCCCGAAGTGCACCTCTGGCTCGCGCTGACAGAGGCAGGCCTGCCCGGCCTCCCCGAGGCGCAGTTCGACGCGCCGATCCGAGACGCGACGGGCGCGCTCATCGGGTACGGCGACCTCGCCTTCCCCGAGTTCAGGACGTACATCGAGTATCAGGGCGACTACCACCGGCTGTCGCGGGATGCCTGGGCCCGCGACATCACGAAGCGCCAGCGCGCCCGCGAAGCGGGCTGGCACGAGATCGAGATCGTCCGCCGTGAGCTGTACCCTGACCCCGCGCCCGCCGTCGCGCGCACCGCTCGCGCCCTGCGCGATCGCGGCTGGCGCTGAGCCCCGCGGCGAGGCGCCGACCGCGCAACAAGGTGCCGGCATCCGTCGTCATTACGCGCGGATGCCGGCAAAAGACGGCACCTGGATGCCGCGCCAGGGGCACAGGGCACGGGGGCGCAACACGGGGCGCAACACGCCGACGAGCTGGACTCGGTCACACCTCCCGGCGACGGCGGCGCGTGAGTCCGACGAGCACGAGCCCGCCGAGCACGAGCGCGAGCGCCAGGGCGAGCGTGACCCATCCGAAGACGGCGCCGGTCGGCGGCAGCGGGGCGATGAACGTGTTCGTGAACACGATCGCCGTGCCGCCCGTGGCCACCGTCACGGTGGTGCTCGTGCCGGCGCTGCGCGCGCCGTCCACGCTCACCACGGTCTGGTTCGCGCCCCCGGCATCCGTCTCGACGACGTCGCAGACGCTGCCGACCGGCAGGTTCTCTATGCTCGCGGACAGCCGGTCCGGACCGCCGATCCGGTAGGTCGCGTCGTGGAGGACGATCCCCGGGTCGGGGTGCGACGCGTCGACGAGGACACAGCGCACGTCGACCGGGAAGGTCCGCGTCACACTGCTCGAGGCCGTCCCGTCCACCACCTTGGCGATCGTCAGAGCGCCGACGTCGAACGTGTTGGTGATCGCGACGGAGGTCTGCGGCGCATCGCCGTCGAGATGAGTCACGAGTGATGCCCTCTCCCCAAGATGGTGGGTGATGCCGTAGCACACCGGCTTTTACGCTCTGAGGAACGCGAACCGATTCGACAACACTTCGCCTCGATAGACTTGTGACCCATGTCGAAGGTCCTCCAGTCCCTGCCCGTCGGCGAGCGCGTCGGCATCGCCTTCTCCGGGGGTCTCGACACCTCCGTCGCGGTCGCGTGGATGCGCGACAAGGGCGCGATCCCGTTCACCTACACCGGCGACCTCGGCCAGTACGACGAGGACGACATCGCCTCGATCCCGGGCCGCGCGCTGCAGTACGGCGCCGAGGACTCGCGACTGATCGACTGCAAGCCCCTGCTCGTCGAAGAGGGCCTCGTCGCCCTCTCCTGCGGAGCGTTCCACATCCGCTCGGCCGGCCGCACGTACTTCAACACGACCCCGATCGGCCGCGCGGTGACGGGGACGCTCCTCGTCCGCGCCATGAAGGAGGACGGCGTCGACATCTGGGGCGACGGGTCGACCTACAAGGGCAACGACATCGAGCGCTTCTACCGGTATGGGCTGCTCGCGAACCCGGCGCTGCGCATCTACAAGCCGTGGCTCGACGCCGACTTCGTCACCGAGCTCGGCGGGCGCAAAGAGATGAGCGAGTGGCTCACGGCGCACGACTTCCCGTACCGCGACTCGGTCGAGAAGGCCTACTCGACCGACGCCAACATCTGGGGCGCGACCCACGAGGCGAAGACGCTCGAGCACCTCGACGTCTCGCTCGAGATCGTCGACCCGATCATGGGCGTGCGCTTCTGGGATCCCGCGGTCGAGATCGCGACCGAGGACGTCACCGTCACGTTCGAGGCGGGCCGCCCCGTCGCGCTCAACGGCGTGGAGTACGCGGATGCCGTGGAACTCGTGAAGGAGGCCAATGCCATCGGCGGCCGTCACGGCCTGGGCATGAGCGACCAGATCGAGAACCGCATCATCGAGGCGAAGTCGCGCGGCATCTACGAGGCGCCGGGCATGGCGTTGCTGTTCATCGCGTACGAGCGGCTGGTCAACGGCATCCTGAACGAAGACACCCTCGCGACCTACCACGAGCAGGGTCGGCGCCTCGGACGTCTCATGTACGAGGGCCGCTGGCTCGAGCCTCAGTCGTTCATGCTGCGCGAGTCGATCCAGCGCTGGGTGGGCTCGGCGATCTCGGGCGCGGTGACGCTGCGCCTGCGCCGCGGCGAGGACTACACGATCCTCGACACGACCTCGCCGAACCTCTCCTACGCGCCCGAGAAGCTCTCGATGGAGCGCGTCGGCGATGCCGCGTTCGGCCCCGTCGACCGCATCGGTCAGCTCACGATGCGGAACCTCGACATCGCCGACTCGCGCGCCCGCCTCGAGCAGTACGCGGGCCTCGGCCTCATCGGCGGCGCGACCGCCGAGCTCGTCGGCGAGCTCGCGTCGGGCGAGGCGGCGGAGATCATCACCGAACGCGCGGAGCCGTACGACAAGAGTCTCGAGGAGCTCGGCGACGCGCTCGACCAGGCATCCGAGTCGGCCTCGTTCGACTTCGGCGCCGACTGACGCGCCCCGTTCCCGGGCGTCAGTGTGCGGGTGCACCCCACCCCACACCCGCGAAGTGGCGCCCGGGAAGGATGCCGAAGCCTGCGCGCACGCATAAAGTGCACACCACTGTGCACGTTATGCGGTAGCATCTTCCCGTGCGCAAGAGCCTGCGCGTCTTCCGACGCGATGTCCTGAGAATCGCCCGCACACCCAAGACCTGGGTGATCGTGCTGGGCGTGCTCATCACGCCTGCGCTCTACGCCTGGTTCAACATCAACGCGTTCTGGGACCCGTACGCGAACACCAAGAACATCCAGGTCGCCGTCGTCAACCTCGACGAGGGCGCGACGTCCGACCTCACCGGCCCCCTCGACGTCGGCGCGGAGGTCGTCGATCAACTCGAGGACGACCACCAGTTGGGCTGGCAGTTCATGAGCGAGGACGAGGCTCAGCGCGCCGTCCGCAGCGGCGACGTGTACGCCGTCATCGTCATCCCGAAGGACTTCAGCGCCGACCTCCTGAGCATCACGACCGGCGAGTTCACCCAGCCCGCGCTCACCTACTACGTCAACGAGAAGGCGAACGCGATCGCCCCGAAGATCACCGACGTGGGAGCCTCCGGCATCGACAAGCAGATCACGAGCGCGTTCATCGAACAGGTCGCCGAGGCCGCCACGGAGGCGTTGAAGGATGCCGGCACCGAGATCGACGACAACCTCACGAACGCCAAGAACGACAGCATGAACGCGTTCGATCAGGCTGCGCAGACGGTCGCCTCCGCGCGCGAGGACCTGGCGGGCCTGAAGACCGACCTCGCCAGTTCGCGCGACGGCCTTGTGACGGCGAAGGCGACGCTCGCCGACGTCGACACCGCGCTCGGCGACGTCCAGACGGCGATCGGACAGGCCCAGACGATCGTCGCGCAGGCGCAGCAGGACATCCTGACCTTCACCGACGCCGCGACCTCGGCCTATGTGCAGGGCGCGACGCTGCTCGCCGACGCCTCCGCCGAGGCCAACATCGCGGTCACCAAGACGACGCAGGCGCTCGGCCAGGCCGGTACCCGCATCGACAGCGCGATCGACGACGTCACGGCGATCGTCGCGGCCAACGGCGAGGTCATCGACCAGCTGCAGGCGCTCATCGACGCGGGCGGTCTCGACCCCGACGTCGAGGCGCAGCTGACCCAGGTGATCCAGACCCTGCAGACCCAGAACGCCGCCGACCAGCAGCTCCTCGCCGACCTGAAGGCGCTGAACTCGAGCGCGGGCGACACGCTCACCGCCATCCAGGGCGCGTCGGATGCCCTGACCACCGCAACGCAGGGCGCACAGAACTCGGCGACGAACCTCCGCACGGTGCTCACGCAGTCGATCCCGGAGCTCAACCGGGCGATGTCGGCGCTCTCCACGAGCGCGGGCGCGTTCTCGGCGGCGCTCGCGGCGCAGCAGACCCAGCTCACGCAGGCGCAGAACCTGCTCGACGCCCTCGACACCCAGCTCGTCTCGACGGGCGCGGCGCTCGACGCGCTCGACGCGAACCTCGCCGGCATCGAGACGGGGCTCGCCGACGCGCGCACCGACGTGCTCGCGCTGAGCTCCGCCGCCGCCGTCAGCGACCTCGGCACCCTCACGGGCCTCGATCCCGCGCAGATCGCGACCTTCGTCGCGTCGCCGGTCGAGGTCGATGAGCACGTGGTGTTCCCGGTGGAGAACTACGGTTCGGCGATGGCGGCCCTCTTCACGAACCTGTCGCTGTGGATCGGCGCGTTCGTCCTCATGGTGATCTTCAAGGTGGAGGTCGACACCGAGGGCGTCGAGCCGATCTCGGTGCGCGAGGCGTACGTCGGCCGATTCCTGCTGCTCGCGACCCTCGCCGTCCTTCAGGCGGTCATCGTGTGCGTCGGCAACCTCGTCATCGGCATCCAGACGGCGAGCGCCGCGGCGTTCGTGGGCACCGGCATCCTCACCGCGCTCGCCTACGTCAGCATCATCTACGCGCTGTGCGTCTCGTTCGGGCACGTCGGGCGAGGCCTGTGCATCCTCCTCGTGATCATGCAGATCCCGGGAGCTTCGGGCCTCTACCCCATCGAGCTCATGCCGGACTTCTTCCGCAACATCTACCCGTTCCTGCCCTTCACCTACGGCATCGACGCGATGCGCGAGACGATCGCCGGCTCCTACGACGGGCACTGGTGGCAATTCATGGGCAAGCTCGGCATCTTCGTCGTCCTCGCCTGGGTCCTCGGCCTCGTGCTGCGCCGGCGCCTCGCGAACCTCAACCTCGTCTTCAACCGCGAGGTCGCAGCCACCGACCTCCTGATCGGCGAGGACATCCAGATCACGGGCAAGGGCTACCGCCTGACCGACATCATCCACACGCTCGCCCACCGCGAGGAGTACCGCGACGACCTCGCTCGGCGGGCGCGCCCCTTCACCGAGCACTACACGACGCTCCTGCGCGTCACCGTCCTCGTCGGCGTCGCGGGCGCGCTCGTCATCGGGCTGATCGCGTGGCTGGCGAACGGGCAGAGCGCAACGCTGCTGTTCGTCTGGGTGCTCTGGATCCTCGCGATCATGGGCTTCCTCGTGATCGTCGAGTACATCACGCAGAGCTTCCAGCTCGCCGAGGAAGTCGCGGGCCTCGACGACGCGCACTTGCGCCAGGCGATGCTCGAACACGGTCCCCGTCGTCGCACGACGGCCGGCGCGCAGCAACTCGTCGCCGACGACGTGACGACGGACGACCCGGCCACCGGCGGTACGGGTGCCGACACGGCGGCGGGCGCGTCCTCCGTCGAGGCTGCCGACGACCCCGCGGCGGCGACGCGTGCCGCCGACACGGACGACGACACGGACGACAATCCTCTCGCGCGGCTGTTCGCCGACGACGACACGGCCGAACCGGAGACGGCAACGGACCCGAAGCCGGAAGCCGAACCCCGGCCGGAGGAGCCCGCCCAACCGACCGATCCCGACGGACCGACCGATCCCGCCCAACCGACCGATCCCGCCCAACCGACCGAGCCCGCCCAACCGACCGATCCCGCCCAACCGACCGAGCCCGCCCAACCGACCGATCCCGACGAACCGACTCAGCCCGGCGACCCGACTCAGCCCGACGGACCGACTCAGCCCGACGGACCGACCACGCCGCTCGAGGGAGGTGACCGCGCATGAAGACCGTCCTGCGTCTCACCGCCCGCGACGTGCGCCACGCCTTCAGCAATGTCATGGCCTCGATCGTCATGTTCGGGCTCATCGTCATCCCCTCGCTCTTCACCTGGTTCAACGTGCTCGCCAGCTGGGACCCGTTCTCCAACACGAAGAACCTGACCGTCGCCGTCGCCAGCACCGACGAGGGCTACCAGAGCGATCTCGTGCCGATCAAGATCAACGTCGGCGAGCAGGTGCTCTCCGAGCTCCGTGCCAACGACCAGCTCAACTGGGTCATCACGACGAAGGACGACGCGATCGACGGCACCCGGTCGGGCGAGTACTACGCCGCGATCGTGCTGCCCGAGACGTTCAGCCGCGACATGCTGACCTTCTACGCCGACGGCGCGGAGCGCACGCGCCTCGCGTACTACACCAACGAGAAGAAGAACGCCCTCGCGCCGAAGATCACCGGTCAGGGGGCCGAGGGGGTCTCGGCGCAGATCAGCGAGGTCTTCACCGCGACGCTCGGCGATGTCGCGCTCTCCCTCGTCTCTTCGCTCAGCGATTACCTCACCGACGCCGACACGCAGACGGCGCTCAGCCGTCTCGAGGCCCGCATCGGAGGCATCTCCACGCAGCTGCGGTCGGGTGCGCAGACCGCCGACATGTTCACGACCCTGATCGAGGGGACGATCCCGCTGGTCAACAGCGCGTCGGCGCTCATCACGGCCTCCGGCGCCGCGTTCACCGACGCAGCGGACGCCGTGGGCTCCGGCTCGGCCGCCGTCGGCGACCTCAAGGACACACTGACGAACGCGACGGGCGCCGTCTCCGACGCGCTGTCGGCCACGGCCGACAGCTACGCCGCCGTCGGCACGAGCGTCGACGACCTCTTCACCACGATCGACGGGCTCAGCGGCGACCAGGCGCAGGTTCTGACGACCCTCGCGACCCGCGTGCAGACGCAGATCGACGCGGCGACGAACCTGCGCGACACGCTCGAGAACGATGTGCGCCCGACTCTCCCCACCGACATCCAACCCGCCCTCGACCGGGTGATCGCGCAGATCGACGCCTCGATCGCGCGGCAGGGCGATGTCCGCGACGCCCTCACCGACGCGGCGACCGGCATCACCGACGGCAACACCTCGGCGCAGGCCTCGCACCAGAAGATCACCGACCTCATCGCACAGGCGACGAAGGCGATTGAGGATGCCGAGAACTCCTACACCGGCACGCTGAAGCCGCAACTCGACCAGCTCGCCGCGACCCTCACCACGATCGACGGCGACGTCGCGGCGATCCGCGGCGATCTCGCTCAGGCATCCTCCGGTCTGTCGGGCGCTTCCGGCTCGATCCTCACCGCGCTGAACGGCGCGAAGGCGGCGACCGAGAAGCTCTCGACCGCCCTCGGCGAATCGGCCGACAAGTTCGACGCCCTGCAGCAGGCGCTCATCGACGCGACCGAATCGGGAGACTTCAGCGGCATCAGCGCCGTCATCGGCTCCGATCCGAGCGAACTCGCCCGCTCGCTCGCAGAGCCCGTGCGCGTCGACCGCGTCGCCGTGTTCCCCGTCGTGAGCTTCGGCGCCGGTATGACGCCGCTGTACACGATTCTCGCGCTCTGGGTCGGGGCGCTCCTGATGACGGTCGCGATCCGCGTCGATGTGAACCGCGAAACCCTCCCCGGGCACCCCGACCTCACGCCGACCCAGAAGTACCTGGGGCGCTACGGCATCTTCGCCCTCACGGGCCTCGCGCAGAGCACGCTCGTGACGCTCGGGCTCATCCTCTTCGTGCGGATCCAGCCCGCGCACCCGTTCCTGCTGATCCTCGCCGGGTGGGTGACCTCGCTCGTGTTTACGCTGATCATCTACACCGCCGTCGTCGCCTTCGGCAACGCCGGAAAGGCGCTCGCGGTGCTGCTGCTCGTCATCCAGATCTCGGGCTCCGGCGGCGCCTACCCGCTGCAGCTGCTGCCCGCGTGGTTCCAGAACGTCAGCCCGTTCCTGCCGGCGACCCACGCAATCGCCGCGATGCGCGCCGCCATCGCCGGCATCTACGGCGCGGACTTCTGGATCTCGCTCGGCTGGCTCCTCGCGTTCGTCCTCCCCGCGCTTCTTCTCGGGCTCGTGCTGCGGCGGCCGCTCATCTCGTTCAACCGCGGCCTCGTCGAGGCGCTCGAGTCCACGAAGCTGATGTGATCGCGTGAGCTCGCCCGCCCCGTCCCGCCGCGACCAGCGCCCGGTCGCGCGCCGCCGCGACGCCACCGCCAACCGCGCGGCGCTCGTCGAGGCTGCGCAGGCGGTGCTCGCGGTCGATCCGCACGCGTCGCTGGATGCCATCGCGCAGGCCGCCGGGCTCTCGCGGCGCGGACTCTACGGCCACTTCGCCGACCGCGAGAGTCTCCTGCGCGAAGTGATCGCCGTCGGCGCGGGGCGCTTCAACGCGATCGCGGAGGAGACCGTCGATCCGGACCCCCGCGTGGCGCTCGCCCGCATGGCGGTGCAGTTGTGGCGCGAGGCATCCGCCGTGCGCGCGTCGGCGAACATCGCCCTCGACGATGTGCACGTGCACGAGACGGTGCGCGCCCTCGCGCCGCTGCGCCGCCGCGTGCGCGAGCTCACGAGCGAGGGTGTCGCCTCGGGGGCGTTCCGCGGCGACGTGCCGCCCGAGTTGCTCGCCTTCCTCATCGAGGAGACCGCCCGCTCGACGCTGCGCGAACTGCGGCTCAGCACGCACGACGCGTCGGCCGCCGTCGTGCGGGTCGTGCTGTCGATCGCGGGACTCTCGTGGCGCGAGCAGGCCGAGCTCCTCGACCTGCACCCCGAGATCCTCGCTCAGGACGTGTAGTACGCGGCGGCCGCGGCGATTTCGTCTTCGGTCGGGCGACGCGGCTCGTAGTCGCGGGCGCGCACGAGACGGCGCCGACACGGGGGCTAGGATGCGAAGGACGGCCCGCTGACGGGGGGTGCGGGCCGACATCGACGCGGATGCCACCGAAGCGCCTGCGTCGTCCACCCGAACGCCGCCTCCGGAAAGCGCTTCGACGACGATGTCAGATCTCCCCTCCCTCACCGGCGCGAACCGGACGGTCGCCTCATCCACTGACGACACGCCGACGCCGCGGCGCCGCCGCGCACGGCGCATCGGGCTGATCCTCTACAGCGTGTTCGTCGGGCTCGTCGTCGTGGCCCTCATCGCCGCCGGCGCGGTGGTGTGGACGATCCAGCGGTCGTTCCCGCAGCTGAGCGGGACGATCACGGTGCCCGCACCCTCGGATGCCGGGGCCTCGGATGCCGGTCTCACCGACGACGTCGAGGTGCTGCGCGATGCGCTCGGCATCCCCACGATCATCGCCGACTCGTCGCATGACCTCTTGTTCGCGCAGGGCTACGTGCACGCCCAGGACCGCTTCTGGGAGATGGACTTCCGCCGTCACGTCACGAGCGGGCGCCTCTCGGAGTTGTTCGGCGCCTCACAGCTGCCAACCGATCAGTTCCTGCGGACCCTCGGCTGGCGCACGGTCGCGGAAGCCGAGGTCGCGGCCCTCGACGAGACCACCCGCGGGTACTACGAGGCCTACGCCGAGGGCGTCAACGCCTACCTCGCCGAGCACGACGGCGCCGACGTGTCGCTCGAGTACGCCGTGCTGGGCCTGCAGAACGCCGACTACGAGATCGAGCCCTGGACGCCCGCCGATTCGGTCGCGTGGCTGAAGGCGATGGCGTGGGATCTCCGCGGCAACATCGAGGAGGAGATCGAGCGGGCCCTCCTCGCGCAGAGCTTCACCGCCGAGCAGATCGCCGACCTCTACCCCGCCTACCCGTCCGACCGGAACCCCGTGATCGTCCCGACGATCACGACAGGGCTCGACGCGGTGCCCGCGTCGTCGTCGGACGAGTCCGCGCCCACGGCATCCGCCGCCTCCTCCACCCACACCGATCGGTCGGCGGTGGTCGAGTGGTCGGAGGTGGGATCGGTCGTCGAGGCGGCCTCGCTCCTCGTGGGAGAGGCGGGCGAGGGCATCGGGTCGAACTCGTGGGTCGTCTCGGGCGCGCACACCGAGAGCGGCCTGCCGCTGCTCAGCAACGACCCGCACCTGGGCGCGTCGCTCCCGAGTGTGTGGCACCAGGTGGGCCTCCGGTGCCGCGCGGTCGCCACGGAGTGCCCGTTCGACGTCGCCGGGTTCTCGTTCTCGGGCGTGCCGGGCGTCGTCATCGGGCACAACGCCGAGATTGCGTGGGGGTTCACGAACCTCACCGCCGACGTCACCGACCTCTACCTCGAAAAGGTCCAGGGCGACCAGTACTGGCGCGACGGGCAGCTCGTCCCGCTCGAGATCCGCACCGAGACGTTCCGCGTCGCGGGGGGCGACGACGTCACCCTCGAGGTGCGCTCGACCGTGCACGGGCCGATCATCTCCGGCGTCTCGGACGATCTCGGAAAGGTCGCGGGCGATCCCTACACGGGGTCGACGGATGCCGTGACGCCACCGACCGATGTCCCCGAGGGCGACTGGGCGGTGTCGCTCCGGTGGACGGCGCTCGACGCCGGAACCACCGCCGCGGCGATCTTCGCCCTGAACCGTGCGCAGGACTTCGACGGGCTGCGTCTCGCGGCATCCCTCTTCGACGTCCCCTCGCAGAACCTCGTCTACGCCGACCGCGAGGGGAACATCGGCTACCAGGCTCCGGGCAAGCTGCCGATCCGCGGCGCGGGCGACGGGACCATGCCCCAGCCCGGGTGGGACTCGGCGTACGACTGGACGGGCTTCATCCCGTTCGCAGAGCTCCCCGTCGCCTACAACCCTGACGAGGGGTACATCGTCACGGCGAACAACCCCGTCGTCGGTGCCGACTACCCGTACTTCCTCGGGTCGGACTTCGACTACGGGTGGCGGGCGGCGCGCATCACCGACCTGCTGCAGCGCGCGATCGCCCAGGGTCCTCTCACGGCCGACACGATGAGCGCCATCCAAGCCGACCAGGACTTCTGGATGGGAACCCGCCTCATCGCCGCGTACGCCGACGTCTCCCTCGACGACGCCGACGCGCAGGGCGCCCTCGACCTCCTGCAGCAGTGGGATGCCCAGAACGCGCCCGACTCGGCGGCCGCCGCGTACGCGAACGTGCTGTGGGACGAGCTGGCCCAGAACCTGTTCTCCCGACGCGAGCCCGCCGTCGGTCTCTCCGACCACGGGCGACTGTTCCTCGTCGTCGACACGCTCCTGGACGACCCCGGCTCGGCGTGGTGGACGAACGACCAGATCGACGTCGCGGGTCAGCGCGAGATGCTCGAGCGCTCTGCGAAGGACGCGTACACACGCCTCGTCGAGCTGCAGGGCGATGACCCGGATGCCTGGAACTGGGGCGACCTGCACGCGATCACCCTGACGAGCGGCACCTTCGGGCAGAGCGGCATCGCGCCGATCGAGGCGCTCTTCAACCGGGGTCCGTATCCGGTCGGAGGCGGCTCGGCGGTCGTCGACGCGACCGGATGGCGACTCGGGTCGGGGAGCTTCGCGACCTCGACGGTGCCGTCGATGCGCATGACGGTCGACCTCGCCGACCTCGACGCGTCGCGCTGGAACCACCTCACCGGAACGAGTGGGCACGCCTTCCACCCGAACTACATCGACCAGGTCGCTGCGTGGCAGGAGCAGCGCCAGACCCCGTGGCCGTTCTCGCTCGACGCGGTGCGCGCCGCCGCGACCGACACGCTGACCCTGACCCCCGCAGGCTGACCCGCCGCGGTCCCTCCCCGCTCGTTCTTCGGAGATCGTGCGTTCTTCGGATGTTTTCGCGCCGATCCATCCGAAGAGGCGCGAATCTCCGAAGAACGCGTGCTCTCCTGGAGGCATCCCGTGGTTGAAGCCCCCCTCGCTGAGCGAGCGCAGCGAATGACCGGGGGCTGTCAACCCCGGAACGCGATCGCACCGCTCACGTAGGCTCGCCCCATGGCGACCGCGAGCGTTCGACTGTTCGACTGCACCCCCGAGGACGTGTTCGCCGTCCTCGGCGACGGATGGCTCTACCCTGCGTGGGTGGTCGGCGCATCCCGCATGCGCGCCGTCGATCCGGAGTGGCCGGCCGAGGGGTCGCACATCCATCACTCTCTCGGCGCGTGGCCGATCCTCTTCGACGACGACACGCAGATCGTCGAGTGGTCGCCGACGCAGCGCGTGCGCCTGCGCGCCAAGGCGGGTCCGCTCGGCCGAGCGGTCGTCGTGATCGACGTGAAGCCCCGAGGCGACGGCTGCGTCGTGCGAATGGGCGAAGAGCCGGTGTCGGGCGCGATGCGCTTCGTTCCCCGCTTCCTCTGGGCGCCGCTCCTGCACTTCCGGAACGAGGAGACCCTGCGGCGCCTCGCGTATCTCAGCGAGGGTCGGCGGCGCGAGCGAGAAGCCGGCGAGCACACGGCGCGCACCGCCGTCCCGCGACCCGAGCAGGGTTTTTCCGAACCGGATGCCGTGGCCGACGTGACGATCGCCCGGGATGCGCACCCCGAGCGCGGGACGGGCGCATGACCGACGTCGAGATCGTCGGATCGGGTCCCAACGCTCTCGCGGCGGCCGTGACCCTCGCCCGTGCTGGCCTGTCGGTGCGCGTCTACGAGCGGATGTCCACGCTCGGCGGCGGCGCGCGCACCGCCGCGGACGTCGCCCCCGGCTTCCGACACGACACGTGCTCCGCCGTCCACCCGCTCGCGGTCGCGTCGCCCTTCTTCCGGGCGTTCGGGCTCTCCCGCCGCGTCGACTTCGTCACCCCCGACATCTCGTTCGCGCATCCGCTGCCCGGCGGTCGCTCGGGCCTCGCGTACCGCGACCTCGACCGCACGGTCGACTCTCTCGGCCGCGACGGCGCCGCGTACCGGCGCCTGATCGGTCCCCTCTCCGAGCGCGCGCGCGAGGTCGCCCGCTTCACCGGCTCCCCGCTCCTGCGCGTCCCCCCACACCCCGTCGTGCTGGCGCGCTTCGGCATCCGCGCGCTCCTGCAGGGCTCGCCCCTGTGGAACGCGGGCTTCGCCGAGGAGACGGCGCCGGCGATGATCACCGGGGTCGCCGCACACGCGATCATGCACCAGCCGAGCCTCGTGGGCGCGGCTGCCGGGCTCGCCCTCCAGGCCCACGCCCACGCCGCGGGCTGGCCGATCCCGCTCGGCGGAAGCCAGGCGATCTCCGACGCCCTCGCCGAAGACCTCCGCGCTCACGGCGGCGAGATCGTCACCGACCACGAGGTGCGGAGCACCTCGGAGCTCACCGCGCGTGCCGTCGTCCTCGATGTCACCCCGCGCGCCCTGATCCGCCTGGCGGGCGGACGGATGCCGGCGGGCTATCGCGCCCGGCTGGAGCGCTTCCGCTACGGGAGCGGCGCCGCGAAGGTGCAGTTCGCCCTCTCCGGACCGGTGCCGTGGGCCGACGAGCGTCTGGCCGGCGCGGGCACGATCCACCTCGGCGGCACGCGCGCGCAGATCGCGGCGAGCGAGAACGCGGTCCTCGCCGGGCGGCATCCGGCATCCCCCTACGTGCTCGTGTCGCAGCCGTCGGCCTTCGACGCCTCGCGAGCGCCCGCCGGCGGACACTCCCTCTGGACGTACACGCACGTCCCGACCGGCTCGACCCTCGACCGCACCGAGGCGGTGATCGAGACCGTCGAGCGTCACGCACCCGGTTTCCGCGATCTCATCGTCGCCTCACGCAGCTGGAGCGCCGAAGACCTCGCCGACGAGAACCCCAATTACGTCGGCGGCGACATCGGCGCGGGCGCGGCGACGTTCCGCCAGCTGCTGGCACGCCCCGTCGCGAGTCCCGAGCCGTGGGTCACGCCGATGCCCGGAATCTACCTCACGGGGGCCTCGACCTCTCCCGGTCCCGGCGTCCACGGGCAGTCGGGGTGGTTCGCGGCGCGCAGCGTGCTGCGCCGCGAGTTCGGCGTCGGAAGGATGCCGTCGCTGGCACCCTGATCTCCGCCGAGAGTCGACCGCTCAGCCGCCCGCGGCGGGGGGTGTGCGCCGCGACTCGGCGGGGGGTGTGCGCCGCGACTCGGCGAGCTCGTCGATGTAGAGCGACGTCTCATCAAGCGTCCCGTTGCGGTAGGCCTGTCGGCCCACCATGTGCGCCGACAGCGGTGCGGTCGCGAGCTGGATCACGACGATCGGAAGGAGCAGGGCCACCACCTGCCACGAGCGCAGCGAGAGGGCGACGGCGATGCAGATGAGGATGAGACCGAGCACCTGGGGTTTGGTCGCCGCGTGCAGCCGGGTCGGCACGTCGTGAAAGCGCAGCAGGCCGATCGCGGCGGTGAGGCACAGAAGGGCGCCGATCAGCACCAGGATGAGCGCGACGGCGTCGAGGATCTCGTTCATCGGTCGGTGTTGTCCCTTCGTGCGACGAAGCGGGCGATGGCGATCGAGCCGAACACGCCGACGGCGGCGATGATCAACAGCACCGGGAGGCTTCGGATGTGGTGATTGATGACCATGTCGGCGCCCAGCACGCACATGACGAGCGTCAAGAGCACGTCCGAGGCGACGGCGCGGTCGAGGATCGAGGGCCCGACGATGATCCGCCACAGCGTCAGCAGGCCCGCGATCGCGAAGACGATGTAGATGACGACGATGAGCGCGTTCACACCCCTGCACCCCCTTCACGGGGTGACTGGGCCCCGGTCCGTCCGATCGCCTCGAGCTGTGCGCGCGATCCGACGGCGCGGACGATGCGCGACTCCCACCCCTGCACGGCGCGGCGCTGATTCTCGACGTCTCGGTCGGATGTCACGCCGATGACGTGCAGGTACAGGATGCGCCGGTCGCGGTCGACGTCGACGATGAGCGAGCCCGGGATGAGGGATGCCGTCACGCCGACGTGCGCCATGATCAGGTCGTCGTCGGTGCGCAGCGGCACGGCGATGATCGCCGCACCCGGGTAGCGCGTCGGGTTGACCGTCTGCCAGGCCACGAGCAGGGAGCCGCGGACCAGTGCGAGGAGGAAGGTCGCGATGAACACGAACCCGTACCAGAGGTTGACCCTGCCGGAGAGTTCGACCGGGGGCAGACGGAAGACCCGCGTGACGAAGATCGCGACGATGAGGCCCGTGAGCGCGGCGAGCACGGTGAACTGCCCCCACAGGAGCATCCACAGGGCGATGAGCCACAGGAAGAACGGCAGTTGGCGCCAGACGGAGGTGAGGACGGCCTTGGCAGTGGGGCTCATCGGTCGGCCTCCTGCTGCAGCTGGACGAGCGACACCGGGTGCATGAGCGCTTCGCCGATGTTCGCGCACAGGGCGTACAGCGGGCCGGCGAAGACCGTCAGGGAGAGCGTGACGGCGACCATGCCGGCGGTCGTCGCCGTCATGATCCGCGGGATGACGCGGCGCTCGTTCTGCTCGTCGGCGGCCGGCGCATCGCCGAGGTACTCGATGCGTCCGACCACGGCCTGCTCGTCGGCGTGGTCGTCGTCTTCACGCCAGAAGGCCAGGTTCCACGCGCGCATGAGGGTGTACAGGGTGAGCAGCGACGTGATGATGCCGCCGACGATCAGCACATACATGATCGGGGTACCCACCTCGGCGGCTGCATCGAAGAGGGCGTACTTGCCGATGAAGCCGGAGAACGGCGGCAGTCCGCCGAGGTTCACGGCGGGGATGAAGTAGAGCACCGCGATCACCGGGGCCGCCCGCATGAGTCCCTTGACCTTGAGGATCGATGTCGACCCGGCCCGACGCTCCACAAGCCCGACCGCGAGGAACAGCGTGGTCTGCACGATGATGTGGTGGACCATGTAGTAGATCGTCGCGCCGAGGGCGAGCGGCGTCGCGATCGCGAGGCCGAAGACCAGATAGCCGACGTGGCTGACGAGCGTGAACGACAGGATGCGTTTGAGCTCGGCCTGGGCGACGGCGCCGAGGACGCCGATGATCATGGTCGCGAGCGCCACGATCAACAGCAGCGTGTTCACGTCGTTGTCGCGGAAGATCTGTGTCTCGGTGCGGATCATCGCGTAGACGCCGACCTTCGTCAGCAGGCCTGCGAACACCGCGGTGACGGGCGCCGGCGCCGTGGGGTACGAGTCGGGCAGCCAGAACGACAGCGGGAAGACGGCCGCCTTGATGCTGAAGGCCAGGAGCAGCATGAGATGGAGCACCAGCTGCGTCGACTGCGGCAGCTCCGTCATCCGCTCCGAGATCTGCGCGATGTTGACCGTGCCCAGTGCGCCGTAGATCGCGGCGATCGCGACGAGGAACAGGATCGACGAGACGAGCGAGACGACGATGTACACCACGCCCGCTCGGATGCGCGATTCGGTCGACCCGAGGGTGATGAGGACGTACGAGGCGACGAGGAGGATCTCGAACCCGACGTACAGGTTGAAGAGGTCACCGGCGATGAACGCGTTGAAGATGCCCGCCGCGAGGATGAGGTACGTCGGGTGGTAGATCGACACCGGCGTATCGTCGTCGCCGTCGGCCGCGCCCTGACCGACCGAGTACAGGAGGACCGCGAGCAGCACGATGCTCGAGACGACGACGAGGAGCGCCGCGAGCCGGTCGACGTAGAGCACGATGCCGTAGGGCACCGGCCATCCGCCCACGGATACGGCGATCGCATCGCCCGTCGAGTCGACCGCGTAGAGCAGCACGGCGGCGATCGCGAGGACGAGCGTCAGCGTGACGATCGAGATGATCACCTGCGCCCGCCGCTGTCGACCGAAGACCAGCGCGACGCCCGCGCCGAGCAGGGGCAGCGCGACGAGGAGGGGAACGAGAGCGCTCATCAGCTCTCCCCTCCCCGCTCGTCATGCGATCCGCTGTCGCTGTCGCCCGTGTGCCGGGTGCGAGGGCGGTCGGTGGGGGCGTCGTCTCGGATGCCGTCGAAGTCGCGGTGGTGCAGCACGGTGATGGGGGCGGTGTCCGTTCCGAGGAAGTCGGTCGTGGCGTCGTCGTCTTCGTCTTCGATCGCCGTCTCGTCGTCGATCGCCTCCTCGTCGGCGATCGCGCGGTCGCGCACGGCGATGTCGGCCTCGTCGTCGGTGACGGTGTCGGCCTGGCCGAGTTGCCACGAACGGTAGATGAGGGCGAGCAGGAACGCCGAGACCGCGAAGGTGATGACGATCGCCGTGAGCGTGAGGGCCTGCGGCAGCGGGTCGCTCATCTCCGAGGGATCGCCGTCGCCGTAGAAGGCGGCGATCCCGGGCTGCCCCATCACGACGAGCAGGAAGAGGTTCGCGGCGTTTCCGAGCAGGAGGAAGCCGATCAGCACGCGCGTGAGGCTTCGCTCGAGCATCGCGTAGACGCCGGCGGCGAAGAGGGCGCCCATGATGATGATGAGGACCACGGAGACGCTCACGGGGCGCTCACCCCCCGCGGAGAGACAGCGGGCGACGCACCGGATGCCTGTGCCTCACGCAGCTCCTGCGCCTGTCGGTCGACCTCGCCGCCGAGCGAGCGCAGCACGTCGAGCACGAGCCCGACGACCACGAGGTAGACGCCCACGTCGAAGATCGTCGACGTCACGAACTCGACGTGTCCGAGCACGGGGATGTCGGCTTCCCAGAAGTAGCTCGTGAGGGGCGCCGCGCCGAACAGCAGGGGGATCACCGCGCACCCGATCGCGAGCGTCATGCCCGCGCCCAGCAGGCGCCCGGCGTCCGTGGGCGCGGCGGCGCCGAGCTCGTAGCGACCGCCCGCGACATAGCGCATGACGAGCGCCATACCGGCGACGAGGCCTCCGGCGAAGCCGCCGCCGGGGAGGTTGTGGCCCGCGAAGAGCAGGTAGATCGACACGACGATGATCGAGTGGAAGAGGATGCGCACCACCACTTCGAGCATGATCGACCGATTCTCGGGTCGCACCCGCGCCCCGCCCACGAGCCAGGCCTGCCGGGTCGAGTCCGGTGCGCTCGCCCGCGGCCGCGGGCCGGCGGCCGTCTCGACGAGTGGCCGACGCGTGCGGGTGAGGCCGGTCGGCAAGGGCGAGATCGCCCGCGAGAGCAGGTCGGAGCGATGGGTGACGAAGACGAGGGAGGCCACGCCGGTCGCCGCGAGGATCAGCACCGAGAGCTCACCCATCGTGTCCCAGCCGCGCAGGTCGACGAGGGCGACGTTGACGACGTTCTTGCCGTGGCCGATGTCGTACGCGAGCTCGGGGAAGGCCGTGGATATCGGCTCGTGGATGCGCGCCCCGGTCGCGACCATCGCGACCATCGCCATCGTCGCGCCGACCGCGATCGCGAGGACCGCGCGGGCGACGGGCCACACCGACGCGTTGTGCTCGCCCAGGCGGGCGGGGATGCGGCGGAGGACGAGCGCGAAGGCCACGAGGGTGACCGTCTCGATGAGCACCTGCGTGAGGGCGAGGTCGGGGGCCCCGCTCGTCGCGAACAGGATCACCATGCCGAGCCCCGTCACCGAGACGAGGACGACGCCGGTGTAACGCTTGCGGGCACGCACCGCGATGAGGCCGGCGATGATCATGATGGGGGCGACCACCAGCTGCCACGGCGTCTGCCAGGCATCCAACTCCATGCGCCACTGCGGGCTGGCCAGCAGCGCCGTCCCCTCCGCGGCGACGAAGACGACGAAGATCGTGCCGACGTACACCGGGAGCGACCCGCGCTGCGTGAAGGTCGTCGTCCACACTGCGAGGCGGGCGAGGCCGCGCAGGCTCAGGTTGTAAACGTCGGCAGCGGTGAAGGTGAGCAGGCGTCGCGGGGTCTTCCCGGTACGCCGCGCGTACGCGAAGAGCACGACACCGAGTGCGATGCTGCCGAGCGAGAGGAAGAGCGCCGGCTCCCATCCGTGCCAGAGCGCGAGATGGTACGGGTACTCTCCCGGCGCGGCCTGGTCGGCGTAGCCGCTGAGTGCTCGGTCGAGCCAGGGCGCGGCGAAACCGAGCAGCAGCGAGAGCGTCGCGAGGATGACGGGCGAGGCGAGGAAGCCCAGCGGCGGGTCGGGCCACGCGGTCTTCGGACGGGGCGTGCCGTCGGCATCCTTCTTCGTCGCGAACGCGCCCCACAGGAAGCGCAGGCCGTACGCGGTCGTCAGCACCGAGCCCACCACGATGCCGACGAGGGCGATCGTCCCCCAGGGCTCGCCGTTCGACTCGAGCAGCGCCGAGAGCGCCGCCTCTTTGCCGAGGAATCCCAGCATGGGGACGAATCCGACCATGGATGCCACGGCGAGCGTCGCCGCCGTCGCGAGCGTGGGCGCCTGCCGCCCGACGCCGGAGAGCTCGTTGATATCTCGCGTCGAGAGCTGGCGGTCGATGACGCCGACGACGAGGAACAGCGACGACTTGAAGAGGGCGTGGGCGAGCAGCAGCGTGATGCCCGCGAGAGCCGCGTCGCGCGTGCCGTAGCCGAGGATCGCGGTGAGGAGGCCGAGCTGGCTCACCGTGCCGAACGCGAGGATGCGCTTGAGGTCGGTCTCGCGCAGGGCCTGGATGCCGCCGAGGAGCATCGTGAAGACGCCGAGCGTGATGACGATGGGGCGCCACGGGGCGGCGAGCGCGAAGAACGGCGCCACGCGGGCGATGAGGTAGATGCCGGCCTTCACCATCGCGGCGGCGTGGAGGTACGCGCTGACGGGAGTCGGCGCGGCCATGGCGCCGGGGAGCCAGAAGTGGAACGGGAAGATCGCCGACTTGCTGAGCGCGCCGACGAGCAGGAGCACGATCGCGACGTCGATGATCGGGTTCGCGGCGAGGGCCGACCCCGGTGCCGCGTAGTCGGCGAGGATCTGCGAGAGGCTGTTCGTCCCCGCCTGCACGACGAAGATGACCGCACCCACGAACATCACGAGCCCGCCGAGGGTTGTCACGAGGAGCGCCTGCAGAGCCGCGCGCCGGCTGGCGCCGCGCCAGTGATAGAAGCCGATCAGGAGGTACGACAGGATGCTCGTGATCTCCCAGAACATCACGAGCATGATGAGGTCGTCGGTGAGGACCAGCCCGTACATCGCGCCCGCGAAGGCCAGGAGCGTGGCGCTGAACAGGCCCACGCCGTCCTTCTTGCCGTCGAAGTACCAGCGGCAGTAGAGCATGACGAAGGCGCCGACGCCCGTGACGATGAGCGCCATGAGCCACCCGAGGGTGTCCATCCGCATCGAGATGTCGAGGCGCAGCTGCGGGATCCACGTCACCGACTCGGTCGGGGTGTCGCCCGCGAGCACCTGCGGGGTGAGGATCGCGGCGTGCACGAATCCGGCGGCGGGGGCGAGGGCCGCGATGTAGAACGCGCGAG
This sequence comes from Microbacterium sp. bgisy203, assembly GCF_057706945.1. NCBI lineage: Bacteria > Bacillati > Actinomycetota > Actinomycetes > Micrococcales > Microbacteriaceae > Microbacterium > Microbacterium sp. bgisy203. Next base: position 28,903 of record NZ_JBYIPF010000004.1, on the reverse strand, counting down.
GTCCGAGTCTGCCCACGAGCCACGGCAACGTCAGCGGCAGGGCCGCGAACGCAGCCAGGAGCACGAGCAAACGGGCCTCCTGACGGTCGCGGGGGTCGGACTCACAGTCTACCCGTGCCGTGCGCGCCCGGCGTCCGCGCCGCCGCGTCAGACCTGGGCGGGTCCTGTCGTATTCCCGACGCGGAACGTACAGGTGAACAGCACGGATGCCGGCTGGTCGCCCTCGAGCATGGCGGCGACCGCGGCGCCGGCGGCGCGCCCCTTGTCGGTCGGCGCCTGCACGAGCGTCGTGAGCTCGTAAGGGGCGAGACCGTCGACCGGCACGCCGTCGAAGCCCGTGACGCTGACGTCCTCGGGGACGCGGAGATCCGCCTCTTCGGCGGCGCGGATGACGCCCGCCGCGAGCAGGTCGCTCTGCGCGATGACGGCGGTGGGGCGCCTGCCCGGGTCGGCGAAGAGTACGCGTCCGGCGGCGAGTCCTTGATCGATCGAGCTGCCCGCGGTGACGAGCGCCGGGGCATCCGGGTACGTATCGCGCGCGCCGTCGAGGCGCTCGCGGGTGACGTCGATGGTGATGTCGGACCGGTCCCGCAGCCACCCGCCGCGCAGGTCGCTGCTCGCGCGGAGGGTGACGATCGCGACCCGCTCGTGGCCGAGCGAGCGCAGGTGCTCGGCCGCGGTGCGCTGCGCCTCACGGTTGTCGAGGAGGATCTGCGGCACGTCGGGCCCGGCATCCCCCTCGATCACGACGATGGGAAGGCCGCGCTGGCGCGCGGTCTCGAGCGAGTCGCGCAGCGGCGCGTCGCAGCCGATCAGCACGGCGGCGTCGAGAGGGGCGCTGGTGATGGTGGGGGCGTTCTCGATGTCGCTGTGGCTGCGCAGGAGCAGCAGTCCCGCGCCGAGAGGGGCCACGGCCTCGGCGAGCCCGTCCATCATGAGGCGCTGCACGGGGTCGAGGAACATGTAGTTGAGGCTCGACCCGACGACGACGCCCACGATGCCGCTGCGTCCGAGACGCAGCGAGGCGGCACGGGGGTCGGGTCCGGTGTAGCCGAGGGTCGTCGCCGCCTCCATGACGCGCTGGCGCGTCGCGTCGGAGACGGGGGTCTTGCCGCTGAACACGACGGATGCCGTCGAGGGCGAGACGCCCGCCTCGCGGGCGACGTCGGAGATGGTCGCCCGGCGTGTGGTCACCCCTGCATCGTAACGCGGCCCGTTCCCGCGCGTCGAATCGATTCGGTAGACTGCCGAGGTGACTTCTCCTGATGCCCCCGTCGCGCGTGACGCCGCGACGCCCGGCAGTTTCGCGGCCGGCGCGGCCGACCGCCTTCGGCTCGTACAGTGGCGCACCGCGGTCTTCGCCTTGTTCCTGCTGTGCGGGGTGACGTTCGCATCCTGGGCATCGCGCCTTCCCGCGGTGAAGTCGAACCTCGGCATCGACGACTTCGAAGTCGGGGTTCTGCTGTTCGCGATGGGCACGGGGTCGCTCGCCGGCGTCATGCTCGCGAACGTGATCGTCGCGCGCTGGGGCGCGAAGCGGGGTCTGTCGGTCACGGTCGTCGGCGTCGCGATCGGGCTGCTGCTCGCCGCGCTCGGCGTGGACGCCCTGAGCTCCTACGCCCTCGCGGCGACGGGCCTCGCGCTCATGGGTCTGTGCTTCGGCGCGACCGACGTCATGATCAACGTCGAGGCGGCGGCGGTCGAGCAGGCGTTCGGGCGCACCCTCATGCCGCTGTTCCACGCGTTCTTCAGTCTCGGCACGGTCGCCGGCGCGGGGATCGGCGTCGCGATGGCGGCCTGGAAGGTCGGCGTCTCGTGGCATCTCGGTGTCGTCGCGCTCGTCTGGATCGTCGTGACGACGGGCGCGCTGCGCTTCGTTCCGTCGCACGCGCCCGGTACCGATTCGGCGGAGGATGCCGGGGTTCCCGTCTCGACCCGGCGTGAGCGGATCATGGCGTCGCTCGCGGTGTGGCGCGACCCGCGGACGTGGGCGATCGGCGCGATCATCCTCGGCATGGCGTTCGCCGAGGGCAGCGCGAACGACTGGCTGACGATCGCCGTCGTCGACGGCCACGGCGAGACCGAGGCGACCGGCGCGATCTTCCTGACGGTGTTCTCGGTGTCGATGACGGTGTTCCGTGCGATCGGCGGCCCGATCGTCGACCGCATCGGACGCGTGTGGGCGCTGCGGGTCCTCGCGGTGACGGCGGGCGTGGGCCTGGCGATCTTCATCCTGGCGCCCAACCTGCCGCTCGCGTTCGTCGGTGTCGCTCTGTGGGGAGCGGGTGCGTCGCTCGGGTTCCCGCTGGGGATGTCGGCGGCGGCCGACGATCCGACGAAGGCCGCGGCATCCGTGTCGGCGGCGGCGACGATCGGCTACGTGGCATTCCTGTGCGGCCCGCCGGTGCTCGGCTGGATCAGCCACCAGATCGGCATCCTGCCCACCCTGTGGATCATCGTCGGCCTCATCGTGATGAGCGGGTTGGCCTCGGGGGCGGCGCGCCCGATCGCCGGCTCGAAGGTCGGCCGCGGCGGTCACTGAGCCGCTCCGCCCTGCGTTCGCCCCGCGTACACTCGACGGGTGCGTCTTGTCATCGCCCGCTGCTCCGTGGATTACACCGGCCGTCTCAACGCGCATCTGCCGCTCGCGACGCGCCTGCTCGTGCACAAGGGAGACGGATCGCTGCTCGTGCACTCCGACGGCGGATCGTACAAGCCACTCAACTGGATGAGCCCGCCCTGTACCCTCACCGTCGAGATGCCCGATGACGAGTCGGCGTCGGCAGGTGTGCGCGAGCACTGGCGGGTGACGCACGCGAAGACCGGGGATGCCTTGCTCGTCCGCATCTACGAGGTGCTGCACGATTCATCGCATGAGCTCGGCGTCGACCCCGGGCTGCAGAAGGACGGCGTCGAGGCCGATCTGCAGCGCCTCCTCGCCGAGCAGGTCGGGGTGATCGGTGACGGGCTGACGCTCGTGCGCCGCGAGTTCCCGACGGCGATCGGCCCGGTCGACCTGCTGCTGCGGAACCCCGAGGGCGGCACGATCGCCGTCGAGGTGAAGCGCCGGGGCGACATCGACGGCGTCGAGCAGTTGACGCGCTACCTCGCGCTGCTGAACCGCGACCCGCACCTCGCGCCCGTGAGCGGGGTCTTCGCGGCCCAGGAGATCAAGCCGCAGGCGAAGGTGCTCGCCGGTGACCGCGGCATCCGCTGCGTCACGCTCGACTACGAGGACATGAAGGGCACCGAGTCGGGCGCCCCGCGCCTCTTCTGAGTTCCGCTCGCGAGACGGGCGTCTCGACTCGCTGCGCTCGCGGGGCGACCGGGCAGTGCCCGGAGAGCGAGTGCGTGTCACGCCGACTCGCCGCGCTCGCTCAACGAGTGGGTGCTGCTGCGCGGGGTGCGCGCCAAGGGGTGCGTGGGGGTGGGTCGAACATCCACCGCAGCGGGGACTTCGAGCGCAGTTCGATCGGGGTGTCGGTGTCGCCGGGCGGTGGGAGGAGCAGGAAACGCTCCTTCCCGTCGCGGACGATGCGCATCCCGCTGACGTGCAGATGGACGTGATGGTACGCGCACAGCAGCACGCCGCGGTCGATGTCGGTGCGGCCGGCGTCCTTCACCCACTCGTCGATGTGGTGGGCTTCGGTCATCGCGGGCGGCCGGTCGCAGCCCGGCCACACGCATCCGCCGTCGCGCGCTGCAAGGGCAACACGCTGGGCGGGACTGAACAGTCGCTGCTCCCGGCCCAGATCGAGGGGGTTGCCGCACGCGTCGACAGTGAGGGGCACGATGCCGGTGTTGCACACCATCCGCTCGACCATCGCTCCCGGCAACGTCGTCGCTCCATCCTCGGTGTGCCCGGTCTGCGCCGTGTCATCGGCGCCACCCCGCCCGCCGCGCAGGAGCCGGCCGAACAGCGACCCATCGGCATCCGCCTCGCCCACAGCACCGGCGATGGTGACGACTCTGACCCCGGCCTGCCGCGCCCCGAACACGTCGGTCTCGTTCGCGGTCGCCCCGACCTGCACGAGATCGGTGAGCAGGTCGTACGCGAGTTGGTCGTTCGTTCGCGGGTCCTCACGGAGCTCGTCCGCGGCGGCGCGTTCCTCATCGGTCATGAACCGGGGTCCTCCGCGGCGTGGGCGCAGCGCGGCGGCGATCACGGACTCCCAGAACGCGGCGGTCGCATCGTCGAACACGAGGTATCCGCGGCGGGTGCCGTCGGCGTCGGTCCGCATCCGGAACGACCGCGCCTCATAGCGTTCCGTCCACCGCGCCTCAGCTCCCGCGGGGTCCAGCGCGTCCCGCACCGCCCGCGCCGACGCGGCGAGATCCTCGACCGTGCAGCTCGGCGCTTCGTCGATCAGCTGCGACGCGGCGACCCGCCACACCTCGCGGACCTCGTCGTCCGCACGCCCCACGACCTGGGGCGGCTCACCGAGGCCCCGCCGGATCACATCCACCTGCGCCCGCGTCACCACCCCCGCCAGCAACGCGTCCCCGAGCGGCTGATGCCACGGCACCACACGCACCGGCGACGAATCCTCGCCCGAACCCCCGTCACCGCCACCCGCACCGTCGCCACCCGCACCGTCATCACCGGCACCGGCGAACCCCGCCACGACCGCCTCCCCCACCTTCACCGCCCGCACCGCGTCACCCCGCGAGACTCCGGTGATCTCCTGGATCATCTGCACCGGCCCCCGGAAACCCCCACCCTGCGCGAGGCCGCCATGCCCCGCCGCTCGCGCCGACCTTTGGGCGATCACCCCGGCCAGCACGACCTCCAGCTTCTGCACCTCCCGCGACAGCGCCGCGACGGCCGAGAACGCGTCACGCACCGACGCATCACTCAGGCATCCCGCCCCCGCGGCCAACCCCACCACGTCGCAGTCCAGCTCAGCGAACATCGCAAGACGGGCCACACCGTCGCGAAGATCACCGAGAAACGTCATACCCCCATCATCTCGGAATCGAACATAAATAGCAATGCCGCGACGCGAATAGGTTCGAATATTTCATCGATGCGGTCGGCGTCCGGCTAAGTTGGAACCATGACCGCGCGCTCCCCGTTCACCTGTGTTCTCTGGGATGTGGACGGCACGGTGGTCGACGCGTCCGACGGCATCCTGCGACGTCTCGCGATCGCGCTCGAACACTTCGGCAAGCCGGCGGCGACGCGCGAGGAGCTCGTCCACTGGATCGGTCCGCCGATGTTCGAGTCGTTCCAGACCAACATCGGCATGACGCCCGAGGAATCCGCCGAGGCGGTCGCCTACTATCGCACGATCGGCAAGGCCGACGGCTACACGACGGGTGCGAAGCTCTACCCGGGTATCGGGGAGCTGATCGGTGCCCTCGCCGCGGCCGGAGTCGCACAGGCGACGGCGAGCTCGAAGCCCGAGATCCAGGTCGCCGCCCTCGTCGAGCACTTCGACCTGGCGCCGTCGTTGCAGGCCGTCGTCGGTGCCACGGCAGACGAGAAGACGCTCGCTTCGAAGACCGACATCGTCGCCGAGGCGCTGCGGCGCCTCGAGGTGGCCGGCGCCGACACGAGTCGCCCGGTGCTCATCGGCGACCGTCACCACGACATCGACGGAGGCGCGGCGAACGACGTGCCGGTGATCTTCGTGCGGTGGGGCTTCAGCTGGCCGCACGAGTCAGAGGGCGCTGCCGCTGTCGTCGATACGATAGACGAGCTGCGCACCCTGCTTCTCGTCGACGAGCCGGCGCCCTGAGTGCCGGGCCCGTCGACGAGCACGATACGAGAACGGCCCGCACGAAGCGGGCCGTCATCGGATCAGAGGGGTCGGATGTTCTCCGCCTGCAGGCCCTTGGGGCCCTGGGCGATCTCGAACTCGACGCGCTGGTTCTCCTCGAGCGAGCGGTAGCCGCTCGAGTCGATCGCGGAGTAGTGAGCGAAGACGTCTGCGCCGCCCTCATCGGGAGCGATGAACCCGAAGCCCTTCTCCGAGTTGAACCACTTGACGGTGCCCTGCGTTGCCATGAACTGCCTTACTGACGTGCGAAGTCGACGCGAACGCGCCGATCCTGTCCCACGCTAGTGGCGCGCACCGACACGCGCCGCACTGTGACGGCGATGGTGACATAAACGTTGCAAGAAAAATCCGAGAACGGGCGGCAAAACCATTCGACGCCCGGGCGTCTCGCGCTCTGCGCGTGCGCCCGGGCGTCGACGGATCCCCCCGGATAGGCCACGCTCAGCGTGACAGCGCCAACTGTACTGATATATCGCCCACCGCGGGAGGGCACAAGCGTGAGAATTGGCCGAGAGATTCCCAATCGTGACTTCTCGCGCGAGGACCGGAGACGAGAACCGCAGACGTGGTGCGACGCGATTTCACGGCCGGAGAGTCGCGATCTCATAGGAGGCCCTCGTAAACTTGCGCGCGATGACCGCCATCCTCCCCCCGATCGATCTCACCGGCGGCACGATTCTCAGCGATGAGGTCTATGCCCGCATCGGCGAAGCCATCCTCGACGGCACGTTGCCCGCCGGAAGCCGTCTGCGCGACATCGACCTCGCCGCGCAGCTCGGCGTCTCGCGCACGCCGGTGCGCGAGGCCCTGCAGCGTCTCGAGCGTTTCGGTCTCGTCGAGGTCGCGGTCGGCCGCTACACCCGCGTGACCGAGCCGACCGAGACCCTCCGCAACGAGACGGGGGAGTTCACCGCCTACTTCATGGGAAACGCGCTGCGCCTCGCGCTGCAACGGTGTACCGATGACGACCTCACCGGCCTCGCCCGAGAATTGGATGCCGTCATCGCCAGCGCCGATCGAGAGGACACCCTTTCGCTGTTCGAGACCTCGAGCATCTTCTTCGAACACGTCACGAAACTGACCGGGAACTCGATGTTCATCGGGATCATCCGCGAGGCATCCCTCACCGTCCAGCGGAACCTGCGCGGCTGGAAGCCGTTCCTCGCGTGCCCGATCTCGCGCGCGGAGGGCTACCGGCGCCTTCGCGACCACGTCACCGCACGCGACGCCGACGCCGCGGAGCGCGAACTTCGCTCCCTACACGGCATCGGCTGAGCGCCCCAGCCCTCGGCAACTACCGAGGATGAGTACGACCGCACGGCTGACCCTTCGGAGCGACCGCGGCTCGAACGGGACGGCGGGTGCGGCGGCGACGGACATGGCCCGACGGTCTACGGCGCGTTCGGCTTCGAGGCGGCGTATCGGAGCGAGGTGCAGAGCGACGCGACACCCGGGTAGCGCGTGCCGTAGTAAGTCTGTGGGGTGAGCGCAGCCGCGCCCGACCGCGGAAACCCGCGATCCTCACCGCCGACGGGCGTCACGGAGACTGAATACGGGACACCCCGCCCGCACCGGCACCATCACCGCCGGCACCCACCGCACACGCAAGCGCCCCCGATCCGGATGAAAACCCAGATCAGGGGCCCAAAAAGTACTGCGTGCGCGAGGGGGGACTTGAACCCCCACGCCCTTGCGGGCACTGGCACCTGAAGCCAGCGCGTCTACCTATTCCGCCACTCGCGCGTTCCACGGCATCCGAAGATCCGTGGAGTCAACTTCCCGAGGATATCATGTGGCGGATCCCCCGCAGAATCCCGACGACTGCCCCCGCGGCCCGTCCCGCGCACCCGCGCGGCGCCGTTCTCCCGGGGTCTTCCAGGGTGTGCAACTAGCATGTACGCACCGGCCACCTACCTAAGCAGGGCCCAACCAGGCCAGAGGAGCCCCGTGGGACTACTTGACAGCTTCGAGAAGGGACTCGAGCGCGCCGTCAACAGCGCGTTCGCGAAGTCCTTCCGCAGCGGCATCCAGCCGGTGGAGATCGCGGCGGCCCTCCGCACCGAGATCGACGCGAAGGCGGCGGTCGTCAGCCGCGACCGGATCCTGGCGCCGAACTCGTTCGAAGTGCGCATGGCGCCCGCCGACCTCGAACGCATGCACTCGCTCGGCTCGACCCTCGACGACGAGCTGCTCGCGCTCGTGCAGAAGCACGCGTCCGCCCAGGGCTTCAGCTTCGCGGGACCGGTGTCGATCTCGCTCTCCGGCGACGAGCAGCTCCCGACCGGCACACTGCGCGTCGCCTCGCAGACCGCCGCCGGCACGGTGTCGTGGCGGGGAGTGGTGGATGTCGAAGGAAAACGGCATCCCCTCGCGAAGAGCCGCACCGTGATCGGCCGCGGCACCGACGCGGACATCACGATCGCGGATGCCGGGACGAGCCGGCGCCACGTCGAGATCCTCTGGGACGGCGAGCGCGCCATGGTCCGCGACCTCGGCTCGACCAACGGCACGAAGCTCGACGGCCACCCGATCGCCGAAGCCCCGCTGCCGCCCGACTCGGTGATCACGATCGGGCGCACCGACATCACCTTCCGCGTGGTCGCGCAGGCGACGCCGCCCCGCCCCACGACCTCCGCCGCCGACGCGACGCGCGCGTTCGGCATCGGCGGGGGAGGGGGCCTCGCGTGACGAGCGAACTGACCCTGCTGCTGCTGCAGGTGGGCTTCCTTCTGCTGCTGTGGTTCTTCGTCTTCGCGGTGGTCTACTCGCTGCGCGCCGACGTGTTCGGCGTGAAGGTGCGAAAGCTCCCCGCCCCCGCGGCGGCTCCCGCTCCAGCCGCACCGGCACCCGCCGCGGCAGCCACCGCGCCGGTCACGAAGAAGCCGGCGAAGGATGCCGCCGCCACCGCGCCGGGCGCCAAAGGCCCCCGCAAGGCCACCCGCGAGTCGGTGTCGCGCATCATCATCACGAGCGGCCCGAAGGCCGGCCTGGAACTTCCCCTCACCGGCGAGCCGCTGACGATCGGCCGCTCGAGCGAATCGGGCCTCGTGATCCGCGACGACTACACCTCGAGCCACCACGCCCGCCTCCTCCTCTGGGGCGACCAGTGGATGCTGCAGGACCTCGACTCCACGAACGGCACCTGGCACGACGGAGCGCGCGTCGCGAGCCCCGTCCCGGTGCTCGTCGGCGCCCCCATCAAGGTCGGCGCCACGACGTTCGAGCTGCGGAAGTAAGCCGGCGCCATGGTCTTCGAGGGGTCGAGTGCCGCCATCTCCCACACCGGGAAGGTGCGCTCCAACAACCAGGATTCGGGCTACAGCGGCACGAACCTGTTCGTCGTCGCCGACGGCATGGGCGGGCACGCGGGCGGCGACGTGGCCTCGTCGATCGCGGTGCATCGACTGCGCGAACTCGACGAGCCCTTCGACAACCCGACCGACGCCGAGCGCGCCCTGCAGGAGGCGATCACCTCCACCGCGACGCTCCTGATCGACACGGTGGCCGAGCGCCCCGAACTCGCCGGCATGGGGACGACCGTGAGCGCCCTCGACTTCGTCGATGACTACGCGGTGATCGCGCACATCGGCGATTCGCGCATCTACCTCTACCGCGACGACGCTCTGACCCAGATCACGACCGATCACACGTTCGTCCAGCGCCTCGTCGACTCGGGCCGCATCACCCCGGAAGAGGCGCGCTACCACCCGCGCCGCTCGGTGCTCATGCGCGTGCTCGGCGACATGGACCCCGACCCCCAGGTCGACACGTTCATCATGCCGACGCAGGCGGGCGACCGGTGGCTGCTGTGCTCCGACGGCCTCTCGGGCGTGGTCGACGACGCGCACACCGAGAAGGCGCTCGCGCAGCATCTCCCACCGGGTCGCACCGCCGACATCCTCCTCAAGCAGGCTCTCGACGGCGGCGCGCCCGACAACGTGACGATCGTGATCGTCGACGTGGGCGGCAGTCATCCCGTCTTCAGCGGCACCCCGACGATCGTCGGCTCGGCCTCGAACCCGCAAGGCGTCGAGGTGCCCGCGGCGCGCCCCGGGCGCACCAGCTGGCTGCACCCGAACCGTCAGGCGGCGAACGAGCCGACGCACTTCGAGCCCGCCCCGGAGTTCCTCGAGGAACTCATCGAAGAGGATCGTCGCCGCTCGCGCCGCCGCCGCATCTGGTGGATCGTCGGGCTCGTGGTCATCCTCGGCGCGATCGCGGCGTCGCTGTTCGGCGCGTACAGCTGGACCCAGTCGCGCTACTTCGTCGGCGCCGACGAAGACACGGTCGTGATCTTCCGCGGCATCCAACAGGACCTCGGTCCTATCTCGCTCTCCTCGCCGTACGAGGAGACCGGCATCCTGCTCAGCGACCTCCCCTTCTATCAGCGGCTCGCGGTGCAGCAGACGATCTCGGCGCGTTCGCTCGCCGACGCCGAATCGATCGTCGAGACGATCCGCCAGACCGCGGAGTCGACACCGTGACGGCCACCGAGGCGGGCGCGGTCCAGACCGACACCGCGGTTCTGAAGGCCCTGCGGAAGATCCGGATGCCGCAGTCGCAGCGCAATCGCGAGCTCGCCCTGCTCCTCTTCGCGTTCGTCATCAACGCCGCCGCGGTCGCGCTCGTGCAGCTCGGTGCGCTCGGGGCGATCGACTGGACGTTCCTCTATTACTGCGGGGCGCTCACCGCGCTCGTTCTCGGTCTGCACGTGGTGCTGCGCTACGTCGCCCCGCAGGCCGACCCGTTCGTCGTGCCGATCGCGACGGTGCTCTCGGGCCTCGGCCTCGCGATGATCTACCGGATCGACATCGAGAAGAACAACACCGGGTGGGAAGCCCTGTCGACCCGCCAGCTCGTGTGGCTCGCGATCGCCGTCTCCGCCGCCGTCGCGATCGTCGTGCTGCTGCGGAACTACCGCGTGCTGCTGCGCTACACCTACCTGTTCGGGCTTGCCGGCATCGTTCTGCTCCTCCTCCCGTTCGTCCCCGGCCTCGGCACGAACGCGGGCGCCGACGTCTGGATCTCGATCGGCGGCATCTTCTCCTTCCAGCCCGGCGAGCTCGCCAAGATCTGCCTCGCGATCTTCTTCGCCGGGTACCTCGTGCGCACCCGTGAGGCGCTGACCTCCGTCGGCACGCGCTTCCTCGGCATCACCTGGCCGCGCCCGCGCGAACTGGGCCCGCTCCTGCTGCTGTGGGCGGGGGCGATGGCGATCATCGTGCTGCAGCGCGACCTCGGCACGGGAATGCTCATCTTCGGCATGTTCGTCGCGATGCTCTACGTCGCGACCGGCAAGACGAGCTGGGTCGTGATCGGCCTCACCCTCGTCGCGATCGGGGTCGCGCTCGCCACGACCGTCCTGCCCTACGTGCAGGCGCGCTTCACGAACTGGCTCCACCCCTTCGACCCCGACACGATCAACGACTCGAGCTTCCAGCTCGCGTCGGGCATCTTCGGCCTCGCCCACGGCGGACTCATCGGCACGGGCCTCGGCCGCGGCCGCCCGGGGCTCACGCCGCTCTCGCAGAGCGACTACATCTTCCCGAGCCTCGGCGAGGAGCTCGGCCTCATCGGCGTCTTCGCGATCCTGTGCCTCTACATGGTGTTCGTGAGCCGCGGCATCCGCATCGGCATGGCCGGGCAGGACGACTTCGGCAAGCTCCTCGCGACGGGCCTGTCATTCACGATCGGCCTGCAGGTCTTCCTCATGGTCGGAGGGGTCACGGGCCTCATCCCGCTGACCGGGCTGACGACGCCCTTCCTCGCGGCGGGCGGATCGTCGCTCATCGCGAACTGGATCATCGTGGCGCTCCTCCTGCGCATCTCCGACGCCGTCCGTTCCCGGCCCCGGGTCGTGATCGGATGAGGGTGGTGATCGGATGACGAAGGAACTCAAACGCCTCAGCCTCATTCTCGTGCTGATGTTCTTCGCCCTGTTCGGGGCGACGAGCTGGATCCAGGTGATCCAGGCACAGACCCTCGCCGAGCATCCCGACAACCGGCGCACGCTGTACGACTCGTTCGAGGTGCAGCGCGGGTCGATCATCGCCGGCGACCAGGTCATCGCCTCCTCGGTGCCCACCGACGACCTCTACAGCTGGCAGCGCCAGTACACGGATGCCCCGATGTGGGCGCCGGTGACAGGATTCATCAACCCGGTGCTCCGCAACGCCACGGGGCTCGAGCGCGCGATGAACAGCGAGCTGTCGGGAACCGCGAACTCCCAGTTCCTCTCCCGGATCGACCAGATCATCACGGGCCAGCCGCCGCGCGGGTCGAACGTGCTCACCACGCTCGACCCCGAGTTGCAGCGCATCGCCTACGACGCCCTGGGTTCGTACACCGGCGCCGTCGTCGCGCTCGACCCGAAGACCGGCCGGGTGCTCGCGATGGTCACGAGCCCGAGCTACGACACGAACCTCCTCGCGCAGCACGACACCGCGGCGGTCAACAACACGTACGCCGAGCTCGAAGACGCCGCCGTCAACCCGCTCTGGAACCGCACGATCGAGGGAAGCCTCAACCCGCCGGCATCCACGTTCAAGCTCGTGCTCGTCTCCGCCGCGCTCTCCTCGGGCAAGTTCACCCCCGAGTCGACCTTCGACAATCCCTCGAGCTGGGTTCTGCCGGGAACCAGCACCGCGATCCACAACTTCGACGGCGGCACGTGCGGCCCCGGCGAGAAGGCGTCGATCGCCACGGCGCTGCGGCTCAGCTGCAACATCCCGATGGCCCAGCTCGCCGTCGCGCTCGGGCAGGACGCCATCCGCGCCGAGGCTGAGAAGTACGGGTTCAACTCGAGCTTCGAGATCCCCCTCCTCACCACCGCGTCGGTGTATCCCACGAAGTCGCTCAGCGAAGACGAGGTCGCCTCGACCGGTTTCGGGCAGGGCGACGTCATCGCGACGCCGCTGCAGATGGCGATGGTCGCAGCGGGCATCGCGAACGACGGCGTGGTGATGAACCCGCGCATGGTCGACCGCGTCGTCGCTCCCGACCTGACGGTGCAGCAGACCTTCGAGAGCACCGAATTCGGCCGCGCCCTGTCGGCGCAGGATGCCGAGACGATGACCTCCCTCATGATCGCGAATGTCCGTGACGGCGTCGCGAGCGGTGCAAGAATAGAGGGCGTCGACGTCGCCGGGAAGACCGGTACCGCGGAGCACGGGCCCTCGGACCCGTACACGCTGTGGTTCACGGGTTTCGCTCCGGCGGAAGACCCCGAGGTCGTCGTGGCGGTCATGATCGAAGACGGCGGAGGGCTCGGCCAGCAAGGGACGAGCAACGGGATCGCGGCCCCCATCGCGAAACGAGTCATGGAAGCGGTGCTGAGCAGATGAGACCGACGCAGGGTGTGAGCTTCGGTGGGCGCTACGAACTGGACTCCCGGATCGCGATCGGCGGCATGGGCGAGGTCTGGGAGGCCACCGATCACGTGATCGGCCGCACGGTCGCCATCAAGATCCTCAAGGACGAGTACATGGGCGACCCCGGGTTCCTCGAGCGCTTCCGCGCCGAGGCCCGTCACGCCGCGCTCGTGAACCACGAGGGCATCGCGAGCGTCTTCGACTACGGCGAGGAGAACGGCTCCGCCTTTCTCGTGATGGAGCTCGTACCCGGCGAGGCGCTCTCGACCATCCTCGAGCGCGAGGGAACCCTCTCCACCGACAAGACGCTCGACATCGTCGCCCAGACCGCGTCGGCACTGCAGGCGGCGCACTCGGCCGGCCTCGTGCACCGCGACATCAAGCCCGGAAACCTCCTCATCACCCCCGACGGGCGCGTCAAGATCACCGACTTCGGCATCGCGCGCATCGCCGACCAGGTGCCGCTGACGGCGACCGGCCAGGTGATGGGCACGGTCCAGTACCTCTCGCCCGAGCAGGCGTCGGGCCACCCGGCATCCCCCGCGACCGACATCTATTCGCTCGGCATCGTCGCGTACGAATGCCTCGCCGGCAAGCGTCCCTTCACGGGCGAGTCGCAGGTCGCGATCGCGATGGCGCAGATCAACGACGCCCCGCCGCCGCTGCCCGAGACGATCGCCGAGCCCGTGCGGAACTTCGTGATGAGCATGATCGCGAAGAAGCCCGAAGACCGGCCCGCCACGGCGTCCGCCGTCGCGCGCGCCGCCACGGCGCTGCGCCGCGGTGACATCGCCGGCGCGGTCGCGATCGTGCCCGCGATCGCGGGGGAGCGCTCCGCCGACGAGGTGACGCAGCTGCTTACTCCCGCCGGAGACGATGGCGCGACCCGCATCATGACGACCACCACCGTCGCCGGCCCCGCCGGTGAGGTCGAAGAGGTGCTGGACGGCGCCGAGAAGAAGAAGCGCAGCGCCTGGACCTGGCCGCTCGTCGCCCTCATCGTCCTCCTGCTGCTGGTGCTCGGCGGCACGCTGTTCGCGCTCTTCTCGAACCAGAACCCCCAGCCCGCACCGACCACGCCGACGTCGGCCGCGCCGTCGCCCACCGAGACCCCGACGCCCGAGCCGACCGAGGAGGACGTCAACCTCGGCGCCATCGACCTGAGCGGCCTGACGTGCTCCGAGGCGGGCGACAAGCTGAGCGCTGCCGGCATCACGGCGACGCCGACGTGCACCGACGGCAACGCCGCCCCGTCCGAAGACGAGGTCGGTCTGGTCTACCAGTGGAACCCGCGCTCGGGCAACGTGAGCCCCGACGCCGTCATCGCCCTCACGACGTACGCCGAGCAGGCGCAGATGAGCGCACCGGGCGCTCCGACGCTCAGCGCGTCGACCGTCGAGGCGGGCAAGGAGCTCGGCGTCACCTGGCAGGGCTACAGCTGCCCGGCCGGCTTCACGCCCACCAACTACGTGTTCACCGTCAACGGCGGCACGTTCCAGGCGGGCAACGGCAACCAGGCATCCTTCCTCATCGGACAGCAGCCGGCCGTCGTCATCGCCGGAGCATCGGGCAGCGTCGTCGTCAACTACGTCGTCGAGTGCGAGAACGGCAACGGAACGGTCCGCCGCTCGCCCGCCTCGTCCGACGTCGTCGCGACGATCACCGCACCCGCCCCCTCACCGTCTCCGACCACGGAGCCCTGACCGGGGGGTCCGTTAGGCTGGCTCGCGTGCCGATCGGCGAGTGACCGGCGCTTCAGGGAGAGATGTGTCTGCAGAACGACGCGTGCTGTCGGGCCGCTACGAGGTCGGCGAGCTGATTGGTCGCGGCGGCATGGCGACCGTGTACCGCGGGCGCGACCTGACCCTCGGGCGCGAGGTGGCGATCAAGCTCCTGAAGCGCGAACTCGCCGCCGACGCGAGCTTCCGCACCCGGTTCCGGCTCGAAGCGCAGGCGGCGTCTCGTATGTCGCACCCGGCGATCGTGCGGGTCTTCGACGCCGGTGAAGACACCGAGACCGATGCCGACGGCACCACCCACCCGGTTCCGTACATCATCATGGAGCTCGTCTCGGGCCGCCTGCTGAAAGACATCGTCGCCGAAGGTCCCGCGCCGATCGACGACGCGATCCGCTACACCGACGGCATCCTCGAGGCTCTCGAGTACTCCCACCGCGCGGGGGTCGTTCACCGCGACATCAAACCGGGCAACGTCATGGTCACGGCAGCCGGGCAGGTCAAGGTGATGGACTTCGGCATCGCCCGCGCGGTGTCGGACTCGTCCTCGACGGTTGCCGAGACGACCGCGATCATCGGCACCGCGGCGTACTTCTCGCCCGAACAGGCCAAGGGCGAACCGGTCGACGCGCGCGCCGACGTCTACTCGACGGGCGTCGTCCTCTACGAACTGCTCACGGGCCGCACGCCGTTCCGCGGCGACTCGCCCGTCGCCGTCGCCTACCAGCACGTCAGCGAGACGCCGATCCCCCCGTCCGAGATCGTCGACAGCGTGCCCCGCTCGTTGGATGCCGTGACCCTCCGAGCCCTCGCGAAGGACCCGTACCAGCGCTATCAGGACGCCGCGGCGTTCCGTCGCGCGCTGGGCGACACCCGCGAAGGCAAAGCGCCGACCAAGAAGCAGGTCGGCGCGCTGACGAACGAGCTGTACGGCGCGAACCCTCGTCAGGCCGACGAGACGGCGCGCTCCCTCCGCCAGCTCTCCACCGACACCACGATGCGCCGGACCCAGGCGGGACCCCCGGTCGCATGGATCTGGGCGGGCGTCGCCGTACTGGCTGTCGTCCTCGTCTCCGTGCTGTTCTGGGTGCTCACCAACCGCCCCGGGACGAACGTCCCCGGCAATGCACGCATCGTCGAGAACGTGGTCGATGTCGCATGGGAGCGCGCGAGCGAGGTGCTGATCGCGCAGGACCTCGAACCGGAGCGGATCGACGAGAGCAGCGAAACGATCGCGGCGGGGAACGTCATCCGCACCGATCCCGGCGCGGGGACGAGCGTGGCACCCGGCCAGACGGTGAAGGTCTACGTCTCGACGGGTCAGGAGATGGCGACCGTGCCGCTCCTCGTCGGCCTCAGCACCGACGCGGCGAGCGCCGCGCTCGACGACGTCGGCCTGAAGCTCGGCGCGGTCCGCACGCAGAACGATCCGGATCTCGCCGAGGGAACCGTGATCTCCGCCGATCAGTCCGAGGGCGCGAAGGTCGCACTCGGATCGTCCGTCGGCCTCGTCGTCGCCAGCGGCAAGGTCACGCTCGTCGACGTCGTCGGTTACACGGCGGATGCCGCACAGCGTGCCCTCACCGCCGATTCGCTCAAGCTCACGCCGGAAGTCATCGAAGACCCGAACTGTCCGGCGAGCCCCGGCGACCCCGTCGTCGCGACGCAGTCACTCGCCCCGGGCGATGTGCCGATCCACTCCACCGTGCAGCTCACGGTGTGCACGGGACCGTAGCGCACGCTCAGTCCGGCGCCCGAGCGGCCCCAGGCCGCCCCCGAGCGGCCCGCGCGATCAGACGACGGTGCGGTGCGGGGTCAGTCGCGCCCCGAGGCGTGCGGCGCCTCGGCATCCGACCTCTTCGAGCCACGTCCCGAGCAGCCGGTAACCGTGCTCGGTGAGCACCGCCTCGGGGTGGAACTGCACGCCGCGCAGCGGCAGCGTGCGGTGGGCGAGAGCCATGATCGTGCCCGTCGCCGTCCGCGCCGTCGCGACGAGTTCCGGCGGGACGCTCTCCGGGTCGACCGCCAGTGAGTGGTAGCGCGCCGCGCGGACGGGGGAGGGGATGCCGTCGAACAGCCCGTCGCCGCCGTGATGGACCTCGCTCGTGATCCCGTGCATGAGTTCGGATGCCTCCGACACGCGCCCACCGAACGCGACGGCGAGCGCCTGGTGCCCGAGGCACACGCCGAGGAGCGGCACACCGGCGCGCGCCGCGGCGCGGACGATCTCGATCGATGCTCCGGCGGCTTCGGGGGTGCCCGGGCCGGGCGAGACGAGGATGCCGTCGAATCCGGCGATCGCGGCATCGGCGGCGCCGGGGTCGCCCTGCGGAACGGCATCCGCTTCGATCATCGTCGTGCGGGCGCCGAGCTCTCCGAGGTAGCCGACGAGGGTGTGGACGAAGCTGTCGTGGTTGTCGACGACGAGGACCTCAGCCACCGACAGTGGACTCCTGCGGGTTGATGAACTGCGACGCCCAGGGGAACACGTACCAGAAGAGGCCGTAGACGATCGCGGCGACCAGGATCAGAAGGATCACGACCCGGACCCAGGCGGGCCCGGGCAGGATGCGCCAGAGGGCGGCGTACATCAGGCGGCTCCTACGGTGGGGGGTGCGAGCGAGGCCGGCGGCCCGTCGACGGTGGGGGTGAAGCTCTCGAACACGGCGTAGGCGATGATGCGCTCGAGCATGTTCAGCTTCGGGGCGCAGCTGGTGAGGGTGAGGTAGCGGCCGTTCGCCTCCACCCCGACCTGCTGGGGCACGGGGAGGAGCACCTCGACCTGAGTGTCCTGCACGTACTCGAGGGTGCGGAACCGGTAGGTGTACCACCCGTCCTGCGTCTGGATCACGATCGCGTCGCCGATGACGAGCTTGTCGATCGGGTCGAAGGGGGCGCCCGAGGTCCAGCGGTGTGCGGCGTAGACGGTGTTGCCGACCTGCCCGGGCATCGCGGTGTCGGCGTAGTGGCCGATCTCGCCCTGATCGAGGATGTCCTTGCGGCTCGTGCCGCCTGCGACCGTGAACTGCCACTCGGGGCCGAAGCGGGGGATGAACATCACGCCGAACTGCTCGCCGTGCGCGGGTTGACCCTTCACGGGAACGACCGTCTCGACGGGCGCGGCCGTCTCGGTCGGTTCCGGGGTCGGAGTGGCGTCGTCGGTGGGCGCAGGGGACGCGGTCGCCCAGCTCTGCGAGAGCGCGCTGGCCTCCTTGTGCTTCTCGGCGCCGATGATCCAGTCGCCGATCCACATCTGCCAGGCGACGTAGAGCAACGCCACGACACCGACAGTGATGAGGATCTCACCGAGCACGCCGACGACCGACGCGCGACGGCGTGGCCGATGACGCACCCTCAGCTCCGTGTCCCCCATGCTCGGATTCTCCCACAGCGCGGCTGTGCCCTGGCCGACAGGCGGAACGGCCTGTAGGTAGACTTCAGGGCATGGCACGTTCCAGCAACGATGACGAGCAGCTCACCGAGCGCAGCGAGGGCGAATCCGCCCCCAACCCGGTGTGGTTCAAGCCCATCATGCTGGGACTCATGATCATCGGCCTCGTCTGGGTGATCGTGTTCTACCTGAGCGGCTCGGTCTACCCCATTCCGGGCATCGGCGGCTGGAACCTCGTGATCGGGTTCGGCATCGCGTTCGTCGGGTTCCTCATGACGACGCGCTGGCGCTGACCCCCGGTCCCTGTCCACATCTGTATCCCCGGGTGTGAACTACACGGGTGTAATTCATCCCCATCTGTGGATGCACCTGTGGATAACTACCGGTACAGGAACAGCGGAATGGCCAGCAGGGCGAGGAGACCCGCGGCCACCGCCACGAGTAGCCAGATCTGCTTCTTCCGCTGACGCACCGCCCGCGTGCGCGCGAAGATGAAGCCGATGAGGGCGCCGACCAGCCCGCCACCGATGTGCGCCTGCCAGGCGATGTTCGATCCGGGCAGGAACGTGATCACGAGGTTCAGTCCGAGCAGAACCGCGATCGCCGTCACGTTCGCGCCGAGGTGCCGGCCGATCACGAACATCGCGCCGAGAAGACCCCACACGGCACCCGACGCACCCACGACCCAGGTGGTCGGCGCGAGCAGCACCGTCAGCACCGAACCGCCGAGGGTGCTCAGCAGGTAGAGGGTCAGGAAGCGACCCCTGCCGAGCAGGGGTTCAAGGCTTCGGCCCAGCGCCCACAGCGCCAGCATGTTGAGCACGATGTGCCAGACGCTGGCATGAGTGAGGACGACCGTGAACAGCCGCCACGGCTGCGCGTAGACGAACTGTCCGTTCAGCGCCAGGTAGAAGCGGACGACGTCCCCGAACCCCGGGATGAGCCCGATCAGGTAGAAGACGCTCGACAGCCCGATGAGCGTGTACGTCACCACCGGCGTCGAACTCGCCACCGCGCGGCGGCGGCGCGGCATCCGCGTCACCGTCGCGCGGTGCTGCTCCTTCTGGGCCTGCTGCGACGCCGCGAGGCATTCGGGGCAGATCACCCCGACCGGCAGCGGCGTCTGGCACTCGGTGCAGATCGTGCGCAGGCACCGCTGGCAGAGCACGAAGCTCTGCCGGTCGGGATGCCGATAGCAGTAGTTGTCGGGGTTCGTCCGCAGACCCGCGTCCGTCACGCGGGTCTCAAGCTTCGACGACGTCGATCGACGAGATGACCACGGGCTCGACCGGACGGTCGCCGGCACCCGTGCGCACCGCGGCGATCTCGTCGACGACGGCGCGCGAGGCGTCGTCGGCAACCTCGCCGAAGATGGTGTGCTTGCCCTGCAGCCACGGGGTGGGGTCGGTCGTGATGAAGAACTGCGAGCCGTTCGTGCCCTCGGCCTTGCCGGTGATCGCGTTGAGGCGCTGGCCGGCGTTCGCCATGGCGAGGATGTAGGGGTCGTTGAAGTTCAGCTCGGGGTGGATCTCGTCGTTGAAGGTGTAGCCGGGGCCGCCGACGCCCTGACCGAGGGGGTCGCCGCCCTGGATCATGAAGTTCGGGATGATGCGGTGGAAGATGACGTCGGTGTACAGGGGGCCCTCGCCGGGCTTGCCGGTGGCGGGATCGGTCCACTCCTGCGAACCGTCGGCGAGGCCGGTGAAGTTCTGCACCGTGCGGGGTGCGTGGTCGCCGAACAGGTTGACGACGATGTCGCCGTGGTTCGTGTGGATGGTCGCAACGGCGGTGTGAGTCGTCATGCTGATCATTCTCCCACCTGTCAAGGCCTTCCGGCTTTCTCCCTGTCTGGCAAGATGGGGGGAAACGACCCCGGATGAGGGAGACCCCGTGAGCATCACCCGCAAGCGCAAGAAGGAACTCCGCAAGCTTCAGGACCAGGCGACCACACTGTGGGAGTCGCAGCAGGTGCTGCTCGGTCAGGCCGGTGACATCGCCCGCGAGGCCGGTCGTCAGCTCGGCAACTACAACCGCGAGCAGGTCGTCCCCGGCGTGCAGCACACGTACGAGAAGTACGCCGCGCCCTACGTCGACCAGGGCGTGAAGACGTCGAAGAAGCTGTACAACGAGAAGATCGTGCCGGCTGCCGGTGCGGTGATCGGCTCCGCGATGAGCGTGTGGGATGCCGCGAACGAGAAGCGCGGAGACCTCGCCGCCGGTCGCGGATTCACGTCGCTCGACGTGGGCAAGTACCAGAAGAAGGCCGAGAAGTACGGCAAGAAGGCCGCCAAGCAGCTTCAGGTGAGCACGGCCGCGCCGAAGAAGAAGCGTGGCGCGGGCAGCGTCATCGCGATCATCCTCGGCATCGCCGCGGGTGCGGGTGTGCTGTACGCCGCGTGGCAGACGCTGCGAGCCGACGACGAGCTGTGGGTCGCCGACGACCCGCTGCGCGCACCGGATGCCTGATCCGCTCGACCGCGTTCGCTCCGCCGCCGCCGCTCGCGGTCTCGACATCGAGATCCGCGAGCGTCCGGCGGCGTCGAGTTTGGCGGAAGCGGCATCCCTCCTGGGACTCCAACCGGAGGATATCGTCAAGACGCTCGTCGTGAAGCGTTCCGATGATTCGTACCTGTTCGCGCTGATCCCGGGGGATTTGGCGATCTCGTGGCCGAAGCTGCGGGCCCTCGTCGGGGTCAACAAACTGCGCCTGCCGGAGCCCGAACTCGCTCTCGCCGCCACCGGCTATGAGCGGGGGACGATCGTGCCGATCGGCTCGAGCACCGACTGGCCGGTGTACGCCGACGAGTCGATCGTCGGGCGTCGCATCGCGATGGGGGCCGGCGCGCACGGCTACAGCCTGTTCGTCGACGCCGATGACCTCATCGCCGCCTATGGCGCAACGGTCGCCGACATCTCCCAGCCGGCGTCCGCGCGGTGATCACAGCCCGGTGATCACAGCCCGGTGATCACAGCCCGGCCATCTCCAGCCCAATGTCGACGAGGTTGACGTGCTGCAGCGCCGGGATCTCGGCGATCGCGAACCAGTCGGCTTCGTCGGTAGACCCGCCCGTCTCGTTGCGCAGACGCCCGCCGACGATGTGCGCGCGGTAGACGATCCGGAGGGCATGGAGCGGCTCGGTCGCGTCGTCACGGATGCGCTGACGCGCGGGGATCACACGCGAATGGATGCCGAGGAGCTCGTCGATCTCGATGCGGAACCCGGTCTCCTCCCGGACCTCGCGCTTGACGGCATCCTGCGGATCTTCGCCGGGCTCAATCCCGCCGCCCGGCAGAGTCCACGCAGCACGACGACCCTCGTGCCAGTGAGCGAGGAGCAGCCCTCGCTCGTCATCGAACACGACCGCGTAGGCCGCAACACGCAGGTCCATGCTGCGAGCCTATCGAGTCGACGCTCGTGCGCGGGGGAGGAGAAGAGACTGTGGAGGTAGCGCGACAGTGCTCTAACCTTGCCCCGGCCTTGCAGTTGGCGGTCTCGTCGCATCGTGCGATCCGTCGGCGGCGCAGGCCAGCGCCGGAATCGCCGACCTCGGCGCGAGCGTTGCCGCGCCCGGTTCCGCGGCTGACGGTGGCCATGCTGGGAGAGGCAGAGCGCCGGTACAAGGACGGCGAGATCCTGCGGGCGATCGCGGGTGATCTGGGAGTAAGCCGTCAGCGACTCGCTGTGCGATTGCGTGAGCGAGGAGTGCGGCTACGCGGTGAGAAGCCGTCATCTGAGCAGGTGCGCGAGATGTGCCTGCGCTACGAGCAGGGCGAGTCGCTGGCCACGGTCGGCGAGCGGATGGGCTTCAACGCCAGTTCCGTGCGTGTCGCGCTGATCGCTGCGGGTGTGAAGCTTCGGGACACTAATGGGCGAGTGCGGTGAGCCTCGGGGCCCATGTCTGGGTGTTACTCGATCGCCCCGAGGATTGCTGTGACTCGGGGCGGCAGCAGAGGCTTCGTTCCTGTGGTGTTCACAAGTGTTGCGAGGTTGCGCCAGGCGTGGGCTCGGATCTGAGCGGTGGTGACTCCGCGCTGCTTGGCGAGAGCTGCTTCGACGTCGCTGACATTGCCAGGTTGGTGCGGGCGGGCTCCGCTGCGGTTCCCATCGGGGTGGTCTGTTTCTAGGAGGAGACGATCCATGGGGATGAGGTCGATGGCGTCGCTTCGGCGCAGGGTGGCGGTGTTGATCGAGAAGTAGGCTCCGAGTTCAATCGCGCGCCTTGTGGTGGCTCGGTCGCCGAGCCACCAGTGCAGGATCGCGCCGGTGATCGGGGTGTGTTCGAGATGCTCCACGACTTCGCTGGTTGCCCGGTAGCTATGGATCGACGTGAGGCGGGGCTTCGCCTGAAGTTGCGTGAGCAGCGCGGCCAACACGTCGTGCTGTTTGGCGAGGCGGGATGGGACTCTTGCGTCGAGTCCGATTTCGCCGACGTAGGGGGTGCGGGCGATGAGACGCTCGAACTCCTCAGGGTCGTAGCCATCGAGTGCGGTCTTCACTCCTGGGTGAACGCCGACGCCCCAGATCGCGAGCAGGTCGTGGTGCTGGCGATCGAGGGCGAGACGCGACTCGGCGAGGCTTCGACTTGCCGCGAAGATCACGGCTCGGAGGTTCAGAAGGTCCCGAGGGGTGACCGTCGGGTCGATGTGGGCGTGGAGGTCAACGGCCGGCAAGTTGGTCATGTCAGCGTCTCCAGCTCGCGCGCGCCGCGGACGCACAGGTCACGGGCGTCGGTTGCGGAGTACCCGTCGGGCAGGCGCATCGCTGCGATGTCGCTGACCCGGATTCCGCGGGCCACGAATCCGCGGATGCTGGGAAGGATCGACGCCTTTTCGAGTTGGGATCTCGCGGCCTCGCTGGGAGGGGCATCGATCACATAGGTGCTTCGGTCGGTGAGTTCCGCGGCCGCGAACGATGCCCGGCGCACCAGGCACCCGAAGCACGTTCCGCAATGGTCGGTCGCTGTCACGCCGAGCCATCGTCGGTTGGTGAACGCGCACGAGTTGGTGGCGCTGAGAAGGTCCGAGGCGGGGTCATCGCCGACCTGGTCCGCCAGCCACCGGAACATCTCGCCCTTCGTCTGTGCCGCGAATGGATTGGACAGGGTTCCCCATGCGCCGGCGGCGGAGACGAGTCGGGACAGTTCGGTGAGGAACCACGGGTGGGTGGTGCGGGTGGAGAGGCTGCCGAGCTGGTCAGCGCCCAGGGGTGGGTTCAGTGAAGCGAACCCGTTCTCGGGGATCCAGAGTTCCACCTCGTTGACCGAGGCGAGGGCGAGGCCGAGCGCGAGGAACAGGAACGACCGGGTTCGCGTGGTGTTCTCATTCTTGAACCGGTGGCCTCCGGGTTGTGTCTGGCGTCGGGTGAAGCGGACCTGCGCGTGCTGCTGCGTGCTGCCATTGGGGCAGAGGTCTCGGATGCGTTCGGCGACGTCCTGCTGGATGGGTGAGATCGATGTCGCCCCGACGTGAGATACGAGCAGGTGCGGTTCGGGCTGGGTGCGTGCGAGGAATGCACCGGTGGCGGAGTCGGCGCCGCCGCTCATTAGCACCACCCGCTGCACGTCGGGATACCCGTTGGGCGCGATGTCCTCACGAGGGATGCGAGCTGCACGGAAGGTGAGCGTCCATCGGTCACCCGACAAGAAGTCGAGGAGCTGCTGCAGCTGGTTCGTGATGGCGTTCCAGGGTGCCGTGTCGTGGACGGGGACGCTCAGAGCAATGTGGCGTTGGGTCCAGTTGACGCGGCCGGCCCGGCGCGGGACGGAACGGTCTGCGGCGTAGACCATCGCGGCGAGGCGGAACAGTTCGATGTTCTCGCGTCGCACCGGGCCGAGCTTGCCCAGCCGGGGTCCCAGGGAGGTGTTGAAGGTGCCGGCCCCAGCGGTGGGCCAGTAGAACGTGCGCTCGGCGGACTCGGGAGTGAGCGCCGATGGGACTTGGAAACGAAGATCGAACTGCGCCATCTCAATCCGCCTCGTGGATGGTTCTAAGATATTCGAGTCCGTCTTCGATCGCGCGCGTGAACTCCTCGGCGCTGGGCCCGCTGGGCGAGAGATCCGCGTGTGCGGCGAGCTCTTCCGCGGCCTGACGGATCCCGTCCTCGAACGCCGCGCGTTCGGCTCCTGACATGTCCTTGGTGTTCAGACTAGATGCGGTCTCCACGAGGTATGCCTCGGCCAGGATTAGGGCGACCGCTTCCTCGGCGATCTGCCCGAGTGACACGTCCGTCCCCGTGCTGTCGCTCTCGACGAGCCATTCGGCGAGCCTGCCGACGACCTCCATCTGCTCCGCAGTCTCGATCGTTCCCGCGGGGAGGTCCTCACAGACTTTCTGTGCGATCTGGTGGGCGACGTCGAAGATGTTCGGGTTCGCCCGCAGTGCGTCGTAGTCCAGGCCGAGATCGCGGAGAGTCTGAGCATCGCCGCTGCGGTACGCGTATGCCGCTGCGGCTCCACGGCCGGCGGAACGCGCGGAGGCTGCCGTCGATCGAGTGAGGCTCTCGCCGCCCCGGCGGCCGCCCCCACCCCTTCCCCCTCCGCCGCGGGAGGAACGGAAGAGCGCGGCCGTGGGCAGCACCCTGCCGGCTGGCGAGCTCGGGGACGGCTTCAGCGGGGACAGAAGCGAGGGCTGGCTGCCTGAGGGCGGCGGAGCCTGGCCATCAGCCCCGGGGAGACTGGCCAGCCAGTCGTCGAGTCCGTCGCGCAGGTCACCACCGGCGGCACTGCCGGAGTAGGAGCCTTTAGTTCCCATCAGCGCTTACCGCCCTTCGGTGGCGGCGTGGTGAGCGCCTTCTTGATGTTGCCGTCTGGGAGCTGCGCGGCCAACGCGTTGATGACGTCCTTCATCCCGGGGATCTCGACCCCGGCGAGGATGACGGCGGTACCGGGCTGCAGATCGGAGGCCGGGAGCCGGCGAAACGCGTCAAGCGCGGCCGGTTGCACGGCGACATGTGCGGTGGCGAGTCTGACGATCCCGGCGACCGCGCCGCGCTGCTCCTGGACACGGTCTCGTGCACGCAGCCCCAGGTGCCGCAGCAGCTGATCGACATCGTCGGTCGTGAGCGCTCGCAGGCTCTCGTCAGTGAGTTGCCGCCTGTCCACCGTGCGGGTCGAGGCCAGCTGCGCGGCCAGATCGCGGAGATGTTGGGGAAGCTCTGCACTGACCAGGAGGTCGCCGCGGAAGGATGCCGCCAGGTGCAGGTAGGGGCTCAGGTCGAGGTCATGAAGATCCGGTGGGAGCTTCGCCCATCGGATCATGTCCTCGGCGAAGTGCGGGGCGACCGCGGCTGCTGACGCTGCTTGGGTCGGCGCTTCCTCCGCTTCGGGTGGTCGGGCGTCTTCGGCTGTGTCGGGCGGTTCCGCTCCGGCCGCGTCCGCAGCCGTCTCGGGTTCATCCGGTGCGCGGTCGGCCAGGTCAGCTGGCGGAGCGGGGACTGGAGGTTCTTTCGGCCGGTTCGCTTGCGCTTCCAGCGACTCCAGTCGATCTCGAAGCTCACCGGTTCGCAACCATGACAGCACGGACTGGAACTGATCCGGCAGGAGAACTTCAAGAACCATGAGCTTGGCGACGACGTCGAAGTCGAGCTCGATGCCCCGCCGCGCAGCGATGGATCGACGGATGTTCAGGTCGTTGAGGAATCGCTTGATGCGCCGCGGGTTGCCCCGGAGTTTCTCGTAGAGGATCGTGGTGAGCCGTCGCGCGAAAGACAGCTCTCGCTGGACGTCGAGACCGTCAGGCGCCTGGAGGTCGTCGAGAGCACCGGCCATGCGTAGCCGGTGGCATTCGGTGATGACCTTTTCCAGTTGCTCATCGGTGAGACGCTGGTCAACGCGATTCTGCAGCTGCAGCAAGAGCACATACGACTCCGTGTCGAAGGCACCCAGAGCCGGCAGTGGGACGGTGGTCTGGACGATCTTGTGCAGGTAGAGCTTGGACGGGGGCTCTGCCGGGAGAGCGTCTTCGTCCTCGGGGCGCTCCGTAGGCATGCTCGAATCTGGCAGGCGCGTGCGGATCGCGTCGGCAACCCGGTCCTCGTCTGCCGCGATGACGAACGCCATGCCCTCAACGCTCAGGAAGAGACGGATCGCTTCCAGGGTCTCCACGACGGTATCCACCAGGCACCGGTCGAGGTCGTCGACCAGCACCGCTACCCGGCGCACGTGAGCCATCTCCTCGGCCCCCAACAGCTCAGCGAACTCAGCCTTGAAACCGGCCAGGCCCCGCGGCTGGTCCCCGGCGTCACTCCCCTCGGACGCCGGTTCGCGGATGAGATCCAGCACGTCGCTGACACCGGGGATCTGCAAGGTGAGCGAAGACTTGGCGGCGAGCTTGACCGCCTTGGCCCAGTCGACCCGATCAGAGAGCCTCTTCAGGAGCTTCTTGATCTTCTCGCCCTTGGACTCCTCGACGTCCTTGAGGCGTTCGGTGAGTTCGGCCGCGATGGCGTCGAGGACCTCACCGATCAGGCTCTCCTTCGCGCCCACGGCAGGGTCGTAACGCCAGGGGTCGGTGCGGACGGTGATGATCTTGGCTTTCTCAGGATCGCTACGGGAGTCAAGATCAGCCTTGATGAGTTCAAGGACGGTGGTCTTGCCGCTACCCCACGGGCCGGACAGTCCGATCGCCAACGGATCGAGCGCGTCATCGAGGACAGCGTCAGAGACCGTTTCCGCGATGGCCCGCGCCGCGAGGAAGTCCACTTTCGACGGCTCATCGGACCAGAGGCGACCCCGAAGATCCTCGATCGTGGACATCACGCCTCCTCACGTTCAGCCGCGAAGGCGGTTCTGTGAGACCTGCCGCGAGCTCGCCCGCCGCCGGGGCGGTGCGCGAAGCGCACACAAGCATCCGACGACCCAAGTTTTCCGTTCAGGATCTCACGTTTGCCCTCCCATTCGGGGCCGACACGCAGGGAGCCCTCGGCAGGCGGCTGTAGCAGGTCAGTCCGTGGAGTCGTTGCCACCGGAGGGGAACGGCCGCCGGGCCTGGGCGTCGAGGTGTGCCTGCTTGACGGCGATCAGGTTCTCCTCGACGGAGCTCGTCGTGCGGTCGTTGGTGACGTGGATGTCGACTCCGGCGTCGTGGAGCTGCTGGACGACGGCGACGTGATCGGCGTACTTGGAGCCGAGCCGAGCAAGATCGGTGACGATGAGCCCGGTCACGTCCTCCCGCTCGACGGCATCGAGCACGCCTTGCAGACCGTAGCGACTGCGCCCGACGTCGGTGAAGACCTCGGTGACGGTCAGGTCGTGCTCGTCGGCGTAGCGGCGGCAGTCGGCTTCTTGCTGATCCAGCCAGGTCGGGTTCTCTGCCGCGCTATACCGGTAGATGACGGCCTTCATGGCGCACCTCCGGTCATGACCAGAACCTCATCCGGCGTACTGCGCGACTCGGTTTCTCGGCGGGCGGTGCGGCGCTGGACGTGCTCTCGGTAGCGGAGGGGGGCGATGAGGCTCACCGGGCCGAGCCAGAGCATCTTGAGCGCGTTCCATGCGCACAGCAGGACGACCAGGTGGAGCCAGCCGGGGCCGCCCTGCTCGATGTGGTAGGTCAGGAGCTTGACGGCGGCGATGTAGGGGGCAGCGAGCAGCATCGCGGGAACGCCCCATTTGAGCCCGCGGCGGGTGTAGACGGCATCGCGGATGCGGTTCGTCGGGAAGAGCCGGCGGGCCGGTTCCAGATTCTGAGCGGTGTTCTCGCTCTGGC
Organism: Microbacterium sp. bgisy203; assembly: GCF_057706945.1. Classification (NCBI taxonomy): domain Bacteria; kingdom Bacillati; phylum Actinomycetota; class Actinomycetes; order Micrococcales; family Microbacteriaceae; genus Microbacterium; species Microbacterium sp. bgisy203. Next base: position 918 of record NZ_JBYIPF010000004.1, on the reverse strand, counting down.
GCCAGCGGCGCCGGACGAGGTCACTGAGGAACATCGGTGGGCCTCCATTCAACACGGTTCGAATGATCGAGAAGCGGCGTGTTGATGGTGGCCCCGGAAGGGGCGATCCCGAAGGACCCTGCAGATCGAATGCCTGCGCTTCACCTCCTAGTTTACGCCGGGATCGGGCGAGAGGGGAAGGTCTCGTCGTGGTGCCGAGCGCACCTGCACTGGTAGCGCCTGGTGAGTGGAAGGACCCGGTCATGGTTGCTCTGGCTGACTACGCCTCCGATGAGCGGACGGCCCGCGTGATGCTCTCGATAATGGCCGAGCCGGCCGACCGCACCGTCGGCCGGTTGCTGCGCCGCGAAGGCGCCGTCGAGACTCTCCGGCTCCTCGACACAGGCGGATCGATGCTCGGCGTCCGGGCTGAGGAAGCAGCGATTCTGCACCACACCGCGCAACAGCTCGCCGCACGGGGCAGCCTCGGCGATGATCTGGCGGGGGTGCTGGACGGGTCGTACACACCGCTGATCCCTGGGGATGCCCATTGGCCGGTCTCGGTGGACGCGCTGGGAGATCGTGCCCCGTACGTGCTGTGGACGAAGGGAGCGACCTCGTTCCTCGCGGCCCGGCAGGAGACGCGGGTGACGATCACCGGTTCACGGGCCTCGACCAGTTACGGCGATCACGTCGCCGGCGAGCTCGCCCACGACGCGTCGCACGCGGAGCAGATCGTGGTCTCCGGCGGCGCCTACGGCATCGACGGTGCCGCCCACCGCGCTGCGCTGAGTAGCGGCGGGCAGACGATCGCGGTGATGGCCGGCGGTCCGAACCGGCTCTACCCGGCGGGGCATCGCGACATGCTCGAACAGGTTGGCGATGTGGGGTTGCTGATGAGTGAGATGCCGCCCGGGGGGGGGGCGGCCCGGCACCAGT